>NZ_JAMYLO010000002.1:42500-774025 GCF_040318075.1 Mesorhizobium sp. M1328 | reverse complement strand
AATGCGTTCGCGTTCGGTCAATGACCGAAGCGGTGTTGCGGAAACGATTGGCGCGCACAGCGCCTGCTGCGGATTCTACTGCAGACATCAGGACGTCCTTTCATAAGTAAGATGAGATTTGGCTCCCACGCCTCGTTGCATTACCCCAAATGGTGATCCACCGGGTTCTCCCGGAAATATCACCATACATAGTATTTATATGCGAATTATTGTTAAGAGTTTTTGACAATTAATTTACTAATCATGGCGGCGTGATAATATTACTATTAAAAAGAGAGGTTGTACCCCCCCCGGTGCGGAGGTGACGAAAGCCGTTCGCGGAAAAGACGAAATAATCATCGGAGCTCGCAGCTGTGGCCAGCTGCAGGTTTCATGACGCCGCTGGAAGAAAATTCACGCATTCAAGAAAAGCGTGGTCTTTCGGCGCGCGTTATGCCGGTCCGCTTTAAACGCCTCCACTATGGCCTTGTGAAGATCCCTAGCCTCAACAAGCAGATCGATCAGCTCAATCACCTCAAGCTCGACCCAATGCACCCCTTCTGTAATTGACAATTCGTCGGGTTCGATGCAATCGAAAATTCTCGCATCGCGGTTAAGATGCACAGAAGCCGCTGGTCATTTGCAGGTCAACCCGTTACGAAGGATGTTGACGCCTTAGCTGCCGGTCGAAGCCAGTTAGTCGCTGCGACATCCAGCATCATGTCCACCAGAGAACGAGATTCGGGCGAGCAAAACCGAAAAAGCTGTTCAGCACTAGGCGACGCTTTCCGTTGCCTGATTGACCCGTGACCCCGTGAACGAAACCGCCATCGATCAGGCCGATATCCCCCGCCCTAAGCTGGAAGTCGCGACAAGGAACGCCCTCGAGATAGGCTGCCGAATAGGGATAGCCCGTAGTCTCCACATGTTGAGACTTTCGGTCGGTGACTGTCGGCTTGTGGCTCCAGAGCCGCAGATTGCCACCTTCCTCGGGCATGCTGGGATAGAAGTTGAGTGCTGCGACGGTGTTGTGCGCCACCGCAGAAAGCTCGTAATCGTTCCCAGCACATAACACTTGAGCGACGTCGTCGTGGGGATCCAAGGAGAATGTGCCGCTGCCAGACCAACTGAGAGCGCGACAAACATTAGCCTGACCGTGCTCCGAACGGGCCAGCCGCAATTCAATGCCCTGTTTGTGAAGCTCGCGCTTCAACGCGTCGAACAGTGCTCGGACGGGATCAACCAATTTGCCGAAAAGGGCATCGACGTAGGGTCGCGCAGTTTCTGACTCTGCGAAATAGGTGGCTGCATCCTTCCTGTAGTGGGATGCGCCGACATATTGTCCGGGGACGCCATCCTTACGCTCCTTGAGACCGGGACTGCCACTGAAGTTCGCGGTGATCTCCTCGGCTATTTCGGTGCTGAAAGCTTGCCTAATGTGCAGAGCGGTGATCTCACCTTTCAGGACTGAGATGATGTCCGCAGTGCTGATCGAGCCGGTTCGTTCTCTGATCGCAACAGGCGAGGTGGCTGGGGCTTGGGATACTTGATTAGTCTCCATTGGCTTGCTCCTTTAGTGCGTGATCAAGGATGGCGATGCCATGATCGAGTTCGTCATCGGTGATGGTTATCGGTGGGAGGACTTTGATGACGTCGCGATTTGGTCCTGAAGATTCGATCAGCAGGCCATTTTCGAATGCGACATCGTGCACACGGCCGACAACGGCCTGCGAACGGCACTTGAGGCCAGCCATCAGACCGCGGCCGCGCTTTTGTTCGATGCACTTGGGAAATTTGGCAACGAGGCGATCAAGGTGTCTTTGCAGTTTGACGGCTGTCCGCTCGACGCCTGCAGTAAACTGCCTACCGGACCACATTTTGCACATCGCCCCTGCAGTCACGAAGGCGAGATTGTTGCCTCTGAAGGTCCCGCTATGTTCTCCGGGATTCCAAATGTCCAGGTCGGGGCGGATCAGAACGATGGAGAACGGACTGCCTGAACCGCTTAGGGACTTCGAAAGGCATACAATATCGGGGTCGATCTTCGCGAACTCGAATGAGAAAAAATCGCCCGTTCGTCCCGCACCTGCCTGAATGTCATCGACGATCAAGAGGACGCCGTGCGTACGGCAAATGCGCTGAATTTCTGTGAGCCATGCTGCAGATGCAGTGTTCAGGCCGCCTTCTGCCTGGATAGTCTCCAGAATGATTGCGGCTGGCTTTTCTATGCCGCTCCCCGGGTCGCCTAAAACATAGTCGATGTAGCTAGCGGAATCGAAAGCTTGCGTGGGGTAGCCGTCGTAGGGGACACGGATCACATCATGGCGAGCAACGCCGCCCAGTTCCCTGGTTGACGCCGAACCCGACACCGCCAGGGAGCCGAGCGACATGCCGTGGAACGCATTTGTGAAGGCCATGACGCTCGAGCGGCCGGTATATTTTCGCGCCAGGGCCAGTGCCGCTTCGTTAGCGTTTGTGCCGGTCGGCCCAGGAAACTGTATTTTGTAGGAAAGGCCTCTAGGCTTCAGGATCGAATCCACAAACACTTCAATGAATTCACGTTTTGCCGCCGTATACATGTCGAGCGATAGAAGAATGTTCTCGCCAACCATGTATTCGATTGCTGGTGCAATAATATTCGGGTTGTTGTGTCCATAATTCAGGGCGCCGGACCCTACGAGGAAATCGATAAATGGGTTGCCGGCCTCGTCCCAGATTGTCGCCCCAAGGGCTTTCGTAAAGACTGTGGGAAACGACCGCGCGTAGCGACGAACGTTAGACTCATAAGTCGTAAAAACGTCGGTGTTCATTTCAAGATCCCTCTGCATGTAGAGTCGCGTTCAACGAGAGATTGGTTTATGCATTTTGGTCGGTCGCGGTTGTTCTTCAATTTCACCTAAAGATCAGCACAGTCCGGACGGCCCTTTGGAGGTCGGTGACTTCCGACAAATTTGTTTGCTACATACTCCTCAAAAGTTCCGCGATAAAAGGAGACCGGGGCGTGCGCGGCAGCTCAACTGCTGCACAGACGCACTTGGAAACCTCCCCGTCGTCATGTGGTAATGTATGCCCATATCTCTCGGTCAATGCGTTGGAACGAATTCAGTTGTAGAGTTTTCGGGCAGGCGTCGATACTACGGCATCTGGTAGTTGACGCACCTGCTTGTACCCGGCGAAACGCCCTGCCGGTCCTATCAAGCTCAGCGCTAGACCGGCTCATGTGACCGGCGCTTCTGCCGTGCAGCAGCATGCTAAGGCGTTGCAGGCCGCTCCGGCAGCAACACGACCCCTCCTGCCCCGGCTGGTGGTTTAGCTCGGCCGGTAGCGAAGCCGCTCGCGAGCGCGCCCTCAACAGCGCTCTAGCGAGCGAGCGGTGTAGCGGCGACGATCGGCGTTCTTCGATGTCGGAGCCGCTTCGGACCGTTTCTGAAGCGTCTCGACCAACTCTGCCTGAATGAGGATCAGGGTCTCAAAAAAGCCGACAGCGGAGGATAATACAATCTGGATGTGGGACCAGACTAAGCCGGTTCTCCCCCTTTTAGGCCAATAAAAGCTTACAGACAGCTTCGTGCTGGGAGATGCAACCACAGGATCTGTCGAAGCCGCGTAAAAGTAGGGGACTTGACTGCATCGACCAGGTTCACGCGAGGCAGATGGAGGCGGCCCGCCTTATGCAGTTTCGAGAGGATCGACATTCGCTCCGGCCCCGCTTTCAGGCGGTTCGCCGACCCCCAATCAGCATGCGGACGCCTTTGCATGGGCATATTCGCACATCCTGCAAAGCAAAAAAACCATCCGTCCCATTCATGCGGTCGACGATCTCACAAAAAGCTGACTCTTCGAAGAGATCTTCGTATTTGTCGCGCAGAAGATTGCCCAATACGTGGCGCCGTTCAAAATCCATGCAGCAGAGCGTAACGTCACCGTTTGGGAGAAGAACATTCCGATACTGCCGTCCGTCAACACATGTCAGCACTCCGACGACCGGCTGCCGTGGTTCGACGATCTTCGGATCGACGCTTCCACCCCTGCTGCTCAGAGGCGGGCGCGAACTAGCGCGTCGGCGGGGATTATCTCGACGATATCGGGATGGACCTCGCCCAGGACTATAAACCGAACTGAGGCAATGTCTGTGTCGACCACTTGACGAATCAAAGCGAGATAATTGTCTCCGACGAGGCGGCTATTCATGTATGCGCCATCATCGAGAAAATGGATCACGAATACCCTTGAGCGCAGCGCTTGCAAGCGGTGTAGATCCCGCCCCTTCATTCCTACAAGCGTCGCGAAAATCCGGACGCCATGGCCCCTGGCGTAAGCGTGCCGACCATTTCGGTGCAATCCGGATTGAGCCAAGGCTCGCAGTACCCGGCGAAACTATTGTCGACGGAAGTTGGTACGCGCGCCAGACATCGCTTGAAATCTTCAAGACGAAGATGCTTCACATGAGAGACCGCTCTTTGCCGATGGGCGAACTTGTCCTGCGGACAATAAGAACATCCGACGATGCAGCCGGTGGTCGTCGTTATTTCCAAAACCCCGCCGCCCGGGATGGCAGAGCCCAGTTCCTGTAAGATCATCGGATGCCTCCACTTTTCTGGCGCTATTGGCCATTCCTGAACTTTCAAATAACAAGTTAGTTCATTTAATTCTGATCGAACGTTGTTTCGCCTGCCATCAGATATTGAACTATGTCGCTTGGGATGTCTGGTCTATCAACTAGAATTCCAATATTGCTATGATCATACTCCCAGGGATTTTCGATTTCCTCAGCAAATATCCATCGATCAAAGTTTTCCAAATGAACTCAGTCAGCTTCGCGTTGGGCGGCAATCAACCGCCGGCTCCCTCGGTTTGCTGGGCGGCCCGCACCTACTTTGGGCGCATCGCCGGCACGGCAGGACGGCGAAATCGCAATCTGTCGAGCGCCAGCCGTTGCGGAAGGTGTAGCTGTACCCGTTGATGGCCGGCCCGCCGCCGAGATGCGCGTACGCTCGATCCCTCTGGAAAGAAGCCTTTCTGGACGAGGTCGATCATCCCTTGCATGGATTTGCCCTCGTAGACGGGATCGGAAATTATACCCTCGAGCCGCGCACACAGGCGGATGGCCTGCTTCGTTGCCTCGGACGGAAGGCCGTAACCGGGAGACGCGTACCCCTCGAGCAACACCACGTCATGCTGGACGATTTCCATGCCCAACTTGACGAGCTTCGCAGTATCCCGGGCAATACTTAGCACCTGTCGCCTTGGTTTGGGCGGGGTGGCGGAGGCATCGATACCGAGCACGTTGCGCTGTTGACCGTCCTTGGCGAATCCAACGAGCATGCCGGCATGCGTCCAAGCACAGTATTCCTTCTAATATCTGCTCAATGTTTATGGTTGGTCCAAAGTGGCGCCAGCTTGAGCACTGACCTTGTCATGGCGCCTCAAGGCAGCAGCAGCGATGTGGCCAGCAGTTGATCGCGCTGGAGCAAATCTGGGGATTCATTCGTCACCTCATCAAGGTCTGCCGGCTCGGATCCAACTTCCTTGCAACTGTCGAAATGCTCAGCCCTTTGGCCAGCTCGGCTAACGCAGCCAGACCGCCAGATCAGAAAGATCACGCTTGCGAAATACGCCAGCTGAAGGAGCAGCGAACAAGTCAGCGTCGTGATGACTACTGTGCCAATGGAATGAGAAGCGAAGTAGACAATCAGTGCGGTGCTGCACAGCACCAGGCCCAGGACGCGACAAAAGATTCTAAAGGGCAACGCCGTTCTCCTGGTTTTGTCTCCTCAGATCATGCTGCGACCTGGTCGGCCGCAACATGGGTCTGGCAGTTCTTTGGGCAGACGCGGCCGCAGGCTCTGCAGCCAATGCAGCGGCCGGCATGGTCGACGACCATGATCATGCGATTGAGCTCACCATCGAAGTCGTCGTCGTCCTCGCCGTCGCAGGCGCCGAGGATTTCACCCGCGTCATCGACGCCGTAAAGATGCATGACCTCGCGAGAGCAGACTTTGAAACAGCGGCCGCAGCCGATGCAGGTCGCGCCGTCAATAGCGGTGAGATATTCCGGCATCCATTCGGAGCCGTCGCGGGTGGTGAATGTGCTCCTCATCGTAACTTCTTCATTGCAGCGAGCTCTCTCTTGGCACCATCCAACTCGGCAAAAACAGCGGACGTTTCCTTGGCAACGTCCTCTATCTCCGTCCATTTTCCCGGGAGATCCTCTGCAAGGTCGCGCAATTTCATCTTGGCGACTGCTGCGCGCAGCTGAAGCTTTCGGACTTTCTTCCCCATTTCATCTAGCTTTGACATAAACCCTTCCTCGAAATCGGTTCATCACGCCGGCGCCACACCGGGACCGGCTTCAGTGGCTGCGGTCGCATCGTCGATCAGTTTCGCACCGGCCTCAGCCAGTTTCCGGAGCATCTCGAAGCCGAACCGATGAACGTCTTGCCAGAACGACCAACTGCCCGCCGTGGAAAGCATGCGGCCCCAAGTCCTCGTGAATTTCATCTCCATCATTGCCGATGTCATCAGGCCGGAGCGCTCCTCGATCGCGAGCCCGACGGCGGTTTAGAACATGTCGAGCCTCCACAGCACGTCAGGATCGGGATCATCGATGATGGGGATCGCACCGCGCTGTTTTCTGCTGATTATGAAGTCGCCCAGCAGTTCGGCGTCCGATTTGCCTTCCCGTGACCCGAAGGCATCCTGAGCACGGATCAGCCGCACGAGGCATCTGACAAAAAGGCATGGCAAGGGCCGCCTCGTCCTCGTTGACAGCCGGGCTGACTGCGGCATCAGACATTTCGCCTTCTCCTGATTTCAGTCCTCGTCGTCGAAGCACGATGTCTGTTTTCTGGGATGCCTACTTCGGGCACATTTGCGCAGCCGACGCCCGGCTCGGCGCGGCTGATGCCACGCAATTGATATCCCTCTGGCCGACCTTGAACACGTCCTTGACTGCGAAGTCTTCAACGTGGATTCGCGTCGAACATCACTTCCGCCGCAATGCGGCCGGTGGCCATGAAGTTTCGAGCCTCGATCCTGCTGCAGACGATCGACCAAGTGCTGCATGGACCCTCCTGCTGCGGTCACGCCAGGGAAATGGACGAATTGCCCAGTAAGCCATTTCGACCAATTACCCTTTTTTATCTTTCCTCCTCGGCCGACCGCGCTTTGGCACCTTCGGGAAATGGTTTTGCGGAGCCGCACAGAGTGCGCCGCAACAAACCTTCCCACCCCTGTACTTGGTGAGGGCCTGCAGCAAATCCGGCAGATGCTGCTCTTTCAATTCGGCCGGGATAGGCTCCGGACCGTCCAGCGACGTCAGTGCCAGTTCGACCAATTCGATCGCGCGATCATTGTTGCCGTTCTCGTGATAGTACCGGGCGACCGCGGGATAGGACCGGAACTTAGGGCTGTCGCCTTGCGGGGGATTCAGCGCCAGGATGTGTTCGGACAGCTCCTTGCCCATCGCGAAGCGCTCAGCAGGGGGAAGGCGCGAATGGTCATTCGCCGGATGGAAAAGTTGGTCTAGCGCCGAAACCATCCAGTCCTCAGAGTTTTTGTCGATCGCGTCGCGAACCAATTGGCTCATCACGGGCAAGCCGGTCCACATGTCTTGAATTTTGTGAAGCAACAGATGCGCATGAGCCAGACGGAAATTGATGTCGTCCGGCATCAAGGCGATGCCTTCTTCGATCGCCCAGAGCGCCGTCTTCCAATCTTCTAACTTCACCGCCGCCCAGAATCTGTCATCGATCGGCTTCTTCAACGCTTGTTGGGGCGCCATGGGTTCGCTTGTGGCGATCCGCTCCGTATCGGCGGCTTTCGCTTTGTCGCTGGTGCGCCAGCTGCCGTTGAGCACTTCCGGCAAAACCTCATCGAGTTGGCTTGGATGACCGATAAAGGCGATCTGGCCGTCTCGGTCGACCACGTACGAAGTCGGAATCCCGGCGGAAAAGCTGGGTTTCATCCAAAGCTTGTTCATTTCACCTGTGTGGTCGAACGCGATCCGATAGTTCAGATGCGAGCACTTTTCGGTCAACCAAGCTTTTAACTTGGTGCGAGCCTCAACGGCCGTTGGAGCGTCTTCATTAGCCGCGACTGCGACGACCTCAAGTCCGCTGTCCCTGTATTTCTCCTGTAGCCGCATCAGATCGAGCATCTCCGCCGCACATAGTTCGCACCAAGTTGCCCAAAATTCGACAATATAGACTTTGCCGGGCTGGAAGTTCGCAAGGGGCTCGCCACGCAGCCAGTCCTCCACTTTGATCGAAGGAGCCGGTGACCCCATCCGCAACATCATTTTGCTCTCCAAAGCTGTTGCCAAAGGTTGCGTGACCTTATGCGCAAGCTTGTTCCCCCTTTGAGACGGGGCACTAGGGTTCAACGAAGGGAGAGCATCGCTCGTCTTGCGCATCTGCGTGCAGTCAGCCTTCACTCAGTGTTGCTGAATCTCAATTCGCAAAGGCCGTGCCACCGCGCTCAGCGGGCAGTAAGCGCATAAATCGCTAGAAAAACCTCCAAAAGGCAAGATGGCCGGTTGTATTGAAGCCGACATGTTTTCTGCCGCTGTCAGGTTTTCGACAACCATCACGCGCTTCGCGGCGGCAGAAAAGCGTGGCCCGGACGACTCAATACGCATTCGGGCCGAGGGACGAGGCTGATGGACATCATGACTGCGTTGGCTACCGCCAGCCACGTCATCATGGTCCGCCTCAAGTCTTGCTTGAGCTTCTTGCCGCTCCGGTCGCTCAGCGGAACGCCATTGCGATTGCAGGGGCCGCTCCCTCCGAGCATCGGCTCTGCTCTACCTCTTCCGCTTTGCGCTTGAATTCCTCTCGCAACGCCGGAGTTTCACGACCGAAGCCGGTCCAGCTGTAGCTCGCCAATACCGCCATCGTCAGATCGCGATGATGTCGTGGCGAAAAACGCAAGCCGAGTGCCGGCATGTGCCGGCCGTTGAACTCTCCGGCATTCCTGCTTTGTGCCGATATTTTCTGTATTCCCTGTGCTCAGGCGCTACAGGGACCGCCTGGTTCGAATTTGAGCGTTGTCGGAATTTGACCAGCCCCAAAAGACCGCTCGGTCGTCACGCGGGTCCGGCCGGACCGACTGAAACACTGAGGACGCGGCCGTCCTCGCCGCTAACCCGGCTACCATCCCACATGATGACAATGTGATTGATACGATCGATTCCTGCCGAACCCGGCAAGAGCCCGACCGTCCCGACTCGAAATTGAGGGGCGTCGGCCTCGGCCCGGTCATCGCGTTGTTCAGCTCCCGGCCAGTAGTCAGGAGAGATCATGATACCGCCCGTACGATGCCGCTACGGATCGGAACTCGGCCAGCCGCGCTGAACGACTCTCTTTGACCTGACGCCGACCTGCGAGCCGTGATCTTCACTGCATTGAGGACTGCCCATATCTCTGCCCGGTGTTGGTCTCCGCGTTATGGATCATCTCGGGCGAGCAGAACCCCGAACGCGAGACGTCCGCGATTTTCTCGGCGACGGCGATTGCAGATTGGCTCGAGGAGGCGCGCGAAACCGGGCGCGTTTGCCGCGACCTTTCTCTAACTTGGCATCGGGATAGGTGACCCAGGGGAGTAGAGCTTCGGACAGCGTCGGTGCTACTTTGGAACCCGTCAGCGAGCCAAAAACAAGGGCAATGACGGCTTCCCAACTATCCATCTCGTCACGCCGCCGAAGAGTCGCTCACGTAGCCTGCGGTTGCCATAAGCGCCCATGACTATCATGTCGGCAGACGTGTCGATTGCGTGCTGCGCGAGCACCATAGCCACCGGTTTGCCGGCGCTCGCCAGCCGGTCAACCGACACCCGAGCACCGTGCCGAGTGAGATAGGCAGCGATGTCGGCTCCCGGCTCGGCGCCGTTTCCGGTGCAGGTCGCCTCCGGATCGACTAGAGCGACACGAACTTCCTCAGCACCGGCTAGCAGATCCAGCGCTTCCCGAACCGAACGAGACGCCTCGACTCGCGAATCCCAGCCGACCAGCACTCGCCGTGGCGACAGAGTCGCCTCAGCGCCCTCCGGCACGACAAGCACCGGCTTTCCCGTATCGAACAAGCTGCCGTTGATAACAAGAGGTCCGAGACTAGTGTCGTCGAGAAGTGCGGGGCCGATGATGGTCAGGTCGGTGCAGAGCGCCCGCTGTCGCACCGCGTCACCGATGCCAGCCTTGTCCCAGTGTTCGGTATCGACATCATAGCAGCGCCACGTGGCTCTCAGCAGTTTGTGAATTTCCCTGGATGTCTTTTCCAGGTTGGCCATGTCCTGTGAAAATCTTTCGATCTGCCTAAACCGTTTGTCCAGTCTGGCGATGGCCTGTGCGCGTTGTCCAGGCCACTCGGGATGCCATCGCCGAGCAGCGGAGAAGGCATAATGAGCAGCGGAGGCGACATCACCAGTACGGAAAGATACGCGCCGACTTCGGCACACAAGCTGGCAGCTGTTCTGACATCCTGATCGGAGTGGTCAGCTCCCGTCACACTGAGTACGCTTCTGAAAGCCATTTGACTGCTTCTTTCTGAATATGTCGTACCTGCCGGCGCGTTTCGAAGCCGCAAGACTTGCCCTCAGCACGGCGGAAATGCGGAGTGGCACCACATCGGTTATCTATTCAGCCGTCCGGCCACTCGAGCGAGTAGCCGGCCGACCTGACGGTACGAATGACGCTGGAGGGGGAGGCCGCCTTCAGAGCCCTTCTGAGCCGGCTGATATGGACATCCACGGTGCGTACACCGACATGGATATTGGGCGGCCAGGCCGCGCTGATCAGCTCGTCTCTGGTGAAGACCTTGCCGGGAGTCTCAAGCAAAAGCCGCAGCAGGTTGAACTCGATCGGCCCAAGGTGGACTTCGTGGCCATTACCCCGAACGCGGTGGGCATCGAGCCTTATCTCAAGGTCGCCACAGGAGATCCAGCCGCCGTTTTCAATCCCGTTCGAACCCGGCTTTGGCAGCGCCAGCTTCATCCGTAGACAGTCAAGCAGCTTGGCCGGCGCGAAGGGCCGCACAAAGCTCTCGTCAATACCAGCCTTCAAGAGATCGAGGTGCTGGTTCTCGGCGCCGGGCGCGATCAGCGCAATTACGGGCAGGCCGCCGGTCCGGGGCTCCCCCTTGAGCCGGGCGCAGATTGTGGAGCCTGTCGCGATTGTTGGCTGGCAGTCCAGCACGACGGCCTTCGGCTCCCGTTCACTGGCCAATGCAAGCGCCTCCTCCACGCCGCCGGCCAGTTGAATCGTGAAGCCATCCACCTCCAGAATGTGGCTGTGGACCAGATAGAACTCCGGATCCTGCGAACAGATCAGGACCAGTGGCTTCATCAGCGCTACCCCAAGAACCACATCGGCCTCGACCGCCTCGATTGAGAGGGCTGGCCATCGCATGTCCTCAAGGCCTGACACGATCCCGTTGATCGAAAATCGGTTTCATCACGCCCGCGCCACCTCGGGATGAGCCTCAATGGCTGCGGTCGCTTCGCCCGCCAGTTTGGTACCGGCCGCGGCGAGTTTCCAGAACGTCTCGAAGCCGAACCGGTGGACGTCGCGCAGGGTCTTCGACAGAACGACCAACCGCCCGGCCGTGAGAAGCACGCGCCCAAAGCCCTCATGGCTCATCTCCATCATCGGCGATGCCATCCGGCCGGAGCGCTCCTCGATCGCAAGCCCGACGGCGGTGTAAAACATCTCGAGCCTCCACAGCACGTCCGGATCGGGATCGCCGATGATCGGGATCGCACGGCGCTGTTCCCTGGTGACGATGAAGTCGCCCAGCAGCTCGGCGTCCGATTTGCCTTCCCAAGACCCGTGGGAATCATGAGCCCGGACCAGCCGCACGAGGCATTTGACGAACGGGGTGGCAAGGGCCGCCTCGTCTTCGGCGACAGCAGGGCTAACCACGGCGTCAGACATTTCGCCCACTCCTCATTTCAGTCCTCGTCCTCGAAGGACGGTTTGTGTTCGGCCACACCTGCCTGCGCCAGCACCTTGCGCAGCCAAGGGGGAGGACACGTCCTGAGCATCATCTGCGTGCGCAACAGCACCTCTTGGATGGTTTGGGGGTGCGGCACTTTGATCGGATGAATTTTTGCCGAAACAAGTTTGGCTGCTGAAGGTCCGCCGATCGCCAGACAAAACAGGAGATGACAGCCCTTCAGCGCCTCCACCTTCGGGGTGATGCGGTCGTCGCCCTCAGTTCGATGCTTCCCGCTCTCATCGGAAACGTCATCGAAGGCCACGGCCTCGACGAGATTCCACTCCTCGCGCGTCACGTCGTAGACAGCAAAGCGCCTGGCCGAACCGAAATGGGCGTTGAGGTTCTTCATGTCCTGCGTGGCGATCGCCACGCGCAATGCGCCGGCTTGGCGTTCCGGCGTCGGTGCGTGAACCTCGTCAGTGACGAGCGAGAGGCGACGAACGGAGCTCATCTGGCATTTCTCGCTTACGGAGTGGATCGAGCGCCTCAGGTGTCGGCGCGTGCCGGTTGGCTTCAAAAGTGTTGGCAACCTCGAAGATCAGGTCGCGGGTCCCTTGGTAGAGGATTGTGAGCTTGTGCTGGCTGCCGAGCCGGTCGAAGATCGGGAAGCCGACCCGCATGAGCGGAATGCCGAGGCGCTGCGCCGCCTGACGGCCATGGGAATGGGTGACGAGAAGATCAGCGCCGGCGCCAAGAGCTTCCAAATCGCCGAGATCGCCGATCTGAACCGACTGCGCCGGTACCTCCTCCAAAATTTTCGACATGTCGGTCGTGGTGACCGCCGCCGCGATTTCGGAGCCCATTCCGATGAAGAAGCTCGCGAGTTGGTAGAGTTGGTCTGGTTCAGCAGCGATCGCAATTTTCTTGCCTCCAAAGTGGAAATGTCCGTCGAGCAACGCGTCCTGCAACTGCGCCCGGCGACGGCGCACCCCAGCCGGCGCCGCCGCGCCCGAAACCGCGGACAACAGCGAGACGAACCGGTCGGCCTCCTTCAATCCAGTCAGCGACCGGAACAGCACGTAAGGCACGCCGGTCAACCTCTGCAGCAGCTCGGCTGGGCGGCGCATATGCTCACCGATGACGATGCATTGCTCGGCCGTGCCAAGCTCACGGATATCCTCGACGCTGGTGCCGCCATAGGTGGTGGTGACCCAGCGGTCGGGCACCGTACCGTCGAGCGAGCCGGAGACGTCCGGCAGAATCACGGGCTTCAGTCCAAAGCTTTCAACCATCTCACGCAAATGCTCGATATCAGCCACAGTGAGGTTCCAGCCAGGCAGGATCACGATCTTCTTCGACTGCCGCGCCTGCTTGCCGGGCCGCGTAATCCTTTCGATCATCGCGGTGACCGCCTTGGCCCAGCCCTCTTCGATTGCGCCGTCGAAATCCGGTGTGTTGGCTAGCACCACCTCCGTACCCGCGAGTTCTTCCGTGCGCTTCAGCCTGATATTGGCGATATCTCCTGCGCAGTCTTCGCCCCGGGTTTCCACCAGCGCCGTGGTGCAGACCCCGATCAGCGTTGGCCTTGTGCGGGCCTTGAGGTTGAGGATCGCCTCTTCCAGATGGTCTGCCCCGCCGAGGATCGTCGCCACCTCGTCCATCGCTGTTGTCTGCAAGGGGATGGCTTCCTTGAAATGCCGCACGAAGAGCACGAGGGCGAAGCTGGTGCACCCTTGGCTGCCGTGGAACAACGGCATCGCACCGTCGACGCCAAGAAAGGCCAAGGCGGCACCCAGCGGCTGCGATGACTTCAGCGGATTGACCGCCGCCGCTTTCGTCTGGGGAAGGATGTGGACCATCGGCTTTCCTCAACACTCGCCGAGATCGTCGGCCATCGTGCCGGCGAATTTCTTGAAAGCCTGGACGGTCGCGGTCTCGCTCCTTGTGCTCGGCAGTTCCTCCCTCACCGCAGGCTGGCAATCCCATGGTGCCGGCTCCCGCACCTGGCGCCAGATCGGGTTATGAATGGCGAGGTCGATCTGGCGTACGAGTTCCACCATGCCGTCATAGCCGGCGTAAGGGTGTTGGCGCTCCTGGTTGATATCGAGCCAGGGTGTCTTGGCCTTCAGCGCGATGAACTGCGTGCGCCCGCCCGACAGCATGATATCGGCCTTGTGTTCTGAGAGCATCGCGTAAAGCTCGCGCGCTGCCATCTGCTCGAATATGTGGTTGTCGTCCTTGAGTATCTGCTTGATTCGCTCCTTGTCTTCGACCGTCGACTTCTTGACCGAGGTGCCGACGATCTCGATGCCGATCTCCATCAGCGCATGAACGACGGACCAGGACTTCACACCGCCGGTGTTGAGCAGCACGCGCTTGCCTTCGAGCCTCGGCCGGTAGGCCGTGAGCTTCTTCCAAGCGATCGCCTCCTCATCTGCAATCAATGCCTCGGTGCGGCCGAGGATCTCCGGATCGGCACCCTTCTTCACGAGCAGCTGAGAGATCTGTCGGAGCGCTTCCGAGGTGTCGGTGATGCCGTAGAAGGAGCCCTCGAAGAACGGAATATCCCAGCGCTGCTCCATCTTGCGGGCGAGATTGATGAGCGCGGTCGAGCACACCATCATAGCCGCCCGGGCGCGGTGCGCGCAGGCAATGTCGAGGTAACGCGCGTCGCCCGGAATGCAGGCGCGCACCCGGATGCCGAGCCGATCCAGCAGCGGCTTCACCAGCCAAAATTCCCCCGAGAGGTTGAATTCGCCAAGGATATTGATGTCGTAAGGGCCGGCATCGTCGGGCTCCGCCGTGCCGATGACATGATCGAGCAACGCCTCGCCGGCAAGCTTGTTGCCGAGATTCTTGGAGCCGACGAAGCCCGGCGCATCGACCGGCACCACCGGCAGGCCGAACTTTTCCGCCGCGCGCTTGCAGACGGCCTCGATGTCGTCGCCAATCAGCGCCGTCACGCAGGTCGGATACACGAAGATAGCCGGCGGCCCATACGCTTCCTTGATCTCGCGGATCCCGTTGAAGAGCTTCCGCTCGCCCTGCCCCATCACAACGTCGAGTTCGGTGAGGTCGGTCGTGAAGCTCGTGCGCCACAGCGTTGGCCCGGACGAAGCCGCACCGCGGTTGTCCCAGGAATTGCCCTCGCAGGCGAGCGGCGCATGGATCAAATGTGCAACGTCGGTGATCGGCTGCAGCACGATCTTGGCGCCATCGAAGGCACAGCCGCCGGCCGCCGCCCCGGGGGTCAGTGGCTTCGAACAGCCCTTTTTGCGCGCCTTGGCATCCTTGCCGCGGTTCTTCTCGCAGGCAGGCTCGTTGAAGACATCCTGGATTTTGGCTCTGAGCAAGGACATTGCGTCGGTCTCCAAAGTCCCTCGGGAAGACGACCGGCCGAAGCCGACCGTCACGCTTAGCGGGTGAGGTCATACGAATAGTCCGTCACGCCCGTCTCGCTTGTCTCGCGATCGAGCTTGTCGAAGATCTTGTCGAGGATCGTGGTCAGGACGCGCAACCCGCCTTGGTAGCCCATGAGCGCAAAGCGATGGTGATGGTGGCGGTCGAAGATCGGAAACGCCAGCCGGATCAGCGGCGTGCCGGTGTCGCGCTCCAGATACTTGCCATAGGAGTTGCCGATCAGCAGGTCCACCGGCTCGGTGAAGAGCAGCGAGCGCATCGCCCAGAGGTCCTTGCCCGCCCAGACTTGAGCATCCTTGCCGAAGGGCGAGGATGCAAGCAGTTCCTTCAAGTCCGCTTCCCATGCCGAGGTGCCGTTGGTGGCGAGGCAATGGGTCGGCTCGCCGCCCGTCTCCATGATGAAGCGGGCCATGGCGTAGACCAAGTCCGGATCGCCGTAGATGGCGTATTTCTTCCCGTGCAGCCAGGATTGGCTGTCCGCCATGGCGTCAACAAGTCGGCCGCGCTCCAGGCGGATTGCCTCTGGGATTTGCTTGCCGGAAATCGCGGAGACCTCCATCAGGAAGTCGTCGGTCGCCTGGACTCCCAGCGGGTAATGGAACGAGGCAGTCGCCTGCCCTACCCCCTCGCAATACTCCAGTGTTTTTCGGGTGTTGTAATGCTGTAGCGAAAGAGTCGCCTCGGCGTTGAGTGCCTTCCTCACGTCTTCGATCTTCGTGCCGCCGTCGTACATGCGGTATTCGCCGTCCGACGGCGTGTCGAACTGGTCAGAGGCGTCTTGGATGAAGGTATAGGACACGCCTATCAGATCGAGCAGGCGCTTGAGTTCCCGGTTGTTGCCCACGCAAAAGCCGTCGAAACCCGGAATGATGTTGATGGTTCCCTCGGCTTCCGTGCGCTCCTCGCCTTTCCAGAAGTGCTCCAAAATGCCCTTGACCGTTACGTCATAGCCGTCGACATGACTACCGACGAAGGCCGGCGTGTGGGCGAAGGGCACGTCGAAGTCGCGCGGGACCGAGCCTTCGTCCTTGGCGTTCTCGATGAAGCTGTGCAGGTCGTCGCCAATGACCTCGGCCATACAAGTGGTCGAGACGGCGATCATCTTCGGGTCGTAGAGTTGGTACGTGTTGGCGAGCCCGTCAACCATGTTCTTCAGGCCACCGAACACTGCCGCGTCCTCGGTCATCGAGGAGGAAACTGCCGAAGCAGGCTCCTTGAAATGGCGCGACAGGTGCGAGCGGTAATAGGCCACGCAGCCTTGGCTGCCGTGGACGAAGGACATGGTTCGCTCGAAGCCCGCGGCCGCGAACACCGCGCCGAGCGGCTGGCAGGCCTTGGCGGGGTTCACGACAAGCGCTTCGCGAGCAAGGTTCTTTTCGCGGTATTCCCACGTCTTGGTGAATTCGCGTTGGTCGGTAATGACCTGGGCCGGGTGCGGACATTCGAAATTCAGCCTCTTCTCGGCGAGCATCTGCCTGTATTCCGGCTCGCGGAACAGGGGCGCGTGGTCGAGAACTTTTTCAGCCGACTGCGGCATGGGTGGTTACCTCTTCTCCATCTGGCCGCGCCATACGGCGGGACAGGGACGTCGAAACGTTTCAGGTCTCCCGCGGACAAACGGCCACAGGCGTTCAACGGCCTCCCGGCTTCCGGGAGGCCAGATTTTCATTCGGCTGCGATCGCCGCCGACGGCTCGGCTTTTTTCTTCCAGGGGGCGTCGTAGAGGCCCCAGACTGGGTTGTTGATGGCCAGATCCATGTCGCGGGCGAAGATGGCGAAGCCGTCGTAGCCGTGATACGGGCCGGAATAATCCCAGGAATGCATTTGACGGAACGGTATGCCCATCTTCTGGACCGGGTACTTTTCTTTGATGCCGGAGCCCACGAGATCAGGACGGATCCCCTCGATGAACTTCTCCAGCTCGTAACCAGTCACGTCGTCATAGATCAGCGTGCCCTTCTTCACGTAGTGGCCAGTGCGCTGATAGTCGTCGTTATGGCCAAATTCATAGCCAGTGCCGACGATCACCATGCCCAGATCCTCATATGCCGTGACGACGTGACGGGGGCGCAGCCCGCCGACATAGAGCATCACCGTCCTGCCTTCGAGGCGCGGCCGGTACTTGGCAATGACGGCATCGACCAACGGCCGGTATTTGGCGATGACCGCCTCGGCCTTGGCCTCGATTTCCGGCCCGAAATGCTTGGCTATCTTGCGCAGAGAGGCTTCGGTCTGGGAGGGGCCGAAGAAATTATACTCCATCCAGTCGATGCCATACTTTTCCTCCATGTGCCGGCAGATGTAGTTCATCGACCTGTAGCAATGGATGAGATTGAGCTTGGCCTTTGGCGCTCGCTCTATTTCGGCCAGCGTAGCGTCGCCCGACCAGTTGCCGACCACGCGCAGGCCCATCTCCTCGAGCAGGATGCGCGAAGCCCAGGCGTCGCCGCCGATATTATAGTCGCCGATCACATTGACATCGTACGGGCCGGCCTCGAACTCGACCTCCTTCTTCTCGAACACCCAGTCGCGGATCGCGTCGTTGGCGATGTGGTGGCCGAGTGATTGCGAGACGCCGCGGAAGCCCTCGCAGCGCACCGGCACGATCGTCTTTTCGTGCTCCTTGGCCTTGTTGCGGGACACCGCTTCAGTGTCGTCGCCAATCAGGCCGATCGGGCATTCGGATTGCACAGTCATGCCCTTGTTCAGCGGAAACAGTTCCTCGATCTCGTCGATGATCCGTTCCAGCTTCTTGTCGCCGCCGAAAACAATGTCCTTCTCCTGGAAATCGGAGGTGAACTGCATCGTGACAAACGTGTCGATGCCTGTCGTGCCGACGTAGTAGTTTCGGCGTTGCGACCAGGAATATTGCCCGCAGCCGACCGGGCCGTGCGAGATATGGACCATATCCTTGACTGGGCCCCACACCACGCCTTTCGAGCCGGCATAGGCGCAGCCGCGAATGGTCATCACCCCGGGGATGGACTTGATGTTCGATTTGACCTCGCATTCGGAAAGGACCTCGTTTTCCTCGCCAGCCTCGTCGCCGCTCTTTGCGACGCTGAGGTGCTTCTTGCGGCGCTTCGCCGCCTTGTCAGGATATTGCGACAGCACGTCCTCGATAAGCTTCGCATGGAGGGCACCGTCATTCTCGTATTCCAGGCTCATGGGACCCCTTTCAAGGTTCAGGGTGACGCCTCACCGACGAGGCGCCGTTCTTTGAAAGGCGCGCCAGGTTAGACCGCGCCCGCAGTCAGTAGCGGTCGTTACTGCGCGGCCGCCTTGGCCGCTTCCTTGACCTGAAGCTCGGCAAGCATCTGCTCGTCGGTCTTCATGATGCCGAAGTCGAGCAGCATGTCCTCGAGCTCCTCCATGGTGATCGGGGTCGGGATGGTGCCCTGGCCCGAATTGGCATGGATCTTCTCGGCCAGCGCCCGGTATTCCCCGGCCTGCTTGGAGTCCGGCGCATACTGGATCACAGACATCTTCCTGAGCTCGGCGTGCTGGACGATGTTGTCGCGCGGCACGAAGTGGATAAGCTTGGAATTGAGCCTGGAAGCCAGCGCTTCGGCGAGGTCGAGCTCGCGATCGGTTTGGCGCTCGTTGCAGATCAGGCCGCCGAGCCGCACGCCGCCCGAATGGGCGTATTTCAGGATGCCCTTGGCGATGTTGTTGGCGGCATAGAGCGCCATCATCTCGCCGGACATGACGATATAGATTTCCTGGGCCTTGTTCTCGCGGATCGGCATCGCGAAACCGCCGCACACCACATCCCCGAGCACGTCGTAGGAGACATAGTCGACATCGTCGTAGGCACCGTTCTCCTCGAGGAAGTTGATCGAGGTGATCACGCCGCGACCGGCGCAGCCGACACCCGGCTCAGGGCCGCCCGACTCCACGCATTTGATGCCTTTGTAGCCGACCTTGAGCACGTCCGCGAGTTCCAGGTCTTCCACCGAACCTTCCTCTGCCGCGAGGTGCAGGACCGTATCTTGCGCCTTCGCGTTCAGGATCAGGCGGGTAGAGTCGGCTTTGGGGTCGCAGCCGACGATGAGGATTCTCTGCCCGAGGTCGACAAGGGCGGCGAGCGTATTTTGGGAGGTGGTGGACTTGCCGATGCCGCCCTTGCCGTAAAAGGCGATCTGACGCAAACCTGACATGTAGCTTTCCTTCCTTCGTTCCATTCATCGCGGCTGCCGCGACATGAATGCCGGTCGGGCAGCTGTCGCCGCCTCGCACCCAAGGATCTCAAGACTCGTGCCAATTTGGCTGATCGAACCGAAGAATAATTTCATGGTTGCTTTTCAGGGATTTAGCTTGAGGCCAAAGAAAGGATCGTCGGAACAAGCCGTGTAGCGGACCCGACAATGGCGACACAAAGCGTCGGAACGCGATCCTCAGTCACCGCATTCGTTCGAACCGCATCGTTGTGTTGAGGTGGGCGAACAGCATCTTGACCCTCTAGCGTTAATTGCGGGATGTGCGAACTCTTCTGTTTCGGCGAGCTGACGTGCTTGGTCTCGCGTGTCCTCATCGACACTGCGCGGAATCTTGCGCGCCACGCTGGCATACCATCGGATCCACGGCCATCCATCCGGGGCCACGGGCGGATAATTCGGCCATATCACCAACCCAAGCGGACTCGGCTCACTTGTCGGCGCAGGAGTTCAGTATCGGCGTCATCGCCTTCACATGTTCGTCGATCCGCGCGAGCACTTTCGCTGCGACAACGTCGCGCTCAGGCAGATGCCACCAGTGCTCGTTGACGAGTTCGACGGTCTCGACCACTGCCTTCAGGACTGCCGGCTCCGGAAGCCTTGCACGGTTCGCAAATGCTTTCCATCGCGGTGCTGTTAGCGCCTTGAACGAGCGCTCCCCTCCAAGCGAAAGCGCCATGGCGTCGGCGGGAATATATGGCACGGTGGACAGGACGTCGTAGATTGGTGCAAGCGCCGGCTTGTCGCCGTTTCCGGGATAGATCAACGACCAGTTCTTCAGGTGCATGTCGCCATTGCCGGTGATGACGGTCAGTGCCAGGCGGCGGACGAATTCGAGAGCCGCCGTAGGCGAAACGGCCGCGCCGAGGGCCGAGGCTATGTCGTGATAAGCGGCGCCCTCATATTTGCGCGAGGGATAGACGCCGAAGACCTGAGCGAAATCCTCGATGTGAATCCTCTCGCCCTCAGCGCCGCGATCGAAGCGTTTGACGAGAAGGACCTTGCCCTCTGACAGCGTGTTGAATTCTTCGGGAATATCCTCGAAATCGGACTTCTCGACAAGTTCGCGTTCAGGAACCTCCATGCCGATTGCTGCTGCCAGCGCCAGGTTGGCGAATTCGTTCTCGGAAACTCCCCGAAACGCCGTCGAAGGGAACTTGGCGATGTACCGGCCCTGCTCGTCGTCCATCGGCAAGGTAAGGCCGCCGCCTTTTCCAGTGTTCTTCATGACCGACAGCTTCATCTGCACGCCGGCAAGTGAGAACCGTGCCTTGGGGTTATGCTTTGAAGCATCCTGCGAAACTGCTATCGCGCCGTCACTGGGCAACGCCCGCACGGCTCCCGGCAGATCGGCGCCCAGCGCCGCTAAAAGCTCGAAATCATTGCCTGGCCGCACATTGCCTTCGTGGTGCTTTTCCATCGCCTCGCGCAATTTCTCCTCCGGCAGGAGGTTCGCGAAGAAAGCGGGCAAGGCGTCCGCAAGAGGCTTCGGATCTTTCCGCAATCCTCCCGTCGCTGCCCGGAACGATAGGCTGAAAACCGGAAAGCCGCCCGTCGCGCGGTAGGCCTCATCGAAGTTGAATGCATTGAAATCGCCCGGCGTCCTAACGATTGTGCCGATCTTCAGTGCGTTCAAGAGCACGTCCAACGACGGGATCGTCTTAGGTGCGCGAAAGACTGGAGCCATGATCGTCATCGTCAGGTTGAGAAACAAAGGCGGGTCGATCGTCATCATCATGCGGACGCAATAGAGCCTGGACAGCCGGCACCATGACTTGCGGAACCAGCATCATTTCCAGACCGAGCGCGCGAGCGATATTCATGAGCGTCGTCGCACGCGCCGCTGCGGCTCCCTTTTCGATGTCGCGATAGCGGGGACGGGATATACCCGCCAAGTCAGCGACCTGCTCCTGCGTCATGGCAGCGGCCAGCCTCGCCTGCCTGAAAAGCCCACCGATTTCGCGCAGAATTTCCGATTCAGAGTCCATCATGATACCTATACGATCTATTCTAATGCGCGATGATACGCAAAGGTATCTCATCCAGCGAGCAAGTCAAAACTTTTATGATCTGTTCGCGTATCATATATAAAGATAATGATATGCAAAGAGATCAATCCTTCTTCGAGGATCTCTCAGGCTTTAGCGCCGCACAGCGAACGGCGTTCCTCCGAGAACAGCTGCTATGGCCACCGGGCTCCTCTGATGGCGCCGCCGCCGGTTTGCCAGGCTTCTTGCGGCCTGCGGCCTGGCGCTGCTCTTCTTTTTCGGCCTCGGTCCGGCGCTCTTCTTGCGCCGCCAGCTTGGCCTCGGCTTCCAGCGACGCCATCGCCTGCTGGATCTTGGCCAGCCGGTTCTGCTTGTCGCCGGCCCAATCCGGCATCTCGTCGCCGCGCTTGTCCTTGCCGAAAGTCACGTCCTCCTCGGCATCCGCGGCCTCGGCCGCCGTCAGCATGCGAGCGACCTCGGCTTTCAATTCCAGCTCGCGCTTCTTCATGCGCTCATAACTCATCGCCTTGTGTTTCGACGCGCTCGCCTTGATCTTCTTGCCATCCAGCGCGACATGGCCGAGTTTGACCAATCCTGCCGTCTCACACAGCTTCAGAACCTGCACGAACAGCGCCTTGAGCGCCTTCAAATGCCGCTTGGGGAAGTCGCTGATCGTCCGGAAATGCGGCGGATCGAGCGCCACGATCATCACAAAATCATTCCGTTCGCGGCAGGCCCTGGCCGGCTGTTTTCGCCAGCTTTGGGCCATCGACCACCTGTCGCGTTCCTTCGCGCCCCTCTGTCCCTCCAGCATCAAAAGGACCGTCGCGGCGCACCCGCCCTTCCTGCTCAAATCACATTCAATTCCCTGAAAGCCCGTCCTTCGGCGACCCGGTTATACCCGAACGCCGAGCAATCCACCGTGCGGTAGCCGCCATGCACCAGAAGCTCGGCCAGCGCCTTGCCGACCGCCGGCGCCTGCTGCAGGCCGTGGCCGGAAAAACCGTTGGCGAAGAGGAAATTCCCGACCTCGGGATGCGGGCCGATCACCGCGTTCTGGTCGAGCGTCTTGTAGTCGTAATGGCCGACCCAGGCGCGCGTCGGCTTGATCGACTCGAAGGCCGGAATGCGGGTCGCCAGCACCGGCCAGATCACCTCCTCGAACAGCGGCCAGTCGGGCTCGAAATCGCCGGGGTCGGCTGGTCCTTCGCCCTCTTCCGGCTCGGCGCCGCCGGTGATGTAGACCGAGCCTTCCGGCCGGACATAGATGCCGCTCGGGTCGACCAGCAGCGGCATGTCGTCATATTTCTCGCGCGCCTCGAAGACGAAGACGTTGCGCTTGCGCGGTTCCACCGGCAGCACCAGCCCGGCCATATCAGCCACCTTGCCGGCATTCGGCCCGGCGGCGTTGATGACGGTGCCCGCCTCGAGCCGTTCGCCATTGTCGAGGGTCACACCGGTGATGCGCTCGCCTCGCCGCTCGATACCGGTCACCGACGCCGTGATGAAATCAATGTTCTTCGTCCGTAGCGCCTTGCGGAACAGCATCAGCATCGCGTGCGCGTCGAACCAGCCTTCGCCGCTGCGGCCGTAGGCCCCGGCAGTGATGCCCGCGGCCGACAGCCAGGGAAACCGGCGGACGAGCGCCTCCGCATCCTCGAGCACGATGTCGGCGCCCTCGGCCATCTGCGCCCCGTGGTTGGCCCGCAGGATAGGCAGCCCGTTTTCCCCGGCAAGGATCAGATAGCCGCCTTCGCGAAAGCCGATATCGGCGTCCGCCCCGAATTCTTCCTTCAACCGCCGGAACAGTTTCAGCGTGAACTGCGACAGCCGGATGCTTTCAGGGATCGAGAACTGCTGGCGGATGGAGGCGCAGGACAGCGTTGTCGCCGCATGGGAAAATTGCGGGTCGCGCTCGACAACCGCGATCGAGCCCGAAAACCCTTCCTCGCGCAGATAATAGGCGACCGAGGAGCCGACGATGGCTCCGCCGATGATGATGATGTCGTAATGCACCTTTTTCGCTTCTCCAGTTCTAGGCGCCCGCCGCCACGTGCGGGCGACGCCGGCATCAACCGGCGGGCAGATGCGCCGAGGGCAACAAGCGCGCCTGACGCAACGCCGCCACATCAGCCGAGCCGGTGCAGAAGCAGGCCACGGCCAACTGGCGGATGACGATCTCGAAATGCGCGACAACCGCCTCGGTGGATGCCGTAGCCGCTCGCAGCACGCCGGCCGCCTGCCCAGCGATGTCCGCGCCCAGGCGGATGGCCTTGGCCACGTCGACGCCGTCGCGGATCCCGCCCGACGCGATCAGCTTCACCTTTGGCAGCGCCCGACGTACCGCCTGCACGCTGGCCGGGGTCGGAGTCCCCCAATCGGCGAACGCCATCGCCACTGCACGGTCGGCGGCATCGCGGGCGCGCTCGCCCTCCACCGCGGCCCAACTGGTGCCGCCGGCGCCGGCGACATCGATCACCGCCACGCCCGCCTCGACGAGCGCACAGGCCACCGAGGCGGACAGGCCCGACCCCACTTCCTTGGCCACGATCGGCACGCCCACGCTGCGCGCTGCGCGAGCAATCTGCGCCAGGACGCCGCGCCAGTCGCGGTCGCCCTCCGGCTGTACCGCTTCCTGCAGCGGATTGAGATGAACGATGAGTGCATCGGCCTCCAGCGCATCCACCGCCCGGCGCGCCAGGTCCAGGCCGTCGGCCTCGCGCAGTTGCGCGGCGCCGATATTGGCCAGCAAGGGAATGTCTGGGGCCAGGCGGCGCAGCGCGCGCGTCAGCCCCTGGGAGTTGCGGGATTGCAGGCTCACGCGCTGCGAACCGACGCACATGGCTATCCCCAAGGCTTGCGCTGCCTCGCTCAGATGGCGATTGATGGCCTCGGCGCGTGGCATGCCGCCGGTCATGGAGCTGATCAGCAGCGGCGCGCGCATGGTCTTGCCCAGCAGCGAGGCGCGCAGGTCGATCTGCGTCAGGTCCAACTCGGGCAATGCGCAGTGTTCGAAACGGATGTACTCCCAGCCGGCGGCGGCCTTGGCCGGCGCCGTTCGCCGATCCAGCACGATGTCCAGATGGTCGCCCTTGCGCCGGCTCAGGGCGGTGTCGCTCATGCTCGCTCCATCCGTCGCATCGGGCGGCGGCGTTGCGTCGGATCGGACCGACGGCAGCGCGCGCACGCCGCCGCCTCCCGTGCGTTCAGGCCGGCGCACGCTGGCCTCCCCCCGCAGCGTCGCTGCGGTAGCGGCTAGTCGAGGTCTGGTAGTACTGCGCGCGGATGGCCGCCATGGCCTCGATCAATGGTCCCCACGGCGCGGGAAAGCGTTCTTCCGCCATCATCCGGTGCAGCATGCGCGTATGGCCGGCCAGCTCGTCGTTGAGGAACTCCTCCACGGGCATAGCCGGATAGCGCTGCAGCAGCAGGATCGCCGCGTTGTCGGCCTCGCCGACCGACCTGTCCTTGTCGCGTCCATGCAGATCGTTCTGCAGGCGCCCTATCGCGGAGATGAGCCGCAGGACCTGACGAAACGCCGGACGCGCGCGCAAGCTCGCCATGTCCAGCCCCCACAGCAACGACAGGCAACAGAACACGTTCGTGTAGGCGATCGAATCGATGCCGTTGTGCAGGTACTCGGCGAAGGACCAGCGTTCCGCCCCTGCCGCCTGCGCGTGTCCGGCGCGCAGCGCCGCGCAGTAGCACCGGGTATCGTCGAGAAGCCGAGCATAGTCGCGACGATCGTAGGCGAGCGCGGCCAGCGAAGCGCGCAGCACAGCGCAGCCATCGAATCCGGGGAGCGCGCACGGCACGCCCTGCCCCAGCGCCTGCTCCACCGCGGCGAGCTGCTCCGGCGCGATCAGGCCAAGGTCGTTGCAATCGTCGAGCCAGAACAGCAGCGCCAGTTCGCGATAGAACGCCACGATCAGCGTTTCGTCCTGCGGATCGCGGCCGGTGCGGGCGCTGGTGTCGCGCAGGCTCGGGTGAATGCGCTGCAGGATGTGCTGGCCGCCCCTGACCGCTTCCACGGCATGCTCGTCGGCGAACCCGGTCAGGGATCGCCCCCACTCCAGCACCTGCTGCAGCGCGCGTTCGGTCTGGATCATGGAGCCGCTCCTGCTCCCTCGGCCAGGACGCGCCGCCCCCAACGAAGCCCCAGCCACAACCCGGCGAGTTCGGCCACGCGCACCACCCGGGTGGGGCAATACAGTTCCTTGCCGATCCACAGCGGCGTCTGCGGCCATGCATGCGCCGCATGGCGGGCGAGCATCCACTCCAGCGCACGCGCCACCGCCTGCGCGATGCGTCGGCGCCCTGTCGGCTCTTCGCTCCCGTCCATCACGTGCAACGCGAACAGCGCATAGGCGGTTTCCTCGAATGTGGACGCGCGACCGGCGCCCCAGCCGCCGTCGCCGCGCTGCGCCTGCAGCAGCGCCGCCAGCGCGCGCTCGTCGCGCCACTGGGGCTTGCCTTGCGCCAGCGCAGCGACCGCATGCGCGGTGGGATACAGCCACGAAACGTGCCATTTTTCGTTGTCCCATAGACCGTGCGGGTTGCGATTGGCCTCGACGTAGGCGCTGGTGCCGGCCGCGGGCTTTCCCAACATTCGCAACGCATGCAGGGCATGGATGTTGGTCGACACCGAGGCATTGCGCTCGCCGGGGAAGGTGACGAACAGCTCGCCGATTTCGAAATGGCGCAACGCATCGACCGCCGTGGCGCGGCCTGCGAGGCGCAGGACGCACATCGCAACGGCGGTGTCGTCCGCATCGGCGGCGAAGTGCAAGGCCGGGCCCAGACCGCGCACGCCTAGGCGGGCGTCGAGCTGCGCGACGATCACTTGCACCGCCTCGGCGAGCGCGGGATGCGCGAACAGCCCGGCCAGATGCAGGGTGTACAGCGACCAGCACGGCTCGAACACATTGATCGGCCAGACGTTGGGAACGACACCTTCGATGCCGCTGCGCGTCGCCCGCGATGCCGCCTGCAGATACGCGTCGGCGCGCCCGACCTGCGGCGTGCTCCCCTGTGTCACGGCGTGCGCACGCCACGCGGCGGTGGCCGCCGGACTGATGCCGATGCTGCCGTCGTCATCCGGGCATGCGGTGGTCGGCGACGTCCCCCAGGCTTCCCAGGAGTGCAGCAACGGATGGCCGCTCGGCAACGTCGCCACCGCCCCCAGCTTGACCAGGCACGCTTGCCGCAACGGCAACAGCGCCGGGTGGCGCGGAAACGCAACGCCGCCCAGCAAGGATGCGGCCTCGCCGCACAACTGGGGCAGGATCAGTTCCGCGCCGATCGGCGCGTCTTCCGGCACCGCATGCGCGTAGGGATCGGGCTGGCGCTCGAGGAACCGGGTTGCAGCCTGGACTGCGTCGGCAGCGCCGGGAAGTGGATCGGCACGCTGCAATGCCAGCAACGCCGCCCACGTGGGCGCATGGCGGAACAGCGGGAAGTCCGCACTTCCCCATCCGCCATCGGCCTGTTGCTGCGCGATGAGCCACGCGTATGCGTCCTGCCGACCGGTGACGTTGCCGTGGAACTGCAGAGCTCGCGCCGTGTCGTAGACGGACGGACCGACGCTGCCGCCGTCGCTCATCTTGCTCAGCAGGTGGCGCAATTCGGAAAGGATCTGTTCGGACAGCGCGTTCACGCCGGATGTTCCTTCTGCAGAGGGCTAACGAGAACCAGGATCGGCAGACGCCGCGCACATCGCCGCGGACTTGGGCACAGTGCAGCATGCACCGCTGCCGCCGGCCGATCGCACCGGCACAGGGGCGACTCCATGTGGACGGGCGTGCTCATGCGCATGGCGCGTGCTTGAACAGATATCCGTTGGCCCGCTGCAGTATCTGTGCCAACCGTTCCGCACGCGGCCCCAGCGGGGCGATGGCTTCCCCGGCGTCGCGCAACAAATCCAGCGCGAACTGGCGCGCTGCCTGCAGCCCCATGATCGACGCGCAGGTCGGCTTCTGCGCCGCCGCGTCCTTGCCGGGGGTCTTGCCCAGCGTCGCGGTATCCGCTGTCGCGTCGAGAATGTCGTCGATCACCTGCAACGCCAGGCCGAAACAGGCGGTGTACCGATCGAGCGCACAGTACAGCGCAGCGTGCACGGCATCCTCCGCGATGGAGCATAGCGCGCCCATGCGAACGGACGCGCGCACTAGCGCTCCGCTCTTCATCCGGTGCATCGCCACGATCCTGTCCAGCTCGGCGTGCTTTCCGACCAGCGACAGATCCATGGCCTGCCCGCCTGCGGCACCCTCGGCGGACACGGCCTGCGCCAGTTCGCGCACGAGCGCGATACGGTTGTCGCCCGGCGCATCCAGGCTCGCCAGGGTCAGGAAGGCGTGCGCCTGCAGCGCATCGCCGACCAGGATCGCAGTGGCTTCGCCGAACTTGACGTGCACGGTCGGAAGGCCGCGGCGAAGCACGTCGTCGTCCATCGCGGGCAGGTCGTCGTGGACCAGGGTACAGGCGTGCATCATCTCGATGGCGGCGCCGACGTCGTCGAGCATGTGCGCCGGCGTGTCGGCCAGTGCGCCGGCAGCCAGACAGAGCAAGGCGCGGGTGCGCTTCCCGCCATGCAAGGTGGCGTAGCGCATCGCCGCCATCAGCTCGGTCTCACCGTCGTCTTCGGCGCAGAGAAGACGCGCCAGCGCCTGTTCGACCCGCTTTGCGCCGTCCTGCATCCAGATCTCCGGCAGCAGCCTGCCGGATGCGCCGCGCGCCTGCGCGCCCAATCCGCCGAGCGCGGAAACGCCAGTTCGGTCGTCGTGTAGCGTGGAACCGGTCTGCATGTTGTTCATGTCCTTGTACCTGACACGGCCGCGGCGAGCGCCGAGCCGCCGCGGTGTTGCCGGCGTCGCACCGAGCGCGCGCGCCGAGTGCAGCAATGTCGCGCGTCGCCGGCGCCGCTGCCCGCCACACGGGGCATGCGATGCCAGATCATGAGAATCCGATGCGGATTGTCATGGACGGATGTGCGGTCGGGTAATAGCGCCGGCCTTTTTCGACGCCGCTCAGCAACCGCGGCCGCACCCCGGCCTGGTGCATGGTCAGCGCCAAGGCGATGCAGAACTGCACCATTTCCAGCCATACCAGGTGGTAGCCGATGCAGACGTGTGGGCCGGTACCGAACTGCAGCATGTCCACCGGCCGGATCGGCTCCGTGCGTTGCAGCCACCGCGCCAGGCGGAACTGATCAGGCGCCTCGTGCAGCAGCGCCGAGGTCGAGAAATGCAGCAGCGGGATGCACAGATGGGTGCCCGCGGGAATGCGCCGTTGGCCGAGTTGCAATTCCTGCAGCGCGCGACGCGGCAGGAGCGTGGTCGCCGGATGCAGGCGCAGCGTCTCGCGGAACAGTGCCTCGGCGACCGGACACTGCGCCAGGTCCGCGTGCCGGGTCGGCACCGCGCCCACGCGTTGCGCCTCCTCGACCAGGGCGTCCCACAGAACAGGCTGCCGCGCCAGCTCGATCACCATCCAGGCCATCGTCGAGGCAGTGGTGTCGTGACCGGCAAGCAGCAGCAAGCGGATATTGGCGACCAGGACGTCATCGGAAAGCGCATCGTCGCTGCGGTCGAAGGCGCTCACCATGTCGTTGATCAACCCGGTGCGCGCGGCATGCGCGCGCGCGTCGCGGACGAACTGGCGCAACTGCGCGTCGATCCAGTCGCGGGCGGCGCGGCCGCGCCGCAAGGGCAGTCCGGGCACGTCGACCGGGGGCGCGACGATCAACTGCAGCAGTTGCCGGTATTTGCGATGCCATCCCGGCAGGTCCTGCGCGGGGATTCCCATGAGGCTGAAGATGAGCTTGAGCATCAGGTCGCCGGTTTCGCGCAGGATGGTTACCTCGCCGCGGGCGCGCCATGCCTGCACCCGCGCCCGGATGACGGGCGCGAAAAGGTCGCCGATCCCGGCCTGGGTCAGCCCCTTGGGCAAGAACGCTGCCTTGATGGCATCGCGCGCCTGCCGGTGCGCGCCGCCGTCCAGGGCAACCAACGTTCCGCCAAGCAATTCGGGCGCGATCTCTTCGATCAGCGCCGAGGACACGTCCTTGTGCTTGAGCAGTGAGAACGCGTCCGGATCCACACAGGTCATCAGATGTCCGGCAGGGCCGAAATCCAGCCAGAAGTGGCTGCCCAGCGTCCGTTCTGCGCGCTGCAGCAGGCGCGGCAGGTCGCAGACAATGGCGGGAAGATGCCCGACCAGGGGGAAAGCGCCAGGCATGACCGGGATGTCACATCGCAGCCGGTGCCGACGGTTGAGTGGGTTGAGCAGCATGTCCATCAGCAGCGCGCCGCCGCCGCCGATTCGGTGTCGCCGGCAGGGCGCGCGGCGCAGCTGTTGCCACCGTCGGCGTATGTCGGCACATGCGCCAGCATGC
Organism: Mesorhizobium sp. M1328; assembly: GCF_040318075.1. Taxonomy (NCBI): domain Bacteria; kingdom Pseudomonadati; phylum Pseudomonadota; class Alphaproteobacteria; order Hyphomicrobiales; family Phyllobacteriaceae; genus Mesorhizobium; species Mesorhizobium sp. M1328. The sequence goes on along the minus strand of NZ_JAMYLO010000002.1, from coordinate 744,099 downwards.
CGCCATCGATGCACACGACCTGGCCTGTGATAAACGCAGCATCGTCGGAGAGCAGGAACGCCACGAGCGCGGCCACGTCCTCGGGGCGGCCGACGCGCTGCAGGAGCTGGTGCCGGCGCAGATGCCGTTGCGTGCACTCGTCCAGCTTGGCGAGGAGACGCTCGGTCATGACGAGACCCGGCGCAACGGCGTTGCAGCGGATCTGCGCATGACCGTATTGGGTGGCGAGCGAAGCCGAGAGCATGTTCATCGCCGCCTTCGACGCGGCGTAGGACGTCTGCGCCGTGTCACCGCTGAGCCCCTGGCACGACGACATGTTGACGATCGCGCCACCGCCGCGGGCGATCATCCGTGGGATGGCCTGCCGGCAGCAGAGCAGCGTGCCGCGCAGATTGGTCGCCATGGTCTGGTCCCAGACTGCCAGGTCCAGGTCGAGGATCGCGCGGTCGCGCGGGGTCAGATGCATGGCGCTCGCATTGTTCACCAGCAGGTCGACCCCCCCGAAGTGCCGCTCCGCCGTCTCGAACAGCCCTGCCACCGCCTGCTCATCGGCGATATCCATGGCTATGGGCAGCGCGTGGCCTGCTTCGGCCGCGATCTGCGCGGTGCAGGCGATGGCCGCCGAGCCATCAATGTCGGCCACCACCACTCTTCCGCCCCCGCGCGCGATGGCGAGAGCGCATGCCTTGCCGATGCCGGCGCCGGCGCCGGTCACCACTGCCACCTTGCCTTCAAACCGTCCCATCGTGTCTCCTGAATTGCATTGGTCTTTCGCAGCATGCCGCTCGGCCTCCGCCGAAGAAGGCGCAGGGTCGGCGCTGGCGCGCTCGTCATGGCCAGCGTCGCTTTCGATGACCCGAATGGCGGCGACCGGGCACTGGTTGGCCGCAAGCCGCACGGCGGCGTGCAGCGCCTGCGGGACCGTCGCCACGCACACTTCGGCCACGCCGTCCGGTTCGCGCTGGCGAAAGGTGCCCGGCAGCGTCAGCACGCACTGCCCGGTGGTTCCGCACAGATCCTGATCGACCAGGACGCGCATCTCAGCCCTCCTGCCCATGCAGCCGAACCGGCAGCGCGCGGAACGTCCTAAGGAACGCGGAGGGCTCCCGGGTCGGCTGCTCGGTCAATGCCAGCGTGGGGAAGCGCGCCTGGATCCGCGGCAGGCTCTCGGCCAACTGCACTCGGGCCAGTTGCGCACCCAGGCAGAAGTGGATGCCGTGGCCGAAGGTCAGCATGATCTTCCCGTCGATCGACATGCCAGGACTGGTGCCGTAGAACCGCACGGGATCGAAGCGGTCGGGATCGGCGAAGGCGTCCGGGTCGCGATTGCCGGCCGCGATCAGCACGCGCACGTCCGCGTTCTTCGGGATCACCACGCCGCCCAGTTCGATGTCGCGCTGGGCGATACGCGGAATGGAGCTGAACATGGCGGGCGCGTCGTAGCGCAGGGCTTCTTCGACGAATGCCTTCACCCCCACGGCATCTCCCTTCAGCCAGTGCCGCTGTTCGGGATACGCCAGCATCGCCAGGACCGCATGGCCGATGGCCGCGGCAGTGGTGGCGAAGCCGCCCAGCAGCATGCCCCAGAGCATGCTGATCAATTCCGCATCCGACAGCATCTCGGCATCGTCGTCGTGTGCGCCGACCAGCATTGACACGATGTCGTGGCGGGAATCGGTGCGCTTGCGCTGTATGAGGTCGCCGAAGTAGGCCTGCACTCTGGCGCTGGCCGCGTCCCCCGCAGCGAGTTGGGGATCGCTGGCGTGCGGGCTCAGGCCTTCCAGAATGGCGCTGATGCCGGTGACGAGCCCGAGAATGTCGTCCGGGGGCATGCCGAACAGTTCGCCGAAAACCAGCATGGGCAAGGCCAGCGCGAATTCCTGATGCAGGTCCACTGCTTCCCCGCGCTCCAGTGCGGGCGCCATGCCGTCCAGGCGCGCTGCGACAATGCGAGCGATGGTCGGCCTCAGGTTGTCGATCTGGCCGATCGTGAAATCGCGCGAGATCAGCCGGCGCAGACGCGTATGCGTCGGTGGTTCCTTCATCGCTAGCGTGGACGCCAGCAGATTGAGTGACAGGCTGGTCGCCGCACGCGGGAAATAGCGCGCCAGTTCGCCCGGCGCCGGTCCCCGAAAAGCATCGCCCGTGGCCTTGAGCGCCCAGTAGATGTCGGCGTGGCGGCTCAACAGAAAGAGGCCCGACGCCGCGCGATGCACCGGATCGTGCTCGCGCAACCACCGCATGAATGGATACGGGTCCTGAATGCACGCTGGCGACGCCAGTTCGGCGAAGGCGTCCCGGCATGCTGCCGTGGTTTCTTGCACGTCCATCTTGGTCACCTGTTGGCTGGCTGATCTGATCGGCGCGGCAGGCGCGCCGGCAATTTGGAGAACATCGCGATTCCTGGTGGCGTCCGCGCATCACCAGAGCACCGGGAACTCCTCGAACCCGCCAGTGATGATCTCCTTGCGCAACTTCAGTTCTTCGGGCGCCACGGCCAGGCGCAGCGCGGGAAAGCGCTGGAAGATCGAACCGAACACCGCCTTGAGTTCCAGCCTGGCCAGCGCCAAGCCGATGCAGTTGTGCGGCCCGTAGGAGAACGCCAGGTGCGGGTTTTCGTCACGTCCGATGTCGAAGATTTCCGGGTCGTCGAAATGGCGCGGATCGAACGACGTCGCCGGCAGGCCGACAAGCACCTTGCTCTCCGCAGGAATATCCACGCCCGCGATGGTCACGTCGGTCCTCGGATAGCGCATGATGCCGTCCCAGCCCGCGCCCGGCGGGTACATGCGCAGGATTTCCTCCACCGCCTTGTCCACCAGGTATGGATCGCCGACCAGGCGTTCGCGCTGTTGCGGATGGCGGAACATGGCCAGCAGGCCGAATTCGATCTGCGCGACGGTGCTCTCGTGCCCCGCCACCAGCATGCCCGTCGCCAGGCCGATCGCCTCTTCCTCGGTCGCCTTGCCCTGGTCGACCGCCGCGAGCAGATCCGTCAGCAGGTTGTCGCCAGGATCCTGGCGCTTGTCCCGCATCTTGCCGCGAATGTAGGCGCGCAGTTCTTCCCAGGCCAAGCGCGACGCGCTGCGCGGGCCGCTTTCATGCTGGTGCGTCATCACCTCGTCGGACAGCCCGGCGAAAAAGGCGTGATCCTCGTAGAGCACGCCCATCAGCGCGCTGATGACCATGGCCGGAAGTGGAAAGGAGAGGTGGCGCCGCAGGTCGGCGGGCTGGGGCTGGGCCGCCAGTGTCTCGAACAACTGCGCGGCGATCACCTCGACCTGCTGCGCGAGCAGCTTCACCCTGCGGTTGCTGAAGGCCGGCGCCACGATCGTGCGTAACCGGGCATGCTCGCCCCCCTCGTGCGAGACCAACCACCCCGGCGATCCGAGAATCACCGAATCCGGGGTGAATGTCGCGGGCGGCATTCCCGAGGGCCGGAACGCCGCGTCGGACAGCACCGCCTTGGCTTCATCGTAGCCTGTCACCCACCAGCCTTCGTGCCCGGACGGGAAGCGCACGCGGTGGATCGGACCGTTGGCGCGTTGCGCCAACATCTCGGGCGAGGGCTCGATGTGATCGACGCGCCACATCGGCAGCGTCGGCAGGGGTTGTTCGGACATGGTGGCACTTGATCTCTAAGCGATGGAAGGGCGGAAGGTGACCGGCAGGCGCTGCGGGCAGCCAATGACGTAAGACGGCATGTAGACGAAGTCCTCCGCGGCGTAGCCCGCGTGTAACTGTCTAGGCATACCGCGCGGCGAGATGCAGAACTTTATCCTGCGCCTTCGAGTTCAGGATCAGGCGAGTGTGGAGGGCCTTTGAGTCGCAGCCGGCCATCAGGATTTCCCGCGCAAGGGTCGACAAAGGCGGCGAGCCTGTTTCGTAGGGGGCGGTTTCGCCGAGGCCCCCTTCCTATAGAATGCTATCTGACGCGAATTTGACATTTTGCTTTTCTTTCTTCGTCCCATCGATCGTCCACGAGATGGGGTCGGTCGGCGGCTCCCGGCTCGCAACGAAGGAGCTTCAAAACTCGTGCCAATTTGGCCGACCGAAGAAAAAAATTTGTGATGCTTTTAGCGGCTTAGCCTGAGGCCGGACAAGAGCTCGGCGAAATAGGCCGGCGTCGCGGACCAACAAAGGCGACAGAACAGTGTCGGATAGTACGCGCTGGGCGACCTTTCGGTCGGGCTTGCGACATTCTGGTCCAGTTTCGAACATAAGGGGCGGCAAACAGACACGATTGGGGAATTCGATCCTCACGGAGTCAGGGCGCTTGCTCGAGAGCGCGCGTTCATGGTTGCTGCGACAGGCGCATGTTCGCGAAAGCCGAGCCTGCGCACGCAAGAACACGTTTGCGGCAAACGCTACGAAATCGCTGCAGTGCCCGCCGGTGTGAGGTAGGGCATCGGCTCGGCTTTCGGTTCGTCTTTGTCCAGCCGGTGCGGAAGCAGCCGCATATCCGCACCATACAGCACCCTTGTCGAGCGTGCTGACGAGGCGGTTATCGGGCGCGCCCGGTCTTGAAGACACGGTCCTTCCAAGAAAAAGGATCGCTCCAAAAGCATCTCTATTTGAAATGGCACGCCGCTTGCTGCTCCTGGTCAGAGCCCATCAAAACACGATGAAAGCGACTTGCGCCATGCCCGACACGCGAAGCTCTAGACCGTGGCCTGAGGAGACGGTGCCTGTTCCCGCTGAACATCGGTACATCATCTCCTCCGGAGGTCCCTCCTCGGCAGCCGCTTTGCGCACGGCTGGTCCGATGCCGGCACGCCAACACATGGCGCTCGCGCAATTGCCGTTTACCGGTTCTGATCAGCATGTGAGTGCCCAAGAGCCCCATCAAAGAGCCACCGAAGCCAAGGTCGGCGGGTCACTGGCAAACTTCGACAATACGCCGAACCAGCTCAGTGACGCGGGTCTCTTGCGTGAAGTCCCATTTGAGGCCTCCACACGCGTTCGATATTGGCTACTTCGGGCCCGCTATCACTTTGTCCCGGGCACGAGCGCAAGCGATGGATGCCGCTTCCGGCGCCATAGCCGTGGAAAGATTGCCCCAGCGGCTCGACAGCCTCCACTTGCTCAGATCGATGGCGTTCGAGTGACGAAGACCAGCAGCCAAGACGTTCCCCTACATCGGGATGGAAAAAGGAGGGTGCGAGCCGCGAGGGCCTCATTTCATGCCCGGCATACGAGCCTTTGCTCGGTATTGCGCCAGCCTCTGCCAGAATCCGGCGCGCCAGTTTTTTCCTGAGGAGCAAGTTGATGACCGTTCAAAAGAAGGTTCCCTTCGTCACCTTTCTCACGCGTGTTCGCGATGAGTCAGTCCAGGGCCCAAATCCATATCGCTGGGAAGAAAAGACATCTGACGACTACTTTGCCGGCAAGCGCGTCATCCTGTTCTCGCTGCCTGGCGCCTTCACTCCGACCTGCTCGACCTACCAACTGCCCAATTTCGAAGAGCTCTATGATGAGTTTGAGAAGGAGGGAATTGACGCGATTTATTGCGTCTCCGTCAACGATGCCTTCGTCATGAATGCGTGGGGGAAGTCCTTGGGCCTGCAGAAGGTCGAGCTCATCCCCGACGGCTCAGGCGAGTTCACACGCAAGATGGGCATGCTGGTCGCCAAGGACAATCTCGGCTTCGGGATGCGCTCCTGGCGCTACGCCGCCCTGATCAACAAGGGCGTGGTGGAGCACTGGTTCGAGGAGGAAGGTTTCTCCGACAACTGCGAGGCCGACCCGTATGGCGTCTCATCCCCGCAAAACGTTCTCGAAACGCTGAAAGCCTCCGCATGACCTAGAAAACGTCTCACTGGTGCCATTGCCGGCCCCAAGAGGCTCCTCGACAGGATTATCGCGCTCACCATGCAATCCTCAGCAAGCCTGCTTCAGCGCCAGAAGCAATCCATGGTCGCATCGCCTCAACTCATTGAGTCGATTCGCTTGCTGCAACTGGCGCATACTGAACTGCATCAGTTCGTGGAGCGGGAAATCGAGAAGAACCCGCTCTTGGAATCTGCATCAAACGATGGCGGGCCTTTTGACGATGTTTCGATTTCGGGAGCGGATCAACCTATCGGCCCTGGCGCAAACGCCGTTGAAGGACCGACCGGGGCAGGGTCGCCTGAACGGCTCGGGCAATGGAAATCACTTGGCAACACGACCAACAACCCGCCGGGCAATGGCCCTTCGCTCGACGAGTTTGCCACCCTCGCCGAAACATTGCACGACCATGTCGCTCGTCAGATCGCCCTCACTGCGTTCACACCACAGGAGCGGCTGATCGCTGGCCAGCTTGCCGCCGATCTGGAAGACACTGGCTATGTTCGGGCAAACCTTTTGGAGCTGGCCGAGAGCCTGAGTGTCCGTGAGGCTGTTGTGGAACGGGTTCTCGGAACCTTGCAGCAATTTGATCCACCGGGAGTTTTTGCGCGAAGTCTCAGAGAATGCCTCGAGATCCAGTTGCGCCAGCGAAACCGGCTCGACCCGGCAATGGCAGCTTTGGTTGCCCATCTTGAATTGCTTGCGCGACGCGATTTTGAGGCACTGAAGCAGCACTGCGGCGTCGATGAAGAAGACCTTCTCGACATGATGCATGAGATTCGGGCGCTCGATCCCAAGCCTGGGAACCGATTCCAATCCGGTGCGTCTGAATCAATCATACCCGACGTCTGGGTCACGCCCTCACCGCAAGGCGGGTGGCAGATCGAACTTGATCCCGCCACGCTACCAAAGCTGCTGATCAACCAAAGCTACTATGCCGAAGTCTCGCGTCAAACTGCCCAAAATTCGAAAGATCAAGCATTTCTCGACGAATGCTTGCAAAACGCGAACTGGCTAATCCGCAGCCTCGATCAGCGCGCCAAGACGATTGTTAAGGTTGCGGCTGAAATCGTGCGTCAGCAGGATGCCTTTTTGGAACATGGCGTCGCCCACCTGCGGCCTCTCAATCTTAGAACCGTCGCTGACGCGATCGGCGTGCACGAGTCGACGGTAAGCCGGGTGACCTCGAACAAGTACATGCTTACCCCGCGCGGAGTCTTTGAACTGAAGTATTTTTTCACCGTCGCGATCGCGTCCTGCCAAGGCGGCGATGCGCACTCCGCCGAAGCTGTCCGGCATCGAATCAAAGCGATGATTGCCGCAGAATCTCCCGGCGACGTGCTTTCCGATGAGGACATCGCTGCCCGGCTGAAGGAAACCGGCATCGATGTTGCACGCCGCACCGTCACAAAATATCGCGAAGCAATGAACATCCCCTCCTCCGTGCAACGCCGCCGGGAAATGCGCTTGTGTTTATAAATTTGGGTCAAGGCAGCCAACATCACGTTGCATTGCATCAAAGTGGAGACTTCGTTCATGACCCAATCCGCGGCAGGCGTCGTGGACGCTGTTCTGCACGACTCAGAAAAGCCCGTCCCACCGTCTGGTCCCGCATGGGGTGCGGTCATTTCGCTTTCCTTGGGCACCTTCGGGCTGGTGACCGCAGAGTTTCTGCCTGTCAGCCTGCTCACGCCGCTCGCGCATGATCTCGGTATCACCGAGGGAGCGGCTGGACAGGCGATGACGGCGACCGCTATCGTCGGGGCGATCTCGGCGCCGACTGTGGCCATCATCACAAAGCGCCTGGACCGCAGGATCGTCATGTGGGCGATGACGCTGCTGCTGATCCTGTCGGACGTTCTGGCGGCCGGCGCGTGGTCGCTGGCGGCACTCCTGACGGCACGCGTCGTACTCGGCATAGCGCTCGGAGGCTTCTGGTCGATGTCGGCAGCAGTGGCGATGCGGCTCGTTCCAAGCCACCTCCTGCCGCGCGCCATATCGATCATCCTCACCGGCGTTTCCGTCGCTACCGTTTGCGCAGCTCCAATCGGCGCTTATGTCGGCGATATCTGGGGATGGCGAAGCGCCTTCATGCTCGCCGCAGTCGGCGGCGCGGCTACACTGCTGGTGCAACTCATAACCATTCCGAGACTGCCTCCGATTGGAGTGGCTAGCTTCCGCAGCCTGCTGGATGTGGCTAAGATTCCGATGGTCAAAGTCGCGCTTTTGGTCGTCCTGCTGGTCGCTTCCGGCCACTTCGCCGGATTCACCTATATCCGCGCCTTCCTCGAGAAGATTCCCGCGCTGGATGTCGAGACGATCTCGCTTGTGTTGCTTGCTTTTGGCATCGGCGGATTCTTCGGCAATTTGGCCGGCGGGCTTCTGGCCGAGTACAGTCTCAAGGCAGTCGCGGCCCTTGCGCCGCTGCTCATAGCGATAGCCGCTGTTTCGCTGCTGACGGCGGGAGCATCGGCCTTGGCCTCGGCGATTGCGGTTGCCGCGTGGGGCTTTGCCTTCGGCGCGGTGCCGGTGGGATTGCAAACGTGGATGGTGTGGCGCGCCGCTCCCGAGCAGGCCGAAAGCGCCGGTGTGCTGATGGTCGTAGCGTTCCAAGTGGCAATCGCAGGCGGCGCGATTTTCGGCGGACTATTGGTGGACAATGCCGGGATTACCAGTGCCATTGCCTACAGTGCTGTTGCCACGTTCCTCGCCGCCCTGACAGTGTTCCTGCTCGGCCCGAAGCGCGAGACCTAGCAGGCTGTTGAAGAAGTCTGACGTATTGCCTTGAGGATGGCCTCGTCGCCGTTGTGGTAGGCGAATGTGATCTCGATCGAGCCGTCGTCGAGCAATTCGGCATAGCCGTCGCCTGTGACTTCATCCATCTCGTCACACCCGGCCCATGTGAAGTGAACTATCGAGGGGCTGTAGCTCAGTTCGAGACCGGCTTGCAGGGCGCCAAAGGCGATCTCGCCGTTGTTGTCGGGTCCGATGGCGATGGTTGCGGGTCCACCGAGGTTCAGGTAACCGCGATCCCACAGATCGGCTTCGATGATCCGCCAGCGGCCGATCAGTTGGCAGCCTGCGGGCACGGTCATTTCGACGCCGCCAAGAGCTTGGGCAGCCGCACCAGATTGTAGGCGGCGGCCGCGAAGGTGAAGGCCCACCCAACGCGGTCGCGGCCGCGCAATTTGGTCTTCTCCTGCCCAGCGACGGTTTTGATCCAGCCGAACGCCTCTTCGATGCGCTTTCTGATGCGCTGGCTGACGGCATAGCCACCGTGGCGCGTGGTGCGGCGATCGATCGCCGAACGACGGCCGTTCGTGTTCTGCGCTACGTGGGGTGTCACCTTCATCGAGCGCAACTCGTTGACGAAGTCCTCTGCGTCATAGGCCTTGTCGGCACCGAGCGTGATCGCCCGCGGCCGGTCGGCACGAGGTTCGATCATGTGCAGGGCCGCCACCCGCTCGGCATGTCCGTCGGCCAGCGTCAGACAGGCTTCCACCAGCAGGCCGTGGCGGTTCTCCATCAACCCATGTCCCATGAAGCACAACCTGGCCTCCTTGCCCCGCCCTTTGCGGTAGAGCCTGGCGTCGGGGTCGGTAGTCGAGGTGTGCGTCTCGTTCGACCGCCTCTCGCCGTGGAAGTCCGCTTCCGCATTGCGTCCGCCGCCGTCTGCCGGCGGTTCGCCATGACCGCCGCTTGGGCCGCCCTTTGGCTTGACGCTCTTCATCGAAGCCCAGGCCTCGATCAGCGTGCCGTCGACCGAGAAGTGATCCGTGGACAGGAGCTTCTTGACTTTGGGTTGCGCCAGCACGGCCGCCAGGAACTTCGCCGCGATATCGCCCTCCAGCAGCCGGTCACGGTTTTTGGAGAACACCGAATGGTCCCAGGCTGCGTCGTCGACGCCGATGCCGACGAACCAGCGGAACAGGAGGTCGTATTCCAACCGTTCCATCAAAAGCCGCTCCGAGCGGATCGAATAGAACGCCTGCAAAAGCATCGCCCGCAGCAGCTTCTCCGGCGGGATAGATGGCCGTCCGATCGGCGAATATAGCGCCGCGAACTCACGCTCCAGCCTCGACAGGGCTTCAGTCACGATCGTCCTGATCGCCCGCAATGGATGATTGCGCCGAACCCGGACCTCAAGGTCCACGTAGCTGAAAAGTTCGCCAGTTCGATCGTCGCCGCCGCGCACTCGTCACCTCCGAATCCCTTCGGAGCCAGTGAATCATTGCTGCGGTCCGGTGGCGAGGGCCTTTTTCAACAGCCTGCTAGACCGCCTGACAGAAGAGGCCTCAGCAGCGCAGCGGGACGAGAGATGCAATCGCATGCACGGCGCGGCGCGATCCTCCGCAGTATTACTTTGGCGGTTGCAGGCTTCGTTTTCGCTGAGCGTATAGGCCGACTGGATCGCCGCCGCGGCAGCCTGTTCCGTGTCGGCCTCCGATCTCGCATGGACCAGCGCCAGCGCCTCGCCGGCTTCACCTCCGGGCCATGGCTATCTTCGCCAGACAGGCGAACATCGCCGGCACCGGTTTCCATTTGGCCATGATGAGCGCTGCTAGCGCGATGGAACCCTAGCCGGCGGTCATGTCCTTCACGAAGCCGGCATTCTGGACTAGCGACAGGTACGCGCCGGCCATGCCCGTCAGAACGCCGGTGAAGATGCCGCACGATAGCGCAGCCAGGTCACCGAAATGCCAGTCGTGTCAACGGCGGCCGGATTTTCGCCGACCGCGCGAAGCCCTAGGCCGAAGCGGGTGCTAAACAGCACCAACCAGGTAGATGGCACCATCAGGGACGCGACATAGACCAGCAGCGAATGGCCCATAGATCAGCTCGGGATAGCCCGGCCCGAGCACCGGCACGCCGCGCACCGCTTTGGCGCTGGGCACAACGATCGCCTCGGAACGCGTGTCTTCGGAGAGCGCCGGCGCGCGGGCCCTGCCGTGACCAGGCCTGACCGAGAATGATGGTGGAGCCGGCAGCGATGAAATTAATGGCGACGCCGAAGACAATCTGGCCGCCGCGATGGGTGATCCAGGCGAAAACCGTGCACCAGCGCGAAAATCCACGGGGGTGGCTATGGCAGCGCCCAGGCCGAGCCGGGCCGAGCCTGTAACCGCGGCCGCCGAGGGGCCGTCAAAGGTGCTGGCCAGCATCTTGCCCTCGAGCCCGTTGTCGAAGACGCCGGCCCGCTCCGAATAGAGCCCGGCCAGGCAGGCGAGCAGCAACGGCACGGAGAACACCAGTTGCTCGGCGGCGATGGTGCGGGTCGGGTCCTGCACCGCCACCATGACGGCGACCGCCGAAGCCAGCATCGCGAGCTCAGAGAGCAGGCACAGCATTCAAATCTCGAAGGCGTCGGTCGACATTCGACAAGAGACATATGGCGCGGCGCGAGCGCTGGGGCTGTACGACTGACGAAAGCGGCTCTCAATCCGAGGCAATGCCGTTCTTGATCCGTGTGAGGCGGCTTTCGACTTCCTCCGGGCCGAAGCAGCTTTCGAAATCATTGCATTCCCGGCAACTGGGCGCGCTGCACAGCGAAAAACCTTCGGCCTCGCAGAGCTTGCGGTAAAAGTATTTCTTCCATTTCATGTTTTGGGTGTTGCCGGCCGCCAGCGTCGGAAAATGCGAGGCGAGCAGGCAACCGAGGTCGGTTCGATTAAAAAGGCCAAGGTCCTGCCAGAGATGGTCATTGCGCATGGCACGCCGGGCGATGATCTTGGCGAAGCGGGCGCTCGCCGGGTCGCCCGGCCGGGCATGCGCCAGCAACAGTCCGCGCAGAAGTTCTTCCTCCAGATCCGGCTCGGGCTCGCTCACCTCTTCCAAGGCAAACGCGTTGATAGGAATAGCAGGGAACCAGCGGGCCAGGACATCGCGCAGCTCGGCGCGCGAAAGGCCGGTTGCCTCCGTCGCCGTCGCCTCGCCGGCCTCGATCTCCTCGAGCGCACGTGAAAGCACACACGCAAGCACATGCTGGTCGAACCTCCTCTCCAGCTCGATCTGCGGCCATTGGCCAGTGCTGTGCCGGGCATAGTGTTGGGCAAACATGGTGCCGTTCTCCTGGTTTGTCCTATCAAGCCATTCAGCGACCGGTCGGCCGCAACATGGGTCGGGCAGTTCTTCGGGCAGAAGCGGGCGCCAGGCTCCGCAGCCAATGCAAAGGCGGCAATGGTCGAGAACCATGATCATGCGATCGAGCTCGCCGTCGAATCGTATCCTCGCCGTCGCAGACGCTGAGGATTTCACCCGCATCACCGACGCCGTAAAGATGCATGACCTCGCGCGAGCAGACCTTGAGACTGCGGGCGCAGCCCATCCAGGTCCTGCCATCGATAGCGGTCAGATAGTGCGGCATCCGTCTGAACCCCTGACAAGTGACGAGGGGTGCCATCGTGAATTCTCCAACGCAAGCGAGCTCTTGCAGATGCTGAGCGCACTGCCAGCGCCATGCTGAAGCTGCATCCTCACTGTGCGAACAGCAAAGGTGAACGCTGCGCTTCGGCCGAAGGCCATAGGAACAGCGATTGAAGCCGGGGCAAGGCATGTCTGATCGAATCTTCGACTCCGAGCCTATCGTGAGGCGGTAGGCTCGGTACCCCTGCTGATTGAACGCGCGCTTATGCCTCTTTGAGACCATCAAGCAGCTGAGGTGGGCGTTCGAACCGTGGCAGATTTCAACCCGGCATGAGCGAGCGACCTGTTGATCATAGGCGCCCCGGCCACTCTATTTTCATCCTTTTTTCTTTAACATCAAATCGTTAGACCCTGCCGAGGGCACACGAATTTACGCCAGAATACGACCCTTTTCGCTACGTTTCGATCTCTCAGTGCACACGGAGCGCACACGAAAAAATGGCCACCTACACAAAGCTCTCGTCCGGTTCCTGGCGTGTCCAAGTCCGTCGCAAAGGTCGCTACGTCAGCGAGACCTTCCTGCCGAGACGACGCACGGCGCTGGGCGACCGAAACCGAGCGCCAAGTCGATCGCGGTGAGACGCCGACTGAGTCCCGTATAGCGCGCCTGAAAACTTTCGGCGAACTCGTCGACCTTCATATCGACGACTTGTGCGATGTAGGCAAGTCCCCTCGCCGCTCCAAGGCCGCACCCCTCGATATGCTCCAAAGACATCTGGGGAAGGGCAACATCGCGGCTCTCGATCGCGAACGGCTCATTCATTTTGGTCGCGACCGGGCCGCGCAAGGTGCCGGACCGACCACTCTCGGCATCGACATCGGCTTTGTAAAACTTATCCTGTCTCATGCTGCCGCCGTTCACGGTCTACCTGTCCAGGTCGAGCCGGTTGATCTGGCGCGTATCGCCCTGAAGAGGCTTGGCCTCGTTGGGAAAGGCCATCAGCGCGACAGGCGGCCGACGCAGGATGAACTCGACAGGCTCATCGGTCACTTCGATCCAACCCTCGTCAAATTGCACCGGTTAGTCAGATCATACGTTTCGCCGTCGCAACCGCGATGCGCCAGGAGGAAATCTGCAGGTGCGTTGGTCCGACTTGGAGTCTCGCAAGCGGATGCTTCTGATCCGTGACCGGAAAGACCCTCGGAATAAGAACGGCAACAATCAGCGCATACCGCTATTCGCGGCAACTGGATACGACGCATGGGCCATTGTCGAGGACCAGCTGGCCAAGCGTAGCAATGACGATGACCGAATTTTCCCATTCAATCATCGGTCAGTCGGCACCGCCTTCCGTCGAGGGTGCGCTGACTTGAGCATCCACGATCTTCATTTTCATGACTTACGGCACGAAGGAACAAGTCGCCTCTTCGAAGCTGGATTCACGATCGAACAGGTGGCGCTGGTAACGGGTCATAAGGATTGGAAGATGTTGCGACGCTACACGCATCTCAAGCCGGAAATGCTTCATACTATCAGAGCGACGAGGGCTGCTTGATTAACGCGAGTGAAGTTGGGCGTACCAGACCGCAATGTCCGGTCGCGATGAACACGCCTCCGATCGATGGCTGCGGTTACAATCAGTCCTGCTTCGAACAGACCTGCGGTTTTGAAGACCGAGTCTCCTCCCTGCATCTCATTGTTTATACAGCGATAGTAGTCGATTTTGCAATTTACGTGCAAGGATTTGTGTAACAAAAATTGGCCGTTCCGCTGGAAAGGCGCGGCTTTAAGCCCCCTTCGACATAGTCGGCGGATGACTTTTTAGGTGGTCGGCAGTGCGGGCGGCCAGCCAAAGAAGATAAGGACGTCGGGATCTCTGTTCACCGGCATCGCGATGATGTGACGCCTTACGCAAGAGCGCGACGGCAATCGCGCTCGCATACTCACCGGGGGCCTTCTCCTCCCCAAGGCCGATGCGACGGATTTGCCGAACAGCATCCCATAAATCGTTTAGCGGACTGGTCGGCGCTCTGGGGGCGGGAACCGTGTATAGTGCTTCAGGCGCGTAGAGCGCGCCGGCCATCTTCTGCCACTCCTGCTCGGGCGCCAAAGCATGAAGAACGAGTGATACCTCAAGCTGCGCGGGATCAGCTACAAGTGGACCTAGACCGACCGAAGCAAAATCAATCAGGATAGCTTGGCCACCAAGCCTAACCCGGACATTGTCCCCATGCAGGTCGCCATGCGACAACGCGATCGAATGCGAAATGGCAGGCAGGGCATCCAGTGCTCGGGCAACCGTATCTGGGGGCGTGAGCGGCCCAAACCGCGCGGCCTCTTGGGCGTAGGCAACTAGCTTGCTGTTCGCTGGCTTATGGAACAGAGCTCCGCCCATCGACGCGCTGATCGGCCGCTTCGTGAGCGCGTGCCCCGCGCGATATGCTTGCGATCGCCAGCCGCGCAGTGCGTCTTCGAACAGCGAATTGATGGCGGGTTGGCCGCGGCCGGTTTCCACCACAACAGAAAGCGGTTCGGACTGCTCAACAAAATTGCCAACGATGAGTCCATATTCGGCGCCGAGGACGCAACGCGTCTCATCAATATTAGGTCGCGCATAGAACGGGACAAAAAGCGTCGTGCACTCGCGGTAGTTCCTGAGTTCGCGCTCGACCTTCGGCCGTCGGTCGAGTTTAGCGAAGAATGGAAGGGGGTAAGGCCCAGCCCGCGAGTCGGCGAGCTGTGCATGAGCCAGAAGCACGGTTGCGCTGCGCCCGCCCTCAAGGGGTTTGAGGTAGACGTGGGTACAGTCGGAAAAGGCCCGCCTGAGGAGGATAAGCTGCTCGGTGCGTAGGCTGCCCGCGTTCTCGAACACAACTGCATGCGAAAAATCCGGACCGGGCTCGAAGCGCGCGCAGGTCTCGCCGAGATCGTGTAGGAATTCGGCCGCGTCGAGCTTCTCGGCCGGGAAGAACGCAGTCTTGATTGCGGCCTGTACCAGGTCTAGCTGCTCGGTCGGGGCGATCACGCGAACCATCAACCCGTGACGCAGAGCCTCATCGATCAGCTGCTTTTTGGCGATGGACACGACGCTATCGTCGGCCGAGTTGCAGGATATGACGAGCGCACGGCCGTTGGCCAGAGCTCCCGCCGCTGTCTCGGCGTCGCGCCTGTCGAGCATCAGCCATCGTTCGCTGAGCTGCCGAGCGATTTCGGAAGGTGGTTCGGCGCCAACCCATACGATCCTGTTACGCATGACAGGTTCACCCGAACGATGTCGGAGGGCGACTGAAGATATGCGTGACCGGCGACGAGAGCTCGATGCGCTCGCCGGGCGCCAGAAGGCGATCCGGCTCGCCACTTCCTTCGGCGATCAGATCGTCGTCCGGCGAAAGGCCCGCGAGCGCCCGAATCTGCAGTGGCGAAAGAGATGTAAGCGTGACCTTAAATGCCCGCCCGTTGATCATGACGGTGCGCGTTTGACGATCGCTCATGCTTCTTTTTGCCAGCCCTGACGCAGCGGTTCACCGGCGGCTCGATAGAGTGAGAAATCCCGCTGTGTCGCTAAGCCGTCACGGACGAGGACGCTACAGGCCCACGAGACATCCCATGGATTTTCGCCGAGAGCTTCGGCGATCGCCTCGTAATGCACGAAGTCGCCGGCCTGTTCGATCAACTGACCCAGCACCCGCTCCACAAGAGCCTCGTCGGCAGGATCAGGCCCCTCGCGCCAATCGCACCATAAGATTTGATCGCGCCAGACTATGAAGTGGGCACGACAACCACTGTCGCGCCAGACGGACGGGTAGACGGTGAGCTTGCCAAGGCGGCGATCCAGACGCCACGCTTTACCGGATCGGCGGTCGAGGTTGACGGTAAGTACATCACCACATCCATCCGGGCAGAGCATGACAAGCCCACGTTCAGTGCCCCGCAGATCAATTACGGCGTCGCCTGGTCCTTGCAAAAGTCCTTCCGCTTGTCTGTGTCCCTGCGCCTCGCCCAGAAATCGTATTTTTCGCGCGCGGGTCATTCGGGTCGACCTGGCAAGGGCGCCCGATCGCCCACTCCTAATGTTGATTCAGGACCGCAAAAGGGGCAGCCGGGATTTACCGCGACTGCGAGGGCATTCATGCGGCCACGCACGGCATCGTACGCAAGATATCGTGGGCGGGAGGGGATGCCAGCCACCGCCGAAAGAAACATGGTGATTGCGAGTGAGGCGGTCGTACCATTGAGGCTGATGACAGCCGGCTGCCGTACTCCGTTGCCACCTTCGAAATAGGGATCGCTGGCGCGCTGCTCCTGGGTCATAAGTTCCTCGCGAATGCGGTGAGCATTCAAGTGATTTGAGCACCATAGACAGGGTAGCCCTGGCGCCAGCATCTGAACGTGCGAACCGATTGTGGCCTGATCGCCCGAATTGCCGATGGCGACGCCAAGATCGATGGTAGGAATAAGGTATTGATAAGCGAGCTGATTGATCGTGTGACGGCTTGAGTGAGTATCAGTACAGCCGAAAATGAAGTCAGTGACTGACAGGCGGCGTGCCACCGACCGAGCTGTGACATCACCCGAAATCGCCACAATGTCCGCTTCGGATCGGATCGACCGTATCATCCGTTCTGTAACCGCGACCTTCGATTGCAGAACGTCCGTTGGCCCCGCTCCGACTACCCGGTTGAGGTTGCTCGTCTCGACTTGATCCGGGTCGATGAGCACAAATCGCATCACGCCGAGGTGGGCCAGTTGCTGAGCCACAATCGAGCCGGTGCCTCCGAGCCCGACGATACCGACTTCAAGAGCTGCGATACGCTTCTGACCGTCCTCCCCAAAGGCCCGAATCTGGCGGTCGAAGCGATCGATCTCAAGCTTTTGGACGTCTTCAGTCGCACATACGATATCGCCGCCGACCTGAACCACAGGCACAGCCTGAAACGAACCAACGACGCGGCAGCGTGTTGCGGCATCTCTCGGGAAAAGGAGCGCCAGATGAGGCACGCCTGGACAACGCCAACTGAGATAATCGGACAGCTTTGCCTCGGTGGCGTCGTCTTCTGGTGAAAAATCGGGATGGCCGGGGCTGGGGTGTGTATGGACATAGACCAAAGAAAACCGATTGAGCTTCGCGCTCTTCTCGATCGAAAGGCAGAAGTTCGGGTCCAACCTGACGCGCACGGCCGACCGCTCCAGATAGTCATGGGCAGAGGCGATATGAATTTCTTTGACGAGAAGGCGTATCCGCCCCGCTTCGAAAACCGGCTCGCACAGGAGAATTGCCGCGCTCTCTAGCGTTGAGTCGTCAAGCGCATCGCGCAAATCGGAGAGAGCCGGTGCAGCGAAGGCAAGGGAGATCATTGAACCTTCCGAAGCCGGTCGAGAATGATGGAAACGTACGTTGATAGCTTGTCGCGTGCGGGGTTCCACTGCGTCTGGATATCGGTCACGTGCCACGAAAACCACAAAGCTTGTGTCGGGGTCTCAGGAATGCCCTGGATCTGCGTTGCTTGTGGAAGCGCGCCGCCGGCCAGGCGCAACGTCTCGTGAGCCCAGAAGCAATCCGGACACGGGCCTGGATAGCCGACGGGAACTAGAAACCAGAGCGGTGTTTCAGTGAGCGACCAGCCCTCCGGTAGGGCGACTTTTGGGAGCGTCACCAATACTGCCGTCGATGGCAGTTCTTGATAGGTCGCTTCCGGAAAGCGCTCCCGTACGCGCTCAATCTCCTTGAGCGTGATGGGAGAAATCACGCGGATGCGCCGAAATTCGTGGG
The DNA here is from genome assembly GCF_040318075.1 of Mesorhizobium sp. M1328. Lineage (NCBI taxonomy): Bacteria > Pseudomonadati > Pseudomonadota > Alphaproteobacteria > Hyphomicrobiales > Phyllobacteriaceae > Mesorhizobium > Mesorhizobium sp. M1328. The sequence goes on along the minus strand of NZ_JAMYLO010000002.1, from coordinate 726,136 downwards.
TGGACGCGAAAAGAACTGTTTAGGACCGCCGTGCTTGTGCGAGAGGTCGACCTCCTGATCATCTGTGATCACCTGATCAGGGTCATTTCCGTGACCCTCAAGCACAAGATCTTGGTTGGGATCAAAACCCGGCGCTAAGGCCTTGATCGCTGCCTTGATTTGCGCGCCAGTCATGAATTCCAAATCGGAATCGATTTTCACGTCGCCGTAGCGAAACTGATATTTGCCTGACATGTTGCCCCCCAAAGAATAAAACAGATATAGGCAGGTGACTGCTGTCACGCAAGTCGCGCTCAGATGCTTTCCCCTGAAGCATTTTTCAGCTCCTCGACCAATCTAGCATTGGTCAACGACCATGAGCCCGCCGGCCGCCACTTGCGCCCAGATTCGCTGAAGCGAACTGAATGTCGCATTCAGAAAAATGCGCTAGGTAGCAAAGAAGCTACCCGGTATGATTGAGTAATAGCCTCTGGGGGATCAGATGGGTGCACAAGCCGGCATAGGCGCATTCTTAAGTGCCATTGCCAGCGCTGCTGCAAGTCCGCTTGCGCTGATTGCCTATTGGCTGCGCTCGCCATTTGGGTGGCGTTGCATATAATACACGCCGTCTTTCAATTCTTATGAAAGACATAGTACATCTCCCGGAGCCGGACCGGATCGAGGCTATCCGTGCTGCGCTTGGCATTGTTAAACATTCCAAAGGGCATCACTGGTAGCCAGTATCTTCGGCAAGTCTTCGGGCGCGCCACTCCATCAATTGAAATCGCTGGCCTGTTAGGCCTCGCCAACGCGGCCGCACCGGCTTGGATTCCAGAATTCAGCCGGTTTTGGAAGAACGGACATTCCTTCGGACCATATCGCAGCTTGGCGAATGGTGGCCTCCTGTTTTCCTCTTGGTCAACACACGGCTCGATCAGGTTCGCACGGACCGGGCTGGCGGTCGTAGCGGCTAGTTGGTGTAGGCTTGAGGCAGCGGGTGTTGATATTGCCGGCTTCCTGATGCAAAACCCAGGGAATGACAGTTCGAAGAAAGGCAACCCGTCTTCAGCTGCCGCCGATTGTTGCAGGCGAATGGCGTGGTGAGATCGTCGGCTCAGCCAACGTCAATTTAAGCCAGGTCGTGCAGCCAGGCCCGCCCCGCCAATCAGTCGAGTTCACCTACATCATCCCCGGTGTGCGGCCACGTGGTCGACCCCATTCAAGCCCGCCTGACTCTCGACTTGAATGACGTCCTATTCAACCCGCGCAGCCGGTGTACGGTCGAGTTCGAGCGCCCGTTCGGGGCAGGATCGCGCGCCTCGCGATGCAGGCAGCTCCTCCCCTTCCGCAACTTCAATGTTACCAGGCAGGATGTAACCGTCGTCATCAAGCTTGAAGATGTCCGGCGCTTGCGCCGCGCATCGCGCGTGACCCTGGCATTTGGCATTTTGGACGATGATGCGCATGGCGCTGCCTCCATTGTCTGTGCCCGGGCCGGGGCGGGCCTAGGACCAGTCCAGGATCAAATTTTCGATCCCGAATACATGGCCGCCAGAGGTTATGGGTGCCGTACCCTGCTTGATCCTGAAAGCCGGGATGCGCGCCAGCCACTCCTCCAGCCCAATGACAATCTCCCGCCGGGCAAGGTGTGAGCCAAGGCAACGGTGGGGACCATAGCCAAACGCTGCGTGGCGGTTGTCCTCACGCTCCAAATCGATTGTGTTGGGGCATTCGAATTCCGCCGGGTCACGATTGGCAATCATCGTGGCGCAGGAAACATAGTCCCCCTTCCGGATCGGCGCGCCTTCGAAGTCGATATCTTTCGTAGCCACGCGGATCAACTGAATGGGCGGATAGGCCCGCAGCAATTCTTCGGTTGCGAGCGGGATGCGGTCCGGTTCGCTCCGCAGCAATTGCTGATCTTTGAGGTTGCGCGCGAGGTACGCCAAGTCAAAGCCTATAGCTGCTGCGACCGTGTCGAGCCCAGCGACGAAGACAAGCACGCCGATGCCGCGGACTTGGGTGTCCGTCAGCCGGCGGCCCTCGACCTGTGCCTGCACGATAAAGGTCATGAAATCGTCAACCGCCTCCTGGCGGCGCATGGCTGCAAGTTCGTCGATGAATGCCACGATCGTCCGGGCAGCCACAGGTCGTTCCTTATCGTCGCCGTGGAGCAGATCTTTCCCCCAGCCGACGAATGTATCGAGTCGGTCATCGGGCAACCCCAGAAAGCGAAGAAAGGTGCTCACCGCGAAAGGAAAGGCAAAATCCTTCATCACGTCGCAGCTTGTGCCCGACGCGGCGATCCTTTCGATCAGCTCGACCGCCCGTTCGCGGACAGCCGGTTCCAAAGCCAACACCCGCTTTGGCGAAAGCAGCGGATTGAGCAGTGAGCGAAAGACGCCATGGGCCGGTGGATCGAGCTCAAGCGGGATCGTCGGCCAGTTTTCACCCAGTATGGAGGAGAAGATGCTGCGATGGCTGGAAAAAGTCTCTGCGTCCTGCAGCACCTTCCGCTGGTCCGCGGCACGGGTGATGACCCAGGTACCCCGGCCATCTTGCGTGTTGTAGCGGGAGTAAAAGATCGGAGGCCCGTCATGTACGCAAGCGACAGCTGCGTGTGGATCCCCGTTGGGTGTTGGTGGCATCCCTGGCGATGTAAACAGGCTGAAGTCCCTCACCATTTCGGGCGGGACATGATCTGGAACGGGGTTGGTCGCCATTTTGTTTTCTCTACATTGGCGTTCATGGCTCGATTGAGATTGCACCGCTGTTCATAAAGTCGATTTCCAGCATGGGCACGTCTCTTGTCGGGCGCCTTCTAGATTCTGTCGCCTGATACAGCCCACCTGCACCAGCGCGGATGAGATCGGTTGCGAAGTCGATCAGAAGGGGCATCTCCGCCGCGCTGCGGTCATGAAGCAAAGCCGCCGCTTATCCCCGTTAGGGTTGAGAGGCTGGTCAATCACCTCTGAGCTCCGTGACGCACTGCTGATGCCCTGCTGATCAAATTGTCGAAGCAAGTCGCGTGCCGGATAGGCGTACCCATGGCGCTGCACCAAGCAATGCCAGCCTGCACTAGGCCCGCCGCTGATGATCACCTGTCCATCATTCTTAGGACAACGTCCGACAACCGACATCCGTGGTCGGTTTGTCGAGTCCGCGACATCGGGCTGTTCGGCTTGGCTGCTGCTGCACAGCCTTCCGGTCGACGAGCGAGGAGATCGCTCGCACGGCCCGGATTGAGCAACGACGCGACCCAGCGCAAGGTTCGGGTGCGGTCCGACAAGACCTGGCGGCGCTTCCGCTTCGGTTCGGCGCTGATGGCATATGCGTTGTTTTAGCCGCTGCAAGGATTTCCCTCAGACGGCGATGCACTCGTGCGCACCGGTCCGGCGACGACTAGCTTGACTGTATCGATGCCGTCGATTCCGGCGTGCATCATCTGACCGTGCGTATGCGCTACGACGGCAAGCTTTTCCGCACATGGACCTAAATTTCCTCGCGAGCCGCTGTCGGAACGTGGTGCCGAGTCCTATGGCGGCCGGTTCATTCCGAGGGCCTGTCGGCTCTACACATCCCTGTCGGTCGGACCGGGAACGCGTGGCAGACTCTCGGCCAGAAACCGCCAGTCGCTGCGCTCGCGTTCGCCTTCCATGCGCGTGCCGAAGAACTGGATGATCATCTTGCCGTCGGCGCCATAGGCTTCAATGGACGTGACGTGACCGTCCCTCGTCGGCTTGCGCACGGCCCAGACCTCGCGGATGTGATGGGTCCTAAGATGCAGATGGAAGGTCTCGTCGAGCACATTGATCCGCGGCCCGATCTGCTTGACCGACTTGATCGGGCCGGAATGGATCTGGATGCAACCATGATTGCCGACAAAGCACATGATCGGCATCTCGTCTTCGGCCGCCTGTTGGAACAGGGCGCCAACGGCATCATTGTCGAGCAGCCAGGCGTAATCCTCGTCGGCCATACGCATCGCCTGGCAGCGGCTGAGCTTCAGTGCCTTCAACATATGGTAGAACTGATGCACGTCGCTCAGCCGGCTCCAGTGCTCGCGTAGGTCGTCGACCGTGGCGGCTTGGTCTGGACTCACTGCGTTATCGCGCACCCCGCTCGCCTCGACCGATATGATCGGCTCCTGGTCGGAGGATGCGAGCTCTGCCGCCAGATTCTGATAGGCCTGCAGGTTCGAGGCGGGCCTGAGATGTACTTTGTGCATCGCCTCGCCGGTGGCATCAAAGAATTGCAGGCTGCGGCGGATCTCGGCTCCCTCGCGCTTCTCGACGGCGAAGCCATACGCCCACGCTTTCGGGAAGATGCGCAGGTCGATCTCGTCGCCGAGCACCATGGCATGCGGGTTGCCGGTGACCACTTTGTCGTAGACGCCGATCTTTTGGTGCACGGCACTTTGGTTGCGGGTGACCGCCATCACCTCGCCGACCGCTTCGAGGCCGGTCAGCAGATCATCGACGCGCGGCTCGATGCGCACCGCGCCGTGACCACAATGCGCCGCGACCAATTCGGCTTCCGAAATGCCCAATCGAGCGGCGAGATCATGCTCCCGGATTTTCGGATTGTCTTCGCACGCCCGCCGGATTTCGTCCGGCGACGGTTTCTCGCGCTGGTCCATGTCTTACCCCTGCTTCCACCTACGTGTGAGGATCAGCTGCCCTGCCGGTGAATCTTCAGCCGATCGGGCGCGCCGTAATGCTCGACCCTGATCTGCTGCTGGCCCGTGAACAAAGTGTCGCTGGACAGCGTGCGCACGTCGTCGCACCCGCGCGAAAACCGGGGGTGCTATCGGAGCGGCGAGACCCGAGTGACACGAGCAGGCACATGCCGATGGAATCTCATCGAGCCGGTCGGTGGCCACCGGGCGGTGGTGAGCGATTGTGGGTGTTGTCGCAATCGGCCAATCGGTCATTCGGATGCCACGGGCGGCGCTGCTTCGCCAAACAAAGCGTGTCTGACCCAGTCCTGACATGTTGCTCCCTTGCTTCGCCGCATCGATCGCGAGGGCACCCACGACACGATTGTGGATCGGCAGTCTCTTGCCACCTCGCCAGTGGAGCTTCAAAAACCGTGCCAATTGCGCCGAAGCAAGCTCAGAAGGAGTCTTTTGTAATGGTCATTGGTTTAATGTGAGTTCAGCCAACAACTCAGGCCCAACATCCCGCGTGGCGGACCCGACAAACCCGACAGTACGTGTCGGTTGGCCGACACCTTCGCAGCAATGGACTCACAAGAATCACCGCAGGGTCAGAGATGGCGCGCTGTGTTGAAACGGTTTTCGCTTTGGCACGGTGCATGCAGCGTGATGCGCAAGCAGGTCCCGGACTGAGGAGAATGGAGCCATGATTACGCTCACCGACAACGCTGTTGCCGCCATCAAGACTGCTCTTTCCCGCGCCCAAGAGCCGGCGGAAGGCTTTCGCATCATGGTCCAGGCCGGCGGCTGCGCCGGCTTCAAATACTTAATGGGCCTGGAGAGCGTGTCGCGCGAGGGCGACGCGATCACCGAGACAGATGGGATCAAGCTGTTCGTGGACGCGGGCTCCCAACCGCATGTTGCCGGCATGACCGTCGACTTCCTCACCGGGCTCGAATCTTCCGGCTTTGTCTTCGATAACCCCAACGCGCGCGAGAAGTGCGGCTGCGGCAAGTCCTTCAGTTGATCGCCCGAAGCGCCTGTGCGGGTCCATGAAGCGATTGCCGCCGACGCACTCATTTGCGGCAGAGGAGGCTTATATGGCCGGCACAACAGATGTCCCTGTCCTCAACAACAAGGCAAGGTCGAAGCCGATCTTGGGACCGGCAATCGCTTCAGGTAGGATGCAAAGAACGTCGCCTCCCGAAACAGTTCGGTTCCTGGTGGCACCCAAGCTGGCGGCCAAATCGCGCCGCTGCGCCAAATTCGGCTTATCGATAACGTTGTCGTGTTCGGGCGTCCTTGCGACTGCGGACTTGGCCATGCCGACGCCGATCCGGTCTACGTCAAACTGTCGGGCGTCCGCGCCGGCTGCCAGTTCGGGCCCATCATCATCAACGGCATACGCCAGAGGCTCAATGAGGCGGTCGCGCGCTCGCGTCATTCCGGTCAACTGAGGATCGCACATGAAACCTGTCTACCTCGACAACAACGCAACCACACGGGTCGATCCTGAGGTCGTGCAAGCGATGTTGCCGTTCTTTAGGGATCAATTCGGCAACCCTTCGTCGGCGCACGCTCTTGGCGCCTCAGTCAGTGCGGCGGTGAGAAAGGCGCGGAGGCAGTTGCAAGCTCTGATCGGCGCGGAGTTCGACGATGAGATCACCTTCACCTCGGGTGGGACAGAAAGCGACAATGCAGCGCTTCTTTCGGCGCTCGAGGCGGCGCCCAACCGAACCGAAATCGTGACGTCCGCGGTCGAGCATCCCGCCGTGCTGACGCTCTGCGCGCATCTTGAGAAGACCCGCCGCGTCAAGGTGCAGAGGATCCCGGTGGATTGCCGTGGCCGGCTCGACCTCGACGCCTATATGGCCGCCCTCACCCCACAGGTGGCAATCGTCTCGATAATGTGGGCGAACAATGAGACTGGTGTGATCTTCCCCGTGGCCAGGCTTGCCGAGTTGGCCAAGGAAGTGGGCGCCCTTTTCCATACCGATGCTGTGCAGACGGTCGGCAAGCTTCCGATGGACCTGAAGTCGACCGCAATCGACATGCTGTCGCTCTCCGGCCACAAGCTGCACGGGCCGAAAGGGATCGGCGCGCTTTTCGTAAAACGTGGCGTCAATTTCCACTCGCTGATCAAGGGGGGCCACCAAGAACACAACCGGCGTGCTGGCACCGAGAATACGCCCGGCATAGTCGGGCTCGGCATGGCGGCCGAACTCGCCTTGAAATTCATGGACGACGAGACCACACGGGTAAAGTCGCTCCGCGACCGTTTAGAGGACGGGATTCTCCAGCGCATCCCAAGCACCTGTGTCACTGGAGATCCCCTGGAACGGTTGCCCAACACCGCAAACATCTCCTTCGAACATGTCGAAAGTGATGGAATTCCACTCCTCCTCAGCCGCGTGGGCATCGCGTGTTCCTCCGGCTCTGCCTGCACCTCCGGCTCTCTGGAACCGAGCCATGTCCTGAGCGCGATGAAAACGCCACACGCGGCAGTCCGCTTCTCCTTGGCGCGGGACAACGGCGAAGCGGACGTCGACCGGGTGCTCGAGGTCATGCCGGCAATCGTGGAGAAGCTGCGTGGCTTTCCCAGTTCTGGGCCGGGTAAGCGAAGGTCCGAAGACGTTCAATCCGGTCTATGCCTGAGCGGCAGCAGAACCGGCTACCGTTCATGACCCGTCATGTCTTTCTCAACGATACGACCTTGCGCGATGGCGAGCAGGCGCCCGGCGTCGCCTTTACCACGACGGAAAAGCAGGAGATCGCCGAGTCTCTTGCGGCGGCCGGCGTCACAGAGATCGAGATCGGCACGCCGGTCATGGGCGCCGACGAGATCGAAACAATTCGCGCCGTGGTCGCGCGGTGTCTCCCGGTTCGGCTCATGGCCTGGTGCCGGATGACGTCGCTGGATCTCGATGCAGCGATCGAGAGCGGCGTCCACGCCGTCAATCTATCGCTGCCTGCGTCGGACATCCAACTTGCCGCCAAGCTCGGCCTCGATAAGGCGGGAGCGCTCCAGGTCATCGATCATATGGTCAGGCGCGCCGCCGCCGGCTTCTTCGTCGCGGTGGGCTGCGAGGATGCCTCGCGGGCCAATCGGGATCATCTCGCCCGCGTCATCGAGACGGCTGCACGCGCCGGCGCAAGCCGCGTCAGGCTAGCCGACACAGTCGGTGTTCTCGACCCGTTTTCGACCTTCGAACTTGTCGTCCAGCTTGTGGCGCAGTCTCCAATCGACCTTGAATTTCATGCGCACAACGATCTCGGACTTGCTGCCGCCAACACGCTGGCCGCAATCCGCGCAGGCGCGCGCCATGCCTCCGTGACCCTCCTGGGGCTCGGCGAGCGTGCGGGCAATGCCGCGCTGGAAGAGGTGGCCGCCGCGATGGCGGTCCTCGACGGCGCGGATACCGGCATCGAGCTGACCGCATTGCCCGACCTCGCCGCCCAGGTGGCTTGGGCCGCCCGCCGGCAGACCGCGGCCATTAAGCCGGTCGTCGGCGCCGATGTTTTCACCCACGAATCCGGCATTCACGTCGCAGGGCTGCTGAAGGACTCGCGTACTTATCAGGGGCTCGATCCGGCTCTCGTGGGCCGCTGCCGGCGTATCGTCATCGGCAAGCATTCCGGCGCCACTGCGATTGCCCATGTGCTGAGCGAAAGCGGTCGCGATCTCGACCCGGATCTAGCAGCCGCGATGGTGGCCCGCGTCCGGCGCGAGGCGGCCGAGACCAAATCGACCGTCACTGCAACTCAACTGGTCGAGCTCTACGATGGAATGTGCAGCGAGGCATCCCTCGCGGAGCTGTGCGGGTCCAGGTCAGCCGTGCGCGAGCGCACCGACACCACAGTTTTCCGACCAGGGAGAATGCGATGAATTGTTCCGCTGACAGCCGCCCCATCGATGTCACCGACATCCTCGCACGACTGAAGGGCCTGTCGGCTGCGGAGGAGTTCTTCGCAGTCCTTGGCGTCTCCTATGATCCGAAGGTGCTGAATGTCTCGCGGCTCCATATCATGAAGCGCGTGGGCCAATACCTTGCCGAAGAAGATTTCTCCGGTCTGCCCGACCAGGTGATTGCCGCGCGGGTGCGCGCGACGCTCGAACGCGCTTACGAAGACTTCGCGATTTCCTCGCCGCTCTCGCATCGGGTCTTCAAGGTGCTCAAAGACCACGATCCGAACAAACCTGCCACGCCGGGCCGCACCTTTGTCCCGTTCGACTCCGTACTGAAGCGGTTCGGACAGGAATGACCGCGACACGGGTTGCGACGCGACAATGTCGAGAAGCCGACAAATCCGTCAGCACCACGGCGCCCTCGGAAGCAACCAAGCGAAGTTCTAGGAATAGGGGGCAGCGCAAAACAGTTGGCACGAATGATGCGCTCCAAAGAGATAACCGCCAAGCCCGCATCCGGACAGGAGCCTGGAGAAACCGCCAATGCACATTGTAATCTGCATCAAGCAGGTGCCGGACTCGGCACAGATAAGGGTCCATCCGGTGACGAACACGATCATGCGCCAGGGTGTTCCGACTATCATCAACCCTTACGACCTGTTCGCCCTCGAAGAAGCCCTCAGGCTGCGCGACGCCTATGGTGGCGAAGTCACCGTGCTCACTATGGGTCCGCCCATGGCAGAGGACGCGCTGCGCAAGGCGCTCGGTTACGGCGCCGACCGAGCGGTGCTCTTGACCGACCGCTATTTTGCCGGCTCCGACACGCTGGCGACCTCGTTCGCCCTTTCCCAGGCAATCGCGAAGGTTGGCGAGACGTTCGGCACGCCAGACCTCGTCTTCACTGGCAAGCAGACGATCGATGGCGACACCGCCCAGGTCGGGCCCGGCATCGCCAAGCGCCTCGGACTCCTGCAACTGACCTATGTCGCGAAGATCGCCTCTATTGACCTTGCTGCACGCGAGATCAAGGTCGAGCGCCGCTCCGAAGGCGGCACACAGATGCTGAAGAGCAGGCTCCCTTGCCTCATCACCATGCTGGAAGGCACAAACGAGATCCGCCGGGGCTCGATCCAGGACGCCCTGTGCGCCGCGCGCAGCCAGGTCTTGAAATGGAGTGCGGCCGACGCCGGCATTGAGGATCTCACCAAATGCGGCCTGCGCGGTTCACCGACGGTGGTCAAGCGCGTTTTCGCGCCTCCTGCGCGAGCGGAAAAGGCGGCAAAAATCGACACCGCCGAGATGGCCTTGCGCGATGTCGCTGACGAACTCATCACGGCAATCTTCACCCGCCAGCCGGCATTGGAACATGAGCTCGCCTTCAACGGCGGCGCGTGAGAGGGCAAGGATCAGACGATGGCGAACGCGAACCGAGAAACCCCTCGCCCTGCCGCCGGCCGTGCCGGCATAAAGAAGGAGCTGCCCGCGCATTTCAAGGACTACCGGCACGTTTGGGTTTTCATCGAGCTCGAACGCGGCCAGGTCCATCCCGTATCATTCGAACTGCTCGGCGAAGGCCGCAAGTTAGCAGACAAGCTTCAGGTCCAGCTTGCGGGCGTCGTGCTTGGACCGCCGGGAGAGGCCATCGGGAACGCCGTTGCCGAAGCGTTCGCTTATGGCGCCGACCTTGTCTACATCGTCGAGGCGCCGCTGCTCGCCGACTATCGGAACGAGCCATTCACCAAGGCGATGACGGATCTGGTCGACGCCCACAAACCCGAGATCCTTCTTCTCGGCGCCACCACACTCGGCAGGGATCTTGCCGGCTCCGTGGCGACGACCTTGCAGACAGGGCTCACGGCCGACTGCACCGAACTCGATGTGGATACCGACGGTTCGCTCGCCGCCACCCGTCCGACTTTCGGCGGTTCCTTGTTGTGCACGATCTATACGCTCAATTTCCGCCCCCAGATGGCGACAGTGCGACCGAGGGTCATGCCCATGCCGCAGCGGGCGGATAAACCGGTCGGGCGTGTCATCCGGCACAAGCTCTCGGTAGCCGAGGACGAGATCGTTACCAAAATCCTCGGCTTCCTGCCGGATAGTCAGTCGGCAAAGGCAAATCTTGCCTATGCCGACGTCGTGGTTGCGGGAGGCCTCGGTCTAGGCGCGGCGGAGAACCTGCAGCTTGTGAAGAATCTCGCGCGGGCAATTGGTGCCGAGCATGGCTGTTCGCGCCCGTTGGTCCAGAAGAGCTGGATGCCGGCTGATCGGCAGATCGGCCAAACTGGCAAGACCATCCGGCCGAAGCTTTACATAGCGGCCGGGATTTCCGGCGCCGTCCAGCATCGGGTTGGCGTCGAGGGGGCGGATCTCATCGTGGCCATCAACACCGACCCGAACGCGCCGATTTTCGATTTCGCTCACCTCGGGATCGTCACCGACGCGATCCGCTTCCTGCCCGCACTGACGGAAGCCTTCACCCGGCGGCTGTCGCCCCACAGTCGCGACAAGCTTGCGAGCTAAGGGATGGACATGATTGAGGAACAATTCGACGCCATTGTTATTGGGGCCGGCATGTCCGGAAACGCAGCTGCTTACACCATGGCCAGCCACGGCCTGAAGGTGCTGCAGTTGGAGCGGGGTGAATATCCGGGCTCCAAGAATGTCCAGGGTGCCATCATGTACGCGAACATGCTGGAGAAGATCATCCCGGATTTCCGGGACGATGCGCCTCTCGAGCGGCATTTGGTTGAACAGCGGCTTTGGGTGATGGACGACACATCCCATACCGGGATTCACTATCGGTCGGACGACTTCAATGAGGCGAAGCCCAACCGCTACACGATCATCCGTGCCCAGTTCGATAAATGGTTTTCGCGTAAGGTGCGCGAGGCCGGCGCGACGGTTCTGTGCGAGACGACCGTGACGGAACTCATCCGTGACGCCAAGGACAGGGTGATCGGCGTCCGCACAGACCGGGCCGGCGGAGCCATCTACGCGGACGTGGTCGTCCTCGCAGAAGGTGTCTGCGGACTGCTTGGCACGCGGGCCGGCCTGCGCGAGATGCCGAAGCCGCAAACCGTGGCGCTCGCCGTCAAGGAAATGCATTTCCTGCCCGAAGAGGTCATTGAGCAGCGGTTCGGCCTCAAAGGCGATGAAGGCTGCGTGATCGAGGCGGTGGGCACGACCTCCCGCAGCATGGCCGGGCTCGGCTTCCTCTACACCAACAAGGAGTCGATCTCACTGGGCATTGGCTGCCTCGTCTCCGATTTCGCCGCGATGGTCGAGAGCCCTTACGTCCTCCTCGACGCCTTAAAAACCCATCCTTCGATCCGGCCGCTGATTGCCGGCTCGGAAGTGAAAGAATATTCCGCGCATCTCATTCCCGAAGGCGGCTACAAGGCTATTCCGCAGCTCTTTGGCGACGGTTGGGTCGTGGTCGGCGATGCCGCGCAACTGAACAACGCCATTCACCGCGAGGGTTCGAACCTCGCCATGACCTCCGGCCGCATCGCGGCTGAGGCAATCATCGAGGTCAAGAGCCGCAACGGTCCTATGACCAAACGGAATCTCGCCCTTTACAAAGCCATGCTGGAAAAGTCCTTCGTGGTCAAGGACCTAAGGAAATACAAAGACATGCCGGCCTTGCTCCACACCAATTCCTGCAATTACTTCACGACTTATCCGCGGTTGATGTCGCAAGCCGCGCAGAACTTCATGCGTGTCGACGGCACGCCGAAGATCGAGAAGGAAAAGGCGACCACGGCGGCCTTCATCAAGGCGCGCTCGCGCTGGGGGCTGGTCAGCGACGCGGTCCGCCTTGCATTGGCGTGGCGCTGAGGGGAGACGAAATGACGATCGCAGTGACGAAGTCACGTGTCGAGGACAAGCTTTACCAGAACCGCTACTTGGTGGATTCCGGCCGTCCGCATATCAAAGTGCTACCGCACGAGAGGCCAAGCGCGAACTTGCTCGCGCTGACCCACGTCTGCCCCGCGAAATGTTATGAGTTGAACGACAAAGGTCAAGTGGAGATCACTGCCGACGGCTGCATGGAGTGCGGCACCTGCCGGATTTTGTGCGAGACCAGTGGCGAGATCGAGTGGAACTATCCACGCGGCGGTTTCGGAGTCCTCTTCAAATTCGGATGACCGACGCACGCACGTATCAAGAGGGTTAGTCTTGGTACACCTGAGGTCGCGACCAACGCCAAGTCTCATCTTTGCTTGAATCGCCTCGCAACGAAGAGAAGCTCGTGAATACTGTGCTTTCAGAATTCAGACTCAGACACAAAAGGAGGAGCACTCTGGACGACAACCCCTGAGGTGTTTCCATGGCTCACGTACCGCAAGATCGGGTCGACGAGGTAGCACCTCGGGATACCCGCCCTGAACCGCCCATCAAAAGCATGCCCCAAGCAGATATCGCGCTCAGGGGACTCTACGAGATATCGAAGGTGCTGACCGCCCCCAGCGAGCTGGAGATTACGCTCGCCAATGTCGTGAACATCCTGCCTTCGTTTCTGCAAATGCGTCACGGAGCAATCGTCGTCCTGGACGCTGAAGGAGAGCCGGAGATTGCCGCAACTGCCGGCAATACCCACGCACCTCAATCAGGCACTCGCCGCGTCATACCACAGGCCATAACAGATCAAATCGTCGCTACGGGGACGCCGCTCTTCATACCGGACGTCCGCAAGTCCCAACTATTTCACGCTGACCTTCAAACATCTTCGAGCAGCGGCACCATCCCAATTGCCTTTATCGGTATCCCGCTAAAGGCTGATCATAAAATCCTTGGGACATTGTCGATCGATCGCGCCGGAGACGGCGCCACCGACTTTCGCGACGACGAGGACACATACTTCCTGACGATGGTCGCCAACCTTGTCGGCCGGACGATCCGTCTCCATCGCATCCTGAGTACAGATCGTCAGCGGTCTGTCCATGAGCAATGGAGACCGGAGAAATCGCCCAACGAGGGGAGGACCTACGACCCTGCCCGGCATGCGGATGTCAAAATCGACGGGATCATCGGGGAAAGCCCCGCACTCAAGCAGGTGCTCGAAACCGTCTCGGTCGTAGCAGGGACCAATTCCACCGTGCTACTGCGGGGTGAAAGCGGCACCGGCAAGGAATTCTTTGCGCAAGCCATCCATAAGCTCTCACGTCGGAGGAAGAAGTCTTTCGTCAAATTGAACTGCGCCGCACTGTCTGAAAGCGTTCTGGAGTCAGAACTGTTTGGGCATGAAAAGGGCGCTTTCACGGGTGCTATCTCCCAGCGCGCCGGTCGTTTTGAATTGGCAAATGAGGGAACGCTGCTACTTGATGAAATCGGTGAGATTTCGCCGGCCTTTCAAGCCAAGCTGTTGCGTGTCTTGCAGGAAGGCGAGTTGGAGCGAGTCGGCGGCACCAAAACGCTACAGGTCGACGTGCGCCTCATATGCGCCACCAACAAGGACCTCGAGACGGCCGTCATAAAAGGGGAGTTCAGGGCCGACCTTTATTACCGCATCAATGTGGTGCCAATTATCCTGCCTCCGCTCAGAGAGCGACCCGGCGATATTCCACGCCTTGCGAACGCCTTCCTCAATCGATTCAACAAGGAGAACGATCGCGCACTCGCCTTCGCGCCGTCGGCGCTTGACCTGATCTCGCAATGCTACTTCCCTGGTAACGTCCGCGAGCTGGAGAACTGCGTCCAAAGGACGGCCACACTTGCGCGTTCAAGGACGATCACGCCATCCGATTTCGCCTGTAAGAAGAGCGAGTGTCTTTCCTGGCTCCTCTGGAAGCGAGCCGACCGCTCGAATGGCGGCAATACCATCGACGATCTCGCACGGGTCAACGCAGTGCCGGTCGGATTGCGGCTGCCGGCCAGTCGCATCGGTGCCTCCGCAGGCAACGTATCTCCCCTTGCGGCCGGCGATCCAAACGATCCCGCTTGTCCCCCGCGTCTGACGGAACGCGACCGGCTGATCGACGCGATGGACAAGGCCGGTTGGGTTCAGGCCAGGGCGGCTCGTATCCTCGGCCTCACGCCGCGGCAAATCGGCTACGCGCTGCGCCGATATGGCATCGAGGTGAAGAAATTCTAGACGTCGTGATGACGTCAAACGTAAGCCCGAAGTAGTCTCCCTCACACCCTTCGCGCCCAAGGCTGGTAGCCTTCGCGACCCGATTTGCTTGTCCACTGTCGGAAGCCCGACAAAGGTGTGTCGGAGCAATCCGACGGAATCCGACACGAAAGCCAATTCGTGAACCAAAACCGCTCTTTGAGCTGGCATAGCTCTTGCGGTTTGAACTGCGACATTCACCCAGCAACGGAGCCGTTCGATGTCCGCACCGGCAATTTCGCTTGAGAGCCTCAGCACGACATTCGATGACCAGTTGCTTGCCACCGTGAAAGCCGGTGGCTGCGCGTCTTCGTCCTGCGGCTCGTCGATAAAGCCGGACGACACGGATCCGGCTGTCTGGGACAAGATCAAGGATCACCCCTGCTTTTCAGAAGAGGCGCATCACTATTTCGCGCGCATGCACGTCGCGGTGGCGCCCGGCTGCAATATCCAGTGCAACTACTGCAATCGCAAATATAACTGCGCCAACGAAAGCCGGCCTGGGGTGGTCTCCGAAAAGCTGACGCCCGACCAGGCGCTACGCAAGGTGATCGCGGTCGCCAACGAGGTGCCGCAGCTTTCCGTGCTCGGCATCGCCGGACCTGGCGATGCCTGTTACGACTGGAAGAAGACGAAGGCAACGTTCGAACGAGTCGCCAGGGAAATCCCAGACATCAAGTTTTGCATCTCCACGAATGGGCTCGCGCTGCCGGACCATGTCGATGAGCTTGCCGACATGAATGTCGATCACGTGACGATCACCATCAACATGGTCGACCCTGAGGTCGGTGCAAAGATCTATCCTTGGATCTTTTACGACCATCGCCGCTACGTCGGCATCGAAGCCGCCCGGATCCTGCACGAGCGGCAGATGTTGGGTCTGGAGATGCTGACCGCGCGCGGCATCCTCACCAAAATCAATTCGGTGATGATCCCCGGCGTGAACGATGAGCATCTGATCAAGGTGAATAGATGGGTCAAGGAGCGAGGCGCGTTCCTGCACAACCTCATGCCGCTGATTTCGGACCCGGCGCACGGCACGCACTACGGACTGAGCGGGCAACGCGGCCCAAACGCAATGGAGATGAAGGCTCTTCAGGATCGTGTCGAAGGCGGCGCCCAGTTGATGCGCCACTGCCGGCAGTGCCGGGCAGATGCCGTCGGCCTGCTCGGTGAGGATCGTGGCCAGGAATTCACAGTCGACCGAATTCCCGGCGAGGTCACCTATGATGCCAGCAATCGCAAGGCCTATCGGGAGCTGGTCGCGGAGGAGCGCCGTGATCACGTGGCGGCTAGGAGAGAAGCGATCGGATTGGTCAAGGCAGCGAGCCCCGGCAAGTCCCTTCTCTTCGCAGTGGCGACCAAGGGCGGCGGCCGCGTCAATGAACATTTCGGCCATGCGAAGGAATTCCAGGTTTACGAAGCATCGCCGAGAGGGATCAGCTTTGTCGGGCATCGCAAGGTCGAGCAGTATTGTCTCGGCGGCTGGGGCGGAGAAGCCGCCCTGGATGGCGTCATCGCTGCGCTTGAGGGCATAGATGTCGTGCTGTGCGCCAACATCGGAAACTGCCCGCAGGATCAGCTCGCCGACGCTGGAATCCAAGCCACCGACGCATATGCCCACGACTATATCGAGACCGCAATCAGCGCGATTTGCGCGGCCGCGTCTGGGACCCCCGCACTCGCGGCGACGGCCTGAGCGCGTCTCATCCATTCGGACCAGGAGTTAAAATGGCTTTCAAGATCATCGCATCCCAATGCACCCAATGCGGCGCCTGCGAATTCGAGTGTCCCTCCGGCGCGATCAAGTTCAAAGGCGAGAGCTATGTGATCGAGCCGCAAAAGTGCACCGAGTGCGAGGGGGTCTTCGATGCGCAGCAATGTGCCTCGGTATGCCCGGTGCCGAAGACCTGCGTTCCTGCGTGACGAACATTGGGCTGCCGACATGGTCGGGGATGCCTTCGCAGGACGCCTGGAACGCCTTTGTTCACAATCTGCAGCCTCAAGAGAAATCAGGGAACGGACATGTCGCTCGGACGCGAAGAGGAGGTCGAAATCCGCAGGCCTCCACGATTCATGCCGGGAGAGCGGGTACGTGCCACTCGCCACATAAAAAATGACGGCACCTATCCTGGCAGGGAGATCGGCGAAAATCTCGTGCGGAAGGGCGACGAGGGATATGTGCGCGACATTGGCACCTTTCTCCAGCAGTTCTTCATCTATGCGGTCGAATGGATCGACCGTGGCACCGTCGTCGGCATGCGAGCGCGTGAACTGATGAGCCTCGACAAAGCCGAGGCGCCCTGCAGTGCTGAAAACAATACCAATGAAGGGACGGCCAGATGAAAGTCATGATCCGCAGGACCGATGCTGGCTTGTCGGCGTATGTCCCCAAAAAGGACCTCGAAGAGCCGATCATCAAGCTTGAGAAGGAAGAGTTGTGGGGCGGAACTGTGACGCTCAGGAACGGGTGGCGGCTCCTCCTACCCGATCTTCCACGGGATACGCGTCTGCCGATCACCGTCGAGGCAAGGAAGGTTTCCGAAGAGGACTGATGCTGCCCCTTGATAAGGTGCGTCGCGAGGAAACGAGCATGAACATCATCCTGACATCGGGCCACCTCGTCATCGTGCGGGACAGTTTTGCCGAAAAGCTGCTTGACCTGGCGGAGGAAGCGCTCGCCGCCGATGAGGTGATCCCCTATCTCGGTCCGGGTCTTCTTGAATTCAACTGTGCGGAACCGCCTGTGCCGCATACGCCGGAGCTCGTTGCCGCGGCACTCAATGCGCGGGCGCCAGCCCCTTCCAGGATCCGCACCAATATGTGGTCGGTTGCGCAGTTCATCGAACAGCGCCGGCATCGCCGGACGCTGCAAGCTTGGATGACCGACATATTCGCAGCGCCGGTGGCGCCGACCCTCCTCCACGCCTGGCTCGCAAGGCTGCCGCTCTCCCTCATCGTCGACAGCTGGTACGACGGCGCGATGCGCACGGCTCTCGTAGAGACCGGCCGAACGGACGTCGTCGAGATCCAGGGCGTAACGCGGGCGAACGAAATCCGGGACATTTGGACGAAAACCTACGATCTGTCCGGGAGGGAACTCGACCTCCGATCGGGGGCAAAGACGGTTCTCTATACACCTCACGGGAGTATTAGGCCTGCGCAAAACTTTCTCGTCGCAGATTCCGACTATGTCGAAGTCCTGACCGAAATCGATATCCAGACACCGATCCCAGACGTGGTGAAGGAACGGCGCATCACCCGTGGATTTTTCTTCGTTGGCTGCCGCTTCAACGATCAGATGCTGCGCACCTACGCCAGGCAGATCATGAAGCGCTCCCGAGGTCCACATTGCGCGGTAATGGACGCGGAAACGCTGACCAGAAACGAAGCGCGTTTCCTTGCGGCAAGCGGAATCACGGTGATCGACATGCCAGTAAGTGAAGCCGCGGCTCGGCTTATAGGAACGCGCCCTGCTGCAGGTGGTGGACAGGATTAACAATGGCGGGCCCCTTTGATGATTGGTCCTTCGGCTTGCCTCGAAGGCGCAAAATGCAGTCGGGAATACACCCGTGAGCAGTGATGCTATCGGCAGCGCAACGAACGCTCTGAATTCGTTGACCCATGTGGAAGCGGCGCGCTGGGGCCGGGATTTGAGTACGCTGTTGCGCATCACGCGTATGAATTTGCGGCATCCCTGGCAGGTCGCCTTCGCTATGGGCTCGACGATCATGGCGGCAATCCTCCAGTTGCTCATTCCCCAGCTTCTCGGCCGGGCTGTCGACCAGACCCAGACAGCCATCGGGGGCGGTGTCGCGGGGACCGCGGCAGGACAAGCGCTCTGGATCCCGGCTCTCCTGCTGCTCGCCGTCAGCGCGCTACGCGGCCTTTTCACGATGGCGCAGAACTATTTTGCCGAAGCCGTCGGGCATCATGTCGCATACGAACTGCGGCTCGCCTACTACGACAAGATCCAGCGTCTCAGCTTTTCCTTTCACGACCGGGTCCATTCAGGCGATCTGATCACCATCGGAATGCTCGATCTCCAAGGCGTGCGGATGTATTTTTCCACCGCGCTCGTTCGCGTGGTCCTGCTCACCATGCTGATCGGGATCGGCGCCTACATGATGATCTCGACCGATCCCATGCTCGGCCTAGTCGCGCTGAGCTTCGTGCCTTTTGTCGCCTGGCGCTCATCGGCCACACAGCTTAGGCTGCGCGCCACCTGGCTCGACCTGCATGAGCGGCTTTCGGTGCTAAGCCGCGTGATGGAGGAAAATCTCGCAGGCATCCGCGTGGTCCGCGCTTTTGCGGCTCAAGCCTATGAGATGCTGAAGTTCGACGGCGCTTCCAAGAACGCGCTCGACCTCGCCAACGACCGCGTCGACATTTACGTGCCCAGCACGTCGGCGATGACCTTGTCCTTCTTTTTCGCAATGGGATTGGTGCTCTGGATCGGTGGCAGCAAGCTCGCCGCTGGCGAGATCAGCGTCGGAACGGTGGCGACCTTCCTGACCTTCATGACAATCCTGCAAATGCCAGTCCGCCAGATCGGTCTCATGGTCAATGCCTTTGCCCGCGCTTCTAGCTGCGGTTCGCGGCTTTTCGGTCTCCTCGACCAGGAGATCACAATCAGGGATGCTCTCGAGGCCAGACCGCTCGAGATAAGCGACGGCACTCTGCGCTTCCACAATGTCTCGTTTGAGTACCCCAGCGCCGAAAACCGCGCCATTCTGAAGAACCTCAGCTTTGAGGCCCGTAGAGGCGAGACGATCGCGATCGTCGGTCCGCCGGGTTCGGGCAAATCGACGATGGCTCATCTGGTCCCCCGCTTTTACGACGTGACCGGTGGCGCCATCACGCTGGACGGCCAGGACATACGTAATGTCACCCTCGCGACGCTTCGCAAGGCGGTCGCCGTCGTACAGCAGGATGCATTCCTATTCACCACCACGATCGAGAACAACATCGCTTATGGCGATCCCTGGGCGAAGAGACAGCGAATCGAACGCGCTGGCGAATTCGCCCAGCTCCACAACTACATCCTCGGGCTCCCAGCAGGCTACGAGACGGTCGTGGGCGAACGCGGCGTCTCTCTCTCTGGCGGCCAGCGCCAGCGTCTCACGATTGCTCGCACCATGATGCTGCGCCCCTCCGTCGTCGTTTTCGACGACTCAACGGCCGCGATCGATGCCGGCACCGAGCAGCGCATCCGCGCGGCGATGCGGCGCTTCGCCAAGGATCGGGTGACGATCATCATCGCGCACCGGCTGAGTGCGCTTATGCACGCCGATCAGATCCTTTTTGTCGATAACGGCGAAATCGTAGAACGCGGCACGCATCAAGAGCTTTTGGCGAAGCGGGGACGCTACAGGGCCCTTTACGATCTCCAGACGCGCCCGGGTGCTGACATTATGACCCAGTATGGGGGCGCCCGCTGATGGCCCAAGGCCGCGCCGGCGAACTCGAAGCCGAACGTGACGGCAGACGCCCTCCGCGCGCGGTCGTCGGCTCGCACCGCATCGAGGAGGAGATGTTCGGCCGGGCTTTCGACAAGAGCATCCTCCGGCGCATCTGGGCCTTCGTCCGTCCCTATCGGGCAAGGATAGTTATCACGATTGTCGCAATGCTGATCTTCACCGGCACGCAGCTTCTCATCCCGTTGATCATCCGCTACGCGATCGACCAGGGCATGAACCCGGCAAGGACCGATCGCTCAGCCCAGCTTGCGGCCGTCGGCGCGTTCGTTTTGGCGATTTTGGTCAATTTCGCTGCCGGCTACATGCAGGAAACCGTGGTTGGGAAAGTTGCCGAAACTGTCCTGTTCGACATCCGCCGCGCCATGTTTGGCCATCTGCAGAAGGTTTCGCTCTCCTTCATGGACAAGACCGAGGTCGGACGCCTCATGTCGCGCCTGCAAGGCGACGTCAACTCCATACAGGAATTCCTCGAAACCTCGGTATATTCCGTAGGCGATGTTGCGCTTCTCTTCGGCATCGTTTTCGTAATGCTGTGGCTCGACTTCCGCCTCGGCCTCCTGACGCTCTCGGTTCTGCCGGTCCTGGTGATCGTCCGCATTGTCTGGCTGCCGCGTGCCCGCGCCGCCTTCATGGCTGCACACGAGACTAATTCCGTCGTCAACGGCGCGCTGGCCGAAGCCATTCACGGCGTGCGCACCGTCCAGTCAATGGACCGCCAGCAGGTGAATTCCATTCTTTTTGACGACAAGGCCCATGCCAACCTCAGGACCCACCTGATCGCTGCCAAATATGCACTGGTCATGGTGCCTATCGTCGATGGCCTCACCGGCCTCGCCATGGCCGCCGTTATTGTGGTCGGCGGCTCGATGGTCATGAATGGCCGCATAGATGTGGGCGTATTGGTTGCCTACCTATTTTACATCCAGCGCTTCTTTGACCCGATCCGCTCACTCACCCTGCAATATTCGGTCATGCAGCGCGCCATGGCCTCAGGCAAGCGCCTGACCGATGTGCTCGACGTCAAGATCGATGTTCAGGACAAACCCAATGCCGAGGTGCTTTCGCCCGAAATGGACGGCTCGGTCGAGTTCAGGAACGTCACCTTCGGCTACAATCCGAACCGTTCGGTGCTGAAAAATGTCTCCTTCCGGGTCAATCCCGGCGAGACGGTCGCACTGGTCGGGCCGAGCGGTTCTGGCAAATCGAGCGCGATGGCCCTGGTCCACCGCTTCTATGATGTTCAGCAGGGCCAAGTGCTGGTCGGCGGACATGATGTGCGCGATCTCACCCAGGAATCGCTCGGCCGCCAGGTCGCCATGGTGCTGCAGGAGCCGTTCCTGTTCACCGGGACGGTCTTCGAGAACATTCGATACCACAAGACGGAAGCCACGCGCGACAAGGTGATCGAGGCCGCCAAGGCGGTCGGCGCCCACGACTTCATAATGAGCCTCGCCGACGGGTATGAGACCCAACTTGGCGAACGCGGCGACAACTTATCTCTCGGCCAGCGCCAGCTTATCAGTTTCGCCCGCGCCCTCGTCGCCGACGCCAAGATCCTCGTGCTCGACGAAGCTACCGCCAACATCGACAGCTACACGGAAATGCAGATTCAGAAGGCTCTGATAAAGCTGCTTGAAGGGCGCACTGGCCTCGTCATCGCCCACCGTCTTGCCACGATCCGGGGTGCCGACCGCATCATCGTGCTTCAGAATGGCCAAGTTATTGCGACTGGCAACCACGATCAGCTAATAGCCATGGGGGGCCTGTATTCCAAACTCTACAATCTCAACTACGCCTCCTTTGACGATATTCCAGAACACGATACGACCGTACAAGCCGGCTCCCAGACCTGACGTCTTGGCGGCCTTGTGGTACTGACATTGACTTCGGGCGTGCCGGCGGACACTCAGGCCGCCGCAGACGAGGAAGCAGGCAGCATTCATGCAAAGCACTCGCGCGGATCGTGAAGACCGGCTGCGAACGATTTCCTCCAGCGTCGTTATCCGACCGCGGTGCACGCCGCGACATCGGGCGAACTCGCTCCAGGTGGTGTCGCTCGGCGTAGCAAAGCCGCTCGCGAGCGCGCCCTCAACAGCGCCGTAGCGAGTGACGGCTTTGCTACCGCCGAGCCGCTGATGAAGCTGGATGCGGGAGCCGCCACCGGCGCCGCCCCGGTCGAGAAGAACCTCTTGCGGCGGGCTATGGGCAACGACTAGCGCGAGCGCGACGAGCAGATGCGTGCCGGCATCGTGACGCGCTCGGCCATCATCTCCTTAGGATCGTGCAGTCTCACACCGTGCCCAGATGCCGGCCAACGCACAAACCTGGTAATCTGTGCCGCCGGCTCGTCGTCAGTTTGGCCTCCCTCACGATTTCCCAATCCCCACCACGTGCACGCTCGAGCAATGTGAGGGAGCGCAGTTACAACGATTTACCTTCGGATCAGACCGCGAATTTCATGTCAGCCAAGTCGAGCCATGATTTCGGATTGAATGGTCGTCGCGGTGTATAGGGAAGCATCTAGCGGCAGATTCCCAAATGCCAGTTGACAAAGAAGGTAGTTAGCACCTGCCTCTTCCAACTGACTGAGCAGAGCTTCTCGCACAGACGCTGCTGATCCTACCACGCACAATTCACTCTCGACTGCCGCATCGAAGGTCAGCGGCAGGTTGGGTGGAGTGGGGATAGCGTTAAGCTCGTAAAGGAATTGGAAGCTCTTGAGCCATCGTTCGTAAGCAGGTGCCGCGAGCGAATAGGCATGTGTGTCACAACGCCCAACCACGACCATGCGGAGCAATCCAATAAATGGCACTCGATCGCCCGCGCCAGTGTTGTCCTCTTGATAGGCGCGGAACGCATCAGTAGTTTTGCGAACAGAAGAGGAAGGTCCTACACACGCGATATTTGCTCCATTCGCAGCGGCCCAGGCTGCGGACTCGGGTCGATTGGCGGCGACCCATGTCGGCGGATGTGGACGCTGATGAGGTCTTAGCGTCAAAGGAACGTCATTGAGCTCAAAATGGCGGCCTTGATAGCACAGCGTGCCAACCTTCATGGCATTAACAAGTATTTCAACAAGAATTTCGCTGGCTTCCGCATAGCGGCCCGGCACCGCGTCCGCACCAATCCCGAAGTAACCCAATTCGATCGGGAGAGCACCGCGCCCTATGCCCAGTTCGAGCCTGCCACCGCTCAACTGGTCCAGCATACAGATCTCTTCGAACGCACGCAGCGGATGATAAAGCGCAAGCAGCATCACCAAGGGTCCGAGACGCAGGCGCCGGGTGCGCTGGGCGACGCTCGATAAGAACAGATTCGGCGATGGACCTCTCCCATGGGGGGTACAGTGGTGCTCTGCGAGATGATAGGCATAGAACCCTAGCTGATCGCACGCCTCTGCTAATATCAGGCGATCTTCGTACTGCCGGGCGATATCGAGGCCGTCCTCGTCCAGATGATCGAAGATGCCGAAGGCTAGGTTTGAAGGAAAGACGTTTGTCACTCGATATTGTCCCCGATTTTAAAGAAAATGTTGTCGTGCTTGGGTGACCAAGCAAGTCTAAAGATAGCAATGTGTGATATCGGATTAGCGTCAGCGTACCGAACGAGCAGAGCCTGACGCTCCCCTGCCTGTGGTGCTTGGTATGCTTAAGCTTCCAACTATATCGCGAGCGGCAGCAAGAAATGCATCCAATTGCTCTTTTGTGCCGATGCTGACGCGGATGCAATGTTCCAAACCATTGTCCGGAAAGTAGGCAACGAGTATCTTTTGCCTTTCCAAGGCTGCTTGCCACCATGAGCCGTCCTGTCCCGCTGGCACACGGGCTAGCAAGAAATTTGCGTGGGAGGGCGTTACGGAAAATCCAAGTTGCGACAGTGCGGCTGTCACTCGCTGTCGTTCATGTCTGATGTGCTTGTGGTTCTCTGCGTAGGCGCCGCGATGCGCAAGCACGCTGATACCAACCGCATGCCCGATCACGTTCATGTTGAAGACGTTCTGGATGTTGCGCAGCCTGCCAATAATCTCAGGGTGACCGAAACCGAAACCGACGCGAATGCCAGCGGCGGCATAGCTCTTCGAAAATGTTCTCAAGATCAGAAGGTTCGAATAACGGTTGATGAGGCGCAGCCCGTGATCGGGTGCAAAGTCGACATAGGCCTCATCAAGGACGACCAGGCGATCCGATTGTGCCACGAGGCGTTCGATATTGCTTATCGAGAGGAATGTTCCGGTCGGATTGTTTGGATTGGCCACCAGAATGAACTTGGCGTCTTTTGCCGGACCGGAAAGCAATTGCTCCATTGGCAGCGAATGAGTTTGACATCCGATCTCGAGAAACTCAGCACCATGCAACATGGCAAGTTTGCGGTTGAACGAAAACCCTGGCGATATCATCGCCACCTTGTCGCCAGGGGCGAGGAAAGCTCTGTAGATGAGTCCGAGCAGTTCAGACGACCCGTTGCCTGCGATGACCTGATCCGTGGATACGCCATAGGTATTCGACGCTGCTTCCCTCAAGCTGATGTTATCGTCGTCCGGATACAGATACTGGCGATTGAGGGCCGCCACTGCACTTTGCATTATGATTGGCGGCAACGGAAACGGGTTCTCATTCGTATTCAGCTTGACAAAACTACTGTCCGGCGCTGGTCCGTTGGACGGCAGAGCATCTAACTGTCGCGTCCCTTGCGGAAGAGACGAAAGCACAGCTTGCAGTTTTGCATCGGACATATTTTATCTCCGTTTCAGTCGCACAGGGCATCCGTATGAGCTCGCAACGAGAGCAACATGGCGGACGGATTGACGATGGCAGCGTCGCCTTTCACAAGATGGTCGCAACGCCGGCTGCCATGGGATTTCGGCCAGGCTGTCCTCGGTCGGATCGACTTGACGCGGACGCGGATCTGCATCCCTGCGCGGGCCAAGCCGCTAAGCGGTCTCAGCTAATCCGCCTGAGTCATGCTTTCACAGACGCTTGACCTCGATGCCGTATTTCCTCAGCACGTAGCCAATCTGGCGCGGGGTCAGTCCAAGCAGGCGCGCCGCCTTTGCCTGCACCCAGCCACATCTTTCCATGGCAGCAATGACGCGCTCGGCGTCGGTGGTCCTCGCGCCCAATGAGTGGGTTGCTCCGGCAGGCGGGACTGTGGTGGCGGCCGAACGAGCGGCCGCATCCGGCGGCGTGGCCGGATTCACTGCCTCTGGGAGGATTGGCGCTGGTTGCAGCGCGGCCTTGCCCGATCTGCTCTTCCGCAGCGCCTCGGCAAAGCATTGGTCGTGGGAGCACGCAAAGTCGTTTCTCCCGATTGATCGTCCCTCCGCCAGGATCGCTGTCCGGTGCACGCAATTTTCAAGCTCGCGAATGTTGCCGGGAAATTCACATTTCATCAGTACTTCAATCGCACGCGGATCGAAGGTCAGCGTACGGCCGTTCTCATCGTTGAAATTCTTGAGAAACTCAGCTGCGAGGAGCGGAATATCGCTGCGCCTTTGGCGTAACGCCGGCACCAGCAAGGGAACCACGTTGATGCGATAATATAGGTCGGCGCGGAACTCATTCCTTGCAACCGCCTCTTCAAGGTTCCTGTTCGTGGCGGCAATCACGCGAACGTCGACCTTGATGGTCTGGTTGCTGCCGACGCGCTCAAACTCCTGCTCCTGCAGCACGCGCAGTAGCTTTGCCTGGAAGGAGGCCGAGATCTCGCCGATCTCATCCAGAAACAACGTCCCCTTGTCGGCGAGCTCAAAGCGACCCTTGCGGGAATTGAACGCGCTTGTGAAGGCACCCTTCTCATGACCGAACAATTCGGATTCCAGGACTGTCTCTGGCAGCGCTGCACAATTGAGTTTGATGAAGGGCCGCTTGGCGCGCGGCGACAACTCGTGAATTGCCTTCGCGACCAGCTCCTTCCCGGTACCGGATTCGCCTCGCAACAGAACCGTGGTCTTTGCCTTAGCTACCACTGCGATCTTCTCGAGCAGCGCGCTTAGCGCCGGACTGTCGCCAATCATTCCCTTGACGTGAACCTTCTTGCGCTGCGGTGCAGGGTGCTTGACATCAGAGAATTGCGTTTGCAGCCGATCTTCCACCTCCGTCGGTCGTTCGCGGTCGCCCGCGGAGAAGCGGTGCAACTTGACTGTCTGTCCCACCATGTTGGCTATCATGGTGAGCAGCCGGACATCATAATCGAGCCGATACGTTGACCTGCTGTCCAAGGCGCGGTCGATAGTCAGCGTGCCTACGGCGTTCCCATCAACACGAATGGGAACGCCGATGAAGGACACGGTGTCGGAGGCCCCAAGCACCTCTATGTCAGCGGCAGTGAAGGCCGAATGCACCGCTATGTTCTCGGCGACGAGCGGCGTGTCCGTCGTCACAATCAGATCGATTGCCTTGCGCGGCAGGCGCATCCGGGAGCGCTCATCGCTGTTCTCGTCGCAGCCGGTGACTACGGTGATGTCCAGTACGCCCTCAGCGTCGAAGAGAGCGATGATGCCGTGCCGCATCTGCACAAACGAGGGCAGGAGATCGACGACCATGGCCAACGTGACTTCGAGCCGGGCGGGGTCGGTGAGTACTTTCGATATTTCGAAGATGCCGGTAAGCGCGTGCTCGTGCGATGGCACAAAAGGGACCGCGGTGTTCATCTCGGACTTTGGGTAAGCCCTTTTCGCATCCGGAAGCGAAATGCGGCACTCGCTGGCATTTTGTTCTGATTTGGGAATGTTGTGGTGCATATGATCCTCGATCTCGCGCCATGAAATGCATGCCGGCGGCATGTGCGCCCGCGACGTCGCGGGCAAGCGCGAAAATGCTCTGACGTGAACTCGTGCCACCGCCGTGTGGTCGAGTGCAAAGCGGGTCGACCCCTGACGCATCGCTTGGCTCTCCCTCCACGAAGCTTGGCCACGTTCTCGGCTTGCACGGGGGCAACCACACGTTGATTTTCAAAAGACTGGAGCGAGGCGGGATAGTCAATCGAGCTTTCTTTCATTCGTGAAAGGAAACCTCGCGGCCTATGATAGAATTCATCAGTTCTAATTTTTGTCGGCGATGTTGAACGACAGAAATACGGCGCCGGCGATGCGGTGCCCGAGCGGCTGACCGCGCCGAGTTGCCGGGCCGTGCCAGTCACCAGCGCCTGCGAACCAGGGGCGGGAGCGATAATCACTGCCGACGACACTGGTCGGTCGCGGCAACCGCCATTTCCTCGATATTGATGACGGAGATAAGGCGGCGGCATCGCGTGTGAAGGCGCGAAGCTGGCGGTCGAGCGCGGCTTTTTCGGCGGTGCTCGGAACTTCTGAACCGCATCGTCGCGGTCAGCACCAGCGGCGTCAATCCCTACGTCTCGACGTCGCTTTCAAGCTGTCGCTGCAGCGGCAGCGCGGCAAAGAACACGGCAATTCTCCGCTCTGGTGCCAGCGATGCGGCCCTTCCCAAAGTCGGCAAACCGAGGAGCCCACCACGATGTGCAGCAAAACCGCAAGCCAGAGAGATCGACCGGCAATCTGCCGGAGAACATCAAGCGCGTGCTGGACGGCGGCCTTGTCATTCCCGTCTTGTGCCACCGCATTCATCCCATCATTGGCGAGCCAACGTCAGTTCAGGTCATGCGGATCCATTTGGCATGGGTATTGCGGCGGCGTTGGTGCAGCGTTCGACCGGAGCGCCGCGATAGGGAGAAGCCCGGGAGAAGTCACGCCACCTCGATCCGGTCAGGGAGAGAGAAACAGTGTCAGCTGCACAAGTCCGCGGCGCGAGTCCCGCGCCCCGCAAACCCTTCTATGCCAAGCTTTACGCGCAGGTGCTTGCCGCCATCGCCCTCGGCGTCGCAATTGGCTATTTCTATCCGGGGACCGGCGAGAGCCTGAAGCCGCTGGGTGATGCCTTCATCAAGCTGGTCAAGATGATCATCGCGCCTGTCATCTTCCTGACAATTGCGACCGGCATTGCCGGCATGAACGATCTTCACAAGGTCGGCCGGGTCGCCGGCAAGGCAATGGTCTATTTCCTCACCTTCTCGACGCTCGCGCTGATCGTCGGCCTGATCGTCGCCAATGTCGTCCAGCCTGGCGCCGGCCTCAACATCGATCCGGCCTCGCTCGATGTCCAGGCCGTGAATACCTATGCCGCAAAGGCCCACGAGCAGTCGGTCACCGGCTTCCTGATGAACATCATCCCGCCAACGATTGTCGGTGCCTTCGCGGAAGGCGACATCCTGCAGGTGCTGTTCTTCTCGGTTCTGTTCGGCATGGCGCTCGCGATGGCCGGAGAGACGGGCAAGCCTGTCGTTTCCTTCCTTCAGGCGCTCATCGCGCCTGTCTTCAAGCTCGTCGGCATTCTGATGAAAGCCGCGCCGATCGGCGCTTTCGGCGCAATGGCCTTCACCATCGGCAGATATGGCATCGGTTCGGTCGTCAACCTCGCGATGCTGGTCGCGACGTTTTATTTCACCGCCTTCCTCTTCGTGTTCGGGGTTCTCGGCGCGGTCTGCCGCTACAACGGCTTTTCGATCTGTTCTCTTATTCGCTACATCAAGGAAGAGCTGCTGCTTGTCCTCGCAACGTCCTCCTCGGAGGCCGCGCTCCCCTCGCTCATGCAGAAGATGGAGAAGGCGGGCGCCAGGCGTTCGGTTGTGGGTCTCGTCATCCCGGCCGGATATTCGTTCAATCTGGACGGCACGAATATCTACATGACCCTGGCGGCCCTCTTCATCGCGCAGGCGACGAACACGGATCTGTCAATCGGCGATCAGGTGCTGCTGCTGCTCGTTGCGATGCTTTCCTCTAAGGGCGCTGCAGGTGTAACAGGTGCGGGCTTCATCACCCTGGCTGCTACGCTCGCCGTAGTTCCGAGTGTTCCCGTTGCTGGGATGGCACTGATACTCGGCATCGACCGCTTCATGTCCGAATGCCGGGCGCTGACGAATTGCGTCGGCAACGCAGTGGCATCCCTTGTCGTTGCCCGCTGGGAAGGAGAATTGGACCGAGCGCAGATGAAAGCCGCCTTCTGCGGTCATCAGCTTGCCGAGGCATCAAACCGGCTATCCTCCGCCGAGTAAGGGCGACGCACCGCGACCGGTTTCGCCAAGCTGGTCACATGACCTGAACGATCGACTCGCAGGCTCTAAACGGCGCCTCACGGACCATGTATCAGAAGCGCTAAATGTGTGAGTGCAAATCATCGCCGCCCTAAGCGAATGAACCTTCCGTTATACCCGGCCGGTCTACGTCTGGAGTAGTCCAATACGCTGTCGATCATTCAGTATGCGGGCGTCTTCACTTTGCCCACCCGAAAGCATTGTCGAATCACGCTAGGTGACAGAGAGCCAGCCTGCGTCAAAAACCAATCAGAATAGGACCCATGACCAAGCGCCCCACAATTACCGATCTCGCCCGCGAAGCCCGAGTCAGCGTAGCAACGGTCGATCGGGTTCTGAACGCCCGCCATCCGGTGCGCGAGGAGACCGCGCGGCGGGTCCACGACGCCGCCCACGCGATCGGCTATCATGCTGCCGGGCTCATCAAGCAGCGCTTGCGGCGAGACCTACCGTGCTACCGTCTGGGCTTCATCTTGAGAAAACCGGCCCAGCATTTCTACCAAGACTTTGCGCGCGAGGTCGAAGCGTCGGTCAATTTGGCCCAGTCCTTCCACGGCATTCCGCTCATCCAATTCGCCCCGTCACATATGCCGAACGACCTAATCGCACCGCTCAAGGATTTGGGCGCACGCTGCCATGCGATCGCGATGGTGGCACCGGACCACCCAAAAATTACAGCAGCGGTTGAGGACCTCAAGGCCAAAGGCATTCCGGTTTTCTCGCTGCTTTCCGACTTCGCCGCCGGCGTGCGACAGGGCTATATCGGCCTCAACAACCGCAAGGTGGGGCGCACGGCCGCTTGGATGGTGTCCAAGGTCGCAAAACGGCCCGGCAAGGTGGCGGTGTTTGTCGGTAGCCATCGTTTCCAGGGGCACGAGCTCCGTGACGTCGGCTTTCGCTCCTATTGCCGTGAGAACGCGCCGACGTTCGAGGTGCTCGATCCGCTTGTGAACCTGGAGAAACGGCAGGTCACCTACGAGGCAACGCTTGATCTCATGCAGCGGGAACCCGAGCTCGTCGGCTTCTATGTCGCCGGCGGCGGCATGGAGGGCGCCATCTCCGCGGTCCGGGAAGAGGGTAAAAGTCGCGATCTCGTCGCGATCGTGAATGAAATCACGCCGGAATCTCGGGCGGCACTCGCTGATAACATCATCACGATGGCGGTCGCCACGCCAATGCGCCGGCTTTCCCAGGAGCTGATAACGCTGATGACGCGGGCTATCGAGACCGGCACTGCTGAAACACCAGGACAGACATTTCTGCCGTTCGACATCCATCTGCCGGAAAATATATGAAACTGATGGCTTCTATCGTAAGCGGGGAGTTTCCTTTCATGAATGAGAGAAAGTTGATTGATTATCCCATCCACGCGGGGTAACCGCACCCCACAGGCCTCAGCCGCGGCCCAGGATGAAGCGCCGATTGGGTGAACGGATCGGCCGCGCGTTCAGCCCGAAGCGCGAGGTAAATTGCCTACATCCGCAGCGTCGACCTCGACCGGCTTCATTGCCAACATCTCGACGTTGTCGGTGCAGGGCGGTGTCGTCAAGGATGCCTCACGCCAGTAGCCGAGCGAGGCCGGCACAGTCCATTGGTATCGACCTCGTCGACCGCCATCTCCTCGCCTGGCCGCGTGAAAAGCCGCGGCATGGCCGGCAAAGTTGGCATTTGAGTGGGGCTAAACACCTTCTGGGACTTCGCACGCGAAATCGGAGGCGGCAGTCAATTCAGTACCAACCCGGACATGTGTTCTGCTCGTTCCTGGCCCTCGTACTCAGCAAGGAACTGCGCCGCTCTGCCGGGCCAAAGGCCTGACGCCCGAATGGCAACCGCTCCTACGCGATCGCGACCGCCTCCAGGAAGCCACCATCGAAAAGGATGCTCGCGTCGTCACCACCACGTCACGGCCAAAGTGGGCAACGTTTTGAAGGCAGCTGGCATCGCTCTGCCACACAACCTGGACGAACAACTCGCCTGAGATCACCCCCAAAACGTAGTGGTAACACGCGCCGGAGCGCGCCTAACATGCTGATTAATGACATATTCTTGCGGGCGGTGTTTAACTGCCAGGTCGGATGGTCGTGCCCGAGACGCTCAATAGCTTTCAGGCAAAGGCGCCAGCCGAGATGCCTCCTGCAACATCATTTCCCGCATCCACAGGCTTGCCGGATCAGTGTTGTGAAGCGCAGGCCATTGGACGGCCTCCGTGAATGCGGGATGAGGAAGTGGCGGCGGAAGTCCGACAATCCGCAGGGGTGTTGTTTTTGCGAAATGCTGCGCCAGCCGTAAGGGCATGGTCCCGATGCGGTTGGTGCCTGATAGGACGGGCGCGATCAGGCTAAAGCCCTGTACGACGACCTCGATACGTCTCTCGAAACCGTGCTCGAGCAAATACCACTCCTCCATGGTGGGCTGCCGGGTGTGCCTGAATTTGAGCACGACATGCCCCATCGACAAGTATCGCTCGAATGTAAGTGGCTCTGACAGCTGCTTGTTCGTGCCGCAGCCTACGCATACGAGCATATCTTCGAACAGGGCTGCGCGAGGATGTTTCGACATGAACACTTCCGGCATAATCAGAAAATCAACGTCGCCGCGCCGGAGAAGCTCCTCGGGGTCGTCGCAAATAGGCAGACATTCGAAGCGGACGGCGGGAGCTTCCCGCGCAGTACGCTCTACGATCCTCTTAAAAAGCACGAGCGTGAGGTAATCGGAAAGCATGATTCGGAAGAGACGATTCGATTGGGCTGGGTTAAAGGCGTCGGAGGAAATAATCGATAGCTGGATGTGCAGCAATGCGTCCCGGACTGCTGGGGCAAGCCCCTCCGCGCGCGGTGTCAAAATGAGCTCGCGGCCGTTCATCGTAAATAGCTCATTGCTGAAGTAGGCGCGTAACCGAGCGACGGCGGCGCTCATGGCCGGCTGGCTCAGGTTAATACTGTTGGCCGCGGCAGTGACTTTACGCTCCCTGATCAGAGCGTCCAGCACAACGAGGAGATTCAGATCCAGCCCCTTAAACCGCATATCCTGATCTATCCAGCGTGTGGATGGGCATCATCTAAACAATCAATTTTACGAATTTACGAACCATGCATTAGAGGAACGTAAATGACCGACGTCAAGCTCAAATCGACGGCGCCGCCATACGGGCGGGAACATCGAGAGAGCTCATTGGCGAGCCCCCACCGGCTGGCTCACCGTCGCTAACGACAACGGTTGAGTGCAGCCAACAACGCCGCCGCTTTGGCCGGGTAATGCGGCCCGCAAGAAACTATTTTGAAGAGAGGTCCTGAATGCGCCCTCAGGTGCAGTGGAAATTGTGCTGGGAAAACGAGTTGCAGCTCTCGGACCACGTCGAGCTCGCCCAGTTCTTTCGTAATACCTACGGGCCGACTGGGGCGTCCAACGCAGAACCGTTCGAAGGTAGTCGAAGCTGGGCCGGAGCCAGGCCTGAACTCCGCGCAATCGCCTATGATTCGAGCGGTGTAGCGGCTCACATGGGCATACTGCGCCGTTTCATCAAGGTTGACGCGGTCGATCTGTTGGTGGCTGAGCTGGGCCTGTACGGGGTACGTCCGGATCTTGAGAGTCTCGGAATCGCCCATTCAATCCATGTCGTGCTTCCAATACTGCAGGAGCTTGGCGTTCCATTCGCTTTCGGAACCGTCCGGCACGCGCTGCGGAATCATGTTGAGAGGTTCGGGCGGCGATACAGCCCTTTGGCCGTCTTGTCGGGAATTCGCGTGCGCTCCACCCGACCAGAGGCGCGCCTCGACCTGCCGCCCACACGCATTGATGACGCACTCACCATTGTTCTGCCAGTTGGACGGCCGATCAGCGAATGGCCCACGGGCACGATGATCGATCGGAACGGACCAGAGCTATGAGCCGTCCCGATTGCTTGTACGAAGTGCGCCGTGAGTGCTCTGACGGCACCGGCCGTCGCAGCGTTTATCTGACGTTTGACGACGGTCCCAATCCACTTTTCACACCGGAGATTCTGGATGTGCTGGCAGAGCAGCGGGTGCCGGCGACTTTCTTCGTCATCGGCGCCTACGCCTTAGAGCACCCGGATCTAATCCAACGAATGTTTGCAGAAGGGCACGAGCTAGGCAACCACACGATGACTCATCCGGATCTGTACAAATGCGGCTTCGGCGAAGTGCAACGTGAGATCTTTGAAGCGAACGGCGCCATCATGAGGGCGTGCCCTCAGGCCTCGGTGCGCTATATTCGCGCGCCCTACGGGGCCTGGAGCGAAGAAGTCTTCACAGCGTCACAGATCGCCGGGCTGACGGCCCTCCATTGGTCCGTCGACCCTCGAGATTGGTCTCGCCCTGGGGTCGACGCGATTATCGATACCGTGCTCGCCTCTGTCCGGCCGGGCGCAATCGTACTCTTGCACGACGGATGCCCTCCCGGCGAGTTGAGCCAGGGCGCTCACGCCGGTCTGCGCGACCAGACGGTCACGGCGCTGTCCCGGCTGATTCCAGCACTTCATGAGCGCGGATTTGTAATCCGCTCACTTCCTCAACATCACTGAACAAACGAGATCCCATGACTCTTCTTGGTACAACCAGCACTGTGGCCATTTCGCTTTATGCACTGCTCTCGACTGCTTATAAGAGCATGCAGGGGATTTATGCTCTGCCGACAAACGACTCATCGGCGTTGGAGGATCTCGTCGGCTCCGATCAACTGCCCAGCGTGGATGTCATCGTCCCCTGCTTCAACGAGGATCCGCGCACGCTTTCAGAGTGCCTGGCGTCCATTGCAGACCAAGAATACGCCGGAAGACTTCGGGTCTATGTGGTTGATGACGGTTCTGGAAATCGCGAAGCCGTAGGAACTGTCCACGAAACCTACGCGCGCGACCCTAGGTTCGACATCATTTTGCTTCCCGAGAATGTTGGAAAGCGCAAGGCGCAGATCGCCGCGATACGCCGCTCATCCGGGGATTTGGTGCTTAACGTTGATTCAGACACGATACTCGCGTCCGACGTCATCACCAAGCTTGTACCGAAGATGCGAGATCCAGCGGTCGGCGCAGTCATGGGTCAGTTGATTGCCAGTAACCGGAGCGAGAGCTGGCTGACAAGGCTGATAGACATGGAGTACTGGCTGGCTTGCAACGAGGAGCGCGCGGCACAGGCTCGCTTCGGTGCCGTTATGTGCTGTTGCGGCCCATGTGCCATGTACCGCCGGTCTGCGCTCCTTTTGTTACTGGACCAGTACGAGTCGCAATTTTTTCGGGGCAAGCCAAGCGACTTCGGGGAGGATCGCCATCTCACTATCCTCATGCTGAAAGCAGGCTTTCGAACCGAGTACGTTCCGGGCGCCATCGCGGCCACAGTCGTTCCGAACAGACTCGGACCGTATCTGCGCCAACAACTCCGTTGGGCACGAAGCACATTCCGGGACACGCTGCTTGGGCTGCGCTTGCTGCCCGGCCTCAATAGCTATCTCACGTTGGACGTGGTCGGACAGAATCTCGGGCCGCTACTCCTCGCCCTATCGGTACTAACGGGCCTCGCACATTTCGCACTGACAGGCACTGTGCCTTGGTGGACAGGACTGATGATTGTGTCCATGACCATGCTCCGATGCTGCGTGGTAGCATTTCGTGCTCGACAGTTTCGATTTCTGGGCTTTTCCCTGCACACGTTCATCAACATCTTTCTCTTACTTCCCTTGAAGGCCTACGCGCTGTGTACATTGAGCAATAGCGATTGGCTGTCGCGAAGCTCTGCTGTCGCTACATCGAACACTGGGGGAAAACAGGCCCCCACCCAAACTCCGATCACTGGATCAAGCAGGGCAGAATTCTCACCGCATGCGGCTCCGCTTCGCAGGCTCAATCTTGCGCGGATTCTTCGGGATTAGCGCTGTCGAGCAACATCTGCGGCGACGAGTGATCGCTAATTACCTAGGTGGACGAGAGGTGGACGAGTTTGACCCAGAACATGAATCATCAGTTGCTCGATCGGGAATTGGCCGCAGACGATCCGTGGCGCCTCGACGGCAATCCGTTCGAGCGGGAGCGCCACACGCAAATGCTCCAGCTGGCGCTTGCCCAAGGCTCCATTACAAATGCCCTCGAAGTCGGGTGCGCTGCCGGCGCATTCACGGAAAAGCTAGCTCCCTACTGCCAAGGGCTCACCGTCATCGATGTCGTGGCGCAAGCGATTGCTCGAGCACGTCAACGGATAAAGGAGCCGTCGCGCATCAACTGGATAGTCTCCGATGTTCAACAGTTTTCGACCGACGAGTTGTTTGACCTGATCGTTGTGGCGGAGGTCCTATACTACCTCGAAGACATAGCCGAGATGCGCGCGGCCGTCAAAAACCTGGTGCGGGTGCTTGCGCCAGGCGGGCATCTGATCTTCGGATCGGCAAGGGATGCTAATTGCCGTCGCTGGGGTCACGCCGCTGGTGCTGAGCCGGTCATCGCCATGCTGAACGAAACGTTGATCGAGGTAGAGCGTCTTGAGTGTCGGGGCGAGTCGGTCAACGAAGACTGCTTGCTCGTCCGTTTCCGGAACCCGCTTTCCGCTTCCTGATGAATCGAATCTATCGCCGTTAACGTGGAGACACTATGCGCATCTGTGGTACCAAGCTGACCCATGATGGGGCGATCGCCCTTGTCGAGGATGGACGGCTCGTCTTCTGCGTTGAGCAGGAAAAGCGGCACAACAATCCGCGTTACCAAACCATCGATAATCTCGACGCAATTGTCGCCGCTTTGGCGGAACAGGGGCTAAATCCTTGTGATGTCGATCAGTTCTTTATCGACGGCTGGGATGGCGAAGACGAGTCACAGTTTCAGGTCCGGCAGGCAACCGAGCAACCGCCGGTCGAGGCGACCCTCTAGGTAAAATGAACCCATGTCCACGGTAGCGATCGATCTTACTGAGGTAAGCAAAACTTATGACAAGCTCGTTGTCGACAGACTGTCGTTCCGCGTTGCGGCGGGGGAATGCTTCGGGCTCTTGGGACCGAACGGTGCGGGCAAAAGCACGATTGCGCGTATGGTCCTCGGCATGACATCGCCTGATGCGGGGAAGATTACTGTGCTCGGCGCTCCAGTGCCGGCGCGCGCCCGTTTGGCACGTATGCGCATCGGCGTGGTCCCGCAGTTCGACAATCTTGATACCGCGTTCACTGTGCGCGAGAACCTGTTGGTGTTCGGGCGCTACTTCCGGATGAGCAGACGCCAGATCGAAGCGGTCATACCATCGCTGCTTGAGTTCGCCCGCCTCGAGAACAAAGCGGATGCGCGCGTCGCCGAACTGTCCGGCGGCATGAAGCGGCGCCTGACGCTCGCGCGTGCGCTGATCAATGACCCGCACTTGCTGGTGATGGACGAGCCGACCACCGGCCTCGATCCGCAGGCCCGCCACCTGATCTGGGAACGGCTGCGATCGCTGCTGGCGCGGGGCAAGACTATTCTTTTGACTACCCATTTCATGGAAGAGGCCGAGCGGCTGTGCGATCGGCTGTGCGTTATGGAGGAGGGGCGCAAGATCGCCGAAGGCCGCCCGTCCGCACTCATTGACGAGCAGATCGGCTGTGACGTGGTCGAGGTCTACGGCGGCAATCCGCATGAACTGGGTGCGCTGATCCGGCCGTACGCACAGCGCATCGAGGTGAGCGGTGAGACGCTTTTTTGCTATGCACCCGATCCGGAGCAGGTGCTGGTGCAGCTACGCGGGCGCGCGGGTCTGCGCCTTCTGCAGCGTCCCCCCAATCTCGAGGATGTGTTCTTGCGGCTAACCGGGCGCGAGATGGAGGACTGAACAATGGGCGAACGTTATGCGGCGGCCATGCCCGCCAATGCGTGGAATTGGGTCGCGGTTTGGCGCCGCAACTATCTTGGATGGAAGAAAATCGGGCTTGCATCGGTTCTCGGCAACCTCGCCGATCCGATGATCTATCTGTTCGGTCTCGGCTTTGGCATCGGAACAATGATAGGTCCTGTTGAGGGCACTTCGTACATTGCGTTTCTCGCGGCTGGCATGGTTGCCACAAGCGCGATGGCATCGGCGACCGCTGAAACGGTTTACGGGAGTTTTGGCCGCATGGACAACCAGCGCACCTGGGAAGGAATGCTATGCACTCAGCTGACGCTCGGCGATATCTTACTCGGCGAATTGGCGTGGGCAGCCACCAAGGCCCTGATGGCGGGCACAGCAATCACTATTGTTGCCACCACGCTCGGCTACACATCGTGGCCATCCATCCTCTGCTTGCTGCCAGTCATCGCTCTCAGTGGCCTCGCCTTCGCGAGTCTAGCGATGGTCGTCACGGCGCTTGCGCCCAGTTATGAATATTTCATATTTTATAATACGCTTGTTATAACACCCATGCTGTTCCTTTGCGGCGCGATGTTTCCGGTCAACCAATTGCCCGGCGCTTTTCAGGACGTCGCCTCCTTGTTGCCGCTCGCACATGCAATTGACCTCATTCGTCCGGCGATGCTTGGCCGTCCGGCCGGCAGCATGGGCCTGCATATCGGCGCGCTTTGCATATACACGGTTTTGCCGTTCTTCCTATCGGTTGCTCTATTTCGTCGTCGGCTGATGCGTTGACGCTACTCACCATTCGTAAAATTGATCGTTTTGGCGATACCCATCCACGCGTCGGATAGGTCAATACATGCGTTTTAAGGGACTCGATCTAAATCTCCTCGTTGTGCTGGACGCTTTGATCAGGGAGCGTAAAGTCACCGCCGCGGCCCGCAGTATTAACCTGAGTCAGCCGGCCATGAGCGCCGCCGTCGGTCGGTTACGCGCCTATTTCAGCGATGAGCTATTTACGATGAACGGCCGCGAACTCATTTTGACACCGCGCGCGGAGGGGCTCGCCACAGCAGTCCGGGAGGCATTGCTGCACATCCAGCTATCGATTATTTCCTGGGACGCCTTTAACCCGGCCCGATCGGATCGTCGCTTCCGCATCATCCTTTCCGATTACCTCACACTCGTATTTTTTAAGAAGATCGTAAAGCGTGCTGCGCGGGAAGCTCCCGCCGTCCGCTTCGAATGTCTGCCTATTTCCGACGACCCCGAGGAGCTTCTCCGGCGCGGCGACGTTGATTTTCTGATTATGCCGGAAGTGTTCATGTCGAAACATCCTCGCGCAGCCCTGTTCGAAGATATGCTCGTATGCGTAGGCTGCGGCACGAACAAGCAGCTGTCAGAGCCACTTACATTCGACCGATACTTGTCGATGGGGCAGGTTGTGCTTAAATTCGGGGACACCCGGCAGCCCTCCATCGAGGAATGGTATTTGCTCGAGAACGGTTTCGAGAGACGTATCGAGGTCGTCGTACGGGGCTTTAGCATGATCCCGCCCCTTCTATCAGGCACCAACCGCATCGGGACAATGCCCTTACGGCTGGCGCAGCATTTCGCAAAATTAACACCCCTGCGGATTGTCGAACTTCCGCCGCCACTTCCTGCCGCATTCACGGAGGCCGTCCAATGGCCTGCGCTTCACAATAATGATCCGGCAAGCCTATGGATGCGGGAAATGATGTTGCAGGAGGCATCTCGTATGATTACCCCGCCTAAGAGCACCGGACGTCTCAGTTGTCGGCCGAATTGAGAAACTGACTCCCTCGGTTATGAGAGGAGGCATGGATGGCGATTGGGATTGGGCGATTCCTGCATTGTCGAGAACGATGCAGGGAGAGCAGATCCTTCAGCATGAACAGGTGGCAGCGATGCTGCGGCTGCATGAGCTTGGCTGGGGAATGAACCGACGGGCGAAAGAATTCGGGTGCGCGCGCAACACGGTGCCTCGGTATCTAAGCGAGGGCGGGACTGTTCCGTTTCGCAAGCCTGTGCGGCCGACCGCGTTTGACGGACTGGACGATTGGCTGCGGGAGCGCTTCTTCCCCCATGGCTCGGGCTGGATGACGATCTCGACCCGCTCCAGATGCGCCGGGAACGCCTTGCGCGGTCGCGCAGCACGTCGCGGCTCGCCTGTCGGTCTTGCGGCCTCGAGCTCGGACTCAATCGCGCCGAGCCCGGTCTGGATTTCGTCGAAGGCGAAGGCCTGCTGGTCACGTTCGAGCTTCTCGGAGCTGCGACCGAAGCGGCGCGCTCCAGCTGCTTGACGATCCCATGAAGGTCGGCGATCCGCTCCTGGGCAGGCTCGTTGAGTGTCGCCATCCGGACGATCTCGGCCTTGAGTGTTTCGCTCCGGAGTTGTTGCAGTTCGGCCTTCTCCGCCGCCATGGCGACGAACATCGCCTTGAGCGTATCGATTTCGTGGGGACGGGCCGAAGCGCTTCTCGTCATGACGCCGACAGAAGCTTATTGTGCACGGCCTGAAGCCCGCCTTTTGCGCCTGAGTCACTTCGCCACCGCCTTCCGGCCGGACGCCGTCGCCGTTCGGCTCGAACGCGTGTCCAGTCCATGCCTTCGACGAGCGCCATCAGTTTCGGCGCGGCAAGCCGATCACGCCGTTCTCCGCCAGCGGAACTTGTCCTCGTCCAGCGCTCACGGTGCGGGTATGCCGGCGTCGAGCAAACAGAGAGAAGTTTGGGGCCCAACCAGGACGGCCCCGTTACGAAGTTCGTCCTGGTCCCGGTTTGAGTGTCGAATCTTCATCGATTGCTTGGGCGACCAGCGTCCCCGCCGCCAGCGAGCCCGCAACTGCTCAGCAGAAGGGCGAAGTGAACGTGAATGCATCCATTTCGTAAATGTGTGTCTATCCAAGCAATCGATTTCTCTAATTATCCGATGAGCAATATGAACGCGTCAGGCAGGGTGCATCATTAGGAGTATTTTCGATGGCAAAGATTATCGAGGGTGGCCCGGGTGCCGAAACACTCATCGGCACCGAGCTTGACGATTGGATGGAGGGTTTCCAGGGCGGTGACTGGATTGACGGTCGTGGCGGCAACGACGAGATCTCGGGTGGCCCGGACAGTGACCGACTCATCGGCGGCAAGGGTAACGACCGCATCTTCGGCGGAGATGGCTGGGACGATCTCTCCGGCGACAACGGCCGCTTCAACCCGCGCGTCTCCGGTGAGGACAATGACAGGCTCAGCGGCGGTCCCGGCCAGGATGTCCTCTACGTGGGTGACGGCCAGGACACGTTGACCGGGGGCACCGACAGTGACACGTTCGTGTTCCAGTTCCACAATCCGGTGCCTGGGGTTGTCGGGTCGAAGTCGGACATTACCACTATCACCGATTTCAACCCGGCGGAGGACAAGTTCGCCTTCGATGCGGTGGGCCTCTACAATGACGGTTTTGGCGCGAACTTCGTCAACAACGCCAGCATACAGTCCGGCTACCCGGTGAGCAGCTTCTACAGTGGTGCGGCCTCGGGTGCGAACGGCGAACACGTCGTGGTAATCACTGGCGAATCTTTCAACTCTGCTTCTGAAGCCGCGAGTGCGATCTCCGGCGAGCACGCCGGCGACATCATTGTCTACCAAAGCAGCTACACCGACAGAGTCGCAACTCTGGCCTATGTCACCGCCGACAACAGCGCGCATGAATTCGTCCACCTGGGCGGTGTGGTCACCGTGGCCGACCTAGGCCTGACCGCGTCGGACTTCACCTTCGTTTGATCCAGAAAACCCATACGGAACAGCGCCCCGCCCCCCGGGGGCGGGCGCTTTCCGTTTCCGCTACGTGCGATGGGCCGGGGCGCCCGGGAGCAGTCGCAGCGTGTACAGCTTGACGAAGCCCTGCACGTCGCGCTGGTCGTACACCGAAATCTCCCTGAAGGCGTGGAGGCGGAAGCCTGTTCGGGCCCTTGCGGCCGGCCACGATGACGTTGCCCTTCCAAACCTTCAGCCGGACGGTGTTGTTGTTGACCCGCTCCATTAGATGCCAAACCAAACATATTCGGCGGGAGCACTGATCCTGAAGCAGCGAGCGGATGCAGTCGGTCGCCGCTCGGGGAGCAATATGGGGAGCTGGGTCGCCAGATCCTCACGGAGACCTACGTGAGTAACCATTCCTTGAAGGATTCAGCTTTGAGACCTTTCCCTCTGAGTTCCGCTATTTGGGGAATTCTGTTGATCAGCGGCGTGGTGAACGTGCTTGCGCTGATCTCGCCGCTGTTCATGCTTCAGGTCTACGACCGCGTTCTGGCAAGTGGCAGCGTATCGACGCTAGTGGGGCTCGTCGTGCTTGCTACAGGGCTTTATGCGTTCCAGTGCCTGCTCGACATTTTGCGCGCGCGCGTGCTGCTGCGGATTGGCGAGCGTTTCGATGAACAGTTTTCCGGACGCGTTCACGATGCGATCGTTCGCCTTCCGCTTTTAACGCGCATGCCGGGCGACGGCTTGCAGCCGCTACGCGATCTCGACAATGTTCGCGGATTCTTAGGTGGAAACGGCCCGACAGCGTTCTTCGATCTGCCATGGATGCTGCTTTATCTTGGCATTTGCTTCCTCTTTCATTTCTGGATCGGCATGACGGCACTTATCGGGGCGATCGGTCTCACATCTCTGACACTCCTTACCAACACTCTCTCGCAAGGGCCGATACGCGATACCATTGACCACAACATGGTACGCAATGGTCTACTGGAAGCAGCGCGCCGCAATGCCGAGGTCGTGCAAGCTCTCGGTCTCGCAAAGCGGATCGCTGCCCGATGGCACAAGGCCAATGCCAAGTATCTGGCCGCCAACCGGAAAGTCGGGGACGTGGCAGGTGGGCTGGGTGGCATTTCAAAGTCGCTGCGCGTGCTGCTGCAATCGGCCATTCTTGCCGTCGGCGCGTACCTTGTCATCAGGCAGGAGACTACGGCCGGGGTCATGATTGCCAGTTCGATCACGATGGGGCGTGCGCTGGCTCCGGTCGATCTGGCCATTTCAAGCTGGAAACCCTTCCTCATGGCGCGCCAGGGTTGGGCGCGGCTGGAGGACCTCTTGGGAAAGGTTCCTGAAACCGCTCCTGTTATGCCAATGCCTGCACCTGAACGCGAACTCCGCCTCGAAGGCGTGACAATCGTTCCGCCCGGCGAAAGGAAGCCGACCGTGACCGGCCTTGCGTTTGCCGTTCAGGCGGGAAGCGCACTCGGGATCATCGGTGCATCGGGTTCGGGCAAGTCGACACTCTCGCGCGCCATCGTCGGCGCATGGGCGCCGGTCGCCGGAAAGGTTCGCATCGACAGCGCAAGCCTCGATCAATGGGACCGGGAAGCGCTAGGCCGTCATATCGGCTATTTGCCGCAAGGTGTTGAACTATTCGACGGCACCATTGCCGAAAACATCGCTCGTTTTGAAGATAATCCTGACCCTGAGGCTATTGTCACCGCGGCGAAAGCAGCGGGCACGCACGAACTGATCCTCCGATTTGAGCACGGCTACGAAACTCCGATTGGTGAGGCCGGATCGGCACTTTCCGCCGGGCAGCGCCAGCGTATCGGTCTTGCCCGTGCTCTTTATCGAGACCCTTTCCTTGTTGTGCTGGATGAACCCAATGCCAATCTCGATGCGGAAGGCGAGGCTGCGGTTGTCAAGGCGATCGCCTCCGTGCGCGAGCGCAAGGGCATTGCGGTTGTCGTTGCCCATCGGCCGAGCGCCATCCGCGCCGTGGATTTGGTGTTGGTGATGGAAGGTGGACGGCAGCGAGCATTCGGTGCGCGTGATGAGGCGCTTTCCAAAGTCCTTAAGGGGGCAGCGATGGCATCAGGCGCTGGGGTCAAGGCCATCGAGTCTACACAGGATAACGAGCGCGCTGACATGGAGGATCCCGGTGTCCGGCATTCATCAGAACAATGACGTTTCCAGGTCCATTCGCCGGCACCTGGTGGCGGGCCTGCTGGCGAGCGTGATCTTTGTGGGAGGAGCCGGAGCCTGGGCGGCCTTCACGAATCTCTCCGGCGCGGTTGTCGCGTCCGGACACTTTGTCGTCGATTCCTATGTGAAGAAGGTGCAGCACCCGACCGGCGGGGTGGTGGGAGAAATCCTGGTGAGCGAAGGTGATAAAGTAAAAGCCGGCGACATCCTCATGCGGCTCGACGCCACCCAGACGCGCGCCACTCTCGCTGTAGTCACCAAGCGGCTCGATGAGCTGGCCGCCAACCTGGCACGACTCGAAGCTGAGCGTGACGATCTGGCGGAGATCGCCTTCCCGGACTGGCTGCTCGCCCGCAGAGATGTTCCGGACGTAGCTTCGGCAGTACATGGCGAGACGCGGCTGTTCGAATTCCGCAGACAATCCCGCGACGGAAGGCAGGCGCAGCTAGCGGAACGCATCACTCAATATGAGCACGAGATCGAGGGGCTCAAGGCGCAGGCAATCGCTTGTGAGAAAAGCACCGAGATCCTCCAAAAGGAAATTGCTGCCCTGAGTGGGCTGCGCGACCAAGGCATTGTCTCGGACCAACGCTTGAACAGTCTGAAGACGCAGGTTGCCACTTTCGGCGGCGAACGCGGTGAGAAGATTGCACATCAGGCACAGACGGCAGCCCGCATAGCCGAAACGCGCCTGCAGATCCTGCAGATCGATCCGGATTTCAAGACGGAAGTCGGCCAGGAGCTCAGAGAGGTTCAGGCGCAGGTTGGGGAGTATGTTGAGCGCAAGGTGGCGGCTGAACAGGAACTGCGACGGATCGATATTGTCGCGCCGCAGTCAGGCGCCATTCAACAACTCGCAGTTCATACGGTCGGAGGAGTGATCACGCCCGCCGATCCGATTATGCTAATCGTGCCGGAAGGCGACGATCTTGCGCTTGAAGCACGAATCACCCCGAAGGACATCGACCAAATCCAGCTTGGTCACAAGGCCGTGCTGCGGATGTCAGCCTTCAATCTGAGGACCACGCCGGTATTGAACGGATATGTCAGCCGGATCGCAGCCGATCTGGCGACGGACGAAAAAAACGGCGTTTCGTATTACCTGGTGCGTCTGTCGGTTCCGCATGCGGAACTGACGAAGCTCAAGGACCTGACGCTCGTGCCCGGCATGCCGGCCGAAGCGATGATCCAGACGGGCGAGCGTACGGCGCTTTCTTATTTTGTGAAGCCGCTGTCGGACCAAATCAGTCGCGCATTCCACGAGGAATGAAAGTAACCACAGAAACATTTTGTTGGTATTCTTGTTGGTTGTTACGCATGCATGAGAGTCATAACCGTCTGAAAACACAGCCATACTTTCCTCAGTTGGATTCCGCCTCTGACTCAGATTCGTGGTTCCACGGTCATTTTGCCCTTCCAAGTCGCCGACCATTCAGTTCTTGGCCTCGAGCGCATTAAGATACCCATCATCGTACACAAAGGCTGGAAAAGAGTCCGGTGTCTTGAGCGATCCTGAGGTCTGGAGACCTAGGGTGAGCCTGCAAGCACAGGGCCAGGACATGATTGAGCGTCTGCAATATTCGGACAGGTACAT
This sequence comes from Mesorhizobium sp. M1328, assembly GCF_040318075.1. Classification (NCBI taxonomy): domain Bacteria; kingdom Pseudomonadati; phylum Pseudomonadota; class Alphaproteobacteria; order Hyphomicrobiales; family Phyllobacteriaceae; genus Mesorhizobium; species Mesorhizobium sp. M1328. The sequence continues at coordinate 681,525 of NZ_JAMYLO010000002.1, read as the reverse complement.
AGGAAGACAGGCAGGCGTCAACAACGCGCTTTCAACGCGCTAAACCGATGCTACGCACCCCGAGCGTCTTGCCGCCCTCGCTCCCGCCGGTAGGAATCAATCGCGAGCAGGCTGCGACGTTCATCGGCGTAAGCTCAACGACCTTTGATGAAATGGTCCAGGACGGCCGGATGCCCCAGCCACGAATGCCGAGCAAGGGGCGCATTGTTTGGGACGTCGAGGAACTTGTATTGGCCTTTCGAAAGCTCCCTCACCGCCAAATCGGAGGAGCACCAAAGCTTGACGAAGATTCGCCGCCACTAGACAATCCTTGGGATCGAAAACCACGAACATGACGGATGAGCCCGTGAAAATCGATCTTAAGGGCGTAGTGAAGGACACTGATCGCCACGGCAATGATCGGTACTATTTTCGCGCACCGGGTCAGAAGAAGGTCCGGCTCCGTGAACCGACCGGCAGCGACGAGTTCCTCGAGGAACTGCGGTGCGCGCGCGCCGAGGTCACTTATGTTCGGCCCGGCACTCTTCCCGAGATTTGCCGGCGCCTCCCCAAGCCTTCCGAGCCAGCGAAGAAAGGCACGTTGCTGTGGCTTTGCCAGGAGTATTACCGTCGGGGCGGCACGGAAATCACCCAAGACACTATGGCGCGCCGACGAGCAATTCTGGAGCGCGTATGCGAATTACCTCATCCCCTCGAAGGTGACCCGGATCCTCAGTATCCCACCAAGGGATCTCTGCCATTCGCCGGTATGAAACGGTCTCATGTTAAGGAGATCAGGGACACCAGGCTCGACGCCCTTGGCGCGGCAAACAATATCGTAAAAGCCATCAGCGCGATGTTTGAGTGGGCAAAGGACACAGAGATTCCGGGCGTCGACTCCAATCCCGCCCGCGGCATCAGACGGCTAAAGAGCGGCGACGGCTGGCACCCATGGGACGTGTCGGAGATCGTTCAATATGAGAAGCGGCATCCGCTGGGTACCGCAGCCAGACGTGCGCTCTCGATCTTCATGTTTACTGGCCTGCGGTTGTCCGACGTCGCGATCTTCGGTCGACAGCACATCACGCTCGTCTACAACGAGGAGACCGAGCAGTGGGAGAAGTGGATCAGAATTAAGCCTGGGAAGACCAGTCGTAACAAGGATGCGGTGTTGGTGGAGCTCCCGCTTCTGCCCGAACTAGAGGCGGAACTTGAGCACACGCCCTCCGACCAGATGACCTTCCTGGTCAATGAGTATGGTCGCCCGTTCTCGGAGAACGGTCTGGGCAACAAGATGCGCCAGTGGTGTGATCAAGCTGAGCTGCCGCACTGCAGTGCTCATGGAATTCGCAAGGCCGGCGCGACGATCGCCGCTGAGAACGGCGCGACGCACGAGCAGCTGAAGGCGATATATGGGTGGACTACGTACCAGCAGCCCGACCACTACATCAAGAAAGCGCGTCGCCGGAAGGTAGCGAGAGCGGCGAAATACCTGCTGGTTATCGATCGAAAAGAGAACAAAATTGTCCCACTTTCTGAGGGGGTTGAAAGAGGTGGGACAAAAATGGCCAAAAAATCCAATTAAATCAAGGGCCACAAAAGCCGATGGTGGGCCCGGAGGGACTCGAACCCCCAACCAAGCGGTTATGAGCCGCCGGCTCTAACCATTGAGCTACAGGCCCCACGGCGCTGGATTAGTGTTTTTCCCTGAACCGCACAAGGCTTTCCCTGGGCTTTCCGAGCAGACGTTCCAAGGGGCTGGCAGAGATCGCCCAAATCAGCCCATATTGATAACCTATTGCACGTCGCCCATTGGACGCCGCCCAACACTCGGCCGTCTTGGGATCGCAGATCGAGGAGATTTCATGACCAGACGTATTTTGCCCCTGGCAATTGCCGCCGCAATCGCATTTCCGGCGATCGCCGGCGCCGCCGATTCACCACCGCCGCCGCGTATCGTCGTCACCGGCGAAGGCGAGGCGGCGATAGCACCCGATCTGGCTCTGCTGACGCTCAGCGTCATGCGCGAAGCCAAGACGGCACGTGCAGCGCTCGATGCCAATAACGACGCCATGGCCGCGGTGATCGCGGCGATGAAATCGTCCGGCATCAAGGAGCGCGATCTGCAGACCGCGGGCATCCAGATCAATCCGCGCTATAACTACACCAACAAGCCCGACGGCAGCCAGGAGGCCGAGCTTGTCGCCTACCAGGTGACCAACACGCTGTCGGTGCGCATCCGCGACATCGACAAGACCGGCGACATTCTCGACAAGGCGGTGTCGCTCGGCGTCAACCAGGGCGGCGGCATCTCCTTCTCCAACGACGATCCGGCGGCAGCCGTCACCGAGGCGCGCAAGAAGGCCGTCGCCAATGCCATGGCCAAGGCCAAGACGCTGGCCGAAGCGGCCGGCGTCGGCATCGGCCGGGTCCTGGAGATCACCGACCAGAATTTCGCACCACCGCCGATGCCGATCAACGCCAAGGCATTCGATGCCGCCGGTGCGTCGGTCCCGGTGCAAGCCGGCGAAAATTCCTATACCGCACAGGTGACGGTGACTTTCGAATTGAAATGATCATCGCTTGCAGCATGAAAAACCCCGGAGGATCGATCCTCCGGGGTTTTTTTGAGCCGCGCTTGCCGTCCTGGCGGAAGGGCTCCGCTACTCTACCGGCTGCAAGTCAGCCGGCCGCAGGCCCGAAGACCTTAGCGATAGATGATCGGACAGCCGCGCTCATTGGCGAATACGATCACGACGCGGTCGCCATACTGGCGGCCGGCGACCTTGACCGTGCGGCGGTTGATGTCGATGATGCGGGCGCGGTGCAGGCCCATGCGTTCGGCCTTGTCGATGGCACGCTCCGGCGAACAGGACCGGCGCCAGCCGCCATGACGGCGGTGTTCGCGATAGTAACCATCATCTTCGTCGCCGGTATAGACGCCGACGCGCGGATCCTGGTTATTGCCGAAACCGAGATAGATGCTGTCAGCATGAGCGGGGATGGCAGCAAGTGTGCCAAGGCCGACAAGAGCCGAAAGAGCAGCCGTCTTAATGGTATTGAACATTGTGTTCTCTCCTTGTTGAGGGTTTCAACCCGTTTTCGTCGAACCGATGCGAGGAGAATGCACCCGTCTATCTGAATTTTTTGCGAACCGGCCGTTCATCTCCAGTTCATGAGGCAAGAATGGGCCAGCTGTTTAGTCTCTCCGTTTCTGGAACCGGTTCTATGCAGGGCAGATGGGGAACGCACCGTTTTGCCATGGTTCCCGGTCTTCGTTACCGGAGGAAATCCTAAGGCTCGTCTGCGAGAATATGGTCGAAATAGTCGTCCGGCTCGGCAAGGTCGGTCTCGCTGGCGCTGACCCGGCCGCGCATCGAGATGCCGGCCTCGTGCACGGTCTCGTCGCTTCCAGACACCAGCCTGTGCCACCAATAGAGATCGCGGCCCTCGGCGACCAGCCGGTAAGCGCAGGTCTTGGGCAGCCAGCTGATGGTGCGCACATTCTGCGGCGTCAGCCCGACGCAATCCGGAACACGCGCCAGCCGGTTGGCATAGTCGGAGCAGCGGCAGCTTCCAGCGTCGAACAGCCGGCAGCCGACGCTGGTCCAGTAGATCTCTCCGGTGTCCTCGTCTTCGAGTTTGGACAGGCAGCATTTACCGCAACCGTCGCAGAGTGATTCCCACTCGGCCGGGGTCATCGCCTCGAGGGTCTTGGTCTTCCAGAACGGCTTTTCCATCGTCGGCATGTGGCCCTCGGACGCTTCAAGGTCAAGCACGGCAACCGTGCACCCTCGTCCGAACGATACGCCGGGACCATACGCCGGAACATACGCCAGGACCATACGAATGACATGAAGTCGCCTTCAAAACGCCGGTCAATCGCCCTGTGCCACAGCTAGAACCTACAAACAGGAACCAAACATGGTTGCTGAAAGTTTGGGCAGGGATGGGACGCCACAAGGAGTGTTTATGATGAAACGCCAACCACGGATTCTGGCAGGCACGGCGCTTGGCCTGTTGATGGCGTCCGCGCCGTTAGGCGCGTTCCCGCTGCAAGGCAATGCCGCATTCAGCCCCGTGCAACGTACCGCAGCGCCGCTCATCCCAGTGCAATCGAGTTGCGCCGAGGGCGAGTCGGCGGAGGCCTGCGCGCAAAGCCAGCAGGCAGAGCAGCCCAGAAAGAAGAAGCGCGACCAGCAGCAGCAAACGGAATCCGCTCCGGCCGAGCAGGCGGCTCCGGCCGAGTCCGAGCAACCCCGCAAGAAGCGGCGCAATCAGCAGCAGCAAACAGAATCCGCTCCGGCCGAGCAGATCGCTCCAGCCGAGTCCGAGCAACCCCGCAAGAAGCGGCGCAATCAGCAGCAGCAAACGGAATCTGCTCCGGCCGAGCAGATCGCTCCAGCCGAGTCCGAGCAACCCCGCAAGAAGCGGCGCAATCAGCAGCAGCAAACGGAATCTGCTCCCACCGAGCAGATCGCTCCGGCCGAGACCGAACAGCCCCGCAAGAAGCGGCGCAATCAGCAGCAGATCGAAGCGGACCCATCGGAACAACCGGCCGAGCAGGCAGCGCCGGCAAACGACAACCAGCCCAACGTCAATCCGCGCAAGAAGAAGCAAAAACAGAACCAGCAGATCGAGGCTGCCCCGGCAGAACAGGCTCCGACTGTCGAGCCCGGACAAAAGCCGGGCAAGCGCAAGAAGCCTGCTGAATTGACCGGACCCGCCACGGAGCCGGAAGGCCAGCCGGCGCCGACCAATAAGGAAGCGACCCCACAGGCCCAACCGGCTCCGACGGAGCAGCAGGCCGCTCCCGTCCAGGACGAACAGCCCCAGGACAAGATCAAGAAACGTGGCAAGAGGCCTGTCGGCGAACAGCCGGTGACAGGAGAGCAACAGCCCTCGACCGGCGAACAGCCTTCGACTGGCCAGGCCGCGCCGGTCCAGGGTGAAAATCCGGTCCAGGGTGAAGCCCAGGCCAATCCGAACGAGGCACCTGTTCTGGACAGCCAGAAGGATGTCTTGCGCAAGCGCAAGGGTGGCAAGGAGCGCGGCCAAAATGCCGGCAAGCAGCAGGGCAACCAGCCCGCCCAGCAGGGCGAGAACCAGGCGGAAGTCTCGAAACCGGCTCCGGTCGAGGAGGGACCGCCACCCACCGACGACCGGGCGGCCCAGAAGGAGATCAAGCCTGAAAAGATCGCTCCGGTGACCGAGGAAAAAGGCAAGCGTGTCGAGCGTGCGCCGGACATCGAGGATGTTCGCCGCCGTCCGCGCCCCCAGGGCGCCAACGTCGTCAGGGAATTCGGCGACCGCGTCATCCTCCAGTTCAACAACCAGACGTTCGTGGAAAGCAGCGATGCCCCGCGCATGCATCGTGGCGCCAGGAATGTGTATTATGAGGACCTGTCGGGCGATCGCACCCGGGAGATCGTCGAGCGCGACAACGGTGTCCGGATCGTCACTATCCGCAACCGCTACGGCGACGTCATCCAGCGTTCACGCATCGCGCCTGACGGGCGCGAATATGTGCTGAGCTATGTCGACGAGCGGAACTATGACTATGATGCAGACTGGCGCGACCCGGGCGACGACCTGCCGCCGATGCGCCTTACCATCCCGCAAGAGGAATACATTCTGGATTCCGAAGAAGTCGAGGATCCGGACGACTACTATACCTTCCTCGAACGGCCGCCGGTCGAGAGGGTCCAGCGCCTCTATTCGATCGACGAGGTCAAGCGCTCGGCCCGCGTGCGCGACATCGCCCGCCGCATCGACCTCGACACGCTCAACTTCGAATTCGGTTCGGCCTCGATTTCCGACACCGAGGTCCAGAAGCTGGAGGGTGTTGCCAACGCCATGGACAAGCTGCTGAAGAAAAACCCGGCCGAGAGCTTCCTGATCGAGGGCCATACCGACGCTGTCGGCACACCGGAAGCGAACCTTGCTCTGTCCGACCGCCGCGCCGAGGCGGTCGCCGAAGCCTTGACCAACGCCTTTGGCATCCCGCCGGAGAACCTGACGACCCAGGGCTATGGAGAGGAGTATCTCAAGGTCAACACGTCGGGACCCAACCGCGAGAACCGCCGCGTCGCCATCCGCCGGATTACCCCCCTGGTGGCGCCGGTGGCCAGCGCCCAATAAATCGGAATGTGAACCGCGCGATTTGATCAACCATTGAATCGCGCGGTCATCAATCTTGAAACGCGTGGTTACCAATCCCAGATTCTGGACAGGGCGTTCCCTGCCCTGTCCCGACTCCAGCGGGACACACGAGCCCCGCCGGTTCCCCTCCCCGGCGGGGTTTCGTTTTTTTGGAACCTTGCAAACAGCCGCAGCCTGCCCGAAATACGGCACTCCGACAACGGAGCCCGAACCGCCGCATGAAGCGCCTCGAACTCGCCATCGAATCGATCATTCTCGCCTCGCGCTGGCTGCTGGTCGCCTTCTATCTCGGACTGGGTGCGGCACTTGCCATCTATGCCGTGTCCTTCGGCAAGAAGCTGTTCGAGTTCGTTCCCGTCGCCTTCACGCTCGATGATACCGACACAATCCTGAAAATGCTCGGCCTCATCGATGCCGCGCTGGTCGCCTCACTGGTGGTGATGGTGATCATCTCGGGCTACGAAAACTTCGTCAGCCGCTTCGATGAAAATGACGGCAAGGTGCATTGGCTGGGCACGATCGATGTCGGCTCGCTGAAGGTCAAGGTCGCCTCGACAATCGTAGCGATCTCCTCGATCCACCTCTTGCAGGTGTTCCTGAACTCGGTCTCCTACACGACCGACCAGCTGATGTGGTTGACCATCATTCATCTGGCCTTCGTTCTCTCGGCACTGATGCTTGCCTATATCGACCGGCTGATGGGTCTTGGCAAAGCCAAGAAAGCCGAGGAGTGAGCACGCGTCTGTGCCGGTCTTTTAAGAGATGCTTCTGTAGCTAGATACTTTTAAGAGATGCTTCTGTAGCTAGATACTTTTCGTCAGTAGATACCTTTGATTTTGGTATCCGTCCGGCCGAACACCTCGTCCGGCACAAAAAAGTCGCCGGCGAGCGGGCCTGTCGCACCCGGCGCATAGGCCGAGAAATCGCTGACGCCCTCAGCGCGCAGCACTTCTTCGTCAATGTAGAAATTGCCGGTCGTCTCACGCGACGGCCTGACCAGGATGGCGTATGCCGCATCGGCCATGATGTCGGGCGAACGGCTCATCGCCGCCACCGTCGCTCCGCCCAGGAGGTTGCGCACCGCCGCCGTGTCGATGGTCGAGATCGGCCATAGCGAATTGACCGCGATGCCGTCCCTGGCGAACTCGGCGCTCATGCCCAGCGTGCACATCGACATGCCGAACTTCGCCATCGTGTAGGCGACATGGTTCTTGAACCACTTGGCCTTCATGTCGAGCGGCGGCGCCAGATTCAAGATGTGAGGATTTTCCGCTAACCTCAAGTGCGGAATGCACATTTTGGAGACGAGAAAAGTGCCGCGCGTGTTGATCTGGTGCATCAGATCGTAGCGCTTCATGTCAGTCTCCAGCGTGCCGGTGAGTTGGATGGCGCTGGCGTTGTTGATGCAGACATCGATGCCGCCGAACCTCTCCACGGTCTTGGCGACGGCTTCGGCGACCTGCGCTTCATCGCGGATGTCGCACAGTGCTGGCAGCGCCTTGCCACCGGCTTGCTCGATCTCGTGGGCCGCTGTGTAGATCGTCCCCGGCAGCTTCGGATGCGGCTCGGCGGTCTTGGCCGCGATCGTCACATTGGCGCCGTCGCGCGCGGCGCGCAGCGCAATCGCCAGCCCGATGCCGCGCGACCCGCCGGAGATAAACAGCGTCTTTCCCTTGAGCGACATCCTCGCGCCTCCCTGCAACATGAAAGACACGATCCTTGCGCGGCTGAGAACCGCCGCGCAAGGCCCAACACACCGGATGCGGGTTACGCTGCGTCGGCCTTGAGACAATCCGAGCTAGACCAGCACCAGCCCCTGCCGCATAGCGATGGCAATGGCATCGGTGCGGTTGGCGGCACCGAGCTTCGTCAGGATCGCTGCGACATGGAATTTCGCCGTATGCACGGAGATGTTCAGCCGCCGCGCGATGACCTTGTTGGGCGCGCCTTCGGCGAGCAGTGCCAGCACCTCGCTTTCGCGCGGCGAAAGCGTCGGCCGGACGATCTGCTCGTCGGTCAGTTCCTCCTCGAACCGGTCGCTGCCATGGAATGTCAAATCGTGATGCCGATCGGATAGAGCATGGCTGTCACGCGAAATCCGGTAGCCTGCTGCCGCCAGCCGCGCGGCGGCGGCGATCAGCAACTCGTCCGCTTTCACCGGCAGCACGGCAAACACTGTATCGGCCGGCCGTTCACGGGCCGCTCGCGACGATAGCAGCACGCGAGGCATCGCCGCGTCGAAGAGACCGCCTTGTAGCCCATGATCATCGACGATGGCGACATCCGCCGCCCCACGCCCGTCGACTTCGCCCGCCAGAACCGGCCGCAGATCATCGGTCGCAGCGAGAGCCGCGGACAGACTTCGCGCGCGCTCGACGTCACCGAGCGCGATCAGCACCGTCAGCCGTCTGCCAGCGACCTCACCGCTTACCATCTATCCCTCAGCTCAGTGGCTTTTCACCGATAGTCAGGGAGACCTCACGGTTCTCGCCGCCGCGCACCACGCCGAGTGTCACCAAGGCACCGGCGCTGTCCGGCCCGAGCTTGCGGATCAGCTCGCGCGGGCCATGCACCGTCTCTGCGTTCCACGACACGATGATGTCGCCGAGACTGAGACCGGCTGCTTTCGCCGGCCCGTTATCGTCGAGGCTCATCACCATGGCGCCCTGTGTATCACCATTGCGGACCGGATGCAGGCCGGCGCCAAGATAGCCGCGCGCCACATGACCCTTCTCGCACAGCGTCGTGACTGCTCGTTCGATCGTTTCGTAAGGCATCACCAGCGCCCGCCGGCGTGGCCCGAACAGCAGCATGCCGATCAGTCCACCCTTAGCGTCGAGCACAGGGCCACCCTCGAAACGGCCGCCGGCATTGACGGCAAGGTTGATGCGCCGGTCGATCGTGCCGCCGCGCATTGAACGCCAAGCCGGACCGACCTCGCCGACCGTGCCGAAGGTAGCGAGCGAGGTGCCGTCGCTATTGCCCGCCACGACCGCCAGGTTACCCGGCCGCACCGCATCCGCCTTTACCAGTGACGGCACGCTCGGCGCGCCGGTCGGCTTCAAAACGGCCGTTCCGGTGGACGGGTCGCGGCCGACCAGTTCGGCCTTGACGGCTTCGCCCGAAGAAAACGTCAGCTCGATCTCCTCGCCGGCCTCGACCGCCTCCTCGGCAGTGACGAAATAGCCGTCCCGCCAGTGGAAAGCAGTTGACGTCCGGTGGTGCGTCGCGAAGCTGGCCGTCGCTGGTGCCGCGGCTGCCGCGATGTCGGCAATGGCGTCGGAAAACGTGCTCAGATTGAAATCGCTCATGATCTGTCTCCTGGGTTCTTCGTGACCCAGATATCGCCCCGCAGAGCGTTGGCGGATACTCGCCTGACGGCTAGTTGGGCATTTGACTGGCCATCTGGTCAGGTCGCGGCCGGTCCGGCCGCTCCGCACATATAGGGATTGTTCATCTTGTTCCAAAAAAGCTACGGAGCCCTCAGATGGCCCTGCCCGCCCAGCAATTGCACTATGACGATGGCCTTCTCGATGCCTATTCGGCGACGGTCGCCGATGCCGTCGACCGTATCGGGCCCGCCGTCTGCCGCATCGAGCGCGTCGGTGGCCCGGGCGGCCATGGCTCAGGCTTCGTCATCGCGCCGGACGGGCTGGTCGTCACCAACTTCCACGTCGTCGGCGATGCGCGCAGCGTGCGCGTATCAATGCCGGACGGCGCCTCCAGGGAAGGCCGCGTGCTCGGCCGCGATCCCGACACCGACATTGCGCTGGTGCGCGCCGACGGCAACTTTGCCGACGTTGCGCCGCTTGGCGATTCCAAGCGTTTGAGGCGTGGCCAGATTGCAATTGCCATCGGCAATCCGCTCGGCTTCGAATGGACCGTCACCACTGGCGTCGTCTCGGCACTCGGCCGCTCGATGCGTGCCTCCACCGGCCGGCTGATCGACGACGTCATCCAGACCGACGCCGCGCTCAACCCCGGCAATTCCGGCGGACCGCTGGTGTCCTCGGCCGGCGAGGTGATCGGCGTTAACACCGCGATGATCCATGGTGCACAAGGCATCGCCTTCGCGGTTGCCTCCAACACGGCCAATTTCGTCATCTCGGAAATCATCCGCTTCGGCCGCGTGCGCCGTGCCTTCATCGGCGTTTCCGCCGACACCACCAACCTGCCGCGCCGCGCAGCCCTTTTGTCGCAAGTATCGAGCAGCACGGCGGTGCGCCTGCGCAGTGTCGAGAAGAACAGCCCGGCGGACAAGGCCGGCCTCAAGGAAGGCGACATTATTGCCGCTATCGACGGCCGCCCGGTCACCGGCGTCGACGATCTGGTGCGCATGCTCGACGCCGAGCGCATCGGCCACGAGACACTGTGCACGGTGGTGCGCCGCTCCGGCATCACTCAGGTCACGGTGATGCCGTTGGCGCGGGCGAGTTAGCGCGCCGCAGCACCCTGCGCATATAGCGCCAGGAATTCTGGGCTCGGCGGGATCGGCCTGATCACGTCGATCAGCACGCCGTTGGAATCCCTGGTGATGAAATGGCGCTGGCCGAAGGGTTCGTCGCACAGCGTTCGCAGGATCGGAAGGCCAGCGGCGGTGATCCGCTCATAGACGGCATCCGGATCCCTGACCTCGAAATTGATCAGCAGACCGGACGTGCGGCCCCGCGCTTCCTCCGGGATCGTCTCATGATCGCCCTGGACGATGCCGAGGTTGACGCGGCGATCTTCGGCTGAGCGCAGATGCACGTACCAGTCGGCCTCAAACAGCCGCTTGAAGCCGAAATGCGCAACATAAAAGGCCGCCGTGCCGGCAACGTCGCTCGTCATCAGCACCGGATAATAGCTCGTCGTCCTCATCTTTCCTTCTCCCGGCGAATAACATACAGTCTGCATGTAAATCGCATTAACATACAGGCTGCATGTATGCAACCGGGGTCCGCTCGTCGCTCCAACCGTGATCGCACCGAGGCGACACGCGCCGAGCTCATCGCCGCGGCGCGCAAACTGTTCACCGAAAAGTCCTATGCCGAAACCGGCACACCCGAGATCGTCGCCGCTGCCGGCGTCACACGCGGCGCGCTCTATCATCACTTTGCCGACAAGCAGGCGCTGTTTGCCGCTGTGGTCGAACAGGAGGCGCAAGCCGTCTCGGAAGAGATCGAACGCGCGTCACCGCCTTCGCTATTTGCCCGCGATGCGCTGATAGCCGGCTCGGATGCCTATCTGGCTGCCATGCGTGCGCCCGGCCGCACGCGGCTCTTGCTGCTTGATGGCCCGGCCGTGCTCGGCCGCGCCGCCATGGATGCGATCGACAATCGCCATGGCAACCGTTCGCTGCGCGAGGGCCTTGTCGCCGCAATGCGCTCGCACTCCATGACGAGACTGCCTGTGGAAACACTGACCGCTTTGCTCGCCGCCGCCTTCGACCGCGCAGCGCTCGCTATCGAAACTGGAGCATCGATCGAGGACTATCGCGCCGTTCTCATGGCGCTGATCGACGGCCTGTCTCCGGCTCCCCCTCAGGCACCTCACCCGGTTCGAACTCGTTGAAACAGCCTAGCTGGCGCTTGAACTGGTCGATCAGCCAAGCGGCCGCCGGTTTCGGGCTGCGATCGGCGCGGTGCATGGCATAAAGCGGCGAGCGGACTTCGCTGTAAGGCTCGAGATCGAGTTCGACGAGCCGGCCGTTCGCCAGATCATCGGCAATCAGCCATCGCGGCAGCCCACCCCAGCCCAGCCCCTCGCGCATCAGCACGTGCTTGGTGCGCACATCCGTCAGCCGCCAAGTGCGGTAGGCGAAGACGCCATAGTCGCGCCCGCGCGTACGCTCGGACTGGTCCGAGACGACCAGTTGGATGTGTTCGCGGACATCCTCCAGCGCAACTGGTCTTGGCAGCAGCGCCAGCGGGTGATCAGGCGCTGCGGCTGGCACCAGGGAGAAGAAACCGATGCGCAGCAGATTCACGTCCGCCTCGCCCAGAAGCCCTCCGATGCCGAGATCGGCCTGTCCGCCGACAACATGATCGAGGATAAGGCCAAGCGAGCCGATATGCAGACGCAGTGTCACTGCCGGGAACTGCGCCTCGAATGCCTTTAGCACCCGAACCAGCACCGGCGACGGTAGCGTCACGTCGACCGACAGCGCAACTTCCGCCTCCAATCCCTGCCGGTATCCGTCGACACGCGAGCGGATGCGTTGCAGCACGCCGACCATGCGCCGCGCATCTTCCAGCGTCGCCTTGCCGACATCGGTCAGTTGCGGCTCACGCGTGCCCTCACGCTCAAACAGCTTCAGCCCAAGCTGCGCTTCGAGGTTGGCAATGGCGTAGCTGATGACCGACTGCGCGCGGTTGAGCTTACGGCCGGCAGCCGAGAAGGAACCGGTGTCGGCCACCGCAACCAGGATCTGCAGTTGGTCAAGCGTCGGGTTGGGCTGCATCTTTCAATCCACAATTTAGATGGATCATATACAAAATATACCAGTTTTTCAAATAAGTCTGCGCACACATATTTGCCGGGAGATTTTAATCCAACCCTGGAGAGTCACCATGTCCATCCTTCTTGTCACATCCAGCCCACGCGGCGCCGCCTCGCACTCGACCCGCGTCGCCAACGAACTCGCCGACAAACTGCTTGCCGCCGATCCTTCGGCCAAGCTTGTCGCCCGCGACCTCGTCGCCAACCCGCTGCCGCATATCGACCCCGACTATTCGACCGGCATCTATACGCCGGCCGAAGCGCGCACCCAGCGCCAGGCTGAGGTCGTCGGCGTTTCTGATACTGTACTGGACGAGCTGTTTGCGGCCGACACCGTCATTCTCGCCACCGGCTTCATCAACTTCAACATCTCGTCGACGCTGAAATCCTGGGTCGACCACGTCGCCCGCTCCGGCAAAACCTTTGCTTATGGCGATGCTGGCCCCAAGGGCCTCGTCACCGGCAAGAAGGTCTATATCGTGCTGGCTTCGGGCGGAATCTATTCCGAAGGTGCGGCCGTGCAGTTCGATCACGCCATTCCCTACCTGCGCAGCGTGCTCGGCTTTCTCGGCATGACCGATGTCGAGGTCATCCGCATCGAAGGAGTCGGCATGGGCGCCGACGCGGTGGCAGCAGCGCTGGCCAAGGCCACGGCCAAGGTCAATGCCATTGTGGCTGCGACCGGAAATGCCGAGCGCGTCGCCACCGCGGCGTAACGCGTCAGCATCGTCTGAATTGTACAAGGGCAGGCGCCCGGCGCCTGCCCTTGTTTCTCGTTAGCGACAGCCTGTCGTGGGCCACACAACCGCCATTGGTTATTCCGCTTGTCTGCGCTATCGGTCGCTGATGTTCCTGTCTGTTGCCACAACGCACCGTCCGGCCACCGATCTCGGTTTCTTGCTGCACAAGCATCCGGATCGCCTGCACAAGACCGACCTGTCTTTCGGCAAGGCGTGGCTGTTCTATCCCGAGGCAACCGAAGACCGTTGCGAGGCTGCACTCCTGCTCGACGTTGACCCGGTGGGACTGGTGCGAGGCAAGGGCCAGGCAGATGGCTTGCTCGACCAATATGTGAACGACCGGCCTTACGCTGCATCATCCTTCCTGTCGGTGGCGCTGAACAAAATGCTGCGGCCGGCGATGACCGGTATATCGAAGGAGCGCCAGGAACTAGCCGACAGCGAACTGCCGCTGGAGGCCGTGGTTACTCCACTGCCGATGCGCGGCGGTGAGGCTCTGGTTCGAAGTTTGTTCGAACCCTTGGGCTGGACAGTCGATCTGACGCCAATCGAAGAAATCGGGACTGCAGCCGAGCCCCGATACGGCCATCTGAAGCTGACCGGCACGGGCCGGCTCAGCGCCTTGTTGAATCACCTCTATGTGCTGATCCCGGTGATGGACGATGCCAAGCATTATTGGATCGGCGAAGCAGAGATCGACAAGCTGCTGTCCAGGGGAGAGGGCTGGCTGGAAAACCATCCGGCCAAAGACCTGATCGTGCGCCGCTATCTTGGCAATCGCAGGGCTTTGGCCCGCATCGCCCTGGAGCGGCTGGCTCCCGAGACGGCTGGCGAGGCACAATCTGCCGAGCTGCGCGTTACGCCCGAGGAAGCGCTGGAGACGCCGATCCGGCTCAACGATCTGCGCATGGAAGCTGTGGTCCAGGCCATTCAGGCGACGGGGTCAACCTCGATTGCAGATTTGGGATGCGGCGAAGGCAAGCTGCTCGGTCGGCTCGTGCGCGAGCGATGGGTGCATAAGCTGTTCGGGCTCGATCCGGCGGTGCGCGAACTGGAATGGGCTGCAAAGCGTCTCAAGCTGAACGAATTAGGCGGGCCGCCCGAGGGCCGGGTCACGCTGCTGCATGGATCGCTGACCTACCGGGACAGCCGTTGGGCCGCAGCCGACGTCGCTGTTCTGGTCGAGGTTATCGAGCATCTCGACGAGGACAGGCTGCCCCTGGTCGAACGCATCGTTTTCGGTGAGACGGCGCCCAAATCCGTCATCGTGACCACTCCGAATGCGGACTACAACGCTCTGTTTCCAAGACTGGCCCCCGGCGCATTTCGCCATCCCGATCACCGTTTCGAATGGAGCCGGGCTCAGTTCCAAGCCTGGGCGGCCAAAATCGGCGAGATCTATGGCTATGCAGCCACCTTCAGCGGTATCGGAGCCGAGGACGCTACCCTCGGCGCCCCCACACAGATGGCGGTGTTCACCCGATGAGAGAACCCGACAAGACCAACCTCACCATTCCTGACTTCGCCCTCGTCGTGCTGATCGGCTCGACCGGATCGGGCAAGTCGACTTTTGCCGCCAAGCATTTTCTGCCGACCGAGATCATCTCCTCGGACCAGTGCCGGGCGCTGATCTCCGACGACGAAACGGACCAGGACGTCTCTGCGGATGCCTTCGATCTGGTTCGCGAAATAGCCGGCAAACGGCTTAAACACCGCAGGCTGGGCGTCATCGACGCCACCAATGTGCGAGCCGCCGACCGCAAGGCCTGGATTGAGCTGGCGCGCAAGTGGCACGCTTTGCCCGTCGCCGTGGTCCTCGATCCAGGCGTCGAGGTGTGCGTCGCACGCAATGCGGTGCGGGCCGACCGGCCGTTTGGCGCCGGGGTCGCCCAGCGCATGACAACCGAGATTCGCAAGGGTCTTGGCGGCCTGCAACGCGAGGGCTTCCGCCAAGTCTGGAAGCTTACCAGCGAGGCCAGCATCGACGCGGCCGAGGTGTCGCGACAGCCGTTGTGGACCGATAAGCGCGACGACCATGGCCCCTTCGATATCATTGGTGACATCCACGGCTGTTCGGATGAGCTTCATATCCTGCTCGCTCGATTGGGCTACAGCATCGCCTGGTCCGAGCATCAGGGCGACCGAACGGTCATCGTGGTCCCACCAGAGGGCCGCAAGATCGTCTTTGTCGGCGACCTCGTCGATCGCGGCCCCAACTCGCCCGACGTATTGCGCATTGCCATGAGCATGGTCGCGGCTGGAACCGCATACTGTGTCCAGGGCAATCATGAACGCAAACTCAGCCGCTGGCTAGAAGGCCGCAAGGTCACGGTCGCCCACGGCCTCCAGCAGACTGTCGATCAGCTAAGTGCACAGGACCGAGGCCTGCGCGAGGCGCTGCCGGCCTTTCTCGACGGCCTGCGCAGCCATGTCTGGCTCGATGGCGGAGGTCTCGCCGTCGCCCATGCCGGCCTCAAGGAAGAGATGGTCGGACGCGGTTCCGGCGCCGTGCGCGAGTTCGCTCTGTACGGCGAGACCACATGCGAGACCGACGAGTTCGGGCTGCCCGTCCGCGCCGACTGGGCCGCGGCCTATCGTGGCAAGACGGCCATAATCTATGGACATACGCCCACGCTATCGGCTGAATGGGTCAACAACACCCTGTGCATCGACACCGGATGCGTATTCGGCGGCAAGCTGACGGCCTTGCGCTGGCCGGAACGCGAACTGGTCGAGGTGCCGGCAATCCAGACCTGGTCGGAGCCGATACGTCCGCTGGGCGGGTCCGGTTCCGGTAAATCGGCACAGGCCGACGCCGACGGCGTGCTCGATTATCAGGACGTCTCCGGTCGCCGTTGGATCGAGACCGGACTGAGGGGCCGGATTGTCGTGGCCGAGGAGAACGCGTCGGCAGCACTGGAGGTGATGAGCCGCTTCGCGCTCTCGCCGCAATGGCTGATCTATCTGCCGCCGACCATGTCGCCGTCCGAGACCAGCAGCCAGGACGGCTGGCTGGAACGTCCGGAGGATGCCTTCGCTTACTTCCGCGAGCGCGGCGTTGCGCAGGTCGCATGCGAGGAGAAGCATATGGGTTCGCGGGCAGTGATCGCGCTCTGCCGGAACGCGCAGGCGGCACGAAGCCGCTTCGGGGTCCCTGGCGACGAAACCGGCGCAATCTGGACCCGCACCGGACGCTCCTTTTTCAACGACAGTGCCATGACGGAGGGCCTGCTCGCCCGTCTTCGCACCGAGGTCGACGCGGCGGACCTGTGGAAGGAATTGAACAGCGACTGGCTGCTGCTGGACGCCGAGATAATGCCTTGGTCGGCCAAGGCCGGCAGTCTGATCGAAAGCCAATATGCGCCGGTGGCGATATCCTCTGCCGCCGGATTCAAGGTCAGCCGCGAGGCGCTGGCCCGTGCGATGGCGCGCGGCGTCGATGCAGCCGGCCTGAACGCACGCCTTGAAGACCGTACCGCCCGCGCAGCCAAATACGCCACCGCCTGGGCGCCCTACGTATGGCCAGTTTCGGGCGTCGAGGACCTTAAGGCCGCGCCTTTCCACCTGTTGGCCAGCGAGGGACGTGTTTGGTTTGACCAGGACCATGTCTGGCACATGTCGCTCGCGGACCGTCTGGCTGCCCGTGGCGGCGTGGTCACGCCGACTCGATGGCGTATGGTTGATCTGGCCGACGGCAGCGCGTGTGCGGAGGCCATCGCCTGGTGGGAAACGCTGACTGGCTCGGGCGGCGAAGGCATGGTGGTCAAACCACGCGACTTCGTCAGCCGTGGCAAGAAGGGGCTCATCCAGCCTGCGTTGAAGGTCCGCGGCCCGGAATATTTGCGCATCATCTATGGTCCCGAATATGACGCGCCCGACAATCTCGTCCGCCTTCGAGAACGCGGCCTGGCCGGCAAGCGCAGCCTGGCGCTCAGAGAGTTCGCGCTTGGTCACGAAGCGCTAACGCGATTTGTCGCCAAGCAGCCGCTACGTCGGGTTCACGAGTGTGTCTTCGCCGTGCTGGCGTTGGAAAGCGAGCCAATCGACCCAAGGCTGTAGTAGCCGATCTACCCGAAGATCTTTTCGCCTTGCTCGTCGACCAGTTGGATGCCCTTTTTGATCGAGATGTCGACGGCGTCATCAAGCCCGGCAAAGCGGTCGGCGCGGATGAATTTGTGCTCCTTCATCACGCCGTCGATCTCCTTCGAAACCACGCCGCAGGTCTGGTACTGGCCCTCCGCCTTGTAGGGCGTGGCGCTGATCAAAAATCCCTTGTGCTCGATCTGCTTTGCCGGCGCCGCTGTCTTCGGCTCGGCGGCTTCGTTGCCTCCGCCGAAAAGACGCTTCAGAAAAGACATGGGTATCCTCCAACGGCAATCATCCTGCACCACATAGCGCGGTGCAGGATGATTTTCAGTACGGGTCCTTGGCCGAGCGGGCAAGGGCCGCAGCTGGTTTGGCACTCAGAGGTCAGTCGCGCGACAACGCTTCCAAGGCCTCTGCGGCAGCTTCCAATATGCTGATTGCCTCGGCCTGCTTTGCTTCAGGCGCATCAACGATTTCGCCGAGCGCGGCGCGTAGCCGGTGGCGCACGGCGCGAAACTCGTCGCGCTTTTCCGAGCGGCCGCGGCCGCGCCGGCCACCGTCGCCGTCATCGTTCCAGCCGAACCAGTCGCGCGCCTTCGCCATCTTGCGGCCGAAGCGCTCGAGATGTTCGAGCACGTGGTCGATCATCTCGCGATTTTCGTTGAGGTGCGCCTGCCCAGCCTCGGTGATTGAAAACACCTTCTTGTTGCCTTCCGCCGCAGAAACGGCGTAGCCGGCCTCTTCCAGGAAGGTCAGCGTCGGGTAGACCACGCCGGGGCTCGGGCTGTAGACGCCGCTGGTGCGCTCCTCCAGCGCCTTGATGATGTCGTAGCCGTGCCGCGGCGCCTCGGCCAGCAGCGACAGCGTGATCAGCTTGAGGTCGCCGTCGGCCAGCATGCGCCCGGCGCGGAACATGTCGCCCGGTCCGCCGCGTCCGCCGCCTCTCATGCCATGCCCGAACGGGCCGAAGCCGCCGCGCCCACCGAACTTGCCGGCCATATGCATGAAAACGCGCTCGGCGTGTTCGCCAAAACGATGATGCCCGAAATGATTGCCTTTGTGCATCGTCTGCTCCTTGAGTTATGTCTTAAGATATATCTCAACTAGATACCCACAGCGACCGAGTCAAGATATATCTTACGATGTATCTGGAAATAGCGCCCGGCAGGTTTGATTTTCGCCGGCAAGGGCGGCTGGGAAGCGCGTAAGGGCCGAAGGCCACTCAGTAAGTGTCTGACGTGAAGCAACGCATCGACACCCGGTCGTACCGGGCAGTTACGCCAAAGACCGGCGAATGGATGCCAGGCGACGGACCGGATGCTTCAGGGAAAATCCCAGATGATTGTGAAAAACCTCGCGCAGAAGCCTCCGACGCTGCTGCTGGTGCTGCCGGCGGTGCGCCGCATCGTTAGCTGGGTTTGCGAGCCTGTGGCTCGATAGCCGGCCCATGCGGAAGGCTTGGAAACAATCTCCCGGCCATTGCCGCCCCGTTACCAGCGGCCCTTGCGCCGGTTCCAGGCGTAGAGCAGATCGGCGAAGCGATTATAGGCATAGCGCGTCAGCGGTAGTGCGGCGGGATTGCCGAACAGCGTCGCCAGCCAGCCTTCGCCGGGCGTCGCCCGCCACACGGCAATGGCGACATCGGCGCCAGCCAGCAGATTGCCGCTCGCATCCGTCGCATGCAGCCGGCGCCGGATATCCTCCAGCCCGATGCCGTATCCGGCCAGTGCCGCCGGTTCGGCATTGATGTCGCGAAATTCGATCCGCCCGGCCTTGACCGCCTCGATCAGCCGCCGCTTCTGCCGGCTGATACCGGCATCACAGACCGGACAGCGCGTATTATACCAGACGGTCAGCAGCGGCTTGCTCATGTTTCGAAACGGCACCAGAGGGACGCGCACCGACTATCCGGCAAACGCCGTTGCGCCGCAACGCAACACGACACCCGCGAAATGGCCAAGCCTGGAGCGCAACCTACCCGAGCGAGGTGATGATCTCGCGATAGGCATCCTCCGGGAAAGCCTTGAGCGTCCGCGTCCTGACGTTGCCGCCCGTCGCCAGCATCAGCGAGAAACGGGCGAGCACCGCATCGTCGGGCGCTTCGACCACCGCCACCATGTCGCAATCCCCCATGGTGAGATAAAATGCCTTGAAGGACCCGCCCATGTCTCCCAACAGCTTTTTGGCGGCATCGAGCCGCTTCGGCGACTCGCGCACATTTTTGGCGCCTTGCTCCGTCCAGTTGATCAGCACGATGTAAGTTGTCATGGCACACCTCCCTCCGGAGCCACGGAGCACGGCGTCCAACCGCCGGGGCGGGCATCCGGGGTTGTCGCCCAGAGAATGCATCCGTCGCGGAATTATCCTCCCACGACCGGTGCACCGCAAGAACAACCGGCCGGATGATAAAATCAAAAAAGGCGCCGGATGGCGCCCTCTGAATCGTTCGGTCATTCTTGAGTGTCAGCTCCTCAGACGGTTCCGAGCATGCTCGAGCACGACGTCAGCTATCGACCGTCCTGATCAAGCCCTGCTCTGACAGATCGATTTTGTCCTTCAGAATGTATCTGTGGCCAAGGCCAACCGAATTTTCCGGAAGTCCCAGATAGGCGGCGAGTTCCTCATGGAGGTCGAGCGGAGCCATGTACTCTTTCGCTCCATCCATTCCCAATATCTGAAGCAAATCGTCAGGCGCGGCCTGCTTGCCGATCATAGCCAGCAAGGCGGGAGCGTCTTCCAGCCGAGGACGCATGTCCTCATCGTCAGGGTCACTCATCTCCATGCCCGGACAGGAATTGTAGCGCGATTGGAGAACACCGTGCTTTGCCGCCCAGAGGTTTAGCTGTTCCTCATCATAGACGGTAATCGCGATGCCGATGCAGGTCAGATCGAGGGTCAGGCTCTGAAGCAAGGATTCAATCCAGCGCGGGTCGAGCTGGTCTGTGTAACGGTCGGAGAAAGTGGTCCAACCATTCTGTTCGGTTGTGACAAAGGCGTCGATGGTCTTCGTCCTCAGCCAGTTGACCAACGCTTCTTGCCTTGGCCCCTTTATGCTGACGGTTCCGTAGGTCGCGCCCACCTAAAAATCCTCAGCTGTCGAGGAAGCTTCTGAGCTTGCGCGACCGGCTCGGGTGCTTGAGCTTGCGCAGCGCCTTGGCTTCGATCTGGCGGATGCGCTCGCGGGTGACCGAGAACTGCTGGCCGACCTCTTCAAGCGTGTGGTCGGTGTTCATGCCGATGCCGAAGCGCATTCTGAGCACGCGCTCTTCGCGCGGCGTCAGCGAGGCCAATACGCGCGTCGTCGTCTCGCGCAAATTGGCCTGGATCGCTGCGTCGATTGGCAGGATCGCCATCTTGTCCTCGATGAAATCGCCGAGATGCGAATCCTCCTCGTCGCCGACCGGCGTTTCGAGCGAGATCGGCTCCTTGGCGATCTTCAGCACCTTGCGCACTTTTTCCAGCGGCATGGCGAGCTTTTCTGCCAGTTCTTCCGGCGTCGGCTCGCGGCCGATCTCATGCAGCATCTGGCGCGAGGTGCGCACGATCTTGTTGATCGTTTCGATCATGTGCACCGGAATGCGGATGGTACGCGCCTGGTCGGCGATCGAACGGGTGATCGCCTGCCGGATCCACCATGTCGCGTAGGTCGAGAACTTGTAGCCGCGGCGGTATTCGAATTTGTCGACCGCCTTCATCAGGCCGATATTGCCTTCCTGGATCAAGTCGAGGAACTGCAGGCCGCGATTGGTGTATTTCTTGGCGATGGAGATGACGAGGCGCAGATTGGCCTCGACCATTTCCTTCTTGGCGATCGCGGCCTCGCGCTCGCCCTTCTGCACCTGGTTGACGATCTTGCGGAATTCCTGGATCGAAATCGCCGTCTCGGTGGCGAGGTTCTGGATCTCGGCACGCAGGTCGCGGATGGCGTCCTTCTCGTTCTTGGTGAATTCCTTCCAGCCGCGCGAGGTTAGGTTGCCGATTGAGCGCGTCCAGTTCGGATCGAGCTCCGAGCCCTGATATTCCTTGAGGAACTCCTCGCGGCGCACGCCATAGCTTTCGGCCAGCCTGAGCAGCTTGCCCTCGTTCTGCACCAGGCGCTTGTTGATGTCGTAGAGCTGCTCGACCAGCGCCTCGATGCGCGCCGTGTTCAAGGACAGCGACTTCACCGCCTTGATCAGCTGGTCCTTCAGCTCCTTGAGCCGGCGGTCCTGGCTGGGCGACAGCGTGCCGGCGGCGGCCAGCCGGTTCTCGACCTGCTGGTCCTGCAGCTTGCGCAGTTTCTTGTAGGTGTCGGCAATGACGTCGAGCGTCTCCATCACCTGCGGGCGCAGTTCCGCTTCCATCGCCGCCAGCGACAGGCTCGCCTCGTCATCGTCTTCCTCGTCGTCGTCCACCAGGCCACGGGTGTCGCCGCCGACATTGGTGATGTCGTCCTCGTCCTCGCGCGACCGGCGCGGCTTTTCCTCGGTCTTGGCTTCCTCGATACGCTCGACAACCGGCGCCTGCTTGGCCTCCGGCCCGGCATAGGTCGCCTCGAGGTCGATGATCTCGCGCAGCAGGATCTTCGATTCGTTGAGCTCGTCACGCCAGATGATGATGGCCTGGAAGGTCAGCGGGCTTTCGCACAGGCCCGCGATCATCGTCTCGCGGCCGGCCTCGATGCGCTTGGCGATCGCGATTTCGCCCTCGCGCGACAGAAGCTCTACCGAGCCCATCTCGCGCAGATACATGCGGACTGGATCGTCGGTGCGGTCGGTCGGCTCTTTCTTGGTCGTGGTGGCGGCGACGGCGGTGCCGGTCTGCTCGGCCAGCTCGTTGGCATCTTCCTCGGCATCAGCGGCGGTATCGGCGGCTTCGGGCTCCTCGCCCTGCTCGTCGTCCTCGACCACATTGATGCCCATGTCGGAAAGCATGGCCATCGTGTCCTCGATCTGCTCCGAGGTCACTTCCTCCGAGGGCAGCACCGAATTCAGCTCGTCCATGGTGACATAACCGCGCTTCTTGGCGGCCTTGATCATCTTCTTGACAGCATCGTCGGAAAGGTCGAGCAGAGGGCCATCGGTCGCGGCCTCGCGTTCGGTCTCGACTTCTTCCTTTTCTTTTGTCGCCATAGTCTTTATTTTCTCCAAGCGGCTGAGTATCAAAGCCGCGTAAGCTGCTGGTCCGGTCAAATTGGATGCGCTCCTTCCAGAACGCGCTTTACCGGGCCAGTAACTGCATCTCTCGTTAAGTCCAGATTAACCCTGATATCTGTGGCAAGCGGACTGCCTGTCCAGTGATCAGTACCTTACATCGCTGCATTCCCGTCGATGCCAAGGCGGGTTAACGTTTCGAATCGACCTGATTCCGCCATTCTGCCGGAAGGTCAAGCGCCTCTCGCATGATTCGCATGAAAAAAGCGAATCAATTACCCGACTTAGAGCACCGCACGCTTGATTCAACGCGCAAGCACGTCCTTACATCTCAGTCTTCTGGAGGCTTCGATCTAAACGCGCCCAGCCCTGCCCGACGATACGCCAAACCCTTCAATCAGCGCTTCCGTTGCCTGCACATCACGAAATTGCGCCTGGATTTCGACCAGGTGCCGGTAGTTTTCGTCCGTGGGATCGCTGGCGAGCGCTGCTTCCGCCTGCTTCAGCTCCTTATGTAAGGTGCGCGCGCTGCGCTGCAAGTGGAGAGCTTGGCTGAACGCATCGCGAGCATCGTCGAGTGCTGCCGTTTCCAGCGCCGGCCATTGCCGCGCACGTTTGATCAGCGCCACCGCGCGCTGCCAGATCTCACCGCAGCCGGCCCGCTCGATCGTCGCGATTACAGCCTCGCGGTTGTTGGCCATATCGTGCGCCATGGCGTCAAGGATGGCCGCATGCAGCCGCTTCAGATCGGAATTGGCGAGATCGAGGAACTCGACATGGGCGAAATTCTCGTCGATCAGCACCGGATGGTTGACGAGGGCCGCAATGATCGTCGCCTCGCGCACCGACATGCCCTCGCCGCCGCGTTTGACCAGCGCCGAGCGGCCGAGGCTTTCGGTGATCGCGGTGCGCCCACCGGCACCGCCGCCACGTGCAAACTGCCCGCCGGGTGCTGAGGCCCTGCCCGGAAAGCGCTCACCGGGCCGTCCGTCCTGACGTCCCTGGCGTCCGCGCTGGGTCCCGAAGAAGCTCTGCACCCGCTCGCGCATTTCCTGTTGGTAATGATAGCGAAGGCTCTCGTCGCGGATGCGGCTGGTCAGTTCGCGCAGCGTCTTTTCGAGCTCCGCCCGCCGTTCCGGCGTGTCGAAGACGCCGCCGGCGGTCTCGCGCATCCACAGGAGGTCGGCCAGCGGCCGCGCATCGGAAAGCACGGCGCGGAATGCGTCCGGCCCTTCGGCCTTGACCAGATCGTCGGGATCCTTGCCCTCCGGCAGCAGGGCGAAGCGCACGGAGCGGCCTGCCTGGACCGCCGGTAGCGCCATGTCGGCGGCGCGCCACGCTGCCTTCAACCCGGCTTGGTCGCCGTCGAAGCACAGCACCGGCTCGCCAGCCATGCGCCATAGAAGTTCGAGCTGGTTTTCAGTCAACGCGGTGCCGAGCGGCGCCACCACGTTTTCGAAGCCGGCCTGCGCCAGCGCGATCACATCCATGTAGCCTTCGACGGCAATGACCGTGCCGCCCGTGCCCAGCGCCCCCTTTCCCAGCGCCGCCTTTCCCAGCGCTTGGCGCGCACGGGCGAAATTGTAGAGAACGTTGCCCTTGTGGAAGAGCTCCGTATCGGGCGAGTTCATGTATTTGGCCAGCGCATCCGGCGCCAGTGCCCGCCCGCCGAACGCGATGATCTTGCCCCTGGAATCCGGGATCGGGAACATGATGCGGTCGCGGAACCAATCGTAGGAAACCGGGACGTCGTCGCCATGGCGCACCAGCCCGCATGCCTCGATGTCGGCCTTGGGGACACCCTTGGCGGCAAGGTGCTCCTTCAGCGCGTTGCGGCTGTCGGGGGCATAGCCGAGGCGGAAAGACTGCTGCGTCGCCGGTGTCAGGCCCCGGTCGCGCAGATAGGCGCGGGCCTTTGCCCCTTCCGGTCCCTGCAGTCGTTCCTGGAAGAACACCGTCGCCATCTCCATGACGTCGGTCAGGCTGGCGCGTTCCTTTTCGCGCCGCTCCTCCTGGGCATCGCGAACCGGCATCGGCACGCCGGCCATGTCGGCGATCTTCTCGACGGCCTCGGGAAAGCTCATCCCATCGAGTTCGGTCAGGAACTTGAAGTGATCGCCGGAAACCGAGCAGCCGAAACAGTGATAGCGGCCCTTCTTGTCCTCGCAGTGGAAGGACGGGCTCTTCTCGCCATGGAACGGACAGCACGCCCAATAATCGCCGCGTGGCGCGTTGGTCTTCTTCCTGTCCCACGCGACGCGCTGGCCGATCACCGAAGAAATCGGTACGCGGTCGCGGATCTCGTCGAGGAAAGCAGGCGGAAAGCGCATGGGGGACAGCTCGTTTGGCCTCCATATAATCACACGGGCGAAGCCCGACGACTCCTAATGGCGACCATACCCGGTTTTCACAGGCCAAAGGAGAAGGCGGCCCGCGGGCCGCCTTCGCGATCTAAACCGGCGCAGCGCCGGTCAGCCGTTCCGGGCTCACTGCGCGGCGATGGCGCCGAAAATCAGGCCGGAGAGAACGCTGACCAGCAGATAGTCGTTGCCGACCCGGATCCATTCCTGGCCGGGACCCGGACGGCGCAGGCCATAGTGGCGATAGTCGCGGATCGGCTGGTGACGTTTCCAGCTCGAATATCTCTGGCCGTTGCGCCAATGGCTGCGCTTCACCACGACCTTCTTCTTCACTATGACGCGCTTGTTCACGTCGACATGCTTGTTCACGTCGACATGCCTGCCGGGCCTTTGCCAGTCGACCTGGCTGTAGTTCGACTGCGGCGCGTTTGGTGTGTTCAGTGGTGCAGCCTGGCCTTGCAAGGCGGTTGCAGCCAGCCGAGAAGCCAACGGCGGAAAGAACGATACGTTTTATAGCGGGTACTCCTTGGTTGTCGATGCCTAGGAATAGAGCCGGAAGAATGAACCGAAACTGAACACAGAGATTACGTTTTCGTAATGATTTCTTACATTTAGCACGACTAATTCAGCGCTACCTTTAAAGCGGCCGTCCGAGAATGGACGCATGACCCTCCGCAACTCGGCAGTCTATGCAACCATTTTGTCAGCCATCCATTTCCGACACGCTCCGTCGCGCGCCAACAGGCGTCCGAACCGCGCAAAATTTATTATTCGGCTAAAATAAATCGGAGTTATATTAACCTCTGCAATGTCCACGATTCGCGCCCACTTTTGCCCCCTTGACGTCACGGCGCCCGCGTCGCTGGCATCTGTCGGGTTGCGGGGTTGGGCATGAGTGGCTCTGTCGTTTTGCTGCACCTTGCCGGTGCGGTCGCATTGATGCTGTTTGCCACCCGTTTGGTGAAGACCGGCGTCGAGCGCGCCTATGGCGATGTGCTGCGCCACAAACTGCGCGCCACAATGCGCAATCCGTTCATGGCGGTTCTGGCCGGCTGCGGCCTGGCTGTCGCATTGCAAAGCTCGACCGCCGTCACCTTGCTGGTCGGCTCATTCGCCGGCTCCGGCATCGTCAGCGGCATGTCGGGCCAGCTTGCGGTGCGCGGTGCCGAGATCGGCTCGGCGCTGGTGGTCAAGCTGCTTACCTTCGATCTGTCGC
Source organism: Mesorhizobium sp. M1328 (assembly GCF_040318075.1). Classification (NCBI taxonomy): domain Bacteria; kingdom Pseudomonadati; phylum Pseudomonadota; class Alphaproteobacteria; order Hyphomicrobiales; family Phyllobacteriaceae; genus Mesorhizobium; species Mesorhizobium sp. M1328. Next base: position 655,370 of record NZ_JAMYLO010000002.1, on the reverse strand, counting down.
TGCTGGTGCCGGTCTGCCTTGTCGCCGGCACCGTCATGTTCATGGCCACCGAGCGGCGCGACTGGCGCCAGTTCGGCCGCATCCTGGTCGGCATCGGCCTGCTGCTTCTGTCGCTGGAGATGATCGGCCAGGCGTCGGAGCCGCTGCGCCAGAGCACGCTGATGCCACTCATCGTCGATTACTTCTCTGGCGATCCGGTCACCGCCTACCTTCTGGCGGCGTTGGTCACCTGGCTGTTCCATTCCTCGATCGCCGCGGTGCTGCTGATGGTGACGCTGGCCGGCCGCGGCTTCATCCCGCCCGAACTCGGCATCGTGCTGGTGCTCGGTGTCAATCTCGGCTCTTCGATCATCGCGCCGCTTCTAACCCGCAACGCAGAACCCGGCGTTCGTATCGTGCCGATCGGCAATCTCCTGATGCGCGGCATGGGTTCGCTGATCATGCTGATCCTGTTTCTGTCGTTCAAGCCGCCGGTCGCCTTCTTGGGCAGCACCGTGCCCGAGCAGATCGTCAATGCCCACATCGTCTTCAACATCCTCATCCTGATCGCTGGCCTGCCGCTGGCGAGCCTGGTCTATCGCGCCTCGGAAAAGATCGTGGCGCTGGGCACCAAGCCTCAGCCCGCCAACGCGCTCGACGTCGTCGAGCTTTCCGCGCTCAACGAAAGTGCGCTCGACGTGCCCAGCCAAGCCTTGGCCAACGCCACCCGCGAGGTGGTGCGGGTCTGCGAGACAGTCGAGATCATGCTGAAACGGATCATCGAGCTCTATGAGAGCGCCGATGCCGACAAGATCGGCGCGCTGGCCGCACTCGACGACCGTGTCGACAGGAAGCACGCGGCGATCAAGCTCTATCTGGCCAAGGTCACCAAGAACCCGTTGAGCGAGGACGAGGCGCTGCGTTGCCAGGAGCTGATCGGCGCCTGCGTCAAGCTGGAGCAGGTCGGCGACATCATCGTGCGCAACATGCTGGTCCACGTGAAGAAGAAATTCGAGCGCGGGCTGGAGTTCACGCCGGAAGGCTGGCGCGAGCTTTGCGCCTTCCATGCCTTGGTGCTTGCCAATGCCAGGCTTGCCTTCAACGTGCTGGTGTCTCGCGATCCGGAGACCGCTCGCCAGTTGGTGCTGGAAAAGGACCGGCTGCGCGACCGCGAGAAGGAAACCAGCCAGAGCCATTTCGTGCGGCTGCGCGACGGCACCGCCAAGAGCGTCGAGACCAGCTCCATCCATCTCGACACCATTCGTGACCTCAAGCAGATCAACTCGCTGCTCGCCTCGATGGCCTATCCCGTGCTCGAGGAGCGCGGCCTGCTCACCGGTTCGCGGCTGAAGGCTGGATAGATTGCGTCCACAAGCCGGGTAGCTTCAGAACATCGCCTATGAAAATTGCTGTGGGCCAATGCGCAAAAATTATCTTTGCGCCACCTCCTGTCTGTCGGCTAAAGATCGCCGCATCTACCGGAAGGAAAGTCGATGGACACCCATTCTCGCAGCTTCGCCAAAGCGCTTTCCTGGCGCGTCACCGGTACCATCGACACGATGATCATTTCGCTCGTCGTGACCGGAAGCATCAAGCTCGCCGCGGCCATCGGCCTGACCGAGGTCGTCACCAAGTCGCTACTCTACTATCTTCACGAGCGGGCGTGGCTGAAAATTCCTTATGGAAGGAAGGCAGCCGCCTAGCTCTTGCCTCCGCGGCGGGCGCCTGACCGGCGATCAAGAAAAGCTAAAGCGGCGTCGACAATTTCTGGATTGCCCGCCGCCCTCATCCGTGGTTTGAGGCCACCTTATCCGAGGATCGCCTTTCCGCCATGCTCCCCCTCATTGCCCTGTTCATTGCCGCCTTCGCCTTCGGCACCACCGAATTCGTCATAGCCGGCGTGCTGCCGCAGGTGGCGGATGGCCTTGGCGTCGCGATCCCGACCGCCGGTTATCTCGTTTCCGGCTATGCCGGCGGCATTGCAGTCGGCGGCCCGCTGCTGGCGCTCGCTACCAAAAGGTTCTCCGGCAAGGCTCTGCTGCTTGGACTGACTGCGGCTTTTACCATCGGCCAGGCGGCCTGCGCGCTGGCGCCCGACTTCGCCTCGATGCTGCTGTTGCGGATAGCGGTGGCCGTCGCGCATGGTGCCTATTTCGGCGTTGCCATGGTGGTGGCCGTCGGCCTGGTGCGCGAAGACCAGCGCGGCATGGCGGTAGCGCTGATCCTGTCCGGCCTCACCGTATCGAACGTAATCGGCGTTCCGGCCGGCACGGCAATCGGCAACATCTGGGGATGGCGTGCGACATTCTGGGTGATGTGCGCGCTCGGCGTGGTGGCCTTCGCGGCAATCGGCGCCCTGCTGCCGCGCAAGACGGGATCGTCGAACCCGTCCGTCAGTCTTGGCAGTGAGGTCCGCGTACTCGCACGCCAGCAGGTCTGGACCTCGCTCATCATCATGCTGATGCTGATGATCGGCCAGTTCGGCCTGTTCACCTACATCACGCCGACGCTGCTTGAGGTCACCGGCCTCGACGAGAAATGGATACCTTGGGTGCTCCTGCTCAACGGTGTCGGCGCAACGATCGGCGTCTTTGTCGGCGGGCGGCTCGCTGACTGGAAGCTGATGCCGTCGCTTATCGCCATGCTTTTCCTGCAGGCGGTGATGCTCGCCTTGATCTACGCCGTCAGTTCTTACCCGCTGCCGATGGTGATAGCGATCTTCGTCTGGGGCGGCCTCAACTTCGCCATCGGCACGCCGATCCAGACCCGCATCCTGACCTGGACCGCGGACGCCTCCAACCTTGCCTCGTCACTCATTCCGTCGGGCTTCAACGTCGGCATCGCACTCGCCGCATCGCTCGGCGCGGCCATGCTCAATGCCGGCTATGGCTATCGCAGCCTGCCGGTGGTTGGCGCGATCGCCATGCTGGTCGCGGTCGCGGTCGCGCTTGCCTCGCATGTCTGGGAATGGCGCAGCCGGGCTGCGCCGCCGCTGCCGGCTGCCGCCGAATAGGGCTACAGATCGATCCGGTAGCGCAGGCTTTCTACGCCGCCATAGGCAGCGTCTTCGAAGAAACGCCCGACAAGCCGGCCGCCATTGGCCAGAACGACCTTCTGCGAGGGCACATTGTGAGGCTTGCAGGTGATTTCGACGAAGGGCAGGCCAACCGCCCTCGCCTCCTCCAGCATCAGCCGCAGCGCCTCGGTCGCATAGCCACGTCCCTGTTTCCACGGCACCACCGCATAGCCGATGTGGCCGAGCACGTGCGACGGCAGCGCCGCGGTGCCGGGCTGCCAGCGCAAGCCGATCGAGCCTAAGACTTCCCCGTCCCAGATCCAGCGCCGGAATCCGGGCAGCCGCGGCACCGTCGAACCGTCCGGCAAGGCAATCGGCGGTCCCTTGCCATCGGAATCGTCGAGATCGGCAAGGAAAGTCGCTGGATCCTTTTCGATAGCCGCAAGCTGCTCGCGCGTCGCGTCGAGCAGCCGCACATTGTCCGGCGACCAGCCGCGCTCGAGGGCCGCCTTGTAGGACGGCAGGTGTTCAAACGCCGGTTTGACGAGTTCGATCATGAGCGCGAGCTTTTGGCTGTCCGCCAGGATTGCGGGCGCGACGGCAAGGGCCTTCCACAGCAGTCTACTGAAGCAGGCTCTTGACGATGCCGCTCGCCTTGGAGAAATCCATCTGCCCGGCGTATTTTTCCTTGAGCGCCGCCATCACCTTGCCCATGTCCTTGACGCCGCTGGCGCCTGTCTCGGCGATGGCGGAACGGACGGCGCTTTCCGTCTCGGCCTGGCCCAGTTGCGTCGGCAGGAAGTCGCGGATGATCGCCATCTCGTCGCGCTCCTGCGCTGCAAGCTCCGGCCGCTTGCCGTCATCGAACGCCTTGGCCGATTCCTCGCGCTGCTTCACCATCTTGGCAAGGATCTGCAGGATTTCGTCGTCGCTGGCCGGCTCCTTCCCGGCGCCGCGATTGGCGATGTCGCGATCATGAATGGCCGCCTGGATCAGCCGCAATGTGGGCAGCCGGCGCTTGTCCTGCGCCTTCATCGCGCTCTTCAGGGATTCGGCGATTTTTCCTCGCATAGTGCTTTCTCCTTCGAATGCGGCGGACAATAGTCGTGCCGATAGCTCAAGGCAAACTCGATGGCGTCCGGCAAACCGCTGATATTGTTCGACGAAATAAATCCAGGCTCGCACGGCGCGGCATCATTGACCGCCTTGGCGCCTTCCCCTATGTACTGGGCCTTGCATGAATTGAATTCTAGTGCACGTCGCCCAAAAGTGCGTAGCGGTTTTGGGGCCACGACATGCACAAGTGAAAAGTTAGCGCGCCGAGGCTGTGAGATTGCCGCTTCGCGCCTTTTGTTGCGCCGATTGAGGGGCGCAGCCTTTAGGAGTGCCGCCATGGCAACGATGACCGCCGCGTCGACCCCCCCTTGGGCCACCGAGAGGCCGACAGCCCTGCTGGTGCTGGCCGACGGCACCGTCATCGAGGGCCGCGGTCTGGGCGCTTCCGGCTCCGCCGTGGCTGAGGTCTGCTTCAACACCGCGCTGACCGGCTACCAGGAAATCCTCACTGACCCATCCTATGCCGGCCAGATCGTCACTTTCACCTTTCCGCATATCGGCAATATCGGCACCAATGACGAAGACATCGAGGACCTCAATCTGCTGGCCCGCGCCGGCGCCGTCGGCGCCGTGTTCAAGGCCGATGTCACCAACCCGTCGAACTACCGCGCCGGAGCCGGCCTCGACCAGTGGCTGAAGAAGCGCGGCATCGTCGCACTTTCGGGCATCGACACGCGGGCGCTGACCGCGCTGATCCGCGAAAAGGGCATGCCCAATGCCGTCATCGCGCACGCCCCAGACGGTACCTTCGACATCGATGACCTCAAGCGCCGCGCCGCCGCCTGGTCCGGGCTCATCGGGCTTGATCTGGCCAAGGAGGTCACCTCCGGCCAGTCCTCGGTCTGGCGCGAGACGCCCTGGGTCTGGAACGAGGGCTTTGGCGAACAGGCCGACCCGTCGATGCACGTCGTCGCCATCGACTACGGCGTCAAGCGCAACATATTGCGCCTGCTGGCCGGCCTCGGCGCCAAGGTCACCGTGGTGCCGGCCAAGACCGGCGCCGAGGAGATCATGGCGATGCGGCCGGACGGCATTTTTCTGTCCAACGGCCCCGGCGATCCGGAAGCCACCGGCGACTACGCCGTGCCGGTCATCCAGGATCTGTTGAAGACCGAAATCCCGCTGTTCGGCATCTGCCTCGGCCACCAGATGCTGGCGCTGGCGCTGGGCGGCAAGACCGCAAAAATGCATCAGGGCCACCACGGCGCCAACCATCCGGTCAAGGACCACACCACCGGCAAGGTCGAGATCGTCTCGATGAACCACGGCTTTGCCGTCGACGCCGACTCGTTGCCGAGCGGCGTCGAGGAAACCCATGTCTCGCTGTTCGACGGTTCGAATTGCGGCATTGCGCTGACCGGCAAGCCGGTCTTCTCGGTCCAGCATCATCCGGAAGCCTCGCCCGGCCCGCAGGATTCGCATTATCTGTTCCGCCGTTTCGTCAATCTGATCCGCGAAAAGCGCGGCGAGCCGGCACTGGCCGAGCGTGTCTAGCGCATTGCGTAAAAACGGATTTGACTGACGGCGCCGGCCGGGCTCCCGGCGCCGATCAAGCCCCGTCCGTCACCGCTTGCTGCGCGTGCATGCGTTTGACTTCCTTCGGCGTCGGCTTGGCCACCCTACTGACGAAGACGACGAGCGCCAGCGTGAGGAAAATCGCGCCGAGCAGATACGGGGCACCGCCGAAAACTATGGGCGCGCTCGGCCCCGTGAACCAGGAAAAGATCGCCGTATAAAACAGCGGTGTGATGATTGAGGTGATCGAGAAGATCGAGGTCATCGCGCCCTGGAGTTCGCCCTGGGCGGAGGGTGGCACCTTGGCGGCCGCCAGGCTTCTGAGCGGCGGGTCGGCCAACGCCTCGAGACATCCGACGACGATCACTGCATAGATCATCCAGCCTTGTGACGCGAAGGCGTAGCCGAAGGCGCTGAGTGCGGTAAATGCCAGACCGATTACCGCCGTCTTCCACTCGCCAAGTGTAGGGATCACGCGCGGCAGGACTGTCGCCATGACGATCGCGCCGCACAGGCCGAAGGCTCCGAGCGAGAAGCCGATCTGTTGTTCGCTCCAGCCATAGCGATAACTGGAGACGAACGACCAGACCGCAGGATACATCATGTGCCCGAGCGTCATCAGAAAGAAGACAAGTCCGATCCAGCCGATACCTTCATAGTTGCGCATCTGGACGAGCGTGCCGACCGGGTTCGCGCGTTTCCACGCGAAGCGGCGACGGTGCTTGTTATCAAGCGTTTCCGGCAACAGAAACAGCGCGATCAGAAAGTTTGCGAAAGCAAGCCCTGCAGCGAAATAGAACGGAACGCGCGGCCCGAACGTGCCGAGCAACCCGCCCAGGACCGGCCCGATGACGAAGCCGACGCCGAAAGCAATGCCGAGCAGCCCGAAATTCTTCGCACGATTTTCGTCGGTCGAGATATCGGCAATGAATGCCGATGTCGTTGAATAGCTGGCGCCGGAAATGCCGGCCAGCACGCGGCCAATGAACAGCATCGGATAGGACCAGGCGATAGCGCAGATCAGATTGTCGATAGCGAACGTCAGCACCGAGGCGAGCAGAATCGGCCGCCGCCCGAACCGGTCGCTCAACCCGCCCATCACTGGTGCGAAAACGAACTGCATCGCCGCATAGACGAAGAACAGCCAGCCGCCCTCGATAGCCGCCTCACTGATGCCGACGCCGGTCAATTCCCTGAGATAGGCCGGCAGCACCGGCATAATGATACCGAAGCCAATGACGTCGAGCAGCAGGGTGGTGAAAACAAGCGCAAGGCCCCGCCTGGCGGTTTTGGGGTCTATCATGATGGTATCTCCTCGGGCCGCCCGAGCGAACGGGAACACACCTTATAGGCGAGCACATCGCTGGGAACAATGAGGGAACGGGCAGAGTGTTTTCATCCTGACATCCCCCTGACTGCGATCCAGTCTCTCGGATTACGAGAAAACCGTCGGCTCAGATCGGGTTGTTGAACGTGTCGCAGTCCGATAGCTTGCCGTTCTGGAAGCCGCGCGCCAGCCAGGTCTGCCGCTGCTGAGACGTGCCGTGGTTGAAACTTTCCGGCACGACGTAGCCCTGCATCTTCTTCTGCAGCGTGTCGTCGCCGATCTGCTTGGCGGCGTTCAGTGCCTCCGCCATGTCGCCCTGTTCCAAAATGCCCTTCTGACCGGTGAAATGTGCCCAGATGCCGGCAAAGCAGTCGGCCTGGAGCTCGACCTGCACCGACATCTGGTTGGCGTCGCCCTCGCTCATATTCTGCCGCATCTGGTTGAATTTGGGCAGGATGCCGGTCAGGTTCTGCACGTGATGGCCGACCTCGTGCGCGATAACATAGGCCTGTGCGAAATCGCCCGAGGCGCCGAACTGCTGGTCGAGTTGCTGGAAGAAGGTGGTATCGAGATAGACCTTGCGATCGTTGGGACAGTAGAATGGTCCGGCCGCTGACGAGGCAGAACCGCAGGCGGAGCGGATCTGACCGCTGAACAGGACCAGTTTTGGATCTTGATAGGTCAGACCTTCGGATTGGAAAATACCGGTCCACGTATCCTCGGTCTCGGCCAGCACGGTCGACACGAACTGCTTCATCTCGTCGGACGCCGGCGCACCGGTGCCGCCGCCCTGCCCGCCGCTATTGTCGGTGATCTGGCCGCCGCCGCCAGGCTGCAAGCCGCTGTCATCGAGAATTTGGCTCGGGTCGAAGCCGAAATACCACCCTGCCAGGAAAATCAACGCTACGATGATAATGCCCGACATGCCGCCGCCGCCGGCGCGACCGTCGATCGGGATGCGAAACTGCCCCGGACCGCCGCCAAGCCCGCCACTCTGGCCGCGCTCGTCCTCGACATTGTCACTTTGACGGCGGCCTCTCCAGAGCATGGCAACTCCCCGTGATGCACGTTTGCACTCAACCCGCCGATGTCCTGGCCGGTTCCAACCCAGCAAACAATTATCCCAATGGTTACGCCAAGTCACAGTATTTTTCGCGCTAACGAGCAATGCCTGCTGACGCGGGTCTGCTCTGGCTTAGACGTCGCAAGGTCTGTAGCATCCACCGTGGCTGTGGAAGCGAGGGGGCGCTTGCGGATGCTCGGGCGGGTTCTGTTGCTGTTTGCGGCATTGTCTTGCCTAGGCCCCGCGCCGGCCAGCGCCGTCACTCTCGATTCCAGTGTCGCAATCACCGATCCCGAGACCTTGCAGGCGCTCGAGCGCGGCGGGCTATCGATCAGCCGTCTGCTTGGGCCAGCGCTCGGACTGACACGCGACGTCGACAATCGCGGGCTGTTTTCGGTGCGCGCGCTGAGCCCGGTCCGCAACGCCGTCAAACAGCAGATCTTAGACGAACCAAGGAACAGCCCCGACTCCTATGTAGCCGCTCTGGCAAAGTCGAAAGACATCAACCAGAAGTTCAATCCGAAATACATCGACGACGACGGTTCGACGCTGGACCTGACCGGCATCGTCAATCGCATGGATCGCGGCTATCTCGGCCACACCGAATGCGGCGAGATCAGGCTGATCTACCGCTTCCACTATTCGGTCGAGGAGAAGCCTGGGCAACGCATTTCGTCGCGCCTGCCGCTGACCCTGAGCCTGGTCTTCAACGCCATACCGGCTTCGGCACAGACTCGCGCCTCGAAGGACCGTCCGCGCTCGGCTAACGGTTCCTGCGCGGACGTGGCGAAGCGCTGGCTTGTCGCCGGGCAGAAGAATCTGGAGCCGGATCAACTGGCGGCCTGGCTGCGCTCGGAAGAAGGCCCGCTTTCCAGCGCGATGTTGAATTCTTCGCAGACCATGCGGCTCGAGCTCAACATGCAGGTCGTGCGCCTATCGGCTTCGAGCCGGCGAGATTTCGGCGGCCACGCCGAGTATCTGTTGAAGGTATTCAAGTGGGACCCTGCCAAAGCCATTTTCCAGGAAGCGAAAATGGAGAACCAGATCGACCGCAAGCTGGTGCTGGCCGACAGGCAAACCTTCGAAAGATGGCTGCTCACCGACCGCAACATCTATGATCTCGACCGTGGCCGTCTGGTGATCGACGAAAAATTCCTCGCGACCACCGCGGTTTCGGTGGCACCCGGCGGTATGAACCGGTCGCAAAACAATTTGGCTTTTGGGCTGCTCGACGACGATGCTATCGACAAAGCGCTCAGGGACTATGTCGCCAAGGGCAATACGCTTCGCACCGTCAAATCGGTGGCCGGCTTCAATCTGCGCCTCAACGAGATGACCTGCACCGGCTGTCACCAGACGCACGGCATCGCCGGGTTCCATTACACCGGCGCCGACCCGGCCAACGAACCGCGCCGCAACGCGGTGTTCGTGCCGGGCTCGGCTGTGTTTTTTGCCGACCTGCCGCGCCGCCGCGCCATTGTCGAGTCGTTCGCCGCTGGCAGACACCCGGATTTCAGCCGCGGCTTTGCCGGCCGTCCGGAGGCAAAATACGCCGAAGCGCTGAAAGGCACCGATCTCTACAATGGATGGGGCTCGATCTGCTATCGCGGCGCCGACCCAAGTTTCGTGGACTGGACCTGCGACGAAGGCCTGCGTTGCGCCGGGGTCCACGAGAGCGCCATCCATCCGGGCTTTGGTACCTGCGTCAGCGAGGCCGGCACCGCGGTCGGCGATCCGGTGGAGTTCGGCGAGATCAGGATGTCGAAATGGGGCAACGACCAATATTGCCGTCTGTCACCGGCAACCGCGAAGGCCTGCGCCATCGACCCGGCCAGGGACAGAAAACCGCCGATAAAGCTCGCCGGCTACGGCGCGGCGCGCCAGCGTTACGATAATCCCGAGCAGAAGACTGGCGGCTTTCCCGGCGGCATGCTGCGCAAGGCGACCTGCGAAAAGCTGCCCGACGAGGCAAGCTGCGGCCGCCTCGCCAAGACCGGCTTCAACGACTGCATAGGCTCCGGCAAGGACCACAAATTCTGCACCAGGGAATTCACCAAGACCGCTGGCCTGCGTGCTTGCGACAAGGCCCATCCCTGCCGCGAGGACTATATCTGCACCGCCGGTTTTGACGATCTGCCGGAAGCAAAGCCCGGCAAGGGCACTTGCATCCCACCCTATTTCATCTTCCAGTTTCGCGTCGATGGTCACCCGCGCAACTGGGTGCAGGATACGAACGAGTGAGCAGGTCAGTCGCACTGCATATCGCTTCGATCAATCAGCGCGCGGCGATTATTGCCTTGCGAAAGGCTTCGAGCGTCTCGGCGCTGACATGGTGCTCGATGCCTTCGGCGTCGATGCGCGCCGTCTCGGCGCTGACCCCGAGCGAGCGCAGGAAGGCCTCGACCGTCTGGTGGCGAATGCGGCTCTCTTCCGCAACCTTGCGGCCGGCATCGGTCAGGAACACGCCGCGATAGGGCTTCCGGGAGACCAGCCCGTCGGCGCACAGCCGCGTCAGCATTTTCGCCACCGTCGGCTGGGCGACGCCGAGCCGTGCCGCGATGTCGACCTGGCGCGCCTCGTTGCCATCCTCGATCAGGTCGGCGATGAGCTCGACATAATCCTCGACCAGCGCACTGCGGCGCGCTTCACGCGTCTGCCTGAAGCCTTCCGAGTGGATTTCTGCGTCAGGCAGCGGCTTTTCGCGAGGAACCGGTCTTTTCTTCAGCGCCAATACGCGCTCCTCCCGGCAGTTTGAATCGACATTGCAGTCATAACACGGAACCCTATTGGTTCTGGCCGTTTATTTCCATTCGGTGGCCGGTGCAACCGGCGTTCACTGCCGTTCCGGCCGCACGGCCAAGCGGCCACACGAAAAAGCTCCGACAATGAAATATAGCATATTGCATAATGTTCAGCCGTGGCATAGATAAGGAGGCAACATCTATCGCGCGAGTGGAAAGCCAGTTCATGTCGGAAGCCGAAGCCACCTCAGCCCCCCGGTCCATGTGGCGATTTGCCCGCCCGGAGGACGGCGAGCAGCCCAGCCTTCGCGAAGTCAACGCCACGATCGCCGTGCCGCACTCGGGGATTTGGCTTCGCCGGCTGTTCGCCTTCATGGGGCCGGGCTACATGGTTTCGGTCGGCTACATGGATCCGGGCAATTGGGCGACCGACCTCGCCGGCGGGGCCCAGTTCGGTTACACGCTGCTGTTCATCATCATGTTGTCGAACCTGATGGCGATCCTGCTGCAGGCGCTCGCCGCCCGGCTCGGCATCGCCACCGGCCGCGACCTCGCGCAGGCGTGCCGCGCCTATTATCCGCGACCGGTCAATTTCATGCTTTGGGTCGCTTGCGAATTGGCCATCATCGCCTGCGACCTGGCCGAGGTCATTGGTACGGCGATCGCCTTGCAACTGCTGTTCGGGATTCCGCTGATCGGCGGCGCCATCATCACCGCGCTCGATGCCTTCCTGCTGTTGTTGCTGATGAACAAGGGCTTCCGTTTCCTCGAGGCCTTCATCATAGCGCTTTTGATCATCATCTTCGGCTGCTTCGCCATCCAGATCTTTGCCGCCGCGCCGCCGGTCGGCTCCATCCTGCATGCGATGTTCGTGCCGTCGTCCGAGATCGTCACCAATCCGGCCATGCTTTACATCGCCATCGGCATCATCGGCGCCACGGTGATGCCGCACAATCTCTACCTGCACTCCTCGATCGTGCAGACCCGCGCCTATGAGCGCACCGATCGCGGCAAGCGCGACGCGATCAAATGGGCGACGACCGACTCTACCATCGCGCTGATACTGGCGCTGTTCGTCAATGCCTCCATCCTGATCGTATCGGCGGTGGCGTTCCACGGCACCGGTCATCATGACGTTGCCGAGATCGGCCAGGCCTTCCAGCTTCTGTCGCCGCTGCTCGGCCTCGGCATCGCTTCGATCCTGTTTGCCGTAGCGCTGCTTGCCTCCGGCCTGAACTCGACGGTCACGGCGACGCTGGCCGGCCAGATCGTGATGGAAGGCTTCCTGCGGCTGCGCATCCCGCAATGGGCGCGCCGCCTGCTGACGCGCGGCATCGCCATCATCCCGGTGGTGGTGGTCACTGCGCTCTATGGCGAGAAGGGAACCGGCCAGTTGCTGGTCTTCAGCCAGGTAATCCTGTCGATGCAGCTTCCCTTCGCTGTCGTACCGCTGGTGCAGTTCGTCTCGGACAAGCGCAAGATGGGTAATTTCGCCATTTCCCGCGCTGTTGCCGTGCTGGCCTGGGTGGTCGCCGCGCTCATCCTGGTGCTCAACTTCAAGCTGCTCTACGATACGGTCGTCGGTCTGGGCTGAGCGTTTCTCTGCTCCAAGCCGACGCAACAAGGTCGGCAGTCATCTGCCCTTCCAGCCCTGGAAATTTGCCGACCGCTGTCGGACAAATGTCCGTTCGCCCGTCCTTGGCCCGAAGTCCGGCCATGACGGCACGGATCAGGGAAAGGGAGCTCCAATGAGGAAGATCATCGCCGCAACATTCGTCAGCCTCGACGGCGTCATGCAGGCACCCGGCGGCCCGCAAGAGGACCCTGTCGGCGGCTTCAAATTCGGCGGCTGGACGTTTCACTACTGGGACGATGTGATGGGCGCCGCCATGGGCGAGACGTTTTCAAAACCGTTCGCGCTGCTTCTCGGCCGCAAGACCTACGACATCTTCGCCGCCCACTGGCCGTACCAGAAGAGCGGTCCGATCGCCGAGAGCTTCAACGCCGTCACGAAATATGTGGCGACGCACAGGCCAGATACGCTGTCCTGGCAAAACAGCCAGCCGCTCGGCAGCGATGTCGTGGCGACGTTGCGCCGGATGAAGCAGGAGGACGGCCCGGACCTGCTCATTCAGGGATCGAGCGAGTTGATCCAGACCTTGCTCGCCAATGACCTGATCGACGAGATCAGCCTGCTGATTTTCCCGCTGGTGCTGGGCAAGGGCAAAAAACTGTTCGGCAGGGGCACGATACCTGCCGCCTTCAAGCTGACCCGTTCGCAGGTATCGACCACTGGCGTGCTGATGGCGAGCTATGAACGCTCCGGCGAGATCAAGACCGGGTCCTTTGCTCCGGAACAGCCGTCCGAAGCCGAGATCGAGCGGCGCAAGAACTGGAAATAGAGGCTGCGGGGCGATCAAGGACGGCTGAACACCGGCCGTCCTTTTTGCTGTTTTCTAAGCCGCCTCTCGCCGCCGTGCCAACCCATCGCGGAGGTGGCCCGCGAATGCCAATGCAGCCGGCGCGACGCCGTGCTTCGGCAAATGCAGATTGATTGAAAAATTCGGCAGCGACGGCAGTTCCGGATCGTTGGCCAAAATATCGAGGTCGGCAGGCACGGTTGACGCCAACCAGGTGGTGACGGCCAAGTCCGAACGCACCGTCGCCGTCGTCACGTCGATGCTGCCGTTTTCGAAGACGGTGCGCCATTCCAGCCCGTGCTCGTTAAGCGCCTCCAGCACCACCGGGCGGAACGCGCAGGTCTCGGCGACCATCGAAACCGGCAAGGGTCGCTTGCGGCGGGCGCCACCGCCTTTGGCGCCGACCCAGACCAGCCGGTCGACAACAAGGCATTCGCCGGGCGACCGACCGATCGGCTCCTCGATCACCGCGAGCTCAATCGTGCCCGCCGCCAAGGCCGCAGCCAACTCCGGCGACGAGGCGCAAACAAGCGAGATCTCGACCTGCGGATAGGCCTCGGCATAGGCCTTGAGCACCGGCGCAAGCAAGGTGCCGACAAGGTCGTAGGGCACGCCAAGCCGCACCTGACCGGCAACCGCATCACCCGCCATCTCCGCCAGGATCTCGTCATTGAGGGAAAGCAGGCGCTTGCCCTTGCCGAACAATCGCTCGCCGGAGCGGGTCAATCGCAATCCGCGCCGATCGCGGTCGAACAGGCTGCAGCCGAGAACCTCTTCCAGACGCTTGATCTGCTGGCTGACGGCACCTTGCGTCAAATGCAGCGCGTTGGCCGCCGCCGTCATGCTTGTCGGCAACGGTGACGAAGGTTCGAACCAGGGCAGTATCGAGGTTGCGGAGCATCTGGTCATTATATTTGCTAATGCACATCATGGCAAACATTGCATTTACTGATGGGCCAAACAGCCTACGGTGCAGGCTTCAAAGGAAGCCGCATGTTTGAAACCGTCCTTCCCCTCCTCCTGTTCGCGCTGGTCTCAACCTCAACCCCAGGCATGGCCACGACCTTGTCGACGGCGTCCGGGGCGCAGTTCGGCTTTCGCCGCTCTATCCCGCTGATGGCCGGGAGTGCGGCCGGCCTGGCCACGGTGGCTGCGGCAGGTGCTGCTGGGCTCGCTGGTCTGCTGGCCGCCGCTCCTTCGCTGCAACTGGCAATGAAAATAGCCGGCACCCTCTATCTGGTATGGCTTGCCCTCAAGATCGGCCGCAGCGGCCCGCCCAATCTGGACGTGGCTATGGCAAAGCCGAACAGCTTTTTCGGTGGCGCCGGCCTGCAATGGATGAACCCCAAGGGCTGGGCCATGGGGCTGGGAGCGGCGGCATCCTTTGCCGCGCTCGCCAACGGGCCGCTGCAGCTCGCCGTGCTGCTCGGCACGGTCTTCGGTCTTGCAGCGGCCCTATCGCTGGCGGCGTGGTGCGTGGCCGGCACGCTGCTCGCCCGGTTGCTGCGAACCGAGCGGCAATGGCGCATGCTCAACATCATGCTTGGCCTGCTGCTGGCCGCCTCGATCATTCCGATGTGGCGGACAGCGTAAGACCAAGCTGTGGCGCGTCGCTCAGCAGCGCTTCAAACAGGTGTTTGGAAAGAGCAGGCGGCAAGCCTGCGAGCGGCGCTGGACGAAATCGCCGCGTTGGATTTCGACGCAGCGCCGGCCGCGAGTTGAATTATCGGCGGCCGGCAGCCAAGCTTTGCTAACAAGCCTTATTCGGCCGGCATCGCCACCGGTCGCGCCGCCAGATGGCCCGCCAGCACCACGCCCAGACCAATGATCGGGAATGCCGCCGCGACCACACCGAGGTCGGCCGGTGCGCCATAGCGCAGCACCGCAGCGCCAACCACCGCACCCAGTGCGACGCCGAGATAGAGTGCCGAAGCGTTCAGCGACAGCACGATGGGGGCGGCATCGGGCGCCAGCTTGATGATGCGGCTGGCCTGCGCCGGCGGGAATGCCCAGCCGACGATGCCCCACGGCACCATCATGGCCATCAGCGCCGGCCCGGCGATCTCGCGCGGCAGGAACATCGGGATCAGCGAAAACGTGACCAGCATGGCGGCACTCAGCGCCAGCGACCAGCAGACGGTGCGCGTCGCGCCGAAACGATCGGCGGCCTGCCCGCCGCCGATATTGCCGATGACCGCGCCAACGCCGAAAGCGAGCAGCATTCCGGGAAGCGCGATCGGGTTCAGTCCGCCACCTTCGATGGCGAGCGGCGCGACAAAGGCAAAGACGGTGAAGGCGCCGATCAGGGCCAGGATGGTCGTCACCAGGATAGGCATGACGCCGGGGCGAAGTGCCGCTGCCAGCCGCATCCGGAGCGGAAGCCTGGTGCCGACGATGCCGCGCGGCAGCCGGTACCACAGGATCGCGCCGGCGAGCGCGCCAAGGCCGGCAATGGCAAAGAAGGTGCCGCGCCAGCCGGCAACCGTCGCAACAAGCGCGCCAAGCGGCGCGCCGACCGCGACCGCCACGGTGGTGCCGCCGACGACCACGGCAATGGCGCGGGCGCGGTGATGATCGTCGACAAGCGCAACGGCCGTTCCCTGCGCGGTCGCCGCGAACAGGCCTGACGATAGCGCCATGACGATGCGCGCGATCAACAGCAATTCGAAGGAGGAGCTCAGCGCCGCGGCGACGTTGCCCAACACGAAGAACACCAGCGTCCACAGGATGACGCGGCGACGATCCCATTCGCCGGTCAGCGTTGCCAGGATCGGCGTGCCGATCGCATAGGCGAGCGCAAACGCCGTGATCAGCGTGCCGGCGAGCGGAACGGAGATGGCGGCATCCTTTGCAATGTCGGGCAAAAGGCTGGAGATGACGAAACCTTCGGTCGAAATCGTGAACGATCCGAGCGCAAGCCAGATGAGGCGCTTATCCATGGCAATTTCCTTAGTTCAAAGGTTATTGAACAATTGGACATAACAGGGCATGATGTCAATAAAGCCGCTGCAAAATAGCCGAACCATCCTGACAGCCCGGTGTCAGGATGGGGCGACGGGGCGAAACTATGTGTCCATCAGCCACGAGAGGAGATGCGTTGAAATCGGCCCCGAATGTGCTTAATTCCTGGGCATGACCTTGCCCCATCCCACCGCCGACCAGATCAGCCTGCCGAATGTGCTTGCCGTGCTCGGCGACCCGACGCGGTTGGCCATCGTGCGCTATCTCGCCAGCAAAGAGGGCGTGCCGCTGAATTGCAGCCGGTTCCTCGATCTCTGCTCGAAGACCAATCTGAGCTACCATTTGGCCAAGCTGCGCGAGGCCGGCGTCACCCGCACCGAAGCGGTTGGCACCAGCCGGCTGATCACGCTGCGCCGTGACGATCTCGACCGCCGCTTCCCGGGCCTGCTCGACAGCGTCATTGCCGCGGCCGGCGACGACGCATCGTTGCCGGCGGTCGGCGGCCACGAGATCGAAGTCCGCGCCTGAGCACCAACAGGGAAGCGTCCTTCCAGAACTTGGGTTCCTCGCCCCCACGAGAGTGGGGGAGAGGTGGCCCGGCGAAGCCGGGACGGAGAGGGGGCCTTGACGCTCCCAGAACGTTCAAGGAAGCTTCATTGTCCTCGACGCGCCGGTTTGCGAAGAGCCCCCTCTCCGGCCGCTTCGCGGCCACCTCTCCCCCGCTTCGCGGAGGCGAGGAAACGCTGCCTCAGCCACGGAGCTTCCCCATGCGCATTGCCGTCCTCGCCGACATCCACGGCAATGTCCTGGCGCTCGAAGCCGTGCTCGACGATCTGCGGCGACGCGGCGGCGCCGACCTCATCGTCAATCTCGGCGATTGCGTTTCCGGCCCGCTCTGGCCGCGCGAGACCATGGAGCGGCTCGAGGCGCTCGACCTGCCGACGGTACGCGGCAATCACGACCGCCGCGTTGCCCGCGACACCGGCGACGAGACCATGTGGCCGTCCGACCGCTACGCGCACGAACGGCTGACAGAGGCCCAGCGCGAGGCGCTGTTCGCGCTGCCCGTCACGCTGGAGGTGGCGCCCGGCATACTCGCCTTCCACGCCCGGCCCGACCACGACGAAAAATACCTGACTGACGCGATAGTCGACGGCCGGCTGGTGCGCGCGCCGCTGGCCGCCATCGAACGGCGCCTCGGCGCGATCGATCCCGCTTGCCGCATCATGCTTTGCGGCCACAGCCATCGTAGCGAGCTGGTCCGCATACCCGGCGGTCCGGTCATCTTCAACCCGGGCAGCATCGGCTGCCCGGCCTATGACGATTCGACCCCGCCGGCGCATGTCTCCGAGCAAGGTTCGCCGCACGCCCGCTATGGCATCCTCGACTTGCACCCTGATCGTTTCGAGGCCATCGCCGTCGATTATGACCACGAGGCGGCGGCGCGTCAGGCCGAGCAGGCGGCACGGCCCGAATGGGCTCACGCGCTGCGCACCGGCTTCATGCCGGGTTGAACCGCGGTTATACCCGGTCCGAACGGATGACCGCCTTCGAGCGGCAGAAGCTGCGGCCGGTCCAATCTTCAGTTGTCCGACGCGGATCGCTTCGATCGCTTGGCAGGACGTCGGGTGCTGGCCGCCGAAGTCTTGGGCGTCGAAGTCTTGGGCGATGAAGCCTTTGGCCGTGTCGGCTTGGGCGCCAGTTGCGTTGGGTTGAAAGTCTGTGCTGGAACCGATTCGGAACCGGCCCGAATGTCGGCGTCGCGCACCTGCTGGCCAAAGTTCAGGCTGGTCAGCTGTTCGATCTCGGCCACCGTCGAAAGAAACTCCGATACCCTGGCAATTTCAAGCGGGTCATCGAATGCCTCGGCACGCTCGCCGAACGCTTCGGGCATCACTTCCAAAACCGGCTTCTGGTCCGCCAGCAGCGCGATGGCGCGCAGGCCAGCTTGATCGGACCACACCGCGATCTTCCAGAACTTCAGCGGAACATGGCTGTCGAAGCGGTAGGGAGGATCGTCCTCGCGGAACACTGGCCCGGCAAACACCGTGACACGGCCTCGGGTCGTGTAGGCGTTGCGCAGCACATAGGTTTCCACCGCGCGCCATCTCAGTTTCCCCTTGGAGCCGGGATGGTTAAGCGAGCTTCCCTGATTGAAGAAGCCGACTTGCGGCGCAGCATTGGGATAGAAGAACGTGTCGCGTTCTGCCGCGACCGCCTCCTGATCCACCCCCCATGCAGGGTCGCCGCGAAGCGTGATATGACCCTTCTGGAACATTCGGGCTATTCGTTCCTTGGATTTTGCGACAGGAAATCCAGGCACATTCTGGCTCGAATAGAATTCCTGGGTCATCTGCTCGCCAAGGTCGATGCGGCGATCGGGCCGGAAAGCATCGCTGGCTTCCGAACCGGAAATCGACTCCACCCCCAATTCGACAAGCGACGGGTTGTCGATGACCGTCTTGTCCTCACGATTTACCGCCTTGGTGCGGGATCCATCGATATTGCAGGCGGTGACGAAGGCAAGCCTGCGATCGGCGTTCATCAAGATCGAAAAATGATGGTAGCGCAATTCGTGTGGGTCCTCGCCCGGTTTGGCAAGAAGGTTTTTGGCCAACCGGAAGGGTGAATCGGCAACCGTCGGCATTGGCAGGACAAAGCCCGGTATGAAGCCGGGCTCATACCCTCCACGATCGTCGAAGTCCTCTGTTTTCCAACCCGCTGCCTCGGCGATGGCTACCTTCGCGGGTTCGCTTGCCGGGCTCTTGCCGTCGTTTCGTCTTGCATCGCCTCCGTCGCCGTCGATTAACGGCGCCCGGACATTTATCTCGACGGGAAAAGTCCAGGTGACCGAGCCATCGGCGTTGTGTCTCGTCGCCGGCGGATTGCGATCGGGTTCCGGCCGCTGCACCGGCTTGTCCGGCACATCTTCGCGAATGTCGGCGTTCAGCCGAACTGTCTCGTCCATCATGCGCGGCGTGCCGGCCCAAATCGCCAGAGCTTGCGAAACCGCCGATGCCGAGGAGCCCGGTAGCCTGGTCTTTCTAGTGCTGAGATCGTCAACGATGGCGCTGATCCGTATGCCTTCGTTGATCTCGCGCGTAAGCGCATAGCCACCTATGCCCGTCACCTCGTGGAACGGCCCGGCCCAATGATGCAGGGCAATAGGCTCCCATTCGTTGTTGAAGACCGGTGAGCCGGACGAACCCTGTTCGGTGTCGGCGACATAGTGCAGCACTTGCACCGTTTCGTCGCGGGCCACCAGCCGGTTTTCACGCAGCACCAGTTCCTTGAAGCGGCCATCGGGGTGCTGAACGATGTTGGCGATTTCGCCAAGCATATGCTTGTCGCGCGCGTCCGACAGCGAGATAAAACCGAACTCCCCCAGTTCCTTTGGACCTGAACGCCGCTCGCCGACCCCGATCAGCGTATAGTCCAGACCCTCTATGCTATCGGTCACGAAACAGGATTCGGGATCGAACAGGAACGTCGTCGGCGTACGCACGGCATTCGCACCGTCCTGCTCATAATCGAACTGGACCTGGAAGCGCCGGGAATCCGCCGGCGACGAAATCACATGGTTGTTTGTGAGGAACAGCCTTGGTCCGACCAGGAAACCCGATCCTTGTGGATTGCCGTTGAGAAAGGCAACGCGGCCGACCGCATCGGCCACACGGCGCCCACGCTCCAGAAATGCGACCCCGATGAAATCGAGCGTTGGGCCGAGAATTGCCTCAGGTCCTGGCTGTTTGGCGGCGGCCTTTCTTTCCCCGGCAGACCTCATGTCGATCGCTGCCGATATCATCTCCGCTTCGGTGCGGCTGAGCGACGCCTTTACCTGCAGCCTGTCGAGGCGCCTGGAGAGGGTCTGTTCGGCGGCCAGCGGATTGCCGTTGGCGATGTGACCAAGTGAAGCCTCAATCTCGGCGCGCGTTTTCTTGATACGCTGGCGAACTATGTTTTCCACCTGTGCAAATATTTCAAGGTCGACCATATTGCCCTCCTCAACCTTACTTGAGAGAGTGCATATTTACATGAAATGTGCAATATTTTGCCGGCTGTAGTTTACGGAAGTGGCCTGGTCGCGATTCAACACGCGGCCCCTTTTCGGGCTTACACAGCGCCGCCTCGTCGCCTATAAAAACCGGCTGGCGTGCGATGGCGCTTTCGTGCCTAGCCGCGCCTTCGGCAATTGAACCTACCGCCCGTGGCAGATGACTAGGCGCACAGTAACACTCCCGACGACGCTGCTTGCGGTGATTGCCGCTCCGCTGATGCTGGCGGAGCTGCCGGCCACCGGCCAGGAGCCGGAGCCCATCATCTCGATTGTGACGGGTCTCGCTCCGGATGACCTCCTGAACGTGCGCGCCACGGCATCGGCCATGGGCAAGATCGAGGCACGGCTACCGAGTGGTTCGAGCGTGAAAAATCTCGGCTGCGGCGACGTCAGCGGCTACAAGTGGTGCAAAGTCCAAGACATCGACGACCCGAAGCTGAGCGGATGGGCTCCGGCGCGCTATCTCGACCCCATCAATCCCCGGCAAGTGACACCGCAGGTGGCGGCCAGTGCGGAGAACCCTGCCTCTCAACCGCTGCCGGATCTGACAACGCGCCTCGGCGCGGCCGCTCCCGAAACGCCGCTGAACTCCGCTGACTCAATCGGCAGGGTGGCGATCGAGGATGCTTACCGCCTGGCCCTGGCCGCTGGAAACCCGTCGACTGGACAGGTTGATGGATCGGCGCCCGCAGCAGTGGGTCCCGTCCAGAATTTCGGCGCGGCCAACGCGGCGCCTCCGCCCGACGCACAGACCGTTGCACGGCTGCAGCCGCCGGGGACACCGGTCCCAGGTGCTGGCAACGCCATCCCCTGCGCGCGCTATCTCGGCCAGCCGATGACCAGCTGCAAGGCAGGCGTCGCGCGCACGGGCGACAAGATCGACGTGACCGTGACCTGGCCCGACGGCGGCACGCGCATCATCAGCTTCAAGGCCGGCAAGCCGGCCAGTGCGGACGCACCCGGCGAATTCCGCTTCACCCGCGAGGGCAGCCTCAACATCATCCGTATCGGTGCTTCCGAGCGTTTCGAGATCACGGATCAGTTGGCTGGGTTAGGGGAATAAGGCAGTAGGGCACTAGGGCAATATGTTTAAAGGGCGCTCGAACCTCTGCCCTACTGCCCTACTGCCCTACTGCCCTACTGCCCTACTGCCCCACTGCCCCACTGCCCTACTCCCCTACTCCCCTACTGCCCTACTGCCCTACTGCCCTACTCCCCTACTCCCCTACTCCCTCATTTTCGGGGTTACATCCGGCAAAACTCTTCCCTATAAGGCCCTCCTAGCCTGATACCAGAATCGCGAGCACAACCGGCCGGGTCATCCCGTCCGGCTTTTTGTGCAAGCCGCCCGCCGAACGGACCCTCGACATGCCAAGACGCACCGACATCAAGTCGATCCTGATCATCGGGGCCGGCCCCATCGTCATCGGCCAGGCCTGCGAGTTCGACTATTCCGGCACCCAGGCCTGCAAGGCGCTCAAGGAAGAGGGTTTTCGCGTCATCCTGGTCAACTCCAATCCGGCCACCATCATGACTGACCCGGAACTGGCCGACGCTACGTACATCGAGCCGATCACGCCGGAAGTTGTCGCCAAGATCATCGCTAAGGAGCGGCCCGACGCGCTGCTGCCGACCATGGGCGGCCAGACCGCGCTCAACACCGCTTTGTCGCTGCGCCGCATGGGCGTGCTCGACCGCTATCAAGTAGAGATGATCGGCGCCGACGCCACGGCCATCGACAAGGCCGAGGACCGCGCGCTGTTTCGCGAGGCGATGAACAAGATCGGCCTGGAAACGCCGAAGTCGATGTTGGCCAATGCCACCGACGTCAAGAATGCCGACCGCAAGACACACGAGGCCGAGCGCGCCGCGCTGAAGGCCGAGAAGCCCGAAAATCTCGACGCCGCGCTCGACGCGCTGGAAACGCGCTGGAACCTCGGCGAGGGCGACCGCAAGCAGCGCTACATCAGCCACGGCATGGCGATCGCAGCACAAGCGCTCGATCATGTCGGGCTGCCCGCCATCATCCGCCCGTCCTTCACCATGGGCGGCACCGGCGGCGGCATCGCCTACAACCGCGCCGAATTCTACGAGATCGTCCAGTCCGGCCTCGACGCCTCGCCGACCACCGAAGTGCTGATCGAGGAGAGCGTGCTCGGCTGGAAGGAGTATGAGATGGAGGTCGTCCGCGACAAGGCGGACAATTGCATCATCATCTGCTCGATCGAGAACATCGACCCGATGGGCGTGCATACAGGCGACTCGATCACCGTCGCCCCTGCCCTGACGCTGACCGACAAAGAGTACCAGATGATGCGCAACGCCTCGATCGCGGTGCTGCGCGAGATCGGCGTCGAGACCGGCGGCTCCAACGTGCAGTTCGCCGTCAACCCGGCCGACGGCCGCCTGGTGGTGATCGAGATGAACCCGCGCGTCTCGCGCTCGTCCGCACTGGCCTCCAAGGCGACCGGCTTCCCGATCGCCAAGATCGCCGCCAAGCTCGCCGTCGGCTATACGCTGGACGAGCTGGAGAACGATATCACCGGCGGAGCAACGCCGGCCTCGTTCGAGCCGAGCATTGATTACGTCGTGACCAAAATCCCGCGCTTTGCCTTCGAGAAGTTTCCCGGCGCCGAACCGGTGCTGACCACCTCGATGAAGTCGGTCGGCGAGGTCATGGCCATCGGCCGCACCTTCCAGGAATCGCTGCAGAAGGCCTTGCGTGGACTGGAGACCGGCCTGACCGGTCTGGACGAAATCGAGATCCCCGGCATCGGCCACGGGAACGCGCCAGCCAGCCATGTCGATGACCGCAACGCTATCCGCGCCGCTCTGGGCACGCCAACGCCCGACCGGCTGCGCATGGTGGCGCAGGCCATCCGCATGGGCACCTCGCTGGAAGACGTGCACGCAATGTGCAAGATCGACCCGTGGTTCCTCGAGCAGATCGCCGGCATCCTCGCCATGGAAGCGCGCATCCGCGAGCACGGCATTCCGGAGGACGCCGCCAATCTGCGCATGCTGAAGGCGATGGGTTTCTCCGATGCCCGCCTCGCGTCCCTGGTCAGGAAGGATGTCGAAGAGATCCAGAAGATACGCGACAAGCTCGACGTTCATCCCGTCTACAAGCGTATCGACACTTGCGCCGCCGAGTTCGCCTCGCCCACCGCCTATATGTATTCGACCTATGAAGTGCCGTTTGCAGGCGCGCTTGCCAACGAGGCGCAGGTCTCGTCGCGCAAAAAAGTTGTCATCCTCGGCGGCGGCCCCAACCGCATCGGCCAGGGCATCGAGTTCGACTATTGCTGCTGCCATGCCGCGTTCGCGCTGCGCGACGCCGGCTTCGAGGCGATCATGGTCAACTGCAACCCGGAGACCGTGTCGACCGACTACGACACTTCGGACCGGCTCTATTTCGAGCCGCTGACGCCGGAGGATGTCTTGGAGATCCTGCGCGCCGAACAGGCATCGGGCGAACTGGTCGGCGTCATCGTCCAGTTCGGCGGCCAGACGCCGCTCAAGCTCGCCGATGCTTTGGAAAAAGCCGGCATCCCGATCCTCGGCACCTCGCCCGACATGATTGATCTCGCCGAGGACCGCGACCGCTTCCAGAAGCTCTTGCACAAGCTCGGCCTCAGCCAGCCGAAGAACGGCATCGCCTATTCGGTCGAGCAGGCCCGCCTCGTCGCCGGCGAGCTCGGCTTCCCGCTGGTGGTGCGCCCGTCCTATGTGCTCGGCGGCCGCGCCATGCAGATCATCCACGACGAGAGCATGCTGCAATCCTACCTGCTCGACACCGTGCCCGGCCTGGTGCCGGAGGACATCAAGCAGAAATACCCCAACGACAAGACCGGCCAGATCAACACGCTGCTCGGCAAGAACCCGCTGCTGTTCGACACCTATCTCTCAGGCGCCATCGAGGTCGATGTCGATTGCCTCTGCGACGGCAGGTCGACCTACGTCTCCGGCATATTGGAGCACATCGAGGAGGCCGGCATCCATTCGGGCGACTCGGCCTGCTCGCTGCCGGTGCACTCGCTGCCTTCGGAGCTCGTCGACGAGCTGGAGCGGCAGACGGCCGCCCTTGCCCGCGCACTCAATGTCGGCGGACTGATGAACGTGCAATATGCGATCAAGGACGGCACCGTCTATGTGCTTGAGGTCAACCCGCGCGCATCACGCACCGTGCCGTTCGTCGCAAAGACCATCGGGCGGCCGATCGCCAAAATTGCCGCCCGCATCATGGCGGGCGAAAGCCTGGAAGACGCCTTCGCCCATTACGGCGCCATGCCGGACCCGCGCAATCCCGGCCACATCGCGGTCAAGGAAGCAGTGTTCCCGTTCGCCCGCTTCCCCGGCGTCGACATATTGCTCGGACCGGAAATGCGCTCGACCGGCGAGGTCATGGGCCTCGACCGCGACTTCGCGCTCGCCTTCGCCAAGAGCCAGCTAGGCGCCGGCGTCGACCTGCCGCGCTCCGGCACCCTGTTCGTCTCCGTGCGCGACGAAGACAAGAAAGGCATCCTGCCGGCGGTCAAGCGCCTTGCCGGCCAGGGCTTCAAGGTGCTCGCCACCTCCGGCACCGCCCGCTTCCTCGCCGAGAACGGCGTCGCGGCGGAGAAAATCAACAAGGTGCTGGAAGGCCGCCCGCACATCGAGGACGCCATTCGCAACCGCCAGGTCCAGATCGTCTTCAACACCACGGACGGCCAGAAGGCGGTGTCGGACTCGAAATCGCTACGCAGGGCGACGCTGATGCAGAAAGTGCCGTATTACACGACGCTGTCGGGCGCCGCTGCGGTGGCCGAGGCGATTGCGGCGCTACGGGCGGGGAGTTTGGAAGTGCGGCCGCTGCAGGAGTATTTTAGTTGATCTAAAGTAGTGCTGAGGTGGCCAGCAGGCAGCCGCAGCCTTTAATGCATCCCTGATAGGAAGCCTCGTTTACGCATTTCACAGCAATTCCGAGATTGTCGACCAAGCGGCCAACAGGAATATCTGGATTGAGGGCCAAAATAGCCACCATACGGCGGCGAGAGGCGTACCAATGCCGATCAATGTTGCAATGAACGATAGAAGTTTGCTTTCAACGACGAGATTGTAGAGAGTTCTAAGCCGGCCACCATGCATCTCCCACCAGCCCGTCTCAGTTCGGAGATCTCGATCTTTCACCAACGTCGCAAAATTCGCGAAAATATCGACTTTACGCAAAGTCGACTGATGAAGCCCGTAGAAATTCCTCTGCTCAAAGGCCGCCGCCTCTTGAGCTCCAGTCATGAAGTCCAGAGGACGAATATGGTTTTTAGCGATTAGCGACTCTATTCGAGGATGCGAGATATACCCCTTTCCATAGATATTGATGATCAATCTTGAAAGATCATGCTTTCGATCGTCGTCGATAACCACCGGCGCTCCACCAAGAACGGTATATCGGTGTTCGATAGCGGCAAAGCCGTAGTTGGCGTCGCGCATATTCCAATGTAGGAAATGACTATTCCTATATGATCCCACAAACGAAAAGAACGCATCGAGCATGACTCGCTCCAGCCGATCATAGTGTTGTTCAATCTCGGCGAATGCTACGCCTTGGCGTTCAGCAACCTGATGAATCGAAAATGAGTGGGTTTGCGCGTCGCTAAGTTTGCGAACCGCAACTGAAGTCACCCTGGGCGAACGTCCGTCAACCCGGTCGTAGAAGCTTTCGCATGAATAATGGATTAGCCATGTATTTTTGGCGTCAGCAAAGATACCGTCAATTTCCTTCCAAGCTTCCGTTTGGCGAGTCGGATCAGGCGCCGTCATATGTGGCATCCATTTATACGAGAGCTTTCCTATCAACTAGACGGCACACAATACCAAGTCTTAAATAGGATTGTCGAAAGTTAGAATAAAAGCTAGCCTGTGTTGCTCTCGACCTGTCGGAGCTGTGGAGGGGCCGCTGGACATCGGTTTTGGACACCGAGCCAGCGGCTCCTCGTGGGCCCAGCAAAAGCTGAGCTTAATTCCCGTTTGGACCGGGAATCAATCCGTAGACGCCATCGCGCGTATTACATTTGCAATCTTGTTCGCTTCTGCAGGTGTCAGATCGTAGGGTAGGCCTTGCACCTGAACCGTCAAGTCCGGCCTAATAGGAATCGGTAATATTGAGACCGAAGTAGGTGGCGCCATTGGAAAGATGGGCGATATTTTTTGCGAAGGCCTTTCCGGAGTGCCGTTATCAATAGTATTGGTCGATTTCTGGCGCTCTGTAGATTTCCTTCCGGACGACTGGATCGATGGTCGAAAAGACATTGGATTGTCTAGATAACTTTTGAAATCATCAATCGCGGATTTTAATCTGCTCTTGTACGTGTTTAGGCTATCAGGCGTATAATTTGACCCGGAAATATTCGAAAATCTAACAAGAAGCTGATCAAGATCTACATTTGTAACGTCTTCCGCCTCATCGCGTTCAAGTATAGAGAGAACTTTGTTCGCTGACGCTTTGCGCGAGCGAGCAGTCGTCTTGTTCATTAAGCCCTTCCTCGCAAGGTAGTCGAGGAACTCCAGAAGGGCTTCGCGGGACCGCTTTCCATTCATTGCAGCCATCCTTTCACGGATAGGCATAACACATTCCGGATAAGTTGCAATATCTTTTGTGTCCACGTAGACGTTGTCCATATCTATAAGGGCGAATTGGATAATGGACACTCGGCCTAGCCGAGAAACCCAATAAACCGCCCCGCAAACAGCACGGACGTCCACAGCACCAGCGAAAGCACAGCCAGCACGGCCGTGGCCCTACCGGCCGGCTCGTCACCGCCTTTTGCACGGCGCATGAAGACAAGAAAATTGGCGCCGGCGAGGAGGATGAGGGTCATCTTGGCGAGGAAAATCGGCATCGCCGCATACTCGCTCGCCCTGACCGAAAACAGCAGCGATCCCGTGACAAGCGCACCGCCAAACGCGCCCAATGCGGTGCGGCGCAGTAGCGCGACGAACGCCGCCTGCGGCAGCGACCGGAAGACGCCGAGGACCCTGAGGTCCATGAGCCAGACGCTGGTCAGCAGCGCGCCGATCGCCATGATGTGCAGCGCATTGACGATGGGGTAGGCGACGAAGGAGGCCTTCAGTCCCCGCACAAGCGCGAGTTGCTCGATGCCAGCGAAAAACCCGTCCATTCAGGCCGGCGGCACGCGGTCGGGATAGACGTCATAGGTCTTGCCGCCGACGATGATGCGGACTGCCTTCATGCGCTTTTCGCTCTCGTCGCGCGAGCGATGGCCGATCGCGGTCACCTCGTCCCCGACCTTGGCGACACCTTCCGTGAAGCCGGCAGCGATCGTGCGGGACGGCGGCGCCATCTCCACTCGCCAGACCGCTCCCTCGGCGTCGACATCCAGCGTGGCGTGCGGATTGCCGATATAGATGGCCGTGATCTTGCCCTTGAGTTCGAAGAATCCGTCCTGCGTCCACGACCAGCCATGATGGGCATAGGCTGCGGTGCCGGCGACAAGGATCACCGCCGCCGCCAGCGTGACGCTCCGGTTGAAAGGTGACAGCATCGCTCGTCTCCTCGGTTCCGGCATAAAAGGGTAGGTCAGCGCGCTGCAGCGTCAAATCACATGAGGGCCTTTTGGGTCGCTGCGCTCCACAGCCATGGTAACGGAACGGATCCTAGGGTCTGCGCTCCGCTTCGCGTTCGCTCCGCCCTAGGATGACGAAGCGAGGGGAGGTTTCCAGCCAATCTCCAACGTCCGCGATTAGCGTTATGCCACTGTACCTTCGTCATCCTAGGGCGGAGCAGGAGCGAAGCGACGTCGCGGAGACCCTAGGATCCATGCCGTTACCTTCGAGCGTCGGAGCCTCTGCTGAACATCGCCGCACTTACCGAGGCGCTTGCCCCGAACCTCACCCCGCCCAATCCACCTCGATCATCCCCAGCCGCTGATAAAGCCGCACCGCAGCCGCGTTCTCGACCGTGTTGGTCTTGAGATCGACATGCGCCGCGCCCCTTGCCTGAAATACCGCAAAGG
This sequence comes from Mesorhizobium sp. M1328, assembly GCF_040318075.1. Classification (NCBI taxonomy): domain Bacteria; kingdom Pseudomonadati; phylum Pseudomonadota; class Alphaproteobacteria; order Hyphomicrobiales; family Phyllobacteriaceae; genus Mesorhizobium; species Mesorhizobium sp. M1328. The sequence goes on along the minus strand of NZ_JAMYLO010000002.1, from coordinate 627,163 downwards.
CGTGACGCATCAGCGCTTCGGCAATGCCCTTGCAGCGCGCCTCGGGGTGGACGGCAAGGTCCTTGACGAAAGCCCGCGTCCAGCAGAGCGCAGCGCCGGCCAGCCGGCCCTTGCCGTCGATGACCAGGAAACACAAAGCGGGATCGAAGTCCGCGTCGCCCGAAATGCGTGGCCACCACTCGTCGAACGGCCCATCGGCGCCGTCGTCGAACACCGCGGTCAACAGCGTATGCAAAGCGAGTGCATCGGCGGCTTCGAAGGCGCGCATGAAAAAACCTTCGGGCCAGCGCGGCGCCAGGAGCGTGTCGTCGAGGATCTTGCGCAGTCTTATGTCGTTTGGCGCCGGTGGGCGCGGCTCAGGCATCGGGCTGCATGCGGCGGCGCAGGCTGTCGCTGCCGAGGCCGGTTTCGCTCAGCATCCCCTTGCGCTTGGCGTCGTAGTAATAGCCGCTCTGGTAGAGCCGGTCGGCGCGCTTGGGGTTGCCGCCTGAGACCAGCCAGGCGCCGCGCAGATATTTCACCGCGTATTTCAAATTGGTCTCGGCGTCGAACAGGCCGCTCGCCGGCCCGTCATAGCCCATGCCGCGCGCCGTCGCGTGCTTGATCTGCATCAGCCCCCAATGGCCGTGGTTGTAGGCTTTCGGGTTGAAGGTGCTCTCGCGGTTGACGACGCTGCGCACCAGGTCGACCGGCACCTGATAGAGCGCGGAATATTTCTCGATCAGCCGCTCGATCTCGCTGCGGCCCCCGGCGTTCGACCGGCCCTCGGTGGGGTCGGTCGCGGCCAGGGCGGCCGGGTTCTGCGGCACCGTGTAGGAAACCGGCTGAACGCCGGGCATGGCGGCGGTCTGTTCGGTGACCGGCATGGCGACAGCGGCCGTTGCGATGGCTGGCTGGGCATTAGTGGTGATAACGGCGAAAGCCGCCAGCGGCGTCGGCCCGGCAAAGGCGGCGGCCGGCTCGACCGGCAGTCCTGCCACCTGGGCGACACCGGACGGCTCCGGCAGCACCGAAACCGTGTCGGGCAGCGCCAACGTAAAGCCGGCATCGGTATTGGTCGCATTTTCGGTGAAGGCCGGCGTCGGGGTCACCGGCGAATTCGAGGTGCAACCGCTGAGAGCGGCCACGGCCAACACCGCCGCTAGGACGGGAAAGAGGAATTTTGCTGGCAAGCGGCGCTCGGGTCCGGTTCGTCGGGTGTTAAGAAGTCCTTACACCAGCATCTTTCCCCCGGCAATCCGCGGTAGAAGGTGGTTTTCGGGTGGCGAGCCGGACCGGGAAATGCGATATTGTTCTGGATTTGTACTTCGAAGGATTCCGGAAAGGAGCACGCCATGGACGCCTCTCATGCCACCGCCGGCCACGCGGTCTTCGAAACCGTGCTCGGCTTCATGGGCATCGCCTGGAGCGACGCCGGACTGACCCGGCTCTGCCTGCCGCAGCGCAATCGCGACGCGGTGGAACGCCGGCTGCTGCGCCATGCCGCCGCCGACCAGGCAGCGAAGCCCGAGCCGCAATGGGTTGCCGCGCTGATCGCCTCGATCAAGGCCTACGCCGCCGGCGAGGATATCGATTTCTCCAACGTGCCGGTCGATCTCAGCGGCGTCGACGAGTTCCGCCTGGCGATCTATGACGCGGCGCGAAAGCTCGGCTTCGGCGAAACCACCACCTATGGCGAACTGGCCAAACGCGCCGGCCATGCCGGGCTGGCGCGTGAAACGGGCGCGGCTCTCGGCGCCAACCCGGTGCCGCTGGTCATCCCCTGCCATCGTATCCTTGCCGCCGGCGGCAAGATCGGCGGCTTTTCCGCACCCGGCGGGTCGGCCACCAAGGAAAAGATGCTGGCCATGGAAGGTGTACGCGTCGGCCCGCCGCCGCCGGCGCAGGTGTCGTTCGGGTTCTAGGGTTTATCGATGTTCAGGTGAGGCCGGCATCTCGGCACGTCGTCTCAACCCCTAATCCGGCAGCAGGCGCCGGCGGAAGCGGCGGTCGATCTCCACCCGCTTGCATTTGTAGACGGTGCAGGAATTCGTATCGGCGCTCGGCACCGAGGCCCGCGCCCTGACCTCGCCGATGTCGCAGAATTGCTGGCTCCGCACGTAGCGGTCGTAGAGCGCCAGCCCCGGCACGCGCGCCGATCTGTAACGCAGGATGACCGCGCCCTCGCGCGCGATCGTCGCCTGCACCTTGCCGCAGCTCATGCGTGTCGGGTCATAGCGCGAGACCGCCTGCGCCTCGGCGGCCACCAGCGTCAGGCAAGCGGCAAGCAGAACGATTTTCATGGCCCCTCTCCCCAAAACCCGGTCGCGCCCGAAGCAGGCGCGATCTCCCGCGTCAGGCGCGCAACAACGACGCTCTCACGCGATTGGGGCGGCCGTTGGGCAGCGTTGCCGCCGCGCCATTTTCCGCCCCGTCTTGTTTTTCGCGCGAAAGCATATTATATGCGGTCCATTGATATTTCGGCCGATCGATCCGGGCCTCGCGATATTCGCGTTTGCTGACGTTCTATCTCCAAAATCTCGATACAAACCGGCTGGGTTTCGGCCCCGTCAAACTAAAGCAAACGTAAAGGACTATCGAAATGGCAACAGGTACGGTCAAGTGGTTTAATTCCACCAAGGGTTTCGGCTTCATTCAGCCTGACAGCGGCGGCGCGGACGTTTTCGTTCACATCTCCGCAGTCGAGCGTGCTGGACTGTCGACCCTGGTCGAAGGCCAGAAGATCAACTTCGAGATCGAGCAGGACCGCCGCACTGGCAAGTCGTCCGCTGGATCTCTGAGCAAGGCAGCCTGATTTTGCGAATGGCGCGCGCCGGGCGATAGCCCGGGGCGCGCGGCAAGTCACGGATGTACTGACAGTCGCGCGAGAAGCGCGCCGGAGCGACAGACCCCGACAAGCCGAAGCAGCAGATTGCTGCCGGCCCGGCCAAAACGCTCCCGATCAGGCTACCAAGCATGGGAAGGCGGGATTTTGTCCCGCCTTTTTGCTGTTTGGATTCCGATGAACCGCCGCCTTGGTCCTATGGGACCACTTTATGGTGTTTTTGCCCCGGTCATGGTACTATCGACCGATGAGCAAGCTTGAACAGATTGAGAAATCCGTCGCCGAACTAAGCCCCGAAGAGCTCAAGGCGTTTGCCGCATGGTTCGAGGCGCTGCAGGCCGACATGTGGGACCGTCAGTTCGAAGCCGACGCCAAGGGCGGCAGGCTGGACAAGCTTGCCGAGCAGGCATTGGCTGATCATCGCGCCGGCCGGACCCGGCCTCTGTGAATCATTTTGCGACTCCCTCGTTTTGGGAGGCCTACGCAAAACTGCCCTCGTTAATCAGAGCAAAGGCGAACAGACGTTTCGCCAAACTGAATTCTGAGCCGTTCCACCCGTCGTTGCATTTCAAACAGGTCGGGCGCTACTGGTCGGCGCGGGTTGATATCAACTACCGCGCCGTAGCTGTTCGCGACCACGATGACGTGGTCTGGTTCTGGATAGGCACCCATTCCGAATATGATCGCCTGCTGAAATAGCCGCGCGACCATTCACGCCACGGGCCGAAAGCCGCTAGCGCGACCGGGCATCGCGCCTGTTGGCGCGCCCGTCCGGAGCGAGCCGCGAAGCGGCGACAAGCGTGAGGACAGAATTAAGGCAGCCACTCCAGCGGCACATGCCCCGGGTCGGCCTCGACCCTTTTCAGCCAGGCGGCCACCGCCGGATAGGCGTCGAGCTGAAACCCACCCGTCTCGGCCGTATGCGTATAGGCATAGAGCGCGATGTCAGCGACGCTGAGCGCATTGCCGGCGAAGAAGCTGCTCCCGGCCAGGTGCTTGTCCATGACGCCGAGCGCCTTGTTGCCGCGCTCCAGCGTCACCGCCAGCCGATCGGGTGTCGCGTCTTTCGCGCGTTCTGGAAAGGTCAGCAGCGCCCTGCGCACGGCGATATAAGGCTCGTGGCTGTATTGCTCGAAGAACAGCCACTGATAGGCCAGCGCGCGTTCGTATCTGTCCGCCGGCAGAAACCGCGTGCCTTCGGCGAGGTAGAGCAGGATGGCGTTGGATTCGGCCAGCCGCCGGCCGTCGTCGAGTTCGAGCAGCGGGACCATGGCGTTCGGGTTTTTTGCGACATAGTCGGGCTTGCGCGTCTCGCCGGTATGCGAGCTGACCTCGACATTGGTGAAAGCGATGCCGAGCTTGGCCATCAACAGGCGCGGCTTGTAGCAATTGCCGCTGTCGATCATTCCATAGAGTATCATCGGTGCTCCCCCTTGCTCGCAACCACCCGTCTCAAGGCTTGATCCAGCCTCAAGCCTCTATCCCGGCAGCGGCGGCTTCATCCAGTGATTTGTTTTGGCGTAACCATCAGCGCCGCTGATGCATTTCAGGATATGTCGAGATTCAAGTCAGGCCGAGCCGAGAAGTGTGGGTTCCGAGAACCGGAGCGGAGCGTACCTTTTGGGTACGTGAGCACCGGAAGCGCAGGACCCCCGTTCGCAGGCCGGCATCACTTGAATATCGGCATATCCTAGCCGAACAAGGGGACGACGTTGCTATCCCTGCCAAGCAGCCTGTCGATCGACAGCGGCTCCTCGTCGAACAGCGTGCCGGCCAGCGCCGGCCGGGCGAGGTAAAAACCCTGCAGCAGGTCGACGCCGCCATCCAGCGCGACGCGCAGATGCGTGGCGTTCTCGACGCCTTCGACCAGCACCTTGGCGCCGCGGTCGTGCAGCGTCGAAACCAGCGGCCGGAAAAACCGCTCGGCGGCGGCATGGCGGCAGAATTCGGCGAACCAGGTGCCGTCGATCTTGACGATGTCGGGCTGCACGAGGGCGACCCTTTCTTCCGTCGAATGCCCGGTGCCAAAATCGTCGATGGCGATGCGGACGCCGTCGCGCCGCATCTCACGCGCCAGGCTGACAAGCACCTTGTCGCCGGCCGCCTGCTCGGTGATCTCGCAGACCAGCATGCCGGGATGCAGGCCGAAATCCGCCAGATGCCTGGTCATCAGCCTGATTTCGGCCAGCGCCCGTGCGGGGTCATCGTTGATCAGCGGATTGTAGTTGAAGAACAGGTCGAGCCCGTCGACGCCGATGTTGCGGAAGTTGCGCAAATGCAGCACCCGGCACATGGTTTCGACAAACAGCCGATCCGCAGTCGGCACATCTTCGAAGAAGATTTGCGGCGCCATCGGCCTGCCTGCACGATGCGGCTCGATCAGTCCCTCGACCGCGACGGCGGCGAGAAACCTGCCGCGGGGCGCGAAGACCGGCTGGTAGGCGCTCCTCAGCCGGAATGCGCCGTAGACGCCATATTCGATGCCGACCTCGTCGGCAAAGATCGCCTCGCCGACCTTGCGCCGCATGTCGGCTTGCCCGGTCACGATGCCACCCTGCGGCCAAAGGCCCGCATCGGCCGTCGCGATGGCGAAACGGCCGCAGAAACCTTCTCCGTATCGGCCGACACCGCAGCCGCCTGCCCGCTTTTGTCGAAGACGCGGAAGCTGGTCGGCGCAAGCTCGGGGCGCGCCAGCACATAGCCCTGCACCATCGAGGCGCCCGACTTTTCGGCGAGCTCGAGCTGCCAGCCCGTCTCGATGCCCTCGAACACCGTACGGATGCCTTGCTCTTCGAAGCTCGTCACCATGGCGGTCAGCAAGGCGAAGCCGGCACCGGATTCCATCAGCGTCATGATCCAGTCGGCATCGAACTTGACGATGTCGGGCCTGAGTTCCTTGATGCGATTGATGTCGGACTCGTCGGCGCCGTAATCGTCGACCGCAATGCGCAAACCATTGCCCCTGAGCGCCTCGACGAAATTGTAGAGCGTTTCCTGCGATGCCGATTTCTGCTCGGTGACCTCGCAGACGACGCGGCGCGGATCGATGTCGGCCTCGTGCAGCACCAGCCGCATGTCGCGCAGCGCCTTGTCGGCGATGCTGCGGTCGGTGAACACCGATGGATCGAAGTTGATGAAGATCGAGGCGTCTCGCGGCAGGCAGGCGCCGGCGTTCAGAAGGTGCAGCGTCCTTGTCAGCGCCTCGATATGCAGGCGGTCGACCGCCGGACAGCTGTTGAAGAAACTCGTTGGCGGCTGCGGCTCGCCTTCGCGGAACGGCCGGATCAGCCCCTCGAACGCGACGACGGAAAGCTTGCCCTTGTTGAAGGCGAAGATCGGCTGGAACGCGCTTTGCAGCGTATAGACCCCCCAGACACCGCTGGCGGTGCCGTCATCATGGCGGATGATATGGGCAAGCCCGATGCTGCGCGTCACGGTTCCTCGCTGTGCGAGACTGGCGGACCGGCTACGGTCCTGCCGTTCAAGCTTTTACCGATCGTTGATGAATTTATTGTTGCCAGCATTGCGCGCTGGCTCATTCGACAATGCCTGCGCTGGGCTTGCGCTTGGCAAAACGATGCGACATGAGAGGCGCCGCGGCGCCTTCGCCGCGCCCGTCCTTTCTGGAGATATTTCTCATGGCCTTTCTTGCCGACGTCCTTTCCCGCGTAAAGCCTTCCGCGACCATCGCAGTGACGCAGAAGGCGCGCGAGCTGAAAAACGCCGGCCGTGACGTGATCGGGCTGGGCGCCGGCGAGCCGGACTTCGACACCCCCGACAACATCAAGAACGCCGCGATCGAGGCCATCCGCCGCGGCGAGACGAAATATCCGCCGGTCTCCGGCATCGTGCCGCTGCGCGAAGCGATCGCGAAAAAGTTCAAGCGCGAGAACAATCTCGACTACCGGCCGGACCAGACCATCGTCGGCACCGGTGGCAAGCAGATCCTGTTCAACGCCTTCATGGCGACGCTGAACCCCGGCGACGAGGTGATCATCCCGCGGCCCTACTGGGTGAGCTATCCCGAAATGGTGGCGATCTGCGGCGGCACCTCGGCCTTTGCCGACACGTCCATCGACAACGGCTTCAAGCTGACGGCGGCCGTGCTGGAAAGGGCGATCACGCCGCGCACCAAATGGCTGTTGATGAACTCGCCGTCCAACCCCTCGGGCGCCGCCTATACCGAGGCGGAGCTCAAGAGCCTTGCCGACGTGCTGTTGAAGCATCCCCATGTCTGGGTGCTGACCGACGACATGTACGAGCACCTGACCTATGGCGACTTCGTCTTCAAGACCATCGCCGAGGTCGAGCCTAAGCTCTATGAGCGCACGCTGACGATGAACGGCGTGTCGAAGGCCTATGCCATGACCGGCTGGCGCATCGGCTATGCGGCAGGCCCGGTGCCGCTGATCAAGGCGATGGACATGATCCAGGGCCAGCAGACCTCCGGCGCCTGCACCATCGCCCAATGGGCGGCGGTCGAAGCGCTGAACGGCCCGCAGGATTTTATCCCGAAGAACAAGGTGATTTTCCAGGGCCGGCGCGATCTCGTCGTCTCGATGCTCAACCAGGCGCGCGGCATCACCTGCCCGTCGCCGGAGGGTGCGTTCTACGTCTATCCCTCCTGTGCCCAGCTGATCGGCAGGAAGACCAAGAGCGGCAAGGTGATCGACAGCGACGAAACCTTCTGCTCGGAACTGCTCGAGGCCGAGGGCGTGGCGGTCGTTTTCGGCTCGGCTTTTGGCCTCGGCCCGAACTTCCGCATCTCCTACGCCACGTCGGAGGCCTTGCTCGAAGAGGCCTGCACGCGCATCCAGCGCTTCACCGCCTCGCTGGCCTGAGACGTTTCAGCCGCCATACTGCTCGTCGCTGACCTTCTCCAGCCAATCGACATGCACACTCTCGAGTGCCTCCTGCATGGCGATGTGGGTCATCGCCGATTTGGGCGCGGCGCCGTGCCAGTGCTTTTCGCCGGCCGCAAAGGAGATGACGTCGCCGGCCCTGATCTCCTGGATCGGGCCGCCCCAGCTTTGCGCGAGACCGGCACCGGACGTGACGTAGAGCGTCTGGCCGAGCGGATGCGTGTGCCAGTGGGTGCGGGCGCCGGGCTCGAAACTGACCAGCGTGGCGCGTAGCCGCGCCGGCGCCTCTTTCTCGATGATCGGCGTCTGCAAAACCCGGCCGGTAAAATATGTCTCCGGCGCAACGATCGTCGGCACGCTGCCGCAGGCAATAATCTTCATCGTCGCAAGTCCTCGATCCAATCCAGTGTCTAGAGCCTACCACTTTCGTCCGACGCCGGCTGCATGTCCTGCCGGCTGCGGGCAAGGCGCGGCCAAAACAGGCCGGTGCGCCTGCGGTAGGCGTCGTAGGCGTCGGCCAACCTTGTCCGCGAAAATTTTCGTTCTTCGTCCAAGGCTGCGATCACATAGATCGCAACGATACCGGCGACCGGCACCACCGCCCAGACCGACCAGGTCGCGATACCCCATCCGATCCAGAAGATGATGTAGGACGTGTAGAACGGATGACGGACATGGAGATAAGGGCCTTCGGTCACCAGGCTGTCGGGATTGTCCGGATCGAACGCGAAACGCAGCCGCGCCTTGCGGGAGACCGAGATCGCCCACCAGAACAGCGCCGAGCTTGCCAGTTCGATGGCGAGCCCGCCGATCTTCGCCGCCACCGGCTGCCGCTCGATCCACAGCAGTGCAAGAAAGAACAGCGCCGTGCCGACCACGACGGCCGAAATGATCATCGCGCCCTGAGACATGCTCGGCGACTGGAAATGCGCGCGCATCGACCAGGCATATTGGCCGAGCGTGGCGATGCTGCTGATCGAGACGAGAAGGTCGAGCGTGGATTCCATCATCAGGGTCCCGGGGTTAGCTGTGGTGGATTCGTTCATCATACCCGGCAGAAACCGAGAAATCATTTCTTAACCACCGTTCTAAACAACATGGTGACCTCGGCATGCGATGTTGACCTGGAGACAATCCCAAGGTCCAACCAGATATGGCCGTTTCCCACCGCACGATCCGCACGCCGCAAGCGGATTTGCGCCTCAGCCAGTCGTCGGGACCCGGCATCCCGCTTGTCCTGATCCACGGCTCGGGCAGTTCGCGCGCCGTATTCGCCCGCCAGTTCGACAGCCCGTTGGCCGCTGCCCATCGGTTGATTGCTTTCGACCTGCCCGGCCATGGCGAATCCTCGGACGCCCGCGATCCGGCGACGGACTACACCATCGCCGGCCTTGCCCAATCGGCGGCTCAGCTCCTCGATGCCTTGGGCATCGGCCGCGCCGTCGTCTTCGGCTGGTCGCTTGGCGGGCACGTGGCAATCGAACTCGCGAGTTTTCACCGCGCCGTCGGCGGGCTGATGCTGACCGGCGCGCCGCCGGTATCGAAGGGTCCTTTCGGCATGCTGCGCGGCTTCCACGCGCATTGGGACATGCTGCTGGCGTCCAAAAAGACGTATTCCGAACGCGATGCCGAGCGCTTCGAGACGCTGTGTTTCGGCGACACCGCCGATCCGTCCTTCCGCCAAGCCATCCTGCGCACCGACGGCCGGCTGCGCGCCGCGGTGACGCGCGGCATGCTCACCGGCAAGGGCGCCGACCAGAGACAAGTGGTCGAGCAGGCGGCATTTCCGGTTGCCATCGTCAATGGCGAGAACGACCCGTTCGTCCGGCTCGGCTATTTTGAAACGCTCGCCTACGGCTCGTTGTGGGAGCAGTGCCACATCATTCCCGGTGCCGGGCATGCGCCTTTCTGGGAGCGTGCGGACCGGTTCAATCCGTTGCTCGCGCGCTTTGCCGAGACGGTGGCAGTGCAGCGCGTCGACGCAACCCCGCTGGCGTCGCGCCTAGCCGGCACCGGCTGAACCCAGCCCCTCAACTTCAAATCCCTTCAACTTCAAATCCCTTGCCCTCCCGGCCTGCCCGTGGGACGATGCCTTTTGGGTAGGTGGCAAATTGAAAAAAGCCTCGCCCGCGACGGCCGACAGGCCGGCCGCCGCTCACAGGGAAACGCCTGAGTGGAGGTCAGCCATGGGTACTCGCGCCGGAGGACGACGCACGGGACCGAAATGCATTGCCATAGTCGGTCCCTTCGCAAGCGGTAAGACGACACTTCTCGAAGCCATACTCGCCCGTACAGGCGCCATTCCCCGCCAGAATCCCGTTTCGTCGGGAAATACCGTTTCCGATCATTCGCCCGAGGCGCGCGCTCACGGCATGAGCGTCGAGGCGACCTTCGCCACCACCGATTTCATGGGCGAGCCGTTCACCTTCGTCGATTGTCCCGGCTCCATCGAATTCTCCTTCGAAGCCGAGCCGGTGCTGGCCGCCTGCGACGTCGCCGTGGTCGTTGCCGAGGCTGACGAGAAGAAGATCCCTGCCCTGCAGCTGATCATGCGCAAGCTCGACGATCTCGGCGTGCCGCGCATGCTGTTCCTGAACAAGGTCGACAAGGCGATAGCAGGCGTGCGCGACACGCTGAAGATGCTGCAGCCGGCAAGCTCGGTGCCTCTGCTGCTGCGCCAGATCCCGCTGCGCAAGGACGGCGTCGTCATCGGCTCGATCGACCTCGCTTTGGAGCGTGCCTACATCTATCGCGAATATGCCGAGAGCGAGGTCGCCCAGATCCCGAGCGACGACAAGGCGCGCGAGCTCGAGGCGCGTTTTTCCATGCTGGAGACGCTCGCCGACCATGACGACCGGCTGATGGAGCAATTGCTGGACGAGATCGAACCGCCGAAGGACGCGATCTTCGACGATCTTGCCGCCGACCTGCGCGACGGCATAGTGACGCCGGTGCTGATCGGCACCGCCGAGAAGGGCAATGGCGTGCTGCGCCTGTTGAAGGCGATCCGTCACGACGCACCCGACATCGAGGCGACGCGCCAGCGTCTCGGCGCGCCCGACGGCAATGCCACCGTGGTCCAGGTGATGAAGACCATCCACACCGCGCATGGCGGCAAGCTGTCGGTCTCGCGCATCCTGTCCGGCCAGGTCGCCGACGCAGCCGAGCTGTTCCTTTCCACCGGCGAGACGGCAAAGGTCTCCGGCATCTACAAGATGCTCGGCAAGGACCAGGTCAAGCTGATTTCGGCCAAGGCCGGCGACACGGTCGCGCTCGGCAAGCTGGACGCCGTCAGGACCGGCCAGACGCTGAGCTCGACCAAGGGCGGCATCAAGCCGCTGGTCACGCTGGCGCCGCCGCAACCGGTCTTCGCCTTCGCGCTGCGACCGAAGGAGCGCAAGGACGAGGTCAAGATGTCGGCGGCCATCCAGCGCCTGGCCGAGGAAGATCCCTCGCTCAACCTGCATCACAACCAGGATTCGGCCGAAACCGTGCTGTCCGGTCATGGCGAGATGCATCTGCGCGTCGTGCGCGAGCGGCTGGAAGGCAAGAACCAGATCCCGATCGAAGGCCATGTGCCGGCCGTGCCCTATCGGGAGACGATCCGCAAAGCGACGCAGCAGCGCGGCCGCCACAAGAAACAATCGGGCGGCCACGGCCAGTTCGGCGATGTGGTGCTGGAGATCAAACCGCTGCCGCGCGGGTCAGGCTTCCAGTTCACCGATACGATCACCGGCGGCGTCGTGCCGAAGACCTACATCCAGTCGGTCGAGACCGGCGTGCGCGATTATCTGAAATCCGGCCCGCTCGGCTTCCCGGTCGTCGATGTTGCCGTCAACCTCTCCGACGGCTCCTACCATGCGGTCGATTCCTCCGACATGGCCTTCCAGATGGCAGCGAAGCTGGCGATGAAGGAAGGCATGGCCGCGTGCTCGCCGGTGCTGCTCGAGCCGGTAATGAAGGTCGAGATCGTCACGCCGTCGGATGCGACGTCGAAGATCATCGCGCTGATCCCGCAGCGGCGCGGCCAGATCCTCGGCTACGACGCGCGGCCCGATTGGCCGGGATGGGACGTGGTCGAGGCGACCATGCCGCAGGCCGAGATCGGCGACCTCATCATCGAGCTGCGTTCGGCCACAGCGGGTGTCGCCAGCTACCGGGCCGTCTTCGACCACATGGCCGAACTCACCGGCCGGTTGGCCGACGAAGCGCTGAACACCAACGGCAAGGCCGCCTGAAACGGCAGCTGGCGGCCAGAACACAAGGGACACACAAGGAAACGGCGCCCGGACCATCCGGGCGCCGTTTCGTTGCGGACCGTCTTCGTGGGAGGCGAAACGGCAGGTCCGCCGCATACTTGCCGCCGGTGCCCGGCGGCGGAGGAAGGTTCGGACGCGGTAGCCGCCTGAGCCCGGATCGTCCGAGTGATGCCCCCATCCCCCGGACGAACCACACCGCGTCCTATGTTCTGCTTAATCGATTTGGCGCGCCCGCGGCATGTTACCCGAGGTTACATGTCACTGTTACGCGGCCGTTCCGGCCGATTTTCTGGCGATGTGTTGGTTTCAGGCAACAAAAAAGCCGGATCAATGAAGACCCGGCTGAGTTTGATTGGAAGTGCCTGTTAAGGCTAACCTCCAGAGGGGAACACTCGAGAGCGCTAATGGGAGGAGAACGCGCTCAGGAGATGATCTATATATGTGCTCTTCATGCCCAAGAAACAAGCATCTATTTTGCAACACACACATGCAAAAAGGCGTCGGCTGTGGTCTAATCCGTCCCGAAGCCCAATAGGACCAGTTGAATCGCTGAAATGCAGCGTGCGGCAAGGGAAAAATCGATCTGCAGCCGCGAATCAGCAGCGATTCCTGCTCGGAAAGTCGAAAAACGCAGGATGACGTAGAATCGTGCAGCACGCGTTTGTTTTTTCGGCAGCCAGACCTTGCTGGTGCATGTCGCCTAAAAGCCCGCCATCGAGCTTGACCTGAGGGTGCAGCGGTTTGGTTTACATGCCAAGGACAAGACCTGAAGCGCGTCGCAGGAGACCGTTCAAGGGCGCGCCTTGGAGCATGATCCCGGTCGAACAGGAAGATAGAGCTCCAACCCGATTCTATCGGGATGGAACAGGCTCTAGGTAAGGAGACCTCCATGCGGGCCGCTTCGGCGATCGCCGGCAGCGTCATCTTCCTTGCTGCAGCGCCCGGCGTGGTCGCCGGACTGGTGCCTTGGCTGCTGACCGACCGCTATCGCCTGCCCTGGTCGAGACTGCCCGGTTTCGTTCCTGTGGGCTGGCTGCTGGTTATCGCCGGCACAGCCATACTGCTGCATGCCTTCGCCCGGTTTGCCCTGGAGGGCCTGGGTACGCCCGCCCCGGTCGCGCCGACCGAAAGGCTGGTCGTCGGCGGCATCTACCGCCATGTCCGCAACCCGATGTACGTCGCCGTGCTGTCGATCGTCCTCGGCCAGGCGCTGCTGTTTTCGAGCTGGACGGTCGCTGCTTATCTAATCATCGCCGCGGCCGCCATGATCTCCTTCGTGAAACTATATGAGGAACCGACGCTTGCCCGCCGCTACGGCGACGAATACGAAGCCTACCGCCGCGCCGTACCAGGCTGGCTGCCCCGCCTGACACCTTGGCGCGGCTGAAGCAGCCTCGAAGGCTGCGTCACCACGGCAGCGGGCCGTCCTCGTTCGAGAACGTGCCCGTCGGACCGTTCGCGTCGAGAAGCGCGAGGCGCACGGGCTCCCGCGCGGCCTGTTCGACGGTGCGCGGACCTTCGAAGTTGTTCAGCTCCGTCGCGGTGTAGCCCGGGCACGCAGCGTTGACCTTGATGCCGGTCTCCTGGAGCTCGATGGCGAAGGCGAGCGTCATCGCGTTGACCGCCGTCTTCGACGGGTTGTAAACGGCGCCAAACGAAGTGCGGTACGGAAAGGCCGGATCCGCGTTCAATGTTTGCGAGCCGGCGCCGCTCGATACGTTGACGATACGTGCCGCCGGCGCCTCACGAAGGAGCCGCAGCATCGCTTGCGTGACGGCGATGACGCCAAACACGTTCGTCTCGAACACCGCGCGTACGTCGTCGAGAGAGGCAACACTCGGGCGGCCCGAGTTGATGATCTCCTCGAGCGGCCTGCCCGGCTTTCCCGCATGGGAGATGCCGGCATTGTTCACCAGCACGTCGAGGCGGCCGAGTTCGATACGGATGCGCTCTGCCGCGGCGGCGATCGACGCCTGGTCGGTGACGTCGAGCTGCAGGGCGTGGGCATCCCCTCCGATGCTCTTTGCGGCTGCCTCCGCATGCTCGAGCCTGCGCGATCCTACGAGCACGGTGAGGCCGTTCGCCGCGAGATCCTTGGCGATCTGAAGACCGATGCCCTTGTTGGCCCCGGTGACCAGGGCGACGGGTTTGTCCTGCATGGTAATCTCCTTCTGTGCACCGACGTGTGGCCAACACCGCCTTGCCGTGCTAGATACAAGTCAAACGGAACCACGTTCCATATATATCCGGAACAAGGTTCCGTTTGCAAGAGGCAATTTGATGGACGAAAAAGCGCCGAACGGCAAAACGAAAGATCAAGGCGATGGTCTGGAACCCCGCGACCGCGCGGATCGCCACGTGCGCGCCGACGCACGGCGCAACATCGACGCGTTGCTCCGGGCGGCCATGGCGGTGTTCGCGACCTCCGGCGTGGAGGCTCCGGTGCGAGAGATCGCGGAAAAGGCTGGCGTCGGCGTCGGCACCGTCTACCGCCACTTTCCACAGCGCTCGGACCTGATCGTGGCCGTCTTCCGCAACGAGGTTGACGCCTGTGCGGACGCCGCGCCGATCCTGGCCAGGAAGCATGAGCCGGGTGAAGCGCTGGCCCTGTGGATGCAGCGCTACGTGGATTTCATCACGGCAAAACGCGGCCTCGCGGCAGCCTTGTACTCAGGCAATCCGGCCTTCGAGACTTTGCCTGCCTATTTCAACCAACGGCTCCGGCCCGCGCTCCAAACATTGCTAGAGGCAGCGGCCGCGGCCGGCGAGGTGCGCGCCGATATCGAGCCGGGCGACCTGTTGGGGGCGGCCGCCAGCCTTGCCATGCCGGCACATGGTGGCGGCCCTGCCCAGGCGCGGCGCATGGTTGCCCTGCTCGTCGATGGTTTGCGCTACGGCGCCAGCACGCCGGCGCGCTCCTAGCCCAGAAGCCGATAATTAGCGAAACCGGCGATACAGCCCCCTTCTCCCCGTCACTATACGGGGAGAAGTGCCCGGCAGGGCGATGAGGGGCGGCACGACATATCAGGACTGCCCATCGCCGAGCCAAGCCAAGTACGACAAAGGCTGGTGCTGCACCTCATCTGGCTACCGCCATCTTCTCCCCGTATAGTGGCGGGGAGAAGGACGCTTTCGCCGAAGCTTTCGCCAATCGCCGACGTTGCTCGGAAAGCCGGCGGGCTGACTAGAAACTAAAACGACCAGCTGCGCGCCTTGGCGATGATGAAATCGCGGAAGACATGCAGCTTCGCCTGGTTCTTCATCGCGTCGGGATAGGCGAAATAAGTATCGAAGGACGGCACCTCGGTCTCGGGCAGCAACTGCACCAGCCCCGAATCCTTGCTGACCACGTAATCGGGCAGCATGGCGATACCGGCGCCGCCCTGCACCGCCCGCTTGATCGATAGGATGTCGTTGATCTGCAGCGTCGGCACCCTTTGCCCGCCTTCGAAATCGCCGACCGTCTCCAGCCAGTTCAGTTCCGACAGGTGCGCCGGCACCGGCACGCCGAAGGTGACGATGCGATGGGCCTTCAGCTCGGCGATCGAATTCGGCTTGCCGTGTTTGTTCACATAGGAGGGCGCCGCGTAGAGATGGAAATGCACGGTGAACAGACGGCGCTGAATAAGGTCCGGCTGCTGCGGCTGGCGCAACCGGATGGCGCAGTCGGCCTGGCGCATCGTGAGGTCGAGTTCCTCATTGGCCAGGATGAGCTGCAGGCTGACCTCGGGATAGAGCTCGATGAACTCCTGCACGCGCTCGGTCAGCCAGCCGGCGCCGAGGCCGACCGTGGTCGTCACCCTGAGCACGCCGGAGGGCCGGTCCTTGGTTTCGGTCAGTCGCGACTTGATGGTTTCGAGCTTCATCAGCACGTCGTGCGCCGTGCGGAACAGCATCTCGCCCTGCTCGGTCAGCACCAGGCCGCGAGCGTGGCGGTTGAACAGCGGGACGCCGACATCATGCTCGAGCGCGCTGACCTGCCGGGAGATCGCCGATTGCGACAAATGCAGTGTTTCCGCCGCATGCGTGAACGACCCCGCTTCCGCTGCGGCGTGAAACACGCGTAGCTTGTCCCAATCCAACGCCATGATTTCCCCTCGTCCTGTTTTCTGGCGTCCGCCTGTTATGGCGTCTGAATGAAAAATCAGGCTTTTGCGCGGCTCTTCTCAGCCGCTTGTCGAACAATCACTCCGCCGCTTCGCGGTGAACCTCGATCCCTGCCAGATATTTTTCCGCCTCGAGCGCGGCCATGCAACCGAGCCCGGCAGCCGTCACCGCCTGGCGGTAGATATCGTCGGTCACGTCGCCGGCGGCGAACACGCCCGGCATGTCGGTGCGGGTCGAATCCGGCGCCGTCCACAGATAGCCGTTCGGCTTCTGCTTCAGCTTGCCGGCAAACAGCTCGACCGCCGGCGCGTGGCCGATCGCCACGAACACGCCGTCGACCACCAGATGCATCTCCTGCCCAGTCACCACGTTGCGCAGCTTCAGCCCTTCGACCGAAGGCGGCATCGGCGCCTTGCCGGGCCGGCCGGTGACCTCGTCGACCACCGTGTCCCAGATGACGCGGACATTGTCTTTCCGCAGCAGCCGCTCGCGCAGGATGCGCTCGGCGCGGAAATCGCTGCGCCTGTGGATGACGGTGACGCTCTTGGCCAGGTTGGAGAGATAGAGCGCTTCCTCCACCGCCGAATTGCCGCCGCCGATCACCGCGACATCCTTGCCGCGGTAGAAGAAGCCGTCGCAGGTGGCGCAGGCCGAAACGCCAAACCCCATGAAGGTCTGTTCGCTCGGGATGCCCAGCCATTTCGCCTGAGCGCCGGTGGCGATGATCAGCGCGTCGGCGGTATAGATCGTGCCGGAATCGCCCTTGGCGCGGAACGGCCG
This sequence comes from Mesorhizobium sp. M1328, assembly GCF_040318075.1. Lineage (NCBI taxonomy): Bacteria > Pseudomonadati > Pseudomonadota > Alphaproteobacteria > Hyphomicrobiales > Phyllobacteriaceae > Mesorhizobium > Mesorhizobium sp. M1328. The sequence goes on along the minus strand of NZ_JAMYLO010000002.1, from coordinate 610,331 downwards.
CACGTTGAGGTCGACCTCGGTGATGATGTCGTTGACGATGTCGGTGCCGACATGCTCGGCCTGCCTGAGCATTTCGCTCATCAGCCATGGACCCTGGATCGGTTCGGCGAAGCCCGGATAGTTTTCGACGTCGGTGGTGATCATCAGTTGCCCGCCCTGCTGCAGGCCGGCGACCAGCATCGGCTTGAGCATGGCGCGGGCGGCATAGATCGCCGCCGTATAGCCGGCAGGGCCGGAGCCGATGATGAGAACAGGCGCGTGCTTGGTGATCATGAAAAGCCTCTGCGGGGGAGCAGCCATGGATTGTGGCATGAACTCTCGTCGATTGTTGCGCGTAATGTAAGTGTTGCCTGCGACGCCAGCAAGGCAAGTTGCCGTTCGTCCCCGGAAAGCTTCGGCGCCGGCGACGGCGACAAGCAACCCGCAGCAAGATGATGCGAAAATCCTCGATCCAGCGGATGGAATAGACAGCAAAGTCGTTTAACTACAAAGTCGCGAAAGATTCTTTCGCGTCACCACGGAAGCCGCACGGAAGCCACCATGCCGATCAAGGCCGATCTCGATGCCATCGACTGGAAGATCCTGCGCGAGCTTCAGCAGGACGGACGCATGACCAATGTCGAACTGTCGGGCCGCGTCGGCATTTCGGCGCCGCCGTGCCTGCGCCGCGTCCGGCGGTTGGAAGAGGCCGGCATCATCCGCGGCTACCGCGCACTGCTCAACGCACCGGCGCTCGGCCTCGACGTCGTCGCCTTCTGCCTGATCGGCCTGCATCACCAGGCCGACGCCGAGCTCAAGACCTTCGCCGAGCGAACCCGCGGCTGGCCGATCGTTCGCGATGCCTGGATGGTGTCGGGCGAGTCCGATTTCCTGCTGCATTGCGTAGCGAGCGACCTCGGCACCTTCCAGACCTTCGTCATCGAGGAACTGGCCTCGGCCCCAAATGTCGATACGGTGCGAACCGCGCTGACCATCCGGCGGGTCAAAGACGAAGGGCTGGTGGCGTTTTCGGCTTGAGAGACCAGGCAAGGCGCCTGAGAAACAAAAAACCGGAAACAAAAAACCCGCCTCGGGAGCGGGTCGTCGGTGGGAATCATCACCATACCCAAATTAGTAGCATAGCTGCCGGCACAAAGCAAGAACAAAATGTGGCGACCTCGATGAATTTGCCGATCTCCCCCCTTTCGGGGGAGATTGCAGCTTCGCCCACGGCATCAACTCCGAATGCCCGATCACCCCGCGTCGCAGAGGCGCTCTTCGACCATTTCGCACAAATGGTGATAGAGGCACAGATGCCCCTGCTGGATGATCGGCGTCGAGGTCGAGGGTACGTTGAGCAGGATGTCGGAGAGCGGCTTCAGCTTGCCGCCGGTGTCGCCGGTCAGGCTGATCACCGTTATGCCCATCATGCGCGCCTGTTGGGCGGCGGCGAGGATGCTTGGCGAATTGCCGCTGGTCGAGATGGCGAGCAGCACGGCGCCCGCCGAGCCATGCGCCTCGACCTGGCGTGCAAACACCGTGTCGAAGCCGTAATCATTCCCCCAGGCGGTCAGCACTGCCGCGTTGGCCGGCAGCGCGATGACGTTGTAGGCCTTGCGCTCCCTGAGGAAGCGGCCGACCAACTCGCCGGCGATGTGGATGGCGTCGCTGGCCGAGCCGCCATTGCCGGCTATCAGCAGCACCTTGCCCTGCGAAAGCGCGGCGACGACGGCGTTGACCGCCCGCTCCATCTCGCTGGTCAGGTCGCGCTCCACCATCGCCGAAATCGCAGCCGCCGAGCGGACCAGGTAATCGTTCAGTTCGGACATGAAACCCTCAGTTCCCGGCGCGCAATCTGCCGATGGTGCCGGTCGTGCTCTTGCCGGCGACGAGATCGACCAGCACGACGCGCCCGCCGGCCTTCTGCACGACATCGGCGCCAACCACCTGATCGACCGTATAGTCGGCGCCCTTGACCAGTATGTCGGGGCTCAGCGCCTCGATCAGCGAAAGCGGCGTATCCTCCTCGAAGATGACGACGGCGTCGACCGAGGCAAGTGCTGCCAGCACGCAGGCCCGGTCATGCTGGTCGTTGACCGGGCGTCCCGGCCCTTTCAGCCGGCGCACCGAGGCATCGCTGTTGAGGCCGAGCACCAGCCGGTCGCACTGGCTGCGCGCCGCATGCAACAGGCTGACATGGCCGGCATGCAGGATATCGAAACAGCCATTGGTGAAACCGACGCTCAAGCCCTCGTCCTTCCAGGCCCCCACCAGCCGCGCCGCGGCGGCGGCATCGAGGATGGCATCCTTGTGGGCAACCGGGCCGTGCGAGCGAAACAGCGCACCGGTGAGTTCCTCGATCGTCAGCCGCGCCGTGCCGCGCTTGCCGACGACAACGCCGCCGGCTGCGTTGGCGATGGATCCGGCCATGACGCGATCGGCCCCTGCCGCCAGGGCCAGCGCGAAGGTCGCGATCACCGTGTCGCCGGCGCCCGAAACGTCGAACACTTCGCGCGCCTGCGTGGCGATATGGCGGGCGTCGTCCGCACCGACGACGCTCATGCCCTTTTCGCTGCGCGTCGCGACGACGAAATCGAAACCGTGCGCCGAAATCAGCTGGCGCGCCGCCGCCTCGATTTCGTCGTCGGCAAACACTGCGCGCCCGACCGCCTCGCCGAGTTCTTTGCGGTTGGGCGTGATTGCCGTCGCGCCGGCATAACGCGCATAATCGCTGCCCTTCGGATCGACCAGCACCGGCTTGCCCGCTTCCCGGCAAATCGAGATCAGCTCGCCGGCGACGCCGCCGAGCAGCACGCCCTTGCCATAGTCGGACAGGATGACGATGTCGGCGCGCGCCAGCGCTTCGCGAAAATGCCCGACCAATGTCGCGCGCTCGGCATCGCCCAGCGGCTTGATTTCCTCTTCGTCGAAACGCAGCACCTGCTGGTTGAGCGCGCTGAACCGGCTTTTGGACGAGGTCATGCGATCGGCATCCTGCGCCAGCCCGCCGGTGTCGACGCGAAATTCGCCGAGCATGCGCATGACGTTCTTGCCGGCCTCGTCAGCGCCGATCCCCGAGACCGGTATCGCGGCAGCGCCGAGCGAAACGATATTGGCGACGACATTGCCGGCGCCGCCCATGGCCAGCGTTTCGCCGCGCCCGTGCAGCACGGGGATCGGCGCTTCCGGCGAAATGCGCTCGATCACGCCATTGACGAAACGGTCGAGGATGAAATCGCCGACCACCAGCACGGTGGCGTTGCCGAAGCGCGAGATGGCGCGGTGAAGAGGTTCGGGTGAAGGAAGCTTGATCATGTCAACGCGCGGGAGAGCCGATTTCAGTGACAGGGAAACTCGATTGGCAGGGCCGGCCGTTCAAGGCGATGCCGATATACCGCAATTTCAGCCGACGCAACGGTAGGCCTTCGACCGATCGCGGCGGCGAGACAGTGCGTCAGCTTTTCTGCAACGCGACATGCATGCCCAGCCCGACGAGCACCGTACCGCCGGCGCGCCGCATCAGGCGCTGCGCCCGGCTCGACTGCCGCAGCCTGGCGATCACCGCGCCGGCCAGCACCACGCAAACAATGTCGGCCGACGAGAACATCAAATTGACGATCGTTCCAAGCACGACGAACTGCAGCCAGACCGGAAACGCTGCCGAGGCATCGATGAATTGCGGCAGGAACGCCATGAAGAAAATCGCCGTTTTCGGGTTGAGCACCTCAACGGCAACGCTCTCGAAAAAGGCGCGGCGGGCAGATTTCGGCTGAATTCCCGGCAAGACGGCATCGCCTTGCGCCTTGGCGCGAAACAGCGAAACACCGAGCCAGATCAGATACAGCGCACCGACCAGCTTGACTGCCATGTAAAGCACCGGCACGGCATGGAAAAGCACCGACAGGCCAACAGCGGCGGCGAAGACATGAACGTAGCCGCCAAGATGGATGCCGAGCGCCGCCATCAGGCCGGACCAGCGGCCGCGCGCCATGGTTTGCGCGGCGGCATAGAGCATGGCGGGGCCGGGGATATAGGCGAAGATCGCCGTGGTGGCAAAAAAGGCGACAAGCAGTTCGGTTGACGGCATTGCCTTGCTCCTGTCGCCGGTCGGCCGGCAGGCCGACTGAAACGTGACCTTTGCGGCGCCACTATGGCGCTCATCCGGCCGCCCGCCACCTGCTTTGTCGACAGCCCGGCCCGCCTCCCCTATAAGGCCAGAATCCCACAAGGGCTACAACCGGCACAAGGTACCAGAGGCTTTCATGATCATCGTCACGGGCGGCGCCGGCATGATCGGTTCCAACATCGTCGCCGCGCTCAACGCCGACGGTTTCAGCGACATCCTCGTCGTCGACGACCTCACCTACGGCCACAAGATCGCCAACCTCGCCGATCTCGAGATCGCCGACTATCTCGACAAGGACGATTTCCTGGCGCGGATGGAGGCCGGAGACCTCGGCCGCATCGAGGCCGTCTTCCACCAGGGCGCCTGCTCGACCACCACCGAATGGAACGGCAAGTTCATGATGGAGGTCAACTACACCTATTCGAAGCGCCTGCTGCACGCCTGCCTGGCCCTGCGCGTGCCCTTCCTCTATGCCTCGTCCGCTTCGGTCTATGGCGGCGGCGCCGAGTTCCGCGAGGAGCCGCAATACGAACGCCCGCTCAACGTCTATGCCTATTCGAAAAAGCTGTTCGACGACTATGTCCGCCGTACCGTATTCGATACGGATCATTCGCCGGTGGCGGGCCTGCGTTATTTCAACGTCTACGGACCGCGCGAGGCGCACAAGGGCGCCATGGCCTCTGTTGCCTTCCATTTGTTCAACCAGGTCGAACGCGGCGAAAACCCCAAGCTGTTCGGCGCCTATGACGGTTTCGGGCCCGGCGAGCAGAGCCGCGATTTCATCCATGTCGGCGATGTCGCCGACGTCAATCTGTGGCTGTGGAGACGCGGTTCGAGCGGCATCTTCAACTGCGGCACAGGCAAGGCCCAGCCCTTCCGCGCCATTGCCGAAACGGTGATCGATACGCTCGGCCAAGGCCAGATCGAGTTCATCGAGTTTCCCGACCACCTCAAGGGCAGCTACCAGAGCTTTACGCAAGCTGATATGTCCCGCTTGCGCGCAGCCGGTTACAATGGCCAGTTCCGCACAGTGGAAACCGGCGTCAGAGACTATGTCGAATGGCTGAAAGCCCAACGATCCTCGTGATCGGCCCACGCTGGGTGGGCGACATGGTGATGGCCCAGTGCCTATTCTCGGCGCTGAGGGAGCTTCATCCGGATGCCGCCATAGACGTGCTGGCGCCGGCCTGGGCAGCGCCGCTGGTCAAGCGCATGCCCGAAATCCGCCAGCAGATCGACGTGCCGCTGAAATCCGGCGCGTTCGAATTCCGCATCCGAAGGCGCTTCGGCCGCCTGCTGCGCGGCCGCTACGACATGGCCTTTGTCCTGCCGGGAAGCTGGAAATCGGCGCTGATCCCGTTCTTTGCCGGTATTCCGCGCCGCGTCGGCCATCTCAAGGAAATGCGCTATGGGCTGCTGACCGACATCGTGCCGTTGCCCGATCGCCTGAAACGGCGCACCGCGCAGGCCTATTTCAGCCTTGCCCGGGGCGGCGCCTTCCGGGCCCCGAAGCTTGCGGTCGATCAAGCCAGCCAGGCGGCACTGCTCGGCCGTTTCGGGCTGACGCCGGGGAAATTCGTGGCACTGATGCCGGGCGCCGAATTCGGCCCGGCCAAGCGCTGGCCGAGCGAACACTATGCCGGGCTTGCCCGCGAGATGATGGCGAAAGGGTTTGGCGTCGCACTGTTCGGATCGAAGAACGACGCCCAGGTGACGGCTGAAATCGCCGCGCTGGCGTCGGGCGCCGTCGATCTCGCCGGCCAGACAAGGCTCGAGGATGCCATCGACCTGATCGCGGCGGCGAGGCTCGCCGTCTCCAACGACAGCGGGCTGATGCATGTCGCCGCCGCCGTCGGCACGCCGGTCGTCGCCGTCTACGGCTCGACCTCGCCTGAGAACACGCCGCCGCTCGCCGAGCGCCGCGAACTGGTCTGGCTCGGCCTGTCCTGTTCGCCCTGCCACAGAAAGACCTGCCCGCTCGGCCATCTCAACTGCCTGAAGACGCTGGAGGTCGAACGGGTCGTGGCTGCGGCGGAGCGGCTGCTGGAAATGCCGGCCGCCGCATGAAGGTGCTGATCGTCAAGACGTCGTCGATGGGCGACGTCATCCACACCTTCCCGGCGGTCGAGGATGCGCGCCGCGCCCGGCCGGATATCTCCTTCGACTGGTGCGTGGAAGAGGCATTTGCCGGAATCGTGGCGCTGTATCCAGCCATCCAAACCATCCACAGCGTGGCGATCCGGCGCTGGCGCAGGAAGCTGCTCCAGCCCGGCACGTGGCGGGAAGTGGTCGGCTTGCGCCGCGCCTTGCGAGATTGCCGCTACGACCTTGTCCTCGATGCACAAGGCTTGCTGAAATCGGCGCTGGTGGCACGGCTGGCGGCAGCACCGATCGCCGGTTTCGACCGGTCGAGCGCCCGCGAGCCTTCGGCGAGCCTGTTTTATGGCCATCGCGACGCCGTGCCGCGCGGCCTGCATGCCATCGAGCGCACGAGACGGCTGTTCGGGCTGGCGCTCGGCTACGAGCCGGATTTTTCCCGGCTTGAATCGGGCATCGTGCCGCCAGCCGGAAGATTTGTCGGCGAAAAGACCGCCTTCCTGCTGCACGGCACCAGCCGCGAGGACAAGAAATGGCCGGTCGCGGACTGGATCGAAACCGCCCGCCTGCTGGTGGGCACGGGAATGACGCCGGTCACCACCTGGTCGAACGACCGGGAAAAGGCGGTTGCCGAGGCGATCGCCGGCGCCGTTGCGCAGACCGTGGTGTTTCCCAGGTCGCCGCTTGCCGAGATCGCCGCTGTCATCGGCGGCTCGGCGCTGGTCATCGGCGCCGACACCGGCCTGACCCATCTCGCCAGCGCTTTCGGTCTGCCGACGGTGGCGGTGTTCCTGGCGACGGAGCCCGGCCTGACGGGGCCACGCGGGCCATTCTCATCGACGCTGCTGGCGAGGCCCGGCCGTAGCGTCACGCCGCCGGAGGTGATGGCGGAAGCCGAGAGATTGCTGGCGCTTAAATTACAAGGCGCTGCATAGGACCTTTTCAGAATTCGCTCTGGCGAGTCGAATAGCGTGGTTTTCGAGAACCGGAGCGGAGCGTACTTAAAGTACGTGAGCACCGGAAGCGCAGAAAACCGCGCTAGTCGGCCGCCAGAGTAGAATTATCAAAAGGTCCTAGATGAACTGCACCTGGACGATCTCGTAGCCCCTGGCGCCGCCCGGCGCATTGACCTCGATGGCATCGCCGACTTCCTTGCCGATCAGGGCACGCGCGATCGGCGAGGAGATCGAGATGCGGCCGGACTTCACGTCTGCTTCCTGGTCGCCGACGATCTGGTAGGTCTTTTTCTCCTCGGTATCCTCGTCGACCAGCACCACGGTGGCGCCGAACTTGACCTTGTCGCCGCTGAGCTTGGTGACGTCGATCACCTCGGCCCGCGCGATCAGGTCCTCGAGTTCGTTGACCCGGCCCTCATTGAGGCTCTGTGCCTCTTTTGCCGCGTGATATTCGGCATTTTCGGAGAGGTCGCCATGCGAGCGCGCTTCGGAAATCGCCTCGATAATACGCGGCCGCTCCTGTTGCTGGCGCCAGCGCAGTTCTTCCTTCAATGACGCGAACCCCTCGCCTGTCATCGGGACCTTGTTCATAATGCCTGACCTTTCCTGCCGCCGCCCCCGCAATCGGGAGCGACCTTGTCGATGGTACAAAAAGAAAACGGTCCGGCAGCCTCGCTAACGGAACCGTCTCACCACAATCTTGCAAGATATAGCAATGTTCGCGGGTTTTTCACGTCCAAAAAGTCGGATTTTGAAAAATCATCCACCGATGGCGCGGCTGACCTAACGTCAAGGAGCGCATCACGTGTACCGTGAGGCCAATTCCGGTTCGGGGCAGCATGTGCAGCATAGCAAAAAACCGGCTGCGATCGCCGCAGCCGGTTATGAGCAGCGTCCCGGAGGTCGGATTAGCTCCTCATGAAGTGATCGATCTGCTCAGAAAGCATGCCGTATTCGCGAGATCCCTTGCCCGTGCGCTTCTCGATTTCGCGGAGCTGTTCCTGGGCGCCGGCAAGATCGCCGATCTGCAGGTGTGCCTCGCCGAGATATTCGCGCACCAGCGTGTAATTGGGGTCGATGCGCAGCGCTTCCTCGTAATAGCCGAGGCCGACGGTGATGCGGCCGGAATGGCGGTGCGAATAGCCGAGATAGTTGAGGATGCGCGGGTCCTGCTTGTTGGCGGCGAGGCTGAGCACGGCGATCGCCTCGTCATAGCGTCCATCCATCGCCAGCGCGCGACCGGCATCATAGATGCTGTCGTCGTCCAGCATACCTTGCTTCGGCGAGACACATTTCTTCTGCTTCTTGTCCCAGGCCTCCCCCTTCTTGCACTGGCTCTGGCCGCCGCCGCCGCCATTGCCGCCGCCGCCGCCACCACCTCCCCCGCCTTCACCAGCCGAAAACGCCGGAGCCGCAATCAGCGGCAGGGCGGCGATGGCCATGGCGTAAATCAGCAATCGTCTGCGCATCGAACTCTCCTTTGAACCTGACAATGCAACACTAACGCCGGGCCGAAGCCGTTTCGTCCCCGGAAAATGCCATCCTACCTCAAAACGGCGATCTCTCCCAGGAAGGCCATCTTATCCCGGGAACAGAGGGCATCGGAAATCATGCTTCACGATTAACGCCGACGCGCGAGAGAACGTGACGAGCGCTGCAAATCCGCTATCATCGGGCCGACCGAGCACGAAGCAGGGAGACGGCCGGTGCAGCAACGCGTTGAACGAGACTGGGAGCTTTCGATCGGTCCCGACACCGTGCGCCTGTTCATCCTCAAGGCGAAGGCGCTCAGCGCCGCCGTCAACGAAGACTATGCCGACGGCGCCGAGCACGAGGTAGAGCTCGACGGCAACGCGCACGACAACCACCATCATGACGGCCTTGCCGAGGAAAGTTCCGAAGATCTCACCGAGGAGGAACTGCGCGAGCTGATCGACGATCTCAATGTCGACGAAGCGGCCGAACTGATTGCGTTGGCCTGGGTCGGCCGCGGCGACTATGACGCTACGGAATGGACGGACGCGCTGGCCGCCGCCCGCGAGCGCGCCAACAAGCGCACGGCAAAATATCTGCTCGGCATGCCGCTGCTGGCGGACTGGCTCGAGGAAGGCCTGGAAGCGATCGGCGCGTGACGGCGCGGTTACCGATTGTGATCGGCCGCCCCCCTCGCCCAAGGCAACTTCCCCGCATTCTGGCCGTTGCGAACTAATGGCGGCGTTTGGCCTTTTCAGATTGGACAGATTGATGCTGGTCGTTGCGGCTACGTCGCTGACGGGATCCGTTTTAGCCAAGGCGCCCGAACTACCGCAAACTGCACCGGTTCCGCAGTTCAACCGGCAAATCACTCCGCCGCTACCAACCGAGATCCCGGTCCCCGAACCGCGCCCGGAGGATGCTCCGGAGCCGCCCCAGGCCACTCAGCCCCAAGGCGGTCAGTCCCAGAACGGCCAGCCCCAGAGCGGCCAGCCCCAAAATGGCGAACCAAAGACCGAGCAGCCGGAGCCGCCGGCGATTGCACCGCAGCGGCCCGAAAAGCCGGCGCGGGCTGAGCCGCCGGCAAGCCCACCGGGCGCGCCACCAAACCCGGCCGAGGCAGACAAAAAGGCGGAGCAAAAAATCCTTCCAGATCCTCGATCGGCCGCCATTGCCGGGAAAGAAATGCCGGGCGAGGAGTTGGCCTGCCGCAGGCGGCTGAAGTCGATGGGCGTCGATTTCGAGGAGCGCAAGCCCGAGCATGATACGGCGGTCGGTTGCTCGATCCCCTACCCGATCGTGCTGAAGACACTCGGCAAATCCATCGCCATCGGCCCGGAGCCCGAGCTCAATTGCCAGATGGCGGAAGCGGCCGTCCGCTTTGCTGCTTCGGTCATCCAGCCTGCCGCAAAGGCCGAGTTCGGCACGGATATCAAATCGATCGGCCAGGCCTCCGCCTTCGTCTGCCGGCCGCGCCACGCCGGCGGCAAACTGTCGGAGCACGCCTTCGGCAACGCGCTCGACATCGCCAGCTTCACGCTCTCCGACGGCAAAGAGATCGATGTCGGTCCAACGCCGCCGGAGAAGGACGCGAAATTCCTGGATGCAGTGCGCAAGGCGGCCTGCGGGCCGTTCAAGACCGTGCTTGGCCCCGGCAGCGATGCCGATCATTCGCTGCATCTCCACTTCGACCTCGAACCGCGCCGCAATGGCGGCACGTTTTGCCAATGACCTCGGCCGCCGATAATGGGCGCCGCAATTTAGCCGCAGGCGTGAACGCAGCCGCTGATTTTTCCTTTACTCTTCAGGTTTAGAGTCTGTGCCATCCAGGGACAGGGAACCCTTCCGATGGCCGGGCTATTTCGCGCTGCGTTTGCCGCTGCGCGGCACACAGAATGCGCGCACATGGCCGGCAGGCTTGCCGCCATGCTTGCCATTGCGGCGGTCTCGGCCTGCAACACCGGCAGCGTGCTGTCGCTGCAGCCGGCCGTCGACGTCGGCAGCCAGACCGCTGCCGTCCCGCCCAATTCCGACCCACAATATTCCGGCCCGCAAGATTCCGGCCCGGAATATTCCGGCATGCAGCGTCTCGTCCCGTCCAATCCCTATATGACGGCCGCCTATCCGCGCCTGGATAACCCGATGTCGCCGGCCGAACAGATGCCGGCCGCAGAGATCGATTGCCGCAAGGAACTGAAACGCCTCGGCGTCGTCTACACCGACGTTGCGCCGATCCATGAAGGCCAGTGCGGCATCGACTATCCGGTCAAGGTCTCGGCCATCGGCAGCGTCGAGATGAAGCCGGCCGCGACGCTGACCTGCGACATGGCCGCCACCTTTGCCGGCTGGACCAGGAACGAACTCGTCCCGTCGGCCCGCTGGCGCTATTTTTCAGGCGTCAAGACCATTCACCAGGGCTCGAGCTATTCCTGCCGCAGGATCGCCGGCGAAGGTGTTTTGTCGGAACACGGCAAGGGCAATGCGCTCGACGTGATGAGCATCGAGCTCAACAATGGCAACGACATCGACGTCCGCAAGCCCGGCCTGTTCGCCTTCCGCACACGCGGCTTCCTCAACAATGTGCGCGCCGACGGCTGCCAGTATTTCACCACCGTGCTCGGCCCCGGCTACAATTACGACCACCGCAACCATTTCCATTTCGACATCAAGTACCGCAAGAACGGCTATCGCGCCTGCCGGTGATTGCGGCCCCTGCCCAAGACCTGCTGCGCCGATTAAGATGGTGCGCAGACGCTTGGGTGGTGCCTCTTGAGCCAACGAAGCCTTCGACGACGTGCAACGACCTGGTTGGTGGCATGCTGTGCCGCTTATCTCTCGCTCGCCTATTTCGCCGCGCCTGAGTTCTGGACGTTGCGGGACCGCAATTTTCGCAGCCGCCAATTCGAGATGGTGACGCATACGCCGCAAGGCATTCCGGGCGATCCGATCAATGTCGGCCTTGTCGGCACCAAGAAGGAGCTTGTCCATTCTTTTGCCGTCGCCGGCTGGGATACGGCAGACGCGGTCACGCTGAAGACCGCCATCGAGATCGGCGAAAGCGTGCTGTTTAACCGCCCCTATCCCGACGCGCCGGTCAGTCGGCTGCTGTTCGAAGGACGCGCCCAGGACCTCGCCTTCGAAAAGCCGGTCGGCGACAGCGCCGACCGGCGCCACCACGTCCGCTTCTGGCAGACCGATGCGACCGGAGACGACGGCCGGCCGCTTTGGCTTGGCTCGGCAAGCTTCGACCGCGGCGTCGGCCTCAGCCATGACACCGGCGCGATCACCCACCACATCGGCCCCGACATCGACGCCGAGCGCCATGCGCTGATGCGCGACCTCTCCGCAGCCGGCACGCTGATCTCGACCAGCGAGATACCAGGCGTCGGCGCCACAAAGACCGGGCGCAACGGCGAAGGCGATCCCTATTTCACCGACGGCAAGGCCATCATCGGCGTCCTGCTGCAACTGCCGTAGGCGCGCAATCGGCCTTCCCGTCTGACAGCCATTTTCGTCCCGACGAGGTCAGGGCACGGTGATCACGATCTTGCCATACGGTCCCGTCTCCAGACGCTCAAATGCCTGCGGCACGTCGTCGAAGCCAAACACCTTGTCGATCACCGGCTTGATCGCCAGCGTCTCGATCGCCTGGTTCATTCGCTCGAAAGCGCGGCGGTGGCCGATCGATATGCCTTGTACGACGATCCGGTTGCGCAGGAACGGAATGATCGGAAAACTGAGCTCCATGCTGCCGAGAAGGCCGATGAGCGACAGCCTGCCGTCGGCGCCCAGCGCATTGAGCGAGCGCCGCGCATTGTCGCCGCCGACCATTTCCAGCACATGCCTGACGCCGGCCCCGTTTGTCAGTTCGCGCGCCGCCTCGTCCCATGCCGGCTGGCTGCGATAATTGATCCCCTTCCAGGCGCCGAGCGCCTTCGCCCGCTCCAGCTTCTCGTCGCTGCTCGAGGTGACAATGGCGCGCAGGCCGAAGGCGGCGGCAAATTGCAGCGCAAACAGCGACACGCCGCCGGTGCCCTGGATGAGTACGGTTTCGCCCGGGATCGGCTTGGCCGCCTCGACCAGCGCGAACCACGCCGTCAGCGCCGCGATCGGCAGCGTCGATGCCTCGACGTCGCTGAGCGACGGCGGCGCCGCCACGGCGGCATCCTCATGAAAAAGCACATGCTCGGACAACGTCCCGGGCAGTGACGAACCCAGCGTATGCTTGTGCAGCACGGGCGGCGCGTCGCCGTCCGGCCAGTCGGCGATCACCTGGCCGAGCACGCGCTGCCCGATGCCGAAGCGGCTGACTTTGCCGCCGATGGCCACCACCTCGCCCACCGCGTCCGATGTCGGCACGAACGGAAAGCTGAGGTCCGGTATCAGCACGCCATCGACGATCATCCTGTCCTTGTAATTCAGCGATATCGCTGTGACGCGTACCAGCAGATCATGCGGCCCGGGTTGGGGCAGCTTTCCCTCAGCCGGCTTCAGCCTGGACAGGCCGAAACCGTTCATCTGCCAGGATCTGTTTTCGGTGCTCATTTGGTTCGCGCTCCGTGGTTGATGGTTGCGCGAGACATTTACGCCGTTTCACTATGGAGAAAAGTGCTTCCATGTGGCATGTTCTGCAACAGATTAAGGAGCAAAACTCTATAATAGGAGCGCTTCATTGGAATCGGCCAATTTGCAAGGCATCGTCGCATTCGTTCATACGGTGGAGGCCGGCAGCTTCACCGGCGCCGGCGCACGGCTGCATGTCACGAAATCGGCGGTCGGCAAGTCGATCGCACAGCTGGAACAGCGGTTGGGCGTTCGCCTGCTCAACCGCACCACCCGCAGCCTCAGCCCGACCAGCGAGGGCCTGAGCTATTACGAAGCCTGCGTCAGGGCATTGGCCGAGATCGAAGCCGCCCAGTCGCTGTTGGCATCGCGCAAGCAGGTGCCTTCCGGCCGGCTGCGCGTCGACCTGCCTTTGGCTTTCGGCCGCCGGTGCGTCGCCCCGCTGCTGTTCGGCATTTCCAAAAAATTCCCGGATCTGACGATGGAAATCTCGTTCAACGACCGGCGCGTCGACCTGATCGAGGAAGGCATCGACCTGGCGGTGCGCATGGGCGACCTGGACGACAGCTTGTCGCTCGCCGCGCGCCGCATCTATGCCCAGCGTTCGGCCATCGTCGCCGCCCCCGCCTATCTCGACGCCCATGGCAGGCCGCACTCGATCGAGGACCTGGCCAGGCACAGCCTCATCGGCTATGGCCGCGACGGCACGGTCCATCCGTGGACCGTCAGGCATGTCAACGGCCGCCTCGAAAAATTCGCACCCAAGGCGCGGCTGGTGCTCGGCCACGGCGAACCGATGCTCGATGCGGTACTGGCCGGCTGCGGCATCGTCTATCTGCCGACATGGCTGACGGCCGACAGCATCAGGCGCGGCAAGCTCGAAATGGTTCTGTCGGACTGTCTTGTCGAAAACACGGTGGTGCATGCCATCTGGCCGGTAACACGCAACCTCGCGCCAAAGGTGCGCGTCGTCGTCGACGCCCTGATCGAGCATTTTTCCGCGCCGCCCTGGGATGCCGCATGAGGTGCCGCCTGATTGCCCGGCTCGCTAAATTTAAAAAGCGCGACCGTTCTATTTTCGAAAACCGCGCGGCAATGCTATGGACCCGGCATGCTTTATGCTGAAATTGCCATCGTGGTCGTCCTCATCTGCGTGAACGGCCTTCTGTCGATGTCCGAGCTCGCCATCGTCTCGTCGCGCCCGGCGCGCCTCAAGACGATGATCGACCGCAACATCAAGGGCGCCGGCCGGGCTCTGGCGCTAGGCGCCAATCCGGGAAAATTCCTGTCGTCGGTGCAGATCGGCATCACTTTGGTCGGCGTCCTGTCCGGCGCCTTTTCCGGCGCCACGCTCGGCGAGCGGCTGGCCACCTTCCTGGCGTCGGCCGGCGTCCGCGAAAGCCTCGCCGACCCGCTCGGCGTCGGCATCGTCGTCGCCATCATAACATATGGCTCGCTGATCATCGGCGAACTGGTGCCCAAGCAGATCGCCTTGCGCGATCCCGAACGGGTCGCCGTCAGGGTCGCTCCGGCAATGACCATCCTCGCCAGCGTCTCGGCGCCGCTGGTCTTCCTGCTCGACTTTTCCGGCCGCGCCCTCCTGTGGCTGCTTGGCCAGCACGGCCAGAGCGAGGACAAGGTCACCGACGAGGAGATCAAGATGCTGGTCGCCGAAGCCGAGCACCACGGCACCATCGAATCCGACGAACGCCGCATGATCGCCGGCGTCATGCGGCTCGGCGACCGTGCCGTGCGCGCGGTGATGACGCCGCGCACCGAGGTCGACTGGATCAATCTGCAAGCCGACGAGGCCGCCATCAGGAAGCTGCTGATGGACACCCAGCATTCGCGCCTGCCGGCCGGCGACGGCGGCGTCGACGCCATGATCGGCGTCGTCCAGACCCGCGACGTGCTGGCCGCAATGCTCGGCGGCCGCGCCCTCGACCCGCGCCGGCACGTACGCGCCGCGCCAATCGTGCATGACCAGGCCGACGCGCTGGACGTGCTTGCGACGCTGAAGGAATCCGACGTGCCGATGGCGCTGGTGCATGACGAATACGGCCATTTCGAAGGCATCGTCACCCCGGCCGACATTCTGGAAGCGATCACCGGCGTCTTCCGCTCGGACCTCGATGCCGGCGACGAGGAAAACGCCGTCAAGCGCGAGGACGGCTCATGGCTGCTCGCCGGCTACATGCAGGCCGACGAGATGGCGGAGGTCCTCGGCATCGACCTGCCCGAGAACCGCGACTACGAAACCGTCGCCGGCTATGTGCTGTCGCATTTGCACCATCTGCCGGCGACCGGCGAATGTGTAGACGCGCAAGGCTGGCGCTTCGAGGTGGTCGATCTCGACGGCCGCCGCATCGACAAGCTCATCGCCACCCGCCTGCCCGGCCGCCACCGCGAGGTCGTGCGGTAAGAAGCGGCGCGACTTGTGGGCTATATGCTCGCGGCGACACCGCTCGCACAGTCAAAGTTGATTGGGAATACCGCCTATGGTCGATCACCTTTTCGCCGACCCATATCTCGCTGCCGTCTACGATGCCTGGCACCCGAGATCTGCGCGCGACGACTATGATTTCTACCTGCCCCGCATTCTAACAGCAGACGCGGTGCTTGATGTCGGATGTGGAACGGGCACCCTCCTTCACGAGGCACGCCTGGCCGGACATTCAGGGCGGCTCTGCGGCATCGACCCAGCACCCGGCGTGTTGAATCGCGCACGAACGCGCACGGATATCGAATGGGTCCTCGGCGATCTCCAATCGGCGGGCTGGACAGCCGAGTTTGATCTCATTGTGATGACGGGGCACGCATTCCAGGCCCTTGTCAGCGACGAAGACCTGGGGGATTTCATGGCGGCTGCGCAACAGGCCCTTGTGCCAGGCGGATGCTTTGCGTTCGAAACGCGGAACCCTTCGGTGCGGGCGTGGGAACGCTGGACACCCGAAAATGCGGTCGTCGTTGAGCTACCTGACGGGTCTCTGGTGCAGATCACAACAGAGGTGATCATGCCGTTCGACGGACAGACGGTGACATTCACCCACAGGTTCGGCGGAAAGCATCCGAGCCTTCCGCAAGTTAGTCGCAGCACCTTGCGATTCCTCGACATGGACGCCTTATCGAGCCTGCTGGGGAACGCGGGGCTACGGATCGAACAGCAATTCGGCGGCTTTGACGGCAGCCCACTTGGCCCTTCGAGCCCGGAGATCATCACGTTCGCGACGAGATGAAAAGGAGCATCCGCTCTCCAACCTGCAAGGAACGACAACTCGCGGACCCATTGCGGACGTGGAGCCGTATTTCGCGGCGACTGCCGCCGACCGTAGGTCAGAGCCAAGCTTGGCAATCGCAGGATTTAGCGATCAATCGATTGCCTCGATGCCTTGCGCCTTCAGCCGTTCGAGATGGTCCTTCATCTCCTTCAGCCGCTCGGGGGAGTGGCCCTGCCACTCGGTGACCTCGCCCGTGATCCTGAGCGGCTCGCGGCAGCGATAGGACTGCGTCGGATTGCCGGGAAATTTCTTGTCCGTAAGATTGGGGTCGTCCATGATCGGGCCGGTTGGCTCCACGATATAGATCCTTTCCCGTCCGTCACCAGCGGCCAGCTCTGCACCCCAGATTGCCGCATCCAGAGTGCCGGTCAGATAGACCCAGGCTGCCTGCTTTCTCGCGCCGTAATTGGAGCTGTAGCCGGCTTCGATCAGGTCTCCCGGTTTAAGGTCGGCCCGGGTGCCGTGGTAGAATTGGCGCGGGTTGTCGGGGGCTGTCATCGGCTCGCTACTCATCCTCGCTGTCTCAGGCATCATGGTGTCGTGGTGCGCACTATTTCATGCACGTCATCGAATCAAGCGTCTGGCTGTGCGGTTATCGGACGTCCGCTCTCAGCACTCCTGACACCCGTTCCAGTCGCCCCGCCCGATGCACGCTAGCGGTCGGCTGCCGGCGCGGTTATTATCGGCGCCCAGTACCGTCGCTATGGTGGAAAAATGGATCTGCAAGCCTTCAGGGATTCGATTGCAAAACCACAGCCGCCAGCCGGCTTGAGCCCTGCCCTGCAGGCGCTGTGGTGGGATGCAAAGGGCGATTGGGCTAAGGCGCACGAGTGCGCGCAGCAGCGCGACGATACGGTGGGCATGCACGTTCATGCCTATCTCCATCGCAAGGAAGGCGACCAGTCGAATGCGGAATATTGGTATCGCCGCAGCAACGCCGCGCCGTCGACCTTAACGCTTGACGAGGAATGGCAAGAGTTGGCGCGTGCATTTTTGCAGCAGAGCTGACGCTTGCTCAGTCACCGTAAAATAGCCGGTCCTGCATCCACTCGCCGGGGTTTCAGCTGGCGCCCTGTGGCTCGTCCCTGCTGTTCCATTCCGCATTGCGCGCCCGCGCCTCTTCCGCGATCAGCTTGAATTCCCGCATCTTCGCAGCCTCGATGGCGAATGCGCTGCTTGGCAGGACGCCAGGGTCCTCCTGACTGTTCTGAAACTGAAAACGGGCCTCCAGTTCGGCCCATATTCGCTCGGGCGCCGTATCCTTGCTGGCAAGCAGCGCGACGACCAGCGCCAAAGTCTCGCGCTGGGCGTTCAGCCGCCCTTCGATCTCTTCATTCGGCAATTCGGACATGCGGTCGCTTCCAGTTTCTGGCTCAACGGCAAAATCGCACCCTTGTTCCGGAATTCGGGGCTGGCACGGTCCTGCTGAGCAGCAGATGCTCGCAATCGCAATCGAGATGATCTCTTCTCCTCGATCCTGTTGACTCGGGCGGATGGCACTTCTCGCGCCGCTTGCGTCCAGCCTCTTCGAACGCGGCATGCGGACAAAGCCTGAGAGCCTGAAGCGAATTGTCGAGACCGCAGCAGGGTGATGCTTTGTTGCAGACTCGGGGGTGACGCGGGGCCGATACGGCGGCCGGCAATCATGATATTGTTGCCCCTGAAGCAACCGTCAGCGTGCATATGCGATTTCGGGGGTCTGTACATGGGAACGCAACATTCCATCGCCGCGAGGCCTGAGACGGTGAGCTTCGAGCCCGCTCGAACGGCTGTTGTCGTCATCGACATGCAGCACGATTTCGGCAGCCGGGGTGGTATGTTCGACCTCGCCGGCCTCGACGTTGCTCCTATAGCACGTCTCATCCAGCCCATTTCACGGGTGCTCGAAGCGGCTCGCAACGCGGGATTGTTCATCGTCTACACGAAGCAGCAGCACAATGCCGACCTCTCCGATGCCGGCAACGAAGATGCCCCGCACCGTATCAAGCACAAGCGCTTCAACGCCGGGCAAGTCGTTACCGCCCCTGACGGCAGCGAAAGCCGCATCCTCGTGCGCGACACCTGGAATACGGCAATTGTTGCGGAACTCTCCCCGCAACCCGGGGACGCGGTGATCTCCAAGCACCGCTTCAGCGCATTCTTCGAAACCCCGCTCGACTCGACGTTGCGCGCGCGGCGGATCGACACGCTGATATTTACCGGGGCAACGACCAGCGTATGCGTCGAGTCGACGGTCCGCGACGCAGCGTTCCGCGATTACCGCTGCATCGTGCTCCGGGATTGCACGACAGAGCTGATCGCCGCCGACGCGCCGCGCAGCAATCATGAAGCGTCGCTGCTCACCATCGAGCTTCTCTTCGGCTGGACGGCGGACTCCGATGCCGTGATCGGTGCCTTGGCTGCGGGGCGCGCAGCGGCCGAGTGAAGACTGGTTGCGCAATCTGATGCACGGAATGGCTGGCAAGAGTGCAAGCTCGCCGGCACGTCTGCCCCGCAACGATCAAAGGCTGTCCTCGAGAACGACCTAGGCTGCTGCGAGCACCGGAACAGCTGAGAAGGCTAGGCGTTGTCGGCATCCGGCATCTCGAGCGGACGCTATGAAACCTTCTGATTTTTAAGCCGTTATCGCCGGATGCCCGAGGCTCAATTCAAGCCGAAATCGGTTGACGGCGCCCAATCGCGCGATGTCAAGAAGTCGCGCCATGAGAAGCAATCGACCGTCGAAGTCGCGTCCGAGGTCGTCGGCGAGCCCTCGCCGCCGCCGGATTTCATCGAACCCGATCCGGAGTTGACACCTGAAGAGGCCGAGCAGGCGCGCAAGAGATATCTGCTGAAGCGCTTCTGGATCAGCGCGCGCGGCTATTGGGGCAGCAGTGGCGACAGGGTCGCTTGGCCGTTGACGATCGGGCTGTTGGTCCTGATCGTCACCAATGTCGGCTTCCAGTATGGGATCAATGTCTGGAATCGCGCAATTTTCGACGCCATTGAGCAACGCGATGCCCACACCGTATATTGGCTGAGCGCCGTTTTCGTGCCACTCGTGCTCGGAAGCGCCAGCCTCGTGGTGGCACAAGTCTTCTTTCGCATGAGGATACAGCGCCGCTGGCGTTCCTGGCTCACCACTGCGGTCATCGCACGTTGGCTCGCAAGCGGCCGCTACTATCAGCTGAACCTCGTCGCCGGCGACCACAGCAACCCCGAAGCCCGCATCGCCGAGGATTTGCGGATTGCCACCGAATCGCCCGTCGATTTCATCGCCGGTGTCATCGTCGCATTTCTGTCGGCCTCGACCTTCATCGTGGTGCTCTGGACGATCGGCGGCGCCCTGACCCTGACGATTGAAGGTTCGACCGTCACCATTCCCGGCTTCCTGGTCATCACCGCAGTGCTCTATGCCGCGATCACGTCCACCTCGATGGCGGTCATTGGCCGCCATTTCGTCCACCTCTCCGAGGAAAAAAATCAGGCGGAAGCCGAGTTCCGCTACACGCTGACGCGCGTGCGGGAAAACGGCGAGAGCATCGCATTGCTCGGCGGCGAGGAGGAGGAGCGCAGCGGCATGGACAAGACATTCGCCCATGTGCTCAGGCAATGGGCGCTCCTTGCAGGCCAGCACATGCGCACGGCGCTGGTGTCGCAGGGGTCGAGCCTGTTTGCGCCTGTCGTGCCGGTCTTGCTTTGCGCTCCAAAGTTCCTCGAAGGCAGCATGACACTTGGACAGGTCATGCAGGCTGCCTCGGCGTTTGCCATCGTGCAGGGCGCATTCGGATGGCTGGTCGACAACTATCCCCGTCTCGCAGACTGGAACGCCTGTGCACGACGCATCGCCTCGCTGATGATGTCGCTCGACGGGCTCGAGCGGGCGGAGCAGAGCAACACGCTGGGACGCATAAAGCGGGGCGAAACCGAAGGCGATGCGATGCTCAGCCTGAACAATCTCTCCGTGTCGCTCGACGACGGCACCGCCGTGGTCAAGGAAACCGAGGTCGTGATCCAACCAGGCGAACGGGTGCTCGTGGCCGGCGAATCCGGCTCGGGCAAGAGTACGCTGGTGCGGGCCGTCGCAGGTCTGTGGCCGTGGGGTAGCGGCAGCGTCAACATCCGCGCCGACAGGCGGTTGTTCATGTTGCCGCAACGGCCGTACATCCCCACCGGGACGCTTCGCCGCGCAGTCGCCTATCCAGGCGCCGCCGACAACTGGACGCTGAATAAGATCAAGGCTGCCCTCGACAAGGTGGGACTCGACTACCTCAACGATAGGATCGAGGAGGACGCGCCATGGGACCAGACCTTGTCGGGTGGCGAAAAGCAGCGGCTCGCCTTCGCGCGTCTTCTGCTGCACCGCCCCGATATCATCGTGCTGGATGAGGCAACGTCGGCACTCGATGAGAAGAGCCAGGACAAGATGATGGAGATGATCATTCGCGAATTGCCGAAGGTCACCATCATAAGCGTAGCGCATCGCGCCGAGCTGGAAGCCTTCCATAGCCGCAAGATCACATTGGAGCGGCACAAGGGCGGCGCAAAACTTGTCAGCGACATCGAACTCGTCCCGCGCAAGGACAGACGGAACTTGCTCATGCGCCTTCTGAGGCAACGGCGCGCCAACGGAAAGCCAGCGCGACCTTGAGCAAAGTGGAGCTGCCCTACACAAAAAGTGAGGCCGCCGGTCAGGACCCGGCGGACCTCGCCTGTTCGAGTCACTGCCCACATCTGGTCCTGAAAGCACCAGCCGTGGTACCTTGATTCCGTGCAGCTGCCGCGGTCGGAACGTCGGATGGTGCGAGCGCATTCCTGTTCGTGGTGCAACGCCGACGCCGGCTGCGAAACGCCCCGAGGGCAGGAAAATGGCCGAATTGGCTGCAAAACCCGGAATGGCATCAAAAGCCCAGATTGATTTCGAAAGCAAAGGGACCAGCAATGACAATCGCCAAGAACACGATCTGCCTTTGGTACGACAAGGACGCCGAGGCTGCGGCCCGCTTCTATGCCGAGACTTTTCCCGACAGCTCGGTGAAATCCGTCCACCGCGCTCCCAGCGACTACCCGTCCGGCAAGGCGGGCGACGTGCTGACGGTCGAGTTCATGGTCGCCGGCATCCCCTGTCTCGGCCTTAATGGCGGGCCCGCGTTCAAACACAACGAAGCCTTCTCCTTCCAGATCGCCACCGACGATCAGCAGGAGACCGACCGCTACTGGAACGCCATCGTCGGCAATGGCGGCCAGGAGAGTGCGTGCGGCTGGTGCAAGGACAAATGGGGCATCTCCTGGCAAATCACGCCGCGCGTGCTGACCGAAGCGATGGCCGCCGGCGGCGATGAAGCAAAGCGCGCATTCGAAGCGATGATGGAGATGAAGAAAATCGACGTTGCAGCCATCGAGGCGGCGCGGCGCGGCTGATAGTGCTGGGTGACCCGAAGCGGAAGTCGGTGCATCACCCCTGATGAGGAGGTCATCGATAAGATCAGAGCGGAGCGGCTGGGAATGCCGCCGTGCCCATCATGTCCAGGCAGGCGTGCGATGGTGTTGAACTGCGCTGAGTTTACGACGCCGAACTGCGACGGCACAACGAGGTCTTCAGGGCTGCGGTCAAGGCGGGAACGCGCGATCGCGTGCTCGATATCGGATGCGGTTCGGGACAATCCTCTCGCGATGCTGCCCGCGTCGCGGTGGAAGGCAGCGTGCTTGGCGTGGACGTATCGGCGGAGATGCTCGAGATCGCCCGGAGGCGTAGTGCGGAAGAGGGATTGCGAAACGTCGCCTTTGAGCGCGGCGATGCGCAATTGCTGGTGTTTCCGCCTGCCGGCTTCGATCTGTGCATCAGTCGGTTTGGCGTGATGTTCTTTGCCGATCCGGCGGCGGCGTTCGCCAATATCGGCCGGGCGATGCGACCAGGGGCACGTGTTGTATGGATGGTATGGCAGTGCCGGGACCGCAACGAGTGGGCGACTGCCATTCAGCGGGCAATTGCGCCGGGGACAACCATTTCGGCGGGCGCCGCCACCCCGTTTTCGCTTGGCGACCCCGCCATCACCGCGGAGATCTTGCGTGCATCCGGTTTTGTTTCGGTCGACTTTGCCGAAGTCCATCAGCCGGTCTTCTACGGCCAGGACGTCGATGCGGCCTATGACGCTTTGCTTGGCCTGCAACTGGTGAAGGATCCGCTCGCCCGCGCGGATGTGGATGTCGACGCGGCGCTGCGGCGGTTGCGCGATCTGCTCGACGCGCACTTGACCGCGGACGGTGTGCTTTTTGACTCGCGTGCCTGGATCATCACCGCAGTTCGGGCGAGCCGATAGTAACCGCTCGATTTGATCTGTAGACGATCCTGTTCTCTCGGCCTTCCCGTCAGTCCAGTTGCGGCGCGACTTCTGAAAGCAGCCAATCCCGGAAAGCCTTGACTTTGCGCTGACGGATCGCCTCTGGCGGGTAGACGAGATAGAAGCTGGAGGGGGATTTCAGGGCGTGGCTGAAGGGGCGGACAAGTCGCCCGGCGGCGAGGTCGGCCGCAACGAGCATGGTCCGGCCGAGCACCACCCCCTCGCCTTGTGCGGCCGACTCCATGGCAAAGGTGGCAGAGTCGAAGGTAATCCCGCTCTGCGGGTCCACGCCCTCGACCCCGGCGCTTGCCAGCCAGGTCGCCCAGTCGATTGGAAAGCTGTCACGGATCAGCGTGTGATGTCTGAGGTCCTGAGGCGTACGGAGCGGGTATGCGCCCTCAAGAAGCTTTGGGCTGCACACCGGAAACACCTCCTCGCCGGTGAGGAACTCTGACGTGAGCCCCGGATAGTTTCCGCTGCCATAACGGACGGCGACGTCGATGCCGTCGCCAAGGAAGTTGGTTAGTTTCCCGCTCGTCGAAACCCGCACATCGACGTCGCCATGCGCTCGGTGAAAGCGGTAGAGGCGCGGCACCAGCCATCTCCCCGCGAAGCCATCGGAGGTACTGACGTTCAATGTCGAGCTCGAATAGCGAGTTGTTGCGGCAGCGGTGGCGGTGGCCAACTGGGCGAGCACCTCGCGCACCGCCCGCGCATAGGGCTCGCCAACGGCTGTCAGGCTCACCGAGCGCGTGCCGCGCTCGAACAGTTGCACACCGAGCTGATCCTCAAGATTCTTGATCGCCCGGCTGATGGCGCCGTGGGTGACATGAAGCTCCTCTGCCGCCTTGGAGAAACTCAACAGGCGCGCCGCGGCCTCGAAGCTCGGCAAGGTGGTGAGAGGAGGCAGCTTCCGGGGCATGGATCGATCCCTATGTGTGAGCAACGCTCACACATAGTCGCCGATAAGTCGTTTGTCGTCCAGGCCGGGAGGCGGCATGTTTGCTCACGTAATCAGTCATTCACCGCTGCTGAAAAAAGCAAGTTTGTGTGACTGATACTCTCGCTGACGAAGATCGCGGGGCAACTGCTGAAACCAAAACTGCCGCCACTCTGGGAGAGCACCATGACCGCCAAACGAGTTGAACCCATCGTCGACGTCCTGACCGGCATGGCCGGCCGCATCCTCGCCTCGAGCAGCCGGCGCTGGACCGAGCGGCAGATTGCACGCTTCTCGACCCGCCGGCTCGAAGACCTCGGGTTCGCCCGCGACTGGGACGGCTCGGTCTATCGGCCGTCGGACTACCGCTAGCCTGAACGAAAGCAACAGCGGACAGGCTCTTCGCCGAAGATCGCTGCGCAAGGAATTAATGGAGAACGGACATGGCCACCATCCACCCATTCCTCTGGTTCAACACCGATGCGGAGCAAGCCCGCGATTTCTATCTCTCGGTCTTCAAGAACAGCAAAGCGCTCCAGACCGTCGAATACACCGACTGGGTGTCCGGAACCAACAAGACGGTCCCGCATGCCACCTTCGATTTCGAGCTCGAGGGTCTGCACCTTACTGCGCTCAATGCCGGGCCGCAGCCGCCCTTCAACGAGCGGCTCTCGCTCTACATCGAGACCAAGGACCAGGCCGAGACCGACTACTACTATGAGGCGCTCACCGCCGGCGGCGGCAGGGCACAACCCTGCGGCTGGCTCACCGACAGATACGGCGTCTACTGGCAGGTCATCCCGGAAATCCTGCCGCGGCTCAGTGCCGATCCGGATCGCGAAAAGGCCAACCGCGTCCGGCAGGCGATGTATGGGATGCGCAAGATCATCATCGCCGAGCTCGAAGCCGCCTACGCCGGCAAGGCCTGACTCTCCCACCGCAATCGCAACGAATGGAGAACCCCCATGACATCGCTCGTGGACAAGAAAGTCATCGTCGTCGGCGGCAGCTCCGGCATCGGTCTCGGCGTCGCGGAAGCTGCTCTCAACGGCGGAGCGAAGGTCGTGATCGTCGGCCGGTCGCCCGAGAAACTGCAGGCTGCCGAACGGACGCTCAATGCAGGTAATCGCGTGACAAGCGTGGTCGCCGACATGACCGACGAAGCAGACGTCGCCCGCCTTTTCGAAGAGGTCGGTCCCTTCGATCATCTCGTATCGACCGCCGGAACACTGCCGCCCGGCGATCCCATCGGCAGTACCGACATGGAGGCTGTGCGAGGCTTCGTCGATAACAAGCTGATTGCCGCCGTCATGCTCTCCAAGCATGCTGTGCACACCCTGAAGGCCGGTGGCTCCATGACCTTCACCTCGGGAATAAACAAGGATCGGCCGCCGGTGCCGGGAGGCTCGGTCGTCGCCGCGATTGCCGGTTCATTCAGCTACTTCGCCCGCGCCCTGGCGCTCGAACTGGCGCCGACGCGCGTCAATGTCGTGTCTCCCGGATGGGTCGATACACCTATGTGGGACATCGTTGGAGAAGCCAAATCCGGCTTCTTTGCCGACATGGCTGCCCGTTTGCCGTCGAGAAAAATTCCGACCGCCGCGGACGTGGCCGCCGCCTACGTCTACCTCATGGAAAGCGACTTCACGACCGGCGAGACAATGCGCATCGATGGCGGCCATAACCTGATCTAGCCGCCATTTGCATACCGCGACCGCTAGTCCGGTGCACTGCTGCCGAGGCGACGAACGCCGGCGGGTCATGCCGGCGTCGCTCAATCGGGGTTTACATCGGCAGCCAGGTCCCTAGTTTTAGCGTTTCGCGCCGCGCACCCGAGTGCGTGGATGATCGAGGACGGGACCGTGAGCTTTGGCCGGCCCCTCGAAACTTTCAAAGGATGGCTATCATGACACAGGCCAAGAATGGCGACACCGTGCGCATCAATTACAATGGCCGCCTGGCCGACGGCACTCAGTTCGATTCTTCCGGCAACGAACCGCTGCAATTCACGCTGGGTGAAGGACAAGTGATCGCCGGTCTCGAAACCCATGTCGAGGGCATGGAGGTGGGCGCGAAAAGCACCGTCACCATTCCCGCCGACGCCGCCTATGGCCCCCACCGCCCCGAAGCGGTCATGACCGTCGACCGCGCCCGCGTACCAGACAACATCAACGTCGATATCGGCAGTCGATTACAGGTCAGAACCCCAGAGGGGCGCCCGATGCCGGTAACAGTCGTCGGCGTGGACGACACCAGCGTCAAGCTCGACGGCAATCATCCATTGGCGGGACGGGATCTGGTGTTCGACGTCGAGCTGGTCGAGATCGTTCAGGCGGCGTAGCGTACGGCAAAGGCCGTGGTGGCTATGACTTCGGGTGACGCACTTCCGCCGGCGGTTTCGGCGGTGCGTCACCTGTCGGAGGCAAAGACCGCAACGGCGGAAATCGTGTAGCTTGCAGCAACCCATAGAGACATTCGGCATCTGGAATGTCCAAGTCAGCGTCGCAGTTTCGAGGACCTGTAGGCTCACGCCAACGCGGTCGCCCTCCACTTCATGTATTACAACTTTGTCCGCATTCATGCTTCACTGCGCATGACGCCGGCGATGGCCGCTGGCGTGACTGGCAAGCTTTGGGAGATCGGCGATATCGTTGCGCTAATCGGAGCCAATGAAGCCGAGAAGCCAATAGTGCGCGGACCGTACCAGAAGAAAGGCGTCTCAATTGATTGATCCTAAACCCATCACGAACGAAAATGTTCTGATGGCGCTTGGCATCGTTCTCGTCGAAATTCGCGCGACCGATGATCTATCCAAAGCACGGATGCTCGCTGACTCATTTCACAACGCACCGGCCATGATCGCGTCTGGCGCCAGTCCTCAGGATACCTGGGCAAGAGTACTTGGAACCGCTCGCAGGCTTGATATGGAACGATATGTCGTCTGGCTATTAAGACACGTTCAGGCGAGACAGATTTCAAACTGACCCACTACCTGTGGAAGACCTCGCTTGACAGCCGACTTCTCGTGACCGCAAAGTCTCGTGATGCGGGCAATTGGTTGGAATAGAATTGCGCGTGCCCGGGCAATCGTGCTGATGATCGGCACAAATGTTCCTGTGCCGGCACGTTCCGACTCACTCCTTCTCACAAGCCCGTCCCAGCCAGCCAATGTCGGCGATGCGATGCTGGCGGCTGCCAATTATCATGATTCCGGCGACTATGATCGCGACCTTGCCGCAGTAGCGAAGCAGGCCGGCGACTGGGTCGTAAAGCGCGCGACGGAGGTGCCTCGCCCCGCACTGGTGCTCGATATCGACGAGACGGCTTTGGCCAACTGGGAAGTGATCACACGTGACAATTTCGGCCGCCCGATCGGCGGCGCCTGCGACATCGCAATCGACGGTCCCTGTGGCTGGGCCGCCTGGGACCAGCTTGCGAAGGATCCGGCCATCGACCCGGTGCTGGAGGTCTTCCGGCAGGCACGAACGGCGAAAGTCGCGGTGTTCTTCATCACCGGACGTCCGGAGGACCAGCGTCAGGCAACCGAATAGAACCTGCAGTCGGCCGGCTATGCCGGCTATGAGCAACTTTACATGGTCCAGCCTGGGGCCAAATATGGTTCCGCCGCAGATTTCAAGGCACCCATAAGGGCCGAAATCGAAAAGGCCGGCTACACGATAATTGCCAATGTCGGTGACCAGCCGTCCGATCTGTTCGGCGGGCATGCCGAGAAGCTGTTCCTGCTGCCAAATCCATTCTACCGGGTTCGCTGACGGCCTGTACGGTGCAAGCCCGGATCCTCGGCTCCTTGCCGAGCACCTACTAAGGTATCAAGACAACTTTGCCGGTCGCGCCGCGCTCCTCCAGCAGGCGATGTGCGTGGCTGGCCTGGTCGAGCGGGAAGCGGCCACCTTTGGTCACCACAAGCTGACCACCAGCGGCCAGATCGAAAAGCTCCAAAAGATCGTCACGGAGCCCGTCCGTAGACAGCAACGGAAGCAGGGCAAAACCCCTCAGCGACTGGTTGCGGCCGATCATCGCCTCCATCTGCGGGGCGCCGAGCGCGTATCTGCCAAGTGCCGCAAACACCAGCTCTCCGCGAGGCGCCAGAGCCTCGAGCGCAGCCGCCGTCAGCGGGCCGCCGACAATGTCGTAGATGATGTCGACGCCAGCGCCACCTGTCGCTGCCCGGACGTGCTCCGGCCAATCCGTGTTGCTATAATCGACGGCAGCATCGGCCCCCAGTGACAAAGCAAGATCGAGCTTGGCCTTGCTGCCGGCTGCCGCGATGACATTGCTCGCCCCTGCCCGCTTCGCAAGCTGGACAAGCAACGAACCGACGCCGCCCGCGGCAGCGGCGACCAGCACCGATTTGCCGCCGGGCGGGCTTTGCCGCGACAGATGCAGCGCCGTCAGTCCTTGCACCATCAACGCCGTCGCGTTTTCGAACGAGAGCGCATCCGGCAAGGGCACGGCCAGGCTTGCGTCGATCGTCGCATACTCGGAATAGCCGCCAAGCGGGCGGCTCGAGGCGAACAACGGCGCGGCGACGCGCGTGCCGAGCAAGGAAGCCTCCACCCCCTGCCCGAGCGCCTCGACGATCCCGGCGGCCTCGACGCCAGGGATCATCGGCAGTTGCGGCGTCACCGCATAGCGATCCGCGCGCATCAGCACTTCGAAGAAATTCACCCCGGCCGCCCGAACGCGGACCAGGACCTCGCCGGCTTGCGGCTCAGGCTTCGGCACCGCGGCTATGTCGAGAACGTCGGGCCCGCCGAAACGGTTCAGTTGAATGGCTCTCATGGCATGCACCGATCGCTATTGGCATCGGCCGCTGTTTGCCACTATCTGCCTGGCTTCGACTACACACCGATTTGTCCGCGACTGACCGGGAGGTGACCATGGCCAAGCTGATCAAGAGGCTGCCGATGCTGCCGGCGGAGCGCGCGCTGAAAGTGATTTCGGGCCGCTGGAAGGCGGTCATCCTGTACCATCTCTTCGACGGGCCGCGGCGGCTGTCGGCGCTGCAGGCGCTGATGCCCGGCATTACCCAGAAAGTGCTGATCCAGCAGCTTCGCGAAATGGAAGAGCACGGCCTCGTGCGCCGCGAGATCTTTGCCGAGATCCCCTCGCGCGTCGAATATTCGGCGACGCGGCTCGGCCTCAGCCTCGAGCCGATCCTGCTGGCACTTTGCCAGTGGGGCCAGCATCACGCCGACGAGCTGAATGAGATGGACCGCCTTGCCGATTGCATCATCAGGCCACGGCAGGCGCAGGACGCGCATGCCGTGTGAACAAAAAGGGCGGCGCATGCGCCGCCCCAATGCTTGGGAGAATTAATCCTTGGGAGGACTGTTCGACCTGCTCAGGCCGCCTTGACTTCGTCGGCGACGGCATCGGCCTGACGCGCCGTCTTCAGCACCCTGGCCCACCATGCAATGTCGTTGACCAGCGCGGTTGCCGCCTGGTTGAGGTGCTCGAACTCGTCGAGCTTCTTGTCGCCTTGCTTGACGGCAAGGAAATCGGCCCAGGCGATGTGTACGGCGGACTTTACCGGCGCCATCTGCAACTCGACCGCATGCAGCCTCAGCTGCTCGACCGCGCGCGCGCCACCGACGCTGCCATAGCCGACGAAGCCGGCCGGCTTCTTGTTCCACTCGTTGGCGGCGTAGTCGATGGCGTTCTTCAGCACGGCCGTCGGGCCATGATTGTATTCCGCGGCGGTGAAGATGAAGCCGTCGAATCCGGCGACCTTCTTTTGCCAGCGCTGCGCCACTTCGTTCTGCGACGGCACCCAGGCGGAGGATGCGACCTCATCGAAGAACGGCAGCGGGAAATCGCGCAGGTCGACGACTTCAACGTCGATGTCGGCGTGCGACTTGGCGATCTTGGCAATCCATTGGGTCGGGACGTCGGCAAAGCGGGCCGCGCGGGTCGAACCAATGATGACGGCGATTTTGGGTTTTGACATAGAGGGGGCTCTCCTTACGGGAATACTGGTATCGTTTAGATACCTGAGCTATATGAGTAACTGGCCGCTCAATGTGCAAGGAGGCACTTTTTTGTTACCAAGGCACCCGCACCGCACCGAGGACTGCCGCGCCATCTCGGAAATCCTGCAGCGCGTCGGCGACAAATGGACGGTGCTCGTGGTCGGCAAGCTTGGCAATGGGCCGCTGCGCTTCAACGAGCTGCGCAGCGCGGTCGGCGGAATTTCGCAAAAGATGCTGACCACCACTTTGCGCGGGCTCGAGCGCGACGGCTTCGTCACCCGCACGGTGTTCCCGACCATCCCGCCGCGGGTCGACTACGAATTGACCGATCTTGGCTACGAGCTTCTGGTGCCGGTCGATGCGCTCGGCGAATGGGCACGCAAGAACACAGAGCGCGTCAAGGCGGCGCGTGAAAAATTCGACGCCATGCACAGCTGAACCCTTGCGCTGCAAGGGTTTGAACCTGTCGGGGATGCTCCGGATGAGCCCTACTGCTGTAACTGCATCTTGCTCTTCGGCAGCTTCTCGATCCGGTTCCATTTCGGGTTGGGACTGACCACCTTGCCGCCAATCGTGCAGGTCGTGGTCGTCTCCTTGCGGCAATTGCTCACCGTCGTGCCGCTGGTGTCGCATTTCGTCGCCGAGCAGATCTCGCACTTGGCCGCTTGCCCGTTGATGGTGCGGTTTTCCGACGTGCAAGTGGCGCCTGGATCGCCTTTTTTGACCTCGGCAAAAGCACTTGCGGACGACAGGCAGAGCAAGGCTGCAAAGGCACCGGCCAGGGCAGCGTTCAGCATGTGTTGACGCATTGTCTTTCCTCCCAAGATCCCGCCGGTCGCGTTGCAGGCGCGCATGCGGGAACCCGTTGGTCAAAAACCACGCGGGATCGCTGCCCGCATCCCCCGCGCGGGAGAGACGGCTGTTTAAATCCGTCTTCTGGAATCAGGCCGGTCAGCCTTCGGCCGGAACCGCCTTCGGCTTGCCTTCGCCGTCCAGCGCCACCATGACGAAGTCGGCATGGGTGACCTTCTCCATCAGGTCGGAGAGATAGCGCTGCGCCCAGGCCTCGACCTTGAGCGTCATCGAGGTACGGCCGACACGTTCGACATGGGTATAGATGCACAGCGTGTCGCCGATCTTCATCGGCTTGGCGAAGGACATTTCCTTCACCGCCGCCGTCACCACGCGGCCCTTGGCGCGCTCGGCGGCGCGGATGCCGCAGGCGAGATCCATCTGCGCCATCACCCAGCCGCCGAAAATATCGCCCGCCGCATTGGCGTCGGAAGGCATGGCCAGCGTCCTGAGCGTCAGATCGCCGATCGGCCGCCCGTCCGCGTAATGCACCATTTGGCCAATCCTCTCGAAGCCGATCGCCCGATCCCGTATCGTCATGGCACGGACAGGTCAACGCCGCTGAATGGTGGCAACTAGTAGGATTGCGTTCCATGGCCGAGGTGAGAAAGCTGGCGCGCCCGAGAGCTTACCTAGGCGCGCTTCACAAAGCGGGCCAGGGCGTCGGCACGTAGGCGTAGGCGTTGCCTTCGCGGATGACATGACCGATGCCTGGGAAGGGCAGGTGCATGCCTGCGACGAGCAGGCCATCCGCTGACACCATGTCGAGCACCTTCTTGCGTGTGGCGATTGCGGCCTCCTGGTCCACGTCGAAGGCGATTGCCCATTCCGGATGTGCAAATTGCAGCGCGGAGGCGTGGATTACGTCAGTCAAGAGCAGCAGGTTGGCGTCACCAGAACCAATTCGAAGCGCGAGATGCCCCGGCGTGTGTCCAGGCGCAGGCAACGCGCTGATCCCGGGTGCGATCTCGACCTCGCCTTCGATCTTCCGGACCTTGCCATAGTAAGGCACCAGCGATTTGCGCGCTATTTCGAAGTACGGCTTCATCTGGTCGGGCGCCTTGGATAGGATCGCGTCATCGTGCCAGAAAGCGAATTCCGGCGCGGCAACCACGACCTCCGCTGCCGGGAAGGCGGCATTGCCGCCAATACCGACAAGGCCGTTGGCATGGTCGGGATGGAGGTGGGTGATGATTACCGTGTCGATTTCTTCCGGCCTGACGCCGGCGGCGGCGAGCGCGTCAGGTATATGTCCCAGTATGGGCCCCATCGCCGATGCCGAGCCGGTATCGATCAGCACCCGTCTGTCGCCCCTGGTGACAAGGTAAGCATTGACCGAGGTCGGGAGTGGTTTTGGCAGGAATGCCTTTGCCAGCAGCGCTTCAGCGGCAGCCGGATCTGCGGAAGGGAAGAGTTCGAGGCCGAGATTGAGATAGCCGTCGCTCAGTGCAGTAACCTCGAGGTCGCCGAGCATGAACCTGTGGGCGCTCGCAAGCGAAGCCGGAGACGGGGCGGCGATAGCCGCAGCGTTGCTCCCAAAGAGGCTGATCGGAGAAAGTAGTAAGGCGCCGGCACTAAAGGTGCCGATGCCGAACGTTCGACGGTCGATATTCATGGTCTTGTCCTTCGAGTTGCGGATGAAGCTGGGCGCAGGCTACGGGATCGCCGCCAGGGCGGATGCCGACCGTTGGACTGCCCCGCGGGAAGTGGAAATCTTCGGGCGGGTCGGCGCGGTTCACGGCGAACTCCTTGCGACATCAATAATCCGCCTCATAAACAGCGGAAATAGCGACGGGATGCAGTTCACTGCTGCAGATTATGCAGCAATCAATTCAAGCGGGTAAGGCCGCTGGTTTGGCCGTCCGCTGAACGGCCTCCGCCTACTGGATAGGTTGCCGAGGTTCGAGCGCTCGGCGCAACGTCGGCGCCTCTTGCTCGATATAGTCCCACAGACGGTTCGAGATCGGCCCGTGCGGCCGGTCGCGGCGGCGCGCAACCACCAACTCCTCAGTACGGCCTGGCAGATGACGACCGGCAATGGATTGCAGGCGTCCGTCGCGCAGCTCTTCCTCGACCAGGAAGCGGGGCATGTGGCCCCATCCGAGGCCCTGCAGGATGATTTCCTTCTTCATGCCCTGATCGGCCACCATGCATTGAGGCGCACCCTCGATCATGAAGTAGTCTTGTTGTGGTGAATGGCGGGCCGTGTCGTGCATGACACATTGGGTGAACGCGTGCATTTGATCCGGCGTGATTGGGTGCTTGATGCGCTCCGGCAGAAAGCCCGACGCCACTACCGGAACGAATTGCACCTTGCACAGATCGATCCATTCCACCCGTGGGTCGCTCTTGTCGATCCAGTGCAGGATCAAATCGGCTTCGTCGTCGAAGAGGCGCTCCCACGGGCCGCCCACCGCCTCGAAATGCAGATGCAGGCGTGTGCCCGGACACTGGGCGAAGAACCGTCCGAGCATGCCCAGTGCCTGCGGGCGCGGGCACAGATCGCCGATCACCACATGGATCTCGGTTTCTTCGCCCATTGACAGCTGAGCAGCATGAAGCCGCAAGCCCTCGAGCTCGCGCAGCAGCGATTGTGCCCTGCGATGGAACGACAGCCCTGCCTCGGTGGGGCGCACGCGATAGCCGCCGCGATCCAAAAGAACGAGGTCGAGTTGCCGCTCCAGCTTTGCCACGGCGGCGAACACAGCCGGGTGCGAGCGATGCAGCATTGCCGCCGCAGGCTGAAAGCCGCCGCAGCGGACCACGGCATCGAAGCATTGCAGGTCGTGTAGGGTGAATTCGGCCATGTCAGCTTCTATTACAGAGATAGTCCTATCTTTGTAATATCGTCAAAAGCGCGCCGCAGCTAGGCTTTGCCACATTCAGCGCTTCAAAAAGGAAGGTGTATTCACCATGAATGAGCTGGATTTCGTGACCGTCGGCGATGGCACACGCATCGCCTACCGCATCGACGGCGACGCCGGCAAGCCTGTGCTGATGCTGTCGAATTCCATCGGCACCACGCTGCGGATGTGGGACATGCAGATCGACGAGCTGTCGAAGCATTTCCGTGTTCTGCGCTATGATTTTCGCGGCCACGGAGGGTCGAGCGTTCCGGCCGGTGCTTATTCGCTCGACCGGCTTGGCCGCGACGTGATCGAGTTGCTCAATGCCCTGGGCATTGAACGCGTACACTTCCTCGGTCTGTCGTTGGGCGGCTTCGTCGGGCAGTGGCTCGGCATTCATGCGCCCGAGCGGATCGAGCGCTTGATCCTGAGCAACACCTCATCCTACCTCGGACCGGCAAAGCAGTTTGATGAGCGCATTGCCGCCGTGCTGCAGGCGCCGGACATGTCGGAAACCGCCGAGATGTTCCTGGGCAACTGGTTTCCTGCGCGTATGCTGGCGGCCAACGAGCCCGTCGTCGAAGAATTTCGCGCCATGCTGCTGGCCATCGACCGGCAAGGCCTGGCTGGTTTATTTGCGGCGGTTCGCGATGCGGACCTTCGCCGAACCATAGCGCTGATTTCCACGCCGACGCTGGTGATCGCCGGCCGCCACGACACGGTGACAGCCGCCAGCCACAGCGAGCTGATCGCGGCGACGGTGCCCGGCGCGAAACTGGTTGTCCTGCCCGCGGTCCACTTGTCGAATGTCGAGTACTCCGCCGAATTCATAGAGGCCGTGCTCGGTTTTCTGCGCTGAGCCGGAGCACGGCGGGGATGCTGAGTGAAGGCCGTTTCGAACATCACCGCATGGACCGCAACCTATGATGCACTAACGCGTAGCTCGGGCTAGACTGGGCAACACAGGTAGCGGATGACGGCTGACATGGAACTTGGCTTTCGCCCACTGACGCCCGATCTGTGGCCGGCGCTCGAGGACCTGTTCGGCGACAGCGCCGTCTGCAGTCGTTGTTGGTGTATGTACGGGCGGATCGGTCGTTCTTATCGAAAGCGGCCCGACGAGGAAAACAAGGCAGCGTTCCGGCAAGCCGTCCAGCATGGTCCGCCTCCAGGTTTGCTTGCTTTCGACGGCGATGTGGCTGTCGGCTGGTGCCAGGTGACGCCGCGAGACGCCCTGCCCTGGCTCGATCGGCTATGGCAGCTCAAGCGCGTGGACGACAGGCCGGTCTGGTCCGTGTCCTGCCTCTACGTGCGAAAACAATACCGCCGGCGGGGCGTAACATCCCAGCTGATTGCATAGGCCCTGGAAGTCGCAAGGCGCGCAAATGCTCCGGCACTCGAAGCCTATCCTTTCGACGCCGACGTATCGCCGAGCGCTTCCGGCAGCGGATATGCCTCCACCTTCGCGCGCGCCGGGTTCAGGGTCGTTGCCCGCAGGACGCCGGCCCGCCCGATCATGCGCTATGATTTCAAGCAGATTGCCGATCATCGCCTGTGATCGCAGCTTGAAGTTTCGGCTATGGGTGGAAAGTTGTCATCCAACCGCTATTGCGCCCGCTTCGCTTCTCGCTTTTGCGAGGATGGTCGTCTCCGGGGCAACGGCAAATTGCTCACAAAATGCATCGATGTGATGCTGGCCCCGATCCGCGTCTCCAACGGCAACAAGGGCCAAGCCCCAGGCGAGGTCTGTTTGCACATAGTTTTCCAACGAAAAACGTCGAAATTTCATCTTGGACCGTCGTTCGAAACTAGCAGCAACGTCCTTTAGTGCGGTGATTCTGGACCAGTCCTGCTGGGCAGCATTGAGCGCCGCCAAAGCGGCGCGTTCAACCTGATCGGCGCTATCGTTACTATAGAATGAGCACCAGTTGGGAATCCGGCCCGATGAATCAATCGGGTCAATGCAAAGATCAAAATTCGCCGACTTCGCCGTTCTTTTCCACCGGAGGCTTCCGCCTCTGAAAATTGGTACAAAGTCGATCGAGACGCCCCAACAGGCGGAGAAGGTCATGCCTTTCAACGCCTGAAATTTCAGCAGATAGCGTATGTGATCTGTTGGACGGCCAACCCAGAACAAATCCCCTACTCGCTGAAAATCGGACGCCAAGCCGCCTTCCAATGCTGCAGCGGCAATGTCGCCCAAGGCTTTACCACGCTGAGGCGCACGACCGAGGTCTGGTTGCCGACGAAATCTTTCGATCAAGCTGGAGAACATCTAACCTCTTCAACGGCAATCGTGAGGGTCGTCAGCAAACATTACTGATCGCACGGATCAATTCAATGACCGAGCGCGAACGGCAGCCTTCGGTCATCCCTGCTCGAACACATCGGCATTGATTGCTAAAACGCGTATGATTGTTGCCGTAGCAAAACTAACTCCGGCAACAAGCGGCCATTCAAACCGAATATCACCAGTCGCTTTTTTCACATCGGATGCCGGAAGACCCGGCGACGCCGCGTCGCGCCGAAGCCTAGGTTAGAGCCGAATTCCGGAGCCAGCCGCAGCCACCATGCAAACCTATGACTTCATCATCGTCGGTTCCGGCTCGGCCGGCTCGGTCCTGGCCGAAAGGCTGTCGGCTTCCGGCCGCTTCTCGGTGCTGGTGCTCGAGGCCGGCGGCAGCGACCGCCGCTTCTACGTGCAGATGCCGCTCGGCTACGGCAAGACCTTCTTCGACCCGGCGGTAAACTGGAACTACAAGGCCGATCCGGACCCCGGCCTCGCCGGCAATGTCGACCACTGGCCGCGCGGCAAGCTGCTCGGCGGCTCGAGTTCAATCAATGCCATGGTCTGGATCAGGGGCGCGCGCGAGGATTTCGACGCCTGGCGGGATGCCGGCAATCCCGGCTGGGGCTTCGACGACCTGCTGCCCGCGTTCAAGGCGCTCGAGGACAACCAGGCCGGCGCCGACCAATGGCGCGGCGTCGGCGGGCCGCTGCATATCACCGACTGCTCGACCTCCGTCCATCCGCTCACCAAGCGCTATCTCGCGGCCGCCAATCAAGCCGGCCTGCCGCTCAACCCGGATTTCAACGGCGTTTCGCAGGAAGGCGTCGGCGTCTATCAGATCACCACCAAAAACGGCCGCCGCATGTCGGCGGCGCGCGCCTTCCTGCGCCCGGCAATGAAGCGCAAAAACGTCCGCGTCGAGACCAACGCGCTGGCGACAAAAATCCTGTTCGAGGGCAAGCGCGCCGTCGGTATCGAGTATCTCCAGAATGGCGAGACGAAAACCGCCCGCGCCGGCCGTGAGATCATCCTGTCGGGCGGCTCGGTCAATTCGCCCCAATTGCTGCAGCTTTCAGGCATCGGCCCGTCGGCGTCGCTTGGTGCGCTCGGCATTCCCGTCATTTGCGCCAACGAGAATGTCGGGGCAAACCTGCAGGACCATGTCGGCATCAACTACACCTTCAAGGGCAGGCAGCCGACGCTCAACCAGATCCTGCGCCCGTGGTGGGGCAAGCTGCTGGTCGGCATGCAATATGTCCTCCTGCGGTCGGGTCCGCTGTCGCTGTCGATGAACAATGCCGGCGGCTTCTTCCGCACCGACCCGGCCGCGGCACGGCCCAACATGCAGCTCTATTTCCAGGCGTTTTCGACCGTCATTCCGAAGAGCGGCGAACGCCCGATTCTGACGCCCGACCCATGGCCGGGTTTTTCCATCGGCCTGTCCAATTGCCGCCCGTCGAGCCGTGGCGAGATCATGATCCGCTCCAGCAATCCGCGCGATTATCCGAAAATCGTCGCCAACGCGTTGTCGACCGAAGCAGACGTCGCCGAAATGCTGGCGGCGGTGAAATTCGTCAGGAAGATCGCATCGATGCCGGCGATGGCCGAGATCATCGAAGAGGAGGTTTTGCCCGGTCCGTCGATCACCTCCGATGCGGATCTCGTTCAGGATTTCAGGAAGCGCTCGGGCACCGTCTATCACCCGGTCTCGACCTGCCGCATGGGGCCGAACCCGGCGCGCGCCGTCGTCGATCCGCGCCTCAGGGTGCATGGCCTCGACGCCTTGCGCGTCATCGATGCCTCGATCTTTCCCGACAACATCACCGGCAACACCAACGCCGCCGCGATCATGACCGGATGGAAGGGCGCCGAACTGGTTCTGGAGGATCAGAAATGAAAATCACCGACGTCAAGACCTGGGTTGTCGGCAATCCGCCACCCGGCATCGGCGGCAAGTATTTCATTTTCGTCAAGCTCACCACCGATGGCGGCGTGGTCGGCTATGGCGAGGCCTACAACGCCACCTTCTCCGCCCATGTCACGGCGAAAATGGTCGAGGACATGGCCGAGCGTTATCTGATCGGCCGCGATCCGCACGACGTCGAAAATTTCTTCCGCCGCGCCTATTCGTCCGGCTTCACCCAGCGCCCCGACGTGTCGGGCATGGGCTGTTTCTCGGCGCTCGAAATCGCCTGCTGGGACATCATCGGCAAAGAGGCGGGCAAGCCGGTCTACAAGCTGCTCGGCGGCCAGGTGCACGAAACGTTGCGTTCCTATACCTACCTTTATCCGCACAGCGGCAGCGTCCACTCGGAGGATGCGCGCGGCAAGAACGTCTACAACGATCCAGATCTGGCTGCAGCCTGCGCGCTCGAATATGTCGAGCAGGGTTTTAATGCGGTCAAGCTCGACCCGGCCGGTCCCTGCACCGCCTTCGACGGCCACCAGCCGCGCCTCGTCGACATCGACCTCTCCGCCCGCATGGTCAAGGCGATCCGCGAGGCGGTCGGCACCAGAGCCGACATCCTGTTCGGCACGCACGGCCAGTTCACCGCATCGGGCGCGCTGCGCCTCGCCCGCGCCATCGAGCCCTATGATCCGCTGTGGTTCGAGGAGCCGGTGCCGCCCGACATGCCCGAAGTGATGGCTCAGGTCGCAAGGGGCACTTCTATCCCGATCGCAACGGGGGAAAGATTGACCACGAAATTCGAATTTGCCCGGGTCATCGAGAACCGTGCCGCGACCATTCTTCAGCCCGACCTTGGCCGCTCCGGCGGCATTCTCGAAACCAAGAAGATCGCCGCCATGGCCGAGGCCTATCACATCCAGGTCGCGCCGCATTGCTATTGCGGGCCGATCGTCGGCGCCGCCAACATCCAGCTTGCGGTGACGCTGCCCAACTTCCTCATTCTGGAATCGCTGAAGCAGTGGGACGGTTTTCACGAGAAGCTGCTCAAGAAGAAGATCGAATGGCAGGACGGTAATGTCATCCCGTCGAAGGAGCCCGGCCTCGGCGTCGAGCTCGACGAAGCCGTCTGTGACGCGCATCCCTGGACCGGCAAGGACCTACATTTGCAAATGATGCAGACGCCACTGATGCCGTGACCTGTCGAGCGGGCGACAATGTCACGCGATTTCAACGTGTTGGACGTAGGACCGGAATTACCGCCGAAAGAACTTTAATCAAGCCCTCAACGCCTTGATTCAATATCTCAGCGTCAAGGCGCCGGGCAGGATCTCGAAGGTCGCCGGTATGCGACCCGGCGATTCGCCGTCTATGTCGATCAGCGCGGCGTTCTTTTGCAGATCGCCGAGCGGCTCGACAACCACTTTCTTGCCGCGCAGGATGGTGATCGCCGGATGGTTGCGGTGCCGCCCGCCATAGAGCAGGCGGATGTCCCAGATCAGCTTCAGCTTGCCGGCGGCGCGCAGGATGACGATGTCGAACTCGCCGTCGTTAAGCTCGGCGTCGGGCGCGATCATCATGCCGCCGCCGAAGAATTTTCCGTTAGCCACCGCCACCAGTGCCATGCGCGCCTCGACCGGGGCACCGTCGTCGATGGTGATCGCAACGTCCTGGAAGCGGTAACGGAGGAATTCCCAGACCGTGCGCCAGTAGAACAGCGCCTTGGCCGAAACCTTGCCCTTGCGCTTGTCGGCGTTGACGGCACGGTCGGTAGCGCCGGAAAGCCCGAGGCTGGCGATATTGATGAAATGGCGGCTGGCCAGCGCGCCGTGGTCGTCGACATAGCTGATGCAGCCGGCATCGACCTTGCGCGGCTTGGCCTCGGCAATCCGCTTCAGCGTCAGGTCGACATCGTTCGACAGGCCGAGCCCGCGGGCGAAGTCGATGCCGGTGCCGCAAGGCAGCAGCCCGAGTTCGGCCGTCCGGCCGCTTTCCCGGAAAGCCTTCAGCAGCCCGTCGGCAACCTCGCTGGCGGTGCCGTCGCCGCCGGCCGCGATCACCAGCTCGAAGCCGATGGCGGCAAGGTCGAGCGCCAGCCGTTCGGCATCCCCCTCGGCCTGCGTTTCACGCAGCTCGAAATCGCCGAAATGTCTTTTCAGCGAAGCCGCAACCTCGGGCCAATGCCGCTTGAGCCTGCCGCCGCCGGCGATCGGATTGAGAATCACCGCGACCTTCAAGCCTGCCTCCCCAAGGCCATCGAACACGCCTTCCAATCATTTGCCGGCATTGAAGCCTGCGCCGGCCCGCGGGGCAAGATCGAATGTCCGACAATGCGGTTTCGGCATCGACGGCAAATCCCGGCTGCCGGTAGGCGGCCGGCGACGAAGATCGGAATTCGCTCCATCGCTGGGTTCAGTCCCCGATAATCCCGCTATCCACAGGCTCGCGGCGGTTTCGCCAAACGCTTATCCGGCGTACGTTAAACCCATCTCAGGCGGCTACCGATCGCCACGCCGAAAGGCAAAGCGGAACGGCGGATTTCCTGAGGCCCGTACGGCCCTGAACGAGAACAGGCTTGCTTGTTGGAGGGATGGAAGCCGAGACCTACGGGGCCGCGGAAAGCGTGCGAACGCCAACGGCGGACCGATGCTGCCATGAAGGACGGCAAAAACCTTCGATGGCGCGCTGGGCAAAGCTCGCAAGAGCGGAGACCGGCGTGGTCCGGAACGGACGCTGCCCTCGGGTGGCGACTGGCAGGACCGTCAAAATCAAGGCCGGAATGGCGCGACATCTTTCGGGAGTTGCTGCCGCGACCGTGTCCTGATCTGACAGGGAGGCGCTGGGAGAAATCCCGGCGCCGACTGTCTTTGTGGCCCCGCCTGACGATTTTGCCGGCGACGCTTCACGCTGCGCCAAAATCAGCTACTATCCATTTGCCGTCGGGGACCGTTTAAAAGGGCTACAGGGGGACATTTCATGACGCTCATCCAGAAGCTTGCTGTTGCCTATGCTTTCCTGTTCTTCGGTGTTGTTGCGATCGGCTATGTGCCGGCCTTCAACGATGCCGGCGGCAATCTGTTCGGCCTGTTCTCGCTGCAATGGTATGACGATTTGCTGCACGCCTTCTCCGGCGTCTGGGCGCTGGCGGCCGCCTTCATCTCGCACCGCCAGGCGGTGTTCTATTTCAAGCTGTTCGGCTCGGTCTATCTGTTTGACGGCGTGCTCGGCCTGGTCACCGGTTCCGGCTGCCTCGACGGCGGCATTTTCATCAACGGCTTCCGCTCCTTGAACGACATCGAATTCCCGGCCCGCTTCTTCGCCAACCTGCCGCACATCGTCATCGGCGGCTTCGCCGTCTATGTCGGGTTCTGGCTGTCGAAACGTGTGTACGACCATTTCGCTACGGCCTGACCGGCCATGTTCCTGTTCCGCTGGCTGAAGCGCATCATCAAGGCGATCCTCTGGCTCGTCGTCATTGTCGTGTTGATCCCGATCGCCGGGCTGGCCTACGGCTTTCTCACGACGCCGTCGCTGGACACAACACCATTGCCGGGCGTCACTGAGGGTGCCCCGCCGAAGGCGCTGGCCGACAAGGTCCGTGCCGAGATCCCCGGCTACCAGCGGCCGGAGGAATCGACCTTTCTCACCTATCCAGAATGGGCCATCGTCTACGCCGCCCGCGAATATGCCGGCTTCGTCGACAAGAACCAGCCGAGCGGTTTTCCCTATCTCTCCTATATTGGCCGCTTCTGGCAGGACTATGCGATGGTCATCCGCGCCAGTTCCACCTACAAGTTCAACCTCGACAACCACCAGATGCTGGTGGTCATCGGCACCAGCCACACGATCGAGCACGCTATCCAGTGGGCCTATGAAAATACGGTCGGCCGCGTCACCGAAGCGACAGCCGGCAAGCGCACCGCGGTCGACATCTACCAGGCCAAGGTGGTGGCGGACTATGCCGGTTTTCTCGACCAGGTGCCGTGGTACCAGTTTCCCTATGCCGAAAAGCGTGCCGGCCTGTTTGCCGTCCAGCCGGCGGCGGACGACAGCGCCGTCCGCACCAGCGAACGCAAGCTCGCCTTCGGCCTCGCCGACACCATCAAGCAGGGCTACGCCGATCTGATCAAGTCGGCGCTCGCCGCCACCACCGACCCGGCCTTGCTCGACATTCACGTCTGGGCCAAGGGTCCGGTCAGCGAGGTGACGCGCAACGAGCCCGACACCTTGCTGGAGCGCGATCTCGGCGCCGACGGCACGGTCTTCGTCACCAGGCGCTATCAGGTGTTCACCGACATGATCCCGCGCCTGATCGACAAGGGCGTCTCCTTCGTCGAGATCGGCGGCAATGACGAGATCATGGTCACCATGCTTTCCAATGACGAGATCAATGTTCCCGAAGGCGCACGCACCTTGTTCAGCTACCCGCTTCCGGCGGAACCTTCGACGCGCCGCACCGGCCTGACCGTCGCCGTGCGCAAACTGCACCTCGTGCTGCCGGCGCTGATGACGGCGGGCGCCAGGCTCGAGCACGTCTACGATTACTGAGGCCTTTCGGTCACAGCCGGCCTCGGCAAGACGTTGCGTGATGCTCCGCCACGCTCATTCCACAATCGCGGCCAAATCCCGCCTTGTTCCGCAACGATTGATGATGCCGTAGCACTTTGTCTTGCGCACATCGCCAGGCAACTCGGAGGGACAAGACCGTGATCAAGACCGCCCTTGTCGCCATGACCATCGTCGGCTGCGATTGCGACGCCAGACTTTGCGAATATATCGGCGAGACGCCCGCCAAATGGTCGACCATCGCCGAATGCGAAGCGGCGATGAAAAGCCAGATGCTGCACGAGCGCAATTTCGATTATCCGCTGGTCTCGGGCATCTGCCGGACACAGAACTCGTCTTCGTCATCGCAGCTCGTGGCGACCACTTCGGAGCCCGAATTGACGACGGCCAGTACGGCAGCGACAGACCCGCTGCCACCGGAGCTGAGCCATCGGCCCAGTGCTGCCGTCGGAACGCAGGCCACGGCGACGGAAACGGAAGCCGTCAGGCCGGTCGCCTATGAAGCGGCGGTCGATGGCGGCCGCGCCGTGCTCTACCGCACGAAGACCGGCTACGCCGTGGTCAAGACCGATCTCGGCCGCGCCGCAGCGGCAACGATCGGCATCGCCAGGCGTTCGGCGAACTGGCTGGCGGCGAAGCTGCCTGACGGTCTGTAGCCGCCGCTCAGGCCGTGCCGATCAGTGCCTTGACGGCGCGATAAAACGTCGACGAAAACAGCTCGTCCGGATCGTATTGCCGCTTCTTCGCCAGGAAGGACGGCA
The DNA here is from genome assembly GCF_040318075.1 of Mesorhizobium sp. M1328. Taxonomy (NCBI): domain Bacteria; kingdom Pseudomonadati; phylum Pseudomonadota; class Alphaproteobacteria; order Hyphomicrobiales; family Phyllobacteriaceae; genus Mesorhizobium; species Mesorhizobium sp. M1328. Next base: position 567,385 of record NZ_JAMYLO010000002.1, on the reverse strand, counting down.
GTTCCGGATAGGAGGCAAGCAGTTCCTTGCCCGTATAATGAAGCTGGTAGGGCAGGAAAAAACGCCCGCCATGCTTGATCGTCACGTCGATCAGCGCCCTTGTCAGCGCCCGCATCCTGGCATTGCCGTCGGCGTCGGTCGGCTGATTGATGTAGAGCACCAGCGAATAGGCCGGCTCCGGCGCATAATTCAGCGCCACATCCTCCTTGTGGACGATGCGCACCGACGCGTTGAGCACCGGCAGGCTCTGGTTGCGCAGGATCTCGCGCGCTTCCGCGATGAACGGGTTATACGCCGCCCGCGGGATGAAATATTCGTGCAGTATGTCGGTCTCATCGAGCAGATCGTTGAACAGATAGGGCACTGAATCGTGCATCGGATTGTTGCGGGTGACGAGGCAGGCCTCGCCCTCGGCCATTGCCGTTGTCCGCGCCACTGTGCAGCTCTCGAATTGCGGCTCCAGCGTCTTTTCGGTGAACCATTTCAGCTCCTGGAACAGGCTGCCCCACTTCGCCAGGTTGATGATCACCCGCTTCAGCCCAACCGAACCCGGCTCGCCGATTGCCGGCTGGTCGGCCGGCGGCTGGTCGGCCACCTTGTCATAGCGGTAGACGATCATATCCTCGAGGAAATTGCCCGGCGCAGTCGACAGATGCCCATAAAACAGACCGATCGCCCTGTTTGGCTCCAGCACCTCGGCGAAGAACTTTGGAAAGTCGTCCGATTTGATGATCTCGCGCGAGGTCCGGTAGACGGCGTTGTCGACGATGTCGAGCGTCGCCTCCAGCACCACGCCGAACAGGCCGTAGCCGCCGACGACGTGGCGGAATAGCTCGGTGTTTTCAGCCGGTGAGCAGGTTGTCACCGAACCGTCCGCCAGCATCACCCGCATCGAACGGATCGAGCCGGCAACGGAGCCGGCCTGGTGGTCCATGCCATGCGCGTTGACCGACAGCGAGCCGCCGACCGAAAAGATGTCAGTCGACTGCATAGCCTTCACCGCAAAGCGCGGGTGCAAAAGGTTCTGGATGTCGTGCCAGCGCGCGCCCGGCTGCAAGGTCATCGTCTTCGCCGCCGCATCGACGCTGACCTTGTTGAATTTGCGCATGTCGAGGACCAGTGCGTTGTCGTCGAAAGCGTGGCCGCCCATCGAATGGCGCACCGCCGCGATCGAGACCTTCAGGCCATTGGTGCGGGCAAAGGCCAACGCGCTCGCAATGTGGTCTTCCTCGCTGACTTCGATGACGCCGTAGACTGGCGTCATCGACAGGCCGCTGGCATCGTTGATGTCGCCGCCCTTGGTCAGCCATGGCAGCGACGTATCGTAGGCTGGCGGGCCCTCCAGCGGCTTCTGAGCCAGGTCGATCCCGTCAATGTCGGCAATGCGCCCGGAATTCTTCTGCCCGGACGGACCGCGCGCCAGCCGCGCCACGGTCGTGCCGCCCCACAGCATCGCGCCGCCCACCACCGCCGCACCCAGCAGCAGCCGCCGCGACAGGCGAAACCCCTTGCGTTCTCCGATCATGAACCCCTCGCTGCCTCAGAGATAGCGCGAGCTTCCGGCAAAAACCATAGCCGGAGTGCGTAGCAGAACTACAGCGGCAGTTGCGGCATCAGGAGCATTTTCTTATGGTTGTAATGAAGGTATTTTTCACGCTATGGTTGAAAAAGCGAACGGATCCATGATGATGCTGACCATTGTAAGGGCGCCCATTCCATGAAGCACGTGTCCCGCGCGATACTGTCCCTGATGCTAGCGCTTGCTCCGATATCCGCCGAGGCTCAGGACTCCAGTCAGGGCGACGACAGCGTCGTCGCAGTCGCGCCTGACGATCCAGATATGGCGGCGGCGACTGCACAGGCACGTGCCAGCCTGGATGAATTCCTAGCATTATCCCAGACACCGCCACCTGGAACGGACACATTCAAACTGAAGGTGATGATCAAGGACGGAAATGTGACCGAACACTTCTGGGTCATCCCGTTCCAGCGGAACGAAACCGGATTCGTGGGGATATTGGCGAATGAGCCACATAGTGTCCACAACGTCGTGGCTGGCCAGTATATCGAATTCAACCGGGACGATATTTCCGACTGGGGATACACCAGAAACGGTCACCAGGTTGGCAGTTTCACCGTTTGTGTGATGTTCAGGTCGATGTCGAAGGAAGAAGTCGACTACATGCGAAGCGAACGCGGCTTCGATTGCTGACCGCCCAGCCGGACTAACCCGCCTCCTCGTCCCTCGCCCCGATCTTGCGCACCAGCGCCGCTGTCGCCAGCATCGCGCCCATGTCGGCGATCATCGGCGCGACATGCTTGGTGTAGTCGAGGCGCGTGGGGATATCCGGCAGCTCGAAGAAATTCCTTTCCTGCGGCAGCAGCAGGAAGCCGTCACTGCCGCTGAGCGCCACGCGTGCCGGATCGTTCGGCCGGGTCTCGCCGAGCCATTGCAGCGCCTGCGCCAGCCGGCCGGTCACCAGCGGCCGCGCCGCCTCGATGTTGTCGGTGCGGAACTCGTAGGCGGCATCGAGCTCCGGCACGCCGCTGGACAATTCCTGCATCTTGCTGCCGAAGATGCCGCGGAAGAAGCCGACGGCTTTGTTGGTCCGGCGCGCGGCGACCAATGTGCCGGGGAACGGCACGATCGTCTCGAAGGCGACGATGACGCCCTTGAACACTGCCGTCGTGCTCTTGCCCGTCCCTTCCCGGAGCTCTGCTTCGTACAGCTCGAACGGAAACCCTTCATAGCGGCCGGAAAAAGCATCGTCGAAAGACTGTCGGTTGAATGGGCCAACCGTCTCGCGCGGCAGCCGGTCGAACGAATTCGGCTTGACGCTGTGCCGATACTGCATGTCCTCGATGAAGCCGAAGATGATCGGCAACAGCGTGCTGCGAAACGACTGCTGCAATTTGCTCGCTGGCTTGATCGCCCGGAAATAGAGCAGGATCGCCGCCAGGAATCCGCCGATATAGAGGAACACATGCGGGGTCGAGAACCACTGCTCGCTCGGGTCGGCAACCCCGTTGAAGAGCCAGGCCACAAACACCACGAACACCAGCACCAGCCCGATGAACAGCGGCACCCGCCAGCGCGTCCGGCGATGGGCCGAAGCTCTTTCGGCCTCATAGGCCTCGATGTTCTTCCTGAGGCCGGCGATCACCGCTTCGCTCGGCATGAAATCCGCAGTTTCCATCACCCACCGCCGCCACAAGCCTGCCCGCGTTGAGCATGATAGCCGGTTTGGTGGACCGCGTCAGCGCAGCCGTCAGCGCCCGGCACCGAAGATCGCATCGAGGCGGGCCAGAACCCTTTGCCTCGATTTTCCCGCCAGCGCTTCGACCGGGACCAGGCGCTCGTGATCGCCGGCGCGCAGCCGCATGAAGGCATGCAGCCGGTAGGCGGCGATGGCCCCGCGCGTGCCGGGATCGTCGCTGATGTCGACGACGAGAATGGCGCCGATGCGGCCGGGCCATGGCTGGCGCGAAAAGGCGGTACCGAAGAAATCGCCGAGCCCATAGGCAACGAGCGTCTTGCCGGTCCGCTCGATCGGCTGCACGACATGCGCATGATGTCCGGCGACCAGGCCGACGCCATGTTCGGCCAGAAGCCGCGCCAGTGCCCGCGTCTTCGCACGTGGAAAATGCCGGAATTCCCAATCCCAATGTGGCACTGCGCAGAGGAGGTCGACACCCGAAGCGGCGTCGCGCGGCCATTGCGTCGGATCGCCTTGCATCGAGACTCGGCCCGCAAACTGAGCCGCGCCGACATTGCGCCACAAGGTAAAGGCGGCAAGGCCGATTGTCAGCGCCCCGACTGCAAACCGCTCGACCGGAACCGCAGTGCCGATCGTGCGGATGCCGAGCCGCTCCAGGGCGGCGACCGTCTCATCGAAGCCGGCAATAGCCTGGTCGAGCACATGGTTGTTGGCCAGCGACAGCACCAGTTTTTCACGCGAAATGCCGGCGGCGGCCAGCGCCTCGGCAAGGAACCGCTCGCTCATCGCGTGGCGCGTGCCAAGCCTGGTGCCCAAAACAGCGCTCGGCCGTTTCACCACCGGGCTTTCGCAATTGCCGACCACCAGATCGGCCGAGGCAAGCAGTGCCGCAATCGCCGGATCGCAGTCCGGCGCGCGGCGATTGGCCACCGCCGAGATATCGCCAACGAAAGCCAGCCGCACCGTCCGCGCCGGCAGCGGTTCGAGCAGGGCTGCGGCCGCCGGAGCAAAGCCGCGCGCGTCGCCATCGAGCGAAGGCCGGAGGAAGCGTGGCAGCCACGACAGTTTGTAGGAAAGCGGATAGTTCGACACGCGACGGCCCAATGGTTTGCCTTGTGTAGACCGCCAGCCGGATTGATTGAAGCGCAGACTGTTATCGGTGAACCACAGGGCTACAGGCGCGCGAACCAAATGCGTGTATGATCCACTGCGGAGCGACAAAAGGGGCGATCACGATGAAGCGTTTTTCCAGGCTGGTGGCGTGCGCCATCATTCTTCTCCTCCCGCTGGCTTCACCCAGCGCCGCGGCTCCCGAAGCGGCGGCCCTGTTTGAGGCGAAAACCGTAGCCGAACGCGACAGCGCTCTTGCCGCCCTGGAAGCCGCCGCGCCCGGCGATCCGGCAGCGACCTACGCCGCCGGCGCCGGCGAATTCTTCACCGCGCTGGAGATCCTGGCCGGCGGGCTGCACCGCCACGGTTTCGAAAGCCCGCAATCCTTCATGCTGCCGCTGATGCGGTTGCCGGTGCCGGACAACCCTGATCCCGAGCCGCTGAGCTACGAACAATTCCGCGCCATTCTCGTTGCCTTCCGCGACCGGCTGGAGAAATCCGCAGCCACGCTGGGTTCGGTACCCGCCGACACGGACATCGGTATGGTCATCGACCTCACCCGCCTCGGCATCGACCTCAACGAGGACGGCACGATCGCGCCGGACGAAAGCGCTGCGGCGATCATGGCCTCTCTGTCGGGCACGGGCGGCGCGCCGGCCGATGCCGCCCTCGCCTTCCGCTTCGACCGCGCCGACGGCTATTGGCTGCAGGGCTATGCCGAATTTCTGATGGCGCAGGCCGATTTCTGGCTGGCGCATGACTTCAGCAACACCTTCGACGGTTCGTTCCATATGCTGTTCCCGCGCGCCAAACTGCCGCTGCAGGACACGCTCGTTCCGCCGGACGGCGGCATGAGCGGCGGCATTCTGTCGTCCGAATGGCGCATCGCCGATTTCATCTCGCTGGTCCATCTCATCAACTGGCAAGTGGTCGAGCCGGAGCGCCGGCAAGCGGCACGCCGCCATCTCATGGAAATGATCCGGCTGTCGCGCGAGGACTGGAAAGCCATCCGCGCCGAAACCGACAATGACCGCGAATGGCTGCCCGGGCCGCAGCAGAAAGGCGCCAGCCCGCTGACCGGTCTGGAAGTCGGCGAGCAGCAGGTACAGGCTTGGCTCGCCGCCCTGGCTATGGCCGAGGATCTGCTGGAGGGACGCACCTTTCTGCCGCATTTCCGCATCGCCGACAAAGGCATCAACATGAAGCGCTTCTTCGACGAGCCGAAGCCCTTCGACCTGGTGCTGTCGATCACCGGCCCGGCCATCGCGCCCTATCTCGAGCGCGGCAAGATTCTCACCAGCGAGGAGTTCAATCAGATCCAGCGCCAGTTCGGCGGCGCCGGGTTTCTGACGTTCGCGCTGTGGTTTAATTGAGGGGGAAACTCGGATGGTGCTCCTGACAGCCTGCTGTCAGCAGCCAAATTGCGCCTCGCGCCACCCGCCACTCGGCTCTTTCCATTTTGGCCGATACCTCCCATATTCGGGCCATGGCCAGACTCCCCGACAAGAAAACGCCGCCGCCGGCGAATGACGATCGCGCTTCGCCGCCCAAGCGGCGCAGTCCGCTGACCGATTTCCTCGACGCATCGGAGCCCCTGCACGGCTTTGCCGAGGCGCCGCAGGCCGAGTTCACCGGCGCGCCGCTGACCGGCTCGATCGCCGACTGGGCCGAACAGATCGAGCAGGAAGCCGAGAAGGAAGGGCGCCAAATCTCCCCCCTCGAGGGGGAGATGTCACCGAAGGCGACAGAGGGGGTCGGCAAAGGAAGCGCTCGGCATCAAGGGTCGCCGAGCCCGGACGCACCGACCCCACCCGGCGGCTCCGCCGCCACCCTCCCCTCGAGGGGGAGGGAAGGCGCCAAGCCGGCGAAGAAAATCCCGGAACGCTCCTCTTCCCCCGGCCGTACGGCACGCGGCACCTCGATGGGCGGTGCGGCCTCGGCGCGGGAGCGCACTGCGGCCGGTCTCAACCCTGTCGCCGGCCTCGATGTCTCCCTGGAAGAGGCCGAGACCATGGCCTCGGGCGGCGTCACCGCCACGGTCGCGGCACTGTCGGCACTGATCGAATCCGGCAATCCGCTGCACAAGGACGGCGTGCTGTGGACGCCGCACCGCCCTGCCCGGCCGGAGAAATCCGAAGGCGGCATCGCCATCAGGATGGTCTCGGATTTCGAGCCGGCCGGCGACCAGCCGACGGCGATCAAGGATCTCGTCGAGGGCGTCAACAGCAACGACCGCACGCAGGTTCTGCTCGGCGTCACCGGCTCGGGCAAGACCTTCACCATGGCCAAGGTGATCGAAGAGACGCAGCGCCCCGCTCTGATCCTGGCGCCCAACAAGACGCTTGCCGCGCAGCTCTATTCCGAGTTCAAGAAGTTCTTCCCGGAAAACGCCGTCGAGTATTTCGTCAGCTACTACGACTACTACCAGCCTGAGGCCTATGTGCCGCGGACCGACACCTACATCGAGAAGGAATCCTCGATCAACGAGCAGATCGACCGCATGCGCCATTCGGCGACGCGCTCGCTGCTCGAGCGCGACGACGTCATCATCGTCGCCTCGGTGTCCTGCATCTATGGTATCGGCTCGGTCGAGACCTATACGGCGATGACCTTCCAGATGCAGATCGGCGACCGGCTCGACCAGCGCGCGCTGCTCGCCGACCTCGTCGCCCAGCAATACAAGCGCCAGGACATCAATTTCGTCCGCGGCTCGTTCAGGGTGCGCGGCGACACGATCGAGATCTTCCCGGCCCACCTCGAGGACCGCGCCTGGCGCATCTCGCTGTTCGGCGACGAGATCGAGGCGATCACCGAATTCGATCCGCTGACCGGCCAGAAGACCGGCGAGCTGAAGGGCGTCAAGATCTATGCCAATTCGCACTATGTCACGCCGCGCCCGACCTTGAATCAAGCCATCAAGTCGATCAAGGAAGAGCTCAAGCACAGGCTGGTCGAACTCGAACGGGCCAGTCGGTTGCTGGAAGCGCAGCGGCTGGAGCAGCGCACCCGCTTCGATCTGGAGATGCTTGAGGCGACCGGTTCCTGCGCCGGCATCGAGAATTACTCGCGCTATCTGACCGGCCGCCAGCCGGGCGATCCGCCACCGACCTTGTTCGAATACATCCCCGACAATGCGCTGGTCTTTGTCGACGAAAGCCATGTCACCATACCGCAGATCGGCGGCATGTATCGCGGCGACTTTCGCCGCAAGGCGACGCTGGCCGAGTATGGTTTCCGCCTGCCGTCCTGCATGGACAACCGGCCGCTGCGCTTCGAGGAGTGGGACGCCATGCGCCCGCTTTCCGTCGCGGTTTCGGCAACGCCCGGCGGTTGGGAGATGGAGCAATCCGGCGGCGTTTTCGCCGAACAGGTCATCCGCCCGACCGGCCTGATCGACCCGCCGGTCGAAGTGCGCCCGGCCAAGACGCAGGTCGACGATGTCGTGGGCGAAATCCGCGAGACCACGAGGGCCGGCTACCGCACGCTGGTCACTGTGCTCACCAAGCGCATGGCCGAGGACCTGACCGAATATCTGCACGAGCAGGGCATTCGCGTGCGCTACATGCACTCCGACATCGACACGCTGGAGCGTATCGAGATCCTGCGCGACCTGCGCCTCGGCGCCTTCGACGTGCTGGTCGGTATCAACCTGTTGCGCGAAGGCCTCGACATTCCCGAATGCGGCTTCGTCGCCATTCTCGATGCCGACAAGGAAGGTTTCCTGCGCTCCGAGACATCGCTGATCCAGACCATCGGTCGCGCCGCCAGAAACGTCGACGGCAAGGTCATCCTCTATGCCGACCAGATCACCGGCTCGATGGAGCGGGCGATGGCCGAGACCAACCGCCGTCGCGAAAAGCAGATGGAGTGGAACGCGGCCAACGGCATCACCCCGGAATCGGTCAAGTCGCGCATTTCGGACATCCTGGACTCGGTCTACGAAAAAGATCATGTCCGCGCCGACATTTCGCAGTTCACCGACAGCGCCGGCGCCATGATGGGCAACAATCTGAAGGCGCATCTCGACGCCCTGGACAAGCAGATGCGCGACGCCGCCGCCAACCTCGATTTCGAGAAGGCGGCCCGCATCCGCGACGAGATCAAACGGCTGCGCGAGATGGAGTTGTCCATCTCCGACGACCCGCTGGCCAAATATGCCGACATGGAAAGCCCGGTTTCGGGCCGCGAAAAGGGCAAGCACAACAAGGGCGTGGCCAAACATCGTACGTCAGAGGAACAGGAGCGTTTCCGCAAGCTCGACGAGGCACGTGCCACCGAAGAAGCGGCCAAGGCTGCCCGGCCCAACCTCTTCCGCAAGCCCGCGCTCGACGAGATGGGCGCCGACGGCGCCGTGCCGGTCAAGAAGCCGCTATTCGCAAAACCTTCGCTCGACGCCATGGGCCCGGGCACCGACATGCCGACGCCGGCCGGGGCGGTGTCCCGTTCGCTGTTCAAGAAACAGTCGGCCGAAGAGGCGCACGGCTCCGATTTCGGCATCCCCGGCGAGCCGATCAAACCGCTGTTCAAGAAAAACTCGCTCGACGAGATGACGGTGCGGCGGACCGAGAAGCCGGTCGAGGGAAAAGTGCCGGCCAAGCCACAGCCGATCTCCCCCCTCGCGGGGGAGATGTCAAATGGTGGCAAAGAGGGCAGGACAGCGGGAGGCGCGAAGGAACGCGATGATTCGGCCAAACCCATTGTCCGCCAGCGTGCCGGCATCGGCTCTTACGAAGATCCGGCCGATGCTCGCCGCGAAAAGCGCCGACCCGGCAAGACTGGTCGGCCGGGACGGTAATTCTGCCGTGGCGTTACTTGAGCGCCGCATGTATCTTCTCGCCATCGGCTGGGTGGCTACAGATGATAACACGCCGTTTCTTTGGGCTTCTCGCCGCAGGGTTCTTGCCGTCCCGCGCGGCGTCTCAAACAACAAGCGCACCGCGGCGCTTGCAAGACGACATTCCGATAGCCGCGCAGTGGATATCCAACGCACTGCAAAGTTCGGGCTTCGGCGCGGATTTCTCACCGCAGAGCATATCCGAGGTGGAACGGTTTTTTCGCGAGCAGACGAAGGATGGAGAGCCCATCTCCGGCGGTTTGATATCACAAGATATCGGGCCGCGTTTGTTTGCATTGGGATGCTACTGTGGCGAGGTGCTTCGCAAGGAACTCAGCGGGCATTGGCTGACGAATGACGACGATCCCGAAGGGGAAATTAAAGCGGCTCTCGAAGTCGGAAGCGGCGTTACTTGCTGGCCCATGCAACGAGTCATGAAGCGGCTGCGCAACAGCGAAGACGACCTGGTGGCTTGGGCCGAAGGGATCAGGCGGGGCTGAAAGGCCGAGTATCCAACCTACGACAACAATTGGCAGCAAACCTAGGTTCGATGCGGCAACAAGGCAAACTCCACATTCTGCCCCTGATTTTAGGCAGTAAAGACACGCCTTTGCGGACTGGCGCCGATCTTGGACCGGTGCAGAAACACCTTGGCTTTCCGAAATGGCTGTATGTCTATCAGGATGAGCCATGCGGCTTTCTTCTGGGTTATGGCGATCTGGAAATCAACATTTTGATCAGGCGCGATCGAGCGCGAGTGCACCGTATCAGCATCAAACTTTGGCACATGCCTCATGTGCCCAAGTCCTTGCCTTTGAAATGGAGCGGCAACAGCCAAATCGATCTCGACGGCTTTAGTCCAGCCATGACGTTTTCGGCCGCCAAGACGCTCCTCGCAAGTCTAGGGCTGCAAGCCGAGGAATATAAGATGGAAAGCGGATATGAAACTGTCCGTCGGCTCGTGCTCCCTCATGCCGAACTTCATTTCTTCAAGGGACCGGAAGAACCGATCCTGATGGAGATTCACTTCGAAACGCCACAGGAAATCCAGCGAACCAAGGGTGACTTTATATTCCCTCTGCCAGACTAAGGCCTGCCTGCAGAGGACACACTTGCAACCCACCCCGCCTTTGGTGTAATCGCTCCGCACACTCGACCGTCTTGAAAGGAGGGCTGCGTGTCTTTCGACCACCACCGTCAGCGCGGCCCTGTCTCTGCCCTGCGAGCTTGCTTGCAGGGCTGACCAGAGACGGTCCGGGTTTTTCTTCCCGCTTCGATTTTCTTGGTCTGCCCTTCGTGGTGCTGCAACGCCGAGCCTGATGGCCAGCTTGCGCACCGTCAAAGTGCATTGAACCGGAATCCACTCCGGACAGACCAGAGAAATCGACATGGCCCTGATCAGCCTCAAGTCTCTCGGTGTCACCATGAGTGCGCCGCTCTTCTCCAACCTTGATCTCACCATCGGCACCGGCGACCGGCTCGGCATCGTCGCCGCCAACGGGCGCGGCAAATCGACTTTGCTGAAGTGCCTGACCGGCGACATGGAGCCGACATCAGGCGACATCACCCGCACGCGCGGCCTGCGCGTCGGCTATGTCGAGCAAGTCATCCCCGCAGCGCTGGCCGGGCGCAGCTTTCATGAGGTGGTGGCAGACGCCTTGCCGGCCGAGCAGGCCGAAAGCGAGCAATGGCGCGTCGATGTGGTTCTCGACTCGCTCGACGTGCCGCAGCCGATGCGCGAGCGGCCGATGCGAGCCTTGAGCGGTGGCTGGCAAAGGCTTGCGCTGGTCGCCCGCGTCTGGGTCACCGACCCCGACGTCCTGCTTCTCGACGAGCCGACCAACCATCTCGACCTCGGCAAGATCAGCCAGCTCGAAACCCTGGCTGAACGCCCTGCCGCGCGAGGTGCCGCTGGTGATTGCCAGCCACGACAGGGCGTTCCTCGACGCCACGACCAACCGCACGCTGTTCCTTCGCCCTGAACAATCGCCGGTGTTTTCGCTGCCCTATTCGCGGGCGAGGCTTGCGCTGGACGAGGTCGACGCCTCAACCGAGCGCAAATTCCAGCGCGACATGAAAGTGGCGCAGCAGCTGCGCCGGCAGGCGGCCAAGCTCAACAACATCGGCATCAACTCGGGCAGTGATCTGCTGACGGTCAAGACCAGGCAGCTCAACCAGCGGGCAGAGCGCCTGGAAGAAGCGGCAGCGCCGGCACACCGCGAAAAATCGGCGGGCGCGATCAAGCTCGCCAATCGCGGCAGCCATGCCAAGGTGCTGATCACGCTTGACGATTTGGCGGTCGGAACCCCTGACGGCACGCTGTTGTTCAGCACCGGCAAGCGCCATACCTGCCAGCGCGATCGCATCGTCCTGCTCGGCCGTAACGGCGTCGGCAAATCACGGCTGATCGGCCTGATCCGGAACGCCATCGTCGAGCCGGAAACGGCGGCGCAAAGCCTGAAGGTGACGCCGTCGACCGTGCTCGGCTATAGCGACCAGGCATTGTCGGGCATCAGCGGCGACGACACGCCGCTGGCGATGCTGTCGCGCAGATTCGATGTCGGCGAGCAGCGCGCCCGCTCGCTGCTGGCGGGCGCCGGCGTCAACATCGACATGCAGGAGCGCAGGATCGGCGTGCTGTCGGGCGGCCAGAAGGCGCGGCTGATGATGCTGGCGCTCAGGCTCGCCAATCCCAATTTCTATTTGCTCGACGAGCCGACCAACCATCTCGACATCGATGGCCAGCAAGCGCTGGAAGCCGAACTGCTGGAACATCAGGCAAGCTGCCTGCTCGCCTCGCACGACCGCTCCTTCATCAGGGCAATCGGCAACCGCTTCTGGCTGATCGAGAAGCGGCGGCTGACCGAGGTCGACAGTCCGGAAGATTTCTTCCGCTCGGTGGCCGAAGCGGGAGATTGACGATTTTGCCCGATGAATGGCGAGCGGCTCAGCACACTTTCCCGCTCGCCGGAAAAGGCGCATCCTGAGGTCTCGCAAACCTAAGGAGGAAACCGGTCATGCGTGGGGCGGATGTCGTCAGGAAGCTGTATGATGCCTATGCAAAACGTGACATCGAGGGCGCGCTGGTCGACTGCGCCGATGATGTCGTCTTTCGTTGGATCGCCGATCGGTGCAGTCGCGCTATGCCGGAGTGGCCCGCGGCAAGCAGGAGTTCCTTGCCAGGCTTGTGGCGCTGGACAGCGATTTCGAATACCGGCGCTTCGTCCCGGTTGAGATCATCGATGGCGGCGACAAGGTTGCGGCGCAGGTCGAGATCCATTTGACGCGCCGAACCACCGGTGACGAGTTTGTCTTGCGCACCGCCGATTTCTGGACGGTACGCGACGGCAAAATCATCGAACTGGTGGAATATTACGACACCGCTCTGGCCGCATCTGTCATCTGAGTCCAGTCCGTCGGACGGCACGCAGCTAAGCTTCCGGTTGGATGTGCGCTGACTTGGCGGTCGTCGCTCGATTCCCGGCAGGTGAGAAACGCCGTCTTCGATTGAATCCGGCCTTGCGGAAAAAAATCTGACGCTCTGTCGGATGATGATCGCCTGCCACGTCCTTGGGTTGCCGACACGGTGATGCCGGCGCCAATTGAGGAGAAAGCATCATGTCTATTCTGTCATCCATAGGTCACGCCGTGACCCGTTACTCGGCGGCTCGCGCCCGTTACCGCAGCGAACGCGCCATCCTTTCATTGCCGATCGAGCTGCGCAAAGATATTGGCTGGCCGGAAATCGTCGTCGACGCGCAAAACAGCCCGCGGATTCGCATCGAAGGTTGAAAGGTGCCAGTTGGCCGTGGCAGCAACGCGCCATTTCGGACCCGCGCCCGGCATTTGAAAAAACCATCGGCCGTGTAGGATCGTCGCCGTTTCGTTCGTCCTGTGGTTCGCAAAGGCAAACCAGAAGCAAAGAGGAGCATGACATGAATGACCAGCCGCAGACCCAGCCCGCCGCCAAAGTGCTTGGCGGGTTGACGCCCTACCTTCAGCTGGACGGCGCTTTCAAAGCCGCAGAATTTTACCAAAAGGCCTTCGGTGCCGAGCAGGTCTTTGCCTATCCGCCGGACGAACAGGGCCGCACCATGCATATCCATCTCTACATCAACGGTTCGACCCTGATGCTTTCCGACTTCTATCCCGAGCATGGAATGGCCGCTGTGAAGCCTCAGGGCTGCACCATGCAGCTCCATCTCGGCAGCGACGACATCGACGCCTGGTGGAAGCGGGCCATCGAGGCAGGCTGCGAGGAAGTCGTGCCGTTGCAGGTGATGTTCTGGGGCGACCGCTGGGGCAATATGCGTGATCCGTTCGGCGTCGAATGGGCGATGAACGCACCGGTGAAGAAGGCTTAGCACATTCTTCCTTCGCCCTTTGCGGGAGGAGGAAAAACCTACCCAGGAGGAAATCCAATGTCTTATGTCGATGGTTTCGTACTTGCCGTGCCGAAGGCAAAGCTCGATGCCTACAAGAAGCTGGCGGAAACCGCCGGCAGCGTCTGGAAGGAGCATGGCGCGCTTGCCTATGTCGAATGCGTCGGCGACGACGTGCCCTATGGCGAGATCACCTCGTTCCCGCGCGCCGTGCAGGCCAAGGACGACGAGATCGTCATCTTCTCATGGATCGTCTATGAATCCAGGCAGAGCCGCGACGCAGTGATGGCCAAGGTGATGGCCGATGAGCGCCTGAAGGCCGACTGGTCGACCATGCCGTTCGACGGCAAGCGCATGATCTTCGGCGGCTTTCAGCCGTTTATGGAGCTTTAGATGCATGTCGCGCAAAAGTGTGCAGCGGTTTTGCGATAACGACATGCATAAACAGGAATCTAAAGCGCGTCGCATGAGGCCGATCGAGCGCGACGCGCTTTAGGCGCAGCGGCGCTCTAAGCCAGCCTGTCGAGCAGCGGCTTCAGCCGGTCGCCATAGCGCTTCCACAGATCGACCGAGCCCTGATACATCGGCTGGCGTACCTGCGCGGCGGACGCCGTGCGCACCGGCCGGTCGGTCTGGTGGAACGACAACACGGCATCGTCCCACGGCAGGCCGAGATGGGCGATCAGCGCCCGCGACTGGGCTTCCTGGTCGGCGACGAAATCCTCATAGCGAACGTCGTGCACGACCTCCGGCAGCACGGCGTGCCAGTGCGCCATGATATCGGTGTAGAGATTGTGGAAATCGGCGAGTTCGCCGAGATCGTAGCCGTAGCGATGGCTGTCGCCGCGGAAGTGCACCTTGTAGATCGACAGGCAGGTCGCCGCCGCATCGCGCGCGCAATGGATGATCTTGGCCTGCGGCAGCATCATCTGGATGAAACCGATCAACAGGAAATTGCCGGGCATCTTGTCTGTGACGTGCCGAAAACCTGGATAGCGGGTGTGCAGCATGTCGAGATAGGCCTGGCCGGCCTCGGCATAGGCCTTGTCGGGCATGTCGGCGATGCCCCAGGGAAAGCCGCCCTTCATGCTGAGCGGAAACTGCTTGCCGACCGCCGTCTTCAATATGCTGAGCTCGCCCGCGCCATAGACCTGCGGATGGCTGGCGATGATCTGCTCGACCAGCGTGGTGCCGGAACGCGGCATGCCGACAACGAAGATCGGCGTGTCGTCGGCGATCCCGCTCGGCCTGTGCCTTTCAAAAAAGGCCTTGTCGAACACCGCCTTCATCGCCTCGAACTCGCCGCGCGTCTTGCCGGCGTCGTAGTCGATGCCCTGGCGGCGGATCGCGTTGCCTTCGGCGAAATAGTCGAAGGCGCGGCCATACTCCCTGAGGTCGTCATTGGCCTTGCCGAGGCCGAAGGAAAGCTGCATGCGCGCCAGGCTGCCTTGCGGCGCCTTGGCGTGCTCCGCCTCCATGCGGGCAAGCTCGGCGTCGCGCTCCTTCTGGCGCTTGACCTGGGTGAGCATCAGCCAGGCCCTGGCCATGCCGGGGTCCACCGCCAGCGCCTGCCTGAAAAGATCGGCAGCCTCGTCGAGATTGCCCTTTTCCATCAGCCCGACACCCAGGCCGTGCAAAAGATCGGCATCCTTCGGCCGGATCGTCAGCGCCTCGCGAAAAACAGCCAGTGCCTCATCCAGCCGGCCCGCTTCCTGCAGCGTTTCGGCAAGCCCGACGCGGGCGCGGACATGGAACGGGTTGCGGCCGATCGTGCCGCGATAAATATCTTCGGCGCCTTCGAACTGGCCGAGCTGCTTCAGCGACGAGCCGAGATTGTCACGCGCCGCCAGCTGGTCCGGCCGAATCGCCACCACCTTGCGGAAGAGATCGGCGGCGGCCGCTACCCGGCCGAGGTCGCGCAGCACGGTGCCGAGATTGTTGAGGAAATCCGGATTGCTCGGCTGCAGACGCACCGATTGTTCGATCAGCGCCAGCCCCTCGGCGCTGCGCCCGGTCTGGTGCAGCAGAAGCCCGAGGAAATGCGCAGCAGCCGGGTGGTTGGCCTTTTGCGCCAGCACCTGTCGGTAAAGCGCCTCGGCTTCCTGCCGGCGCCCCGTCTGGTGCAACTGCAGCGCCTGCTGCACGTGCTGGTCGAGCCCCAGCGGCGGCTGTCCGCCTGAGCCGTAACGTGCGCCTGCCGGTTGTCTCGGATCTCTGTTGATGGGAAACCTGCCGTGTTGTCCGCCTGCCGCGATCTAGGCCATCGCTGCGGCACGTGCAAGAGCAGACGGCGGTCGCTACGAAGCAAACCTCCGAACTCGGGGAGCTTACCGAAAGTCTGCCGGCGTCAGCACATACATGTTCTTGCGGCCGTGCGAGTAGGCTTGGCGCGCAATATCGTGGATCGACGAACGCTTGGCGTCAAAGGCGCTGAGAAATTCGGCCTCGGCTCCGCTTGCAGCCGGGTTGGCCGCCGAAAGTGCCGCAACCTCGACAAAGAACGGGACTTCGAACATGCCGTCATGGCCGACGAAACGAATGCGCTTGGCCGCCGCGTCATAGGAGCGGCTGGGATTGGGAAAATTGAGCGTCATGGCTTGCGCGTCAAATCAGGCGATTGCTTTCGGCAAGCTGGCGCGCCCGCCGCGCCGTTCCGTCAGTGTCGGCAATCCTTCGCCTTGCCGCCTCGTCGCTTCTTATCGTGAGGCGCGGCGACAAGACCTTTATCGGCTTGGTGACGGGACTAACTGCAACTGTCGGGACATCCGGTGTTCTTTCGGAGTTCATGACTCTCTTCCTTTCATACCTAAATAAATACAAATGCCGGAGGAATTTTTCCGGAAGTTCTTCAAACAATTTTTGAGGTGCACCGGGACCGTATCATCGTTCTGCAGATAACTATAGAAAAGTAATTTTAGGTTGGTAGGGGTAAGAGGCCGAAAACTTCTTGAATAAGCCGTATTTTCAGACTAATGGTATAAAACCGTTTTGGGTCATGCTTGGCCCTGCGGCGTCAGGGTTCTCGGCCCGCCAAACTTATCCAAATCGCCGACACCTGGTACCGCAATGCAGGCTCCGCTTCCGGAGCAGGCCGGAAAGAAACTTCAACGCACGAGAACTTCAAGGCACAAGCGAGAACTTCGAGGCACAAGAATGTCTGCCCGCACCACCCATTCCATCGCGCATTTCGCGGCACCTTTCGTGCTTGGCGGGCTGGATGGCGTGCAGCCGGCCGGCGACTATGACATCGACCACGACGAAGAACTGATCGACGGCATGTCGTGGCCTGCATGGCGCCGTGTCGCCACTTTCATCCATCTGCCGGCAAGGACGGTGAAAAGCGCGACCAGCCAGCTTGTCGCCGTCGACCATGCCGAGCTCGAGGCAGCGCTTCAGCACGACCAGGAGAATGTCACATGATCCGCTTCCAGCAGAGTGCGCGGCGCACGGACACGCCGGCGCATATCTTCACCGTCGGCCAGACCGTCCGCATGAAGAGCCGCACCGGCCTTGCCCAAAAGACCGCGGAGCTGTTCCAGATCAAGAGCCGGTTGCCGGTCAAGGACGGCTCGCCGCAATACCGCATCCGCAGCGAGCTGGAGACCTATGAGCGGGTCACCACGGAAGACAATCTCGAACCGGTCGACAACCCGGCCAGTTGAGCCGAAAGCAATCCGCAACACGTATAAGGGATCAGAAAATGGCCAAGGGTCAACAGCGCAGCAATCGCGAGACACGCAAGCCCAAGAAGGACAAGGTGGCGGCAAAGCCGGCCTCGCCCTTCGGCTCGGCGGTCAAGCAGGCGGAGACCGCTGTGAAACCCAAGTCCAAAGGCTAGGGTTCGATCGCACGACAATCTGCCTGGAGGCGTGCTTGAACTTCGTCATCGAGTTCTACCGCTCGCGCGATGCCGACGAAGCGATACTCGATCGAGTGTCGCTGGAGGCACCGAACCTGCGCGCCGCCCTGCAAGGCGCCGCCACGCTACTTCACACGCTGATGATGCCGCAGATCCCCGATCGCCTGCGCATCTCCAACGAGGACGGCGCCGAGCTCTACGTCGGCCCCGCCGATGGTGCCTATCCGGACGAACAGTGAGGCCGGTGCGCTAGCAAGGCCCATCATCGACGACGCGATAATCCGCCGCGCGGGCTTCGCATTCGTTGGGGAATGTCCGCAGCTCGCCATGGCGACGAGCACAGACCGGGCGGTATTCGCGGGTGCAGAATGTCTGCTCCTCACCGCCACCACCACCGCTGCGGCACTCGCCCTCGCGAATGATGCGGTATCCGGCCCGTTCGGCAAGGCAGGCATTGGCGAAGGTCTGGCGGTCGCCGCCGCGCCGGGCACAGACCGGGTCATATTGCTTGGTGCAGAATTGCGGCCCCGGCCGTGGCGGGCGCGGCCCTGGCCCCTCATCCACCACGACGGTGCAGGCTGCGAGAATTGCCGACAGGAACAGGATGGAAAAAACCTGCCGCGGAAAGATTGCCGCAAGAAGCCGCATGAATGTTTCCCTCCCTCGAAACTCCTGCCTGCACAATGGTGCCTGCGTCCGGCCGATCCTCGTCATTACGCTGCCAAATGCAACCCCTGTTTGCAACTGGCGAGCCAGGGCGGTATGCCGGCGCAAGCCAAGATAGCACCTGCCCCGCTTGCTGGACCATGCCTGGGTGGCGTCTGGCCGATGACCGCGCGGAGAACCGGGGCTATCGGTGCGATGCGTCGGGATGCGCCTGTTGGTCCGCCCGCGGCTCTATCTTGCAAGCATCACGTTTCCGTGCGATAAATTTTGTGTTCGGGCATTTGCGACCCGGAGAGCGGAACGTTTTGGACGACCTTTCCCCGATACTGTGAATCTCTGACAGCCCCGTTTTCGGCGGGGGGTTTTACCATGCGCCAATGCATGACTGCCGAAGCAACCACCGGGACTTGCCCACGGCGCCAGGCGGCGGGCGGAACCACCAAGACTGACACGGGTGAAGGAGTTTCCCCAATGGCCCAGACCGGCACCGTTAAATTCTTCAACGCTACCAAAGGCTTCGGCTTCATCACGCCCGATGGCGGCGCCAAGGATGTGTTCGTCCACATCTCGGCAATCGAGGCTTCCGGGCTGCGCACGCTCGTCGACGGTCAGAAGGTCACCTTCGATGTCGAGCCCGACCGTATGGGCAAGGGTCCGAAAGCGGTCAATCTCCGCGCTGCCTGAACCACAGCGTGCCGCGCGTCCTTTCGGGGTGTGAGGATGCTGCAAGGCTTTTGGAGTGAACGTGAATTCTGTAAAGGCGCGGCGGTTTTCGCCGCGCCTTTTGTGTTCTGGGATGCTTGCAGACGCCCGCAAAACTTTCTCTTGCCGATGGCACTAAAATAAAGGACAAATTTCCGTCCGGGCATTTGCCGGCCCGAGACTGGACTTGTGGGATCAAAGGAGCTTCCCATGCCGCAGACCGGCACCGTCAAATTCTTCAATCACGCCAAGGGCTTCGGCTTCATCACGCCGGACGACGGGGCAAAGGATGTCTTCGTCCATATTTCGGCCGTGCAGGCGTCGGGTCTTCCCGGTCTTGAGGATGGGCAGAAAGTGACATTCGACACCGAGCCGGACAAGCGCGGCAAGGGTCCGAAAGCCGTCAACCTGTCGATCGGCTGAACCGGCCCTGGACAGAATGGACGTGGGCCGGTCTGGCTTGCGGTGTTTGCCGCACGCTTGAATCGCCCAGTTAGATGAAACCGCCTGGTCAAATTTCGTTCAGCCCCCGTTCAGCCACGGTCGCATATCAATCTTCGTTAGAGCCGGACCGCATCCCCCGAAAACGACCCGGGCCGGCACGAAGGAGACCGACATGAACCGAATTTTCAAGACTGCCATCCTGTCCGCTGCGGTCCTTGCGACCACGCTTGCGACCTTGCCCGCGGCCAGCGCCGATGAATGGCGCCATCACCGCCGCCATCACGGCCACGGCGACGCCGTTGCGGCCGGCGTCCTCGGCCTTGCGGCAGGTGCCCTGATCGGCGGTGCGCTCGCCAGTCCGCAGCCCCGCTATTACGACCCGGCCTATGATGATGAATACTACAGGCCTGCCCCGGTGCGCCGTTATTACGTGCAGCCGCGAGTGGCCTATGCCGAAAGCTATGCGGAGCCCTGGACCCGCGGCTGGTACGAATACTGCTCGGACCGCTACCGGAGCTTCAACTCGCGTACCGGCACGTTCACCGGCTATGACGGCGAACAGCATTTCTGCACCGCCAATTAACGGAGGCAGTTTCCGCCGGAAAAAAGCGCGGTCGCACAGGCCGCGCTTTTTTTGTTTCCGGCAAGCGGTTTCAGATCAGGAACGGATTGCTCCGCCGCTCCTCACCAAAACGGCCGCCGGGACCATGGCCGCAGATGAAGCCGATGTCGTCGCCCAACGGCAAAAGCTTCTCCTTGATCGAGGCGATCAGCGCGGCGTGGTCGCCGCCCGGCAGATCGGTGCGGCCGACCGAACCGCGGAACAGCACGTCGCCGACATGGGCGAACTTCGCGGCCCGGTTATAGTAGACGACGTGGCCGGGTGCGTGGCCTGGACAATGGAGCACCTCGAACACGTGTGAGCCGAACGAAACGGTCTCGCCTTCGGCAAGGAACCGGTCGGGGACACAGTTGCGCACGGAATCGGTGATGCCATAGCGCTTTGCCTGGTACTCGAGATTGGCGAGCAGCGGCCGGTCGGCGGCATGCGGGCCGATGATCTCGATACCGAGCGCCTCCTTCAGTTCCATGGCCCCGCCGGCATGGTCGATATGGCCATGCGTAATCCAGATCGCGCCGGCAGTGATCGCATTGTCCTCGAGCGCCGCCAGCACCTTGTCGATGTCACCGCCCGGATCGACGACAACGCCTTGTCTGTCGTCCATGTCGAAGAGGATGGTGCAGTTCTGCTGGAACGGCGTGACCGGCACGATGCCGGCGTTGAGCTGACCCATATTCGTCCTTTCACGCTGTCGGAGCGCTGCGCGTCCCCTCGAACGCGTCAGGAAAGCCCCAACCTTGAATCAGGCCCTGATGTAGAGACACACGCGAACGGCGTCCACCGCTCCCACAAACGGCAAAACGAAATGGGCGGCTGAAGCCGCCCATTTGAAAACCTGAAACGTCGAAGCCTATTTCTTCATCGCGTTCATGACCGCACCGATGATGCCGGTCAGGATGGCGCCGCCGCCGGCACCGCCAACGATGTTTGGAATGTTCAACGCGCTGCCGGCTCCTGCCGCCGTGGCGGCTGCTGCCGGATCGACCGCGCCACCCAGCAGACTGTTGAGAATGAGCCCACCGCCGACGCCGCCAACAGCGCCGCCCAGGATTTTGGTAAGCTGCCCCATCGCCGCAGTCTTGATAGCCGCACCCACCGCCTGACCACCGATGATACCCGTAATCACCTGAATAATGATCGGAAGAAGCGTGTTCATATCCATATTTCCAGTCCCTCCATAGCTGCCAGCCTCCCGGGCCGACCCTATCATGAGACGCCGAATTGTGTGAAAGTCAAATGCAGAAGCGCTTAAATAAAAGGGGCGGCCCGAAAACCGCCCTTACTAGTTAAAAAAGCTGTGACTTTCGTTATTCTGCAGCGATTGCGTGCTTGGGCTGAACGGCCGCAGAATAGTCATTCATCAGCGTCTTGGCGATTTCGCCAACCTCGAATCGGTAGGGACCGATCTCCGAAACCGGCGTCACCTCGGCTGCCGTCCCGGTGAGGAAGCACTGCTGGAAACCATCAAGCTCTTCCGGCATGATGGCGCGCTCGATCACCTCAAAACCGCGGTCCTTAGCAAGGCCGATGACCGTGCGGCGGGTGATGCCGTCGAGGAAGCAATCGGGCTTGGGCGTATGGATCTTGCCGTCCTTGACGAAGAAGATGTTGGCGCCTGTCGCTTCCGCCACCTGGCCACGCCAGTCGAGCATCATGGCGTCGGCATAGCCCTTGGCCTCGGCGGCATGCTTGGACATGGTGCAGATCATGTAGAGGCCGGCCGCCTTCGATTTCGACGGTGCGGTGCGCGGGTCGGGGCGGCGCCATTCGGCCATGTCGAGGCGGATGCCCTTGAGCTTCTGCGCCGGGTCGAAATAGCTTGGCCACTGCCAGATGGCGATGGCGCAGTTGATCCGGCTGTTCTGTGCGGAAACGCCCATCTGTTCGCTGCCGCGCCACGCGATCGGCCGGACATAGGCGTCCTGGAAACCTTGCTTCTTCAACAGAGTGCGGCAGGCGTCGTCGATCTCGGCGACCGAGTAGGGTATCTTGAAGCCAAGCAGGCGCGCCGATTCATGCAGGCGTTCGGTGTGGTCGGTCAGCTTGAAAATTTCGCCGCCATAGGCGCGCTCACCCTCGAATACCGCGCTGGCGTAATGCAGCCCGTGGGTCAAGACGTGGATCTTGGCGTCGGCCCATTTGACGAATTCGCCGTTCATCCAGATAAAGCCGTCCAGTTGGTCGAAGGGAACGGATGCCATGGTAACCTCCCGCGGGCGGCAGCCCGCACATCATTGTGTCATTGCGTGTTTCGTTTCGGCCGCTGCAGGCGGCCATTGTCTTAAAGCGTAGGCGGATATTTAAGGTCTGGCAAACTCAGGAAGTTCCGGAAAAAACGGCTTCGCTTGCCTTTTCGTTCGCAATCCGCCGAAAAGCTTGCCAAAAATTACCATCGCGCGGAAAATACGTCAATAGTGCTGACATAATTTCCTGCTTCACACGGAGAAAAGATGACGAGCCACGCAGCCGCAGAGCCGATCAGGACGGCGATCACCGACGAGGACGGCATCGATTTCGCCATCATCGAGTTGTTCTTCTTCGCCTATCGCGACTTTACCTCCGATCCGGACCAGATCCTGGCCGATTACGGTTTTGGCCGCGCCCATCATCGGGTGTTGCATTTCGTCAATCGCCGGCCCGGGCTGACGGTCGCCGAACTCCTCGACGTGCTCAAGATTACCAAGCAGAGCCTGGCGCGCGTGCTCAAACAACTGATCGACACCGACCATATCGTGCAATTGCAGGGCCCTCGCGACCGCCGCCAGCGCGAGCTTTATCCTACGGCCAAGGGCCGTGCGCTGGCGCTGGCACTGGCGCGGCCACAGTCGCGCCGCATCCATGCTGCATTGGAAGATTCCGGAGCCACCGAACGCGCCGTCATCGAACGGTTCCTTGAAGCGATGGTCAATCCGGAACTAAGGGCGCAGATCGACATTGTGCCCGCAAAGATGTCAGGGAAAAGCCATGGAGACCATTGAGAGGGTTGATCATCCGACAGCACCGGAAGACGACGCGCCGCATCTGCTGGTGGTCGACGACGACACCCGAATCCGCAATCTTCTGAAACAATATCTGACCGAAAACGGCTTTCGCGTTACCGTCGCCGGAAATTCCGGCGAGGCCCGGCGCAAGCTCGCCGGCCTCGATTTCGATCTGATCGTGCTCGACGTCATGATGCCGGGTGAAAGCGGCGTCGATCTCACCAAGGCGCTGCGGGCGGAGAAAAACGTGCCGATCCTGATGCTCACCGCACTGTCCGAAACCGACAGCCGGATCACCGGGCTCGAGGCCGGCGCCGACGACTATCTGCCAAAACCGTTCGACCCGCGCGAGCTGATCCTGCGCATCAACAATATCCTGCGCCGCGGCGGCCCCGCGACGACGCCCAAGGTCGAACAGCTGGTCTTCGGCCCCTATACGTTCCAGATCGCCAGGCGTGAGCTGAAGCGCGGCGGCGAGGCTCTCAAGCTGACGGACCGCGAGCAGGAAATCCTGGCGATCTTCGCTGCGCGCGCCGGCGAGACGATACCGCGGCATGAGCTTGTCGGCGACGAGTCCGAGGTCGGCGAGCGCACGATCGATGTCCAGATCAACCGGCTGCGCCGCAAGATCGAACGCGATCCGTCCAATCCGGTCTGGCTGCAGACTGTGCGCGGTATTGGGTATCGGCTCAGCGTGGAATAGAATGCCGCCGACAGCGGTCCTTTGCCGGGCCGCCGGTGAGCGAAAAGACGAATGGCGACCACGCAACTCGAACGGCCGGAAGATGGCGGCTTGAGCGCCCGCGCGACGCGGGCGCTCAAGGCCGTGCCGCGCGCTTGGAACCGTTTCTGGCGCCTGGTGTCGCTTTACATGCCGAAGCGGCTCTATGCCCGCTCGCTGATCATCGTCATCGCGCCGATGATCATGCTGCAGTCGGTCGTCGCCTTTGTCTTCATGGAGCGCCACTGGCAGACCGTAACGCAGCGCCTGTCGCAGGCCACGGTGCGCGACATCGCCGCCATCATCGACCTGATAGAGACCTATCCGCACGACGCCGATTACGCCAACGTCATCCGTATCGCCCAGGATCGCATGCAACTGAAGGTCGACCTCCTACCGCCCGACCCGCTGCCGCCACCCGGGCCAAAGCCGTTCTTCTCGATCCTCGACGAGATCCTTTCGTCCGAGATCACTCGCCAGATCAACCGTCCGTTCTGGATCGATACGGTCGGCAATTCCAATATCGTCGAGGTCCGCGTCCAACTTGAGAACAAGGTGCTGCGGGTCTTCGTGCGCCGCAGCCAGGCCTATGCGTCGAACACCCATATTTTCCTGATCTGGATGGTCGGCACCTCACTGGTGCTGCTGATGATTGCCATTCCTTTCCTGCGCAACCAGATCCGGCCGATTCTAACGCTGGCCGAGGCGGCCGAGAGCTTCGGCAAAGGCCGGCCGATGCCGCGCGATTTTCGCCCGCGCGGCGCCGAGGAAGTCCGCCGCGCCGGCTTTGCCTTCATCCAGATGCGCGAACGCATCGAACGCCAGCTCGAGCAGCGCACGGCCATGCTGAGCGGCGTCAGCCACGATCTGAGGACCATCCTCACCCGCTTCAAGCTGCAATTGGCACTGGCCGGGACCAAGGCGGCCGACACGCAGGCACTCGACCAGGACATCGACGACATGCAGTCGATGGTGGAAGGCTATCTTGCCTTTGCACGCGGCGAAGCGTCGGAAGACGCCGGCCAGTTCGATCTCGAAGCCTTCTTCGACAAGCTTCGCGAGGAAGCCACGCTGCGCAAGCGCAAGCTATCGACCGTGCTTGTCGGCGATCCGCACGTCCATGTGCGCCCCAATGCCTTTGCCCGGCTGCTGTCCAACGTCGTCGGCAATGCATTCCGCTATGCCAAGACGGTGGAGATCAATGCCAATCATGGACGCGGTTCGCTGCTCGTCACCATCGACGATGACGGTCCGGGCATTCCGCCCGAAAAGCGGGAGGATGTATTCAAGCCTTTCGTGCGGTTGGACGAGGCCCGCAACCTCGACGCCAGCGGCACCGGCCTTGGCCTCTCCATCGCACGCGACATTGCCCGCAGCCATGGCGGCGACATCGTCCTCGAGCGCAGCCCGCTCGGCGGCCTGAGGGCGGTGATCAAGGTTCCGGCTTGACGGCAGCGAGACCCGGCCGTTCATCGGCCCGTCATGAAACCATGGTGAAGAGCACCAATGAAGCGCGCGATCCTGATTGATTCGGCCCTGCGGCCTCATTTCGACCCCGCGCCTGTCCGGGTGCGCCGGTGCGAGGCCAGAGCTGCGGCGTGGTCGCCGTTCAGGCATCGCGGCGAGGCAATCAAGCTCTCCGCCAAGGGACCGCCATGCGCATCCTGATGGTCACCGACGCCTGGCGCCCGCAAGTCAACGGCGTCGTCCACACGCTGGAGCGCCTCTCGGAGACGCTGAAATCCTTCGATGTCGAGACGGACTTCCTGACGCCGAACATCTTTCGCACCCTGCCGCTGCCGACCTATCCGGACATCAGGCTGGCGCTGACGACTCCTCACCGCGTGGCGCAGCTGATCGAGGCACGCAAGGTGGACCACATCCATATCGTCACCGAAGGACCGCTCGGCATTATGGCCCGGCGCTACTGCCGTAACGCCGGCCGCCCCTTCACGACCAGCTATCACACACGTTTTCCGGAATATCTGAGCGCGCGCCTGCCGGTGCCTGAAGCATGGGCCTATCGCTGGCTGCGCGATTTCCACAATTCAGGACAGGGCACGCTGGTCGCCACCCAGTCGCTCGCCGACGATCTTGCGGCGCGCGGCTTCACCAAGCTCCGGCCATGGACGCGCGGCGTCGACACAGATCATTTTCGACCGGATAAAAGAAAGGACCTGGGATTTCCCGGACCGATCTTCCTCTGCGTCGGCCGCGTCGCGATCGAAAAGAACCTGCCGGCCTTTCTCGACCTCGACCTGCCCGGCAGCAAGGTGGTCGTAGGCGAAGGGCCGGAATTGGCGAAGCTGAAGGCCAGATATCCCGATGCCCATTTCCTCGGCCATCGCCCGAACGACGAACTGGCCGAGATCTACGCCTCGGCCGATGCTTTCGTCTTCCCCAGCCGCACCGACACATTCGGCAACGTCATCATCGAGGCGCTGGCCAGCGGCACGCCGGTCGCAGCCTATCCCGTCACCGGACCGATCGATATTGTGGGTGACGGCATCGGCGGCGCGGTATCAGACGACCTGCGGCAAGCAGCGCTCGCCGCCCTTCACGTCGACCGCGCCGCGGCGCGGCAACGTGCTATGCGCTACAGCTGGAAGGCCTGCGCGGAAATGTTCATGGAAACGGTCGAAGAGGCGCTGGGTACCACGCGTAAACTGGCTGCCTGAGCAACAGCGCAGTTAGAACAGCTTGCCGCCGTCCGGCACCTTGCGCTCGATCGCACCAAGGACGACGGCACCCTCGTCATCGGGAAAGCCGAGCGTCAGCACTTCCGACATGAATGATCCGATCTGACGCGGCGAGAAATTGACCACAGCGAACACCTGCCGGCCGATCAGGGTTTCGGGCGTATAGTATTTCGTGATCTGGGCCGAGGATTTCTTCACCCCGATCACGGGACCGAAATCGATTTTCAACTGGATCGCCGGCTTGCGCGCCTCGGGAAAAGGCTCGGCCTCGACGATCGTGCCGGCGCGGATGTCGACGCGGTCGAAATCGGCAAAGCTGATCTCGGGTTTTCGCGCGTTGCTCAAACTCATCGACTGTCACGCGTTTCCGTAGGTTTCGAACAGCACGCCGGCCAACGCATCCTTGGCCGAAGTCCCCGACCAGACGACGAACTGGAACGCCTGGAAATAGCATTCGCAGGCCTCCAGCGCCGACGACAGCAGCACCTCGACCTGCTGGCTCGACGGCTCGACCCCACCGGCCAGCAGCAGCGACTGGCGGAACATGATGGCGCCTTCCTGCTCCCAGAGATCGAAATGGCCAAACAGCATCTGTTCGTTGATCAGCGAAAGCAGCCGCATCACCTCGAGCGCGCGCGCCTCAGGCACCTTGATGTCGAAAGCGCAAGCCAGGTGCAGCGCCTCGTAGTCCTCCATCCAGGAGAATGAAACGTGGTAGTCGGTCCAGCTTCCGGCAACCGAGATCGAGATCTCGTCGTCGCCGGCCCGCTCGAAGGACCAATCGTTGTTGTGCGCCACCTGCTCGATAACATCCACCGGATGGATTTCGCGGGAGAATTCGAGTTCGAGAAGTTCCATGAAATGCTTCCTGTCGTTCTGGGAGCGCCACCACACGCTCCGCGGGAGAGGCACACTCGAACAATTCTGCCTAGAACTCGGACGGCCAGGACTTCGTCAACGCAAAGACCCCGGACCGGACCCCACCGCCCGGCGCATGACCCTGCTCCGAATCATGCAACAAATTCAGTCTATTGATCGGGAGTCGCGTGACCAGCCCAATTTTTCGCACTGCGTCATTCGCATGTGGAAAGGCGCTGTCACAAAGATCCACGCAGTACCGGTAAGCGATTCACGACAAAGCGCTTTTTGCGATCCGGCTTTGTGGAAAAGTTTACGATTTATTTCTTATTATTTTTTTGCACGCGGCTTTGCCGCCGCCGCAGGCGCTACTTGACCGGTCAATTCGGCAAGCCTGGCCTCGAGCGCCTCGATGCGAGCGGCGAGGCGGGTGTTTTCTTCCCTGGCCTTCGCCGCCATGTCGCGAGCGGCCTCGAATTCCTCGCGCTGCACCACGTCCATGGAGTTGAGTATGCGCTCGGCCTGGCCCCTGAAGGCAGTCTCCACCTCGCGCCGCACGCCTTGCGCGGCACCGGCTGCGTCGGTCATCAGCTTGGCGAATTCATCGAGAATGCGGTTCGGTCCGGTCGCCATGGCAAATCCTCGCTTGGTCGAATTGACGTAGTGGCGCACGATGCGGAATGCAAGCACACGCTTGCCTTGACCCTGCCAAAACCCTGCCGCATGGTCCGCGCCCGAACCTGATCGGAACCGGGAGACCCTGTTGAGCGAATATTTGCTGCCGCTGGCTGCCCTGCCCTTCCCCAACATCGATCCGGTCATCGTCCGGATCGGACCGCTGGCGGTGCATTGGTACGGCGTCGGCTACATCGTCGGCATTCTGTTCGCCTGGTGGTATGCCAAGCGCCTCGTCACCAACCCAAAACTGTGGCCAGACGGCACCCTGCCGATGAAGCCCGTCGACCTCGACGACTTCATCGTCTGGGCAGCCATCGGTGTGGTGCTCGGCGGACGCACCGGCTACGTGCTGTTCTACGATCTGCCGCGCTACATTGCCAATCCGCTCGATATCGTCGCCGTCTGGCAGGGCGGGATGTCGTTTCATGGCGGCCTGCTCGGCGTCATTCTTGCAATGACGCTGTTTTCCCGGTCTCGCGGCATCCGCACATGGTCGCTGTTCGACGTGGTTGCCGCCGGCGTGCCGGTGGGGCTTGGCCTCGTTCGCCTGGCAAACTTCATCAATTCCGAACTGTGGGGCCGGCCGACCGACGTTCCATGGGCATTCGAATTCCCCAATGGCGGCCCATTTGCACGCCATCCAAGCCAGATCTACGAAGCGCTGCTCGAAGGGCTGGTGTTGTTCCTTATCCTGCGCTTCCTCACCCATTCGCGGCTCAAGCTGAAGACGCCGCGTTTCGTCGGCGGCGCCTTCATCGCCGGCTATGGCGCCTCGCGCATCTTCGTCGAATTCTTTCGCGAGCCCGACCAGCAGCTTGGCTACCTCCTTGGCACGAGCTGGCTGACCATGGGAATGGTGCTGTCGCTGCCGATGGTGCTGGCCGGCATCTGGGCGATGGCTACAGCCAAGCCGGTGACAAAACCGCAGCCGGCATGACGCGGCTGAAAACCCGCATCGCCGAGCTGATCGGTGCGGTGGGACCGATCCCCATCAGCGAATATATGGCGCTCTGCCTGTTCGATCCGCAGGACGGCTATTATACGACACGCGAGCCGTTCGGCGCCGCCGGGGACTTCGTCACCGCACCGGAGATCAGCCAGATGTTTGGCGAGCTGGTCGCCGTTTGGGTCTACCAGGCGTGGCTGGCGATCGGCCGGCCGACGCCGGTCGCCATCGCCGAAATAGGCCCCGGCCGCGGCACGCTGATGAGAGATATGCTGCGCACGCTTTCGCGGCTCGATCCGACGCTTACCGCCAGTGCATCGTTCGCTTTGATCGAGACCAGTCCGCGGTTGACCGAGGTCCAGAAACGGACACTTGCCGGGACGTCGGCCACCATCGCCTGGCATGAGGCCGTTGACACACTAGCGCAGGGGCCGCTTCTGATTGTTGGCAACGAGCTGTTTGACGCGGTGCCTATCCGCCAGTTCGTCCGCGCTGGAGCCGGCTGGCGCGAACGGATGATCGGTCTCGACGATACGAACCGGCTGCGCTTTTTCGTCGGCGCCGGCTCGCTCGACCCGATGCTGCTGCCGGAGGGTGCCGAGAATGCGCCGCAAGGTGCCATCGTCGAGGTGGCGCCAGCCCGCGCTGCCCTGATGGCGGCCATCGCCGGGCGACTTGCCGGATTTGGCGGCGCCGGCCTGTTTCTCGACTACGGTCACTTCCAGCCCGGGATCGGCGACACCTTGCAGGCCTTGCGCAAGCACGGTCATGAGGACGTGCTGGCCAATCCGGGGCAGGCCGATCTCACCGCCCATGTCGATTTCGCTGCCCTCGCGGCAACCGTTCGGGCACACGGCCTCGATGCCCACCTCTCAACGCAAGGTGAATTCCTGCTCAAGGTGGGGCTTCTCGAACGGGCTGGCCGGCTCGGCGCCAATGCCGATGAGGCAGCTCGCGAAAAGATCGCGGCCGACGTCGAGCGCCTCGCCGGCCCGCTGGCCATGGGCGAACTCTTTAAGGTGCTTGCGGTCCTCCCCGCCGGCATTGCCGTTCCGCCGTTTCCAAGCACGGATTGACTTTTCGCTGCCGCCTCTCCCACTCTCCCATCTCCGGCTAGCGCCCGACATCAACTGCGCCAGCCTTAACTGACCAGCTTTCAAGTGCGCCCGTCTTCAACTCGCCGGTCTTCAACTCACCCGTTTTCAACTCGCCCGTCTTCAACTCGCTTGACGAAATCGCCCATACGGACAACAAAGCCGCCATGCTGAATCAGACCAAACCGGATCCCGTTCGGTCGCCCTTGCTGGAAACGGCGCAAGGCATCCGCCACGGCTACTTCACACGCGTCGGCGGCATTTCCAGCGGCATCTACCGGGGCCTCAACATCGGCACCGGCTCGAACGACGACCAGACGCTGGTGCGCGAGAATCGCCGCCGGGTCGCCGAATGGATGGGCGTGCCTGCAAACCATCTGCTGAGCGCTCACCAGGTTCATTCGCCGGACGTTGTCATTGCCAGGGAGGTTTTTGCCGGCGAGCGGCCCAAGGCCGACGCCATTGTCACCGACCGGCCGGGCATTGCCGTCGGTGCCTCGACCGCCGATTGCGGACCGGTCCTCTTCGCCGACGCCGAGGCGCGCATTATCGGCGCCGCCCATGCCGGCTGGAAAGGCGCTTTCACCGGCGTGCTGGAAAACACCATCGCGGCAATGGAAAGCCTCGGCGCCCGGCGCGACCGCATCGTCGCAGTGCTCGGTCCGTCGATCGGCCCACGGAATTACGAAGTCGGACCGGAATTCGTCGCCCGCTTCGTCGACGCCGATGCCGGCAATGCTCGCTATTTCGCGCCCTCCGCAAATGCCGGACACGCGATGTTCGACCTCAACCGCTACACGGTCGACCGGCTGACCAAGGCTGGCGTCAACGCCGAAGGACTCGATCGCTGCACCTATGCCGAGGAAGAGCTTTTCTACTCCTATCGGCGCAGCACGCATCGCAACGAGCCCGACTACGGGCGGCAGGTTTCGGCAATCGTTTTGGAGGCTGACTGATGGCGCTGCATTTCGAACGCTCGGAATTCGACGCGCGGCGCGATCGACTGATGATCGAGATCGCCGAAAAGAAGCTCGACGCCGTCCTGCTGTTTGCCCAGGAAAGCATGTATTGGCTGACCGGCTACGACACCTTCGGCTTCTGCTTTTTCCAGTGCCTGGTGGTCAAGGCCGACGGCTCGATGGTGCTGCTGACGCGTTCGGCCGACTTGCGCCAGGCGCGCCACACCTCGATCATCGACAACATCGTTTTGTGGACGGACCGCAACGGCGCCAACCCGGCGGTCGACCTGCGCAATCTGCTCAACGAGCTTGACCTGCTCGGCGCCCGCATCGGCGTCGAATACGACACCCACGGCCTGACGGCCTATAATGGCCGGCGCCTCGACGAGCAGTTGCAGACCTTCGGGCAGATCGCGGATGCCTCCGGCATTGTCAGCCGGCTGCGGCTGTTCAAGAGCCCGGCCGAAATCGCCAAGGCGGAAAAAGCCGCCAATCTGGCCGACGACGCGCTGGACGCAGCACTGCCGCTGATCAAGCAGGGCGGCGATGAGGCGCTGATCCTGGCCGCCATGCAAGGTGCGATCTTTGCCGGCGGCGGCGATTATCCGGCCAACGAGTTCATCATCGGCTCCGGCGTCGACGCCCTGCTTTGCCGCTACAAGGCCGGTCGCCGCAAGCTCACCAAGAACGACCAGCTGACGCTCGAATGGGCCGGTGTCTTCCACCACTACCATGCGGCAATGATGCGCACGGTGTTGACCGGCAAGGTATCGAAACGCCACCAGGAATTGTTCGATGCCGCCCGCGCCGCGCTACTTGCAGTCGAGAAGGCGATGACACCCGGTAACACGTTCGGCGACGTGTTCGACGCCCATGCCCGCACGCTCGAGGCCCACAATTTAACCAAGCACCGGCTCAATGCCTGCGGCTATTCGCTCGGCGCCCGCTTCACCCCGTCCTGGATGGATATGCCGATGTTCTATCAGGGCAATCCCGAACCGATCGCGCCGAACATGACGCTGTTCGCCCATATGATCATCATGGACTCCGAAACCGAAACCGCGATGACGCTTGGCCGCACCTATCTGACCACCGAATCCCAGCCGAAGCCGCTGTCCCGCCATGATCTCGACTTGATCGTGCAGTGAATCCATAATGGAAAGAGTGTGAGGGGCGTTCGTCGCCAAGGAGTTTTCAGGCTAATGAGACGATCGCATGTGACGACCGTGTCATTGCTCGTGGGGCTGGCACTGGTGGCCTGCACCAATGCGAAGGACGTTCTCGAACCCTCGGCCATTGCCCCGCAATCGACGCAATCGCTCTCCGGAGCCGGAGCTGCCGCAACACCCCCCTCAACTCCGGCTCAGCCTGCCGGCACCGCGCAAACTGCAGGTACAGCGCAGCCTTCCGCTGCAGCAGCCGTGCCGCCCGCCAAAAGCGCGGCTGCCATTGCGCGGACCCGGCTGCAGGTGGCGCCGATCGTCGGCGCCTCGGTAGAAGCCGCGACACCGCTGACCGCCGAGCTTCAGACACGCGCCAGGCAGCGCGGCATCACCTTGGCCGGCAGCACCGACCAGACCCCAACGCATGTGCTCAAGGGCTATTTCTCGACCATGACGGAAGGCAAGGACACCACCGTCATCTACGTCTGGGACATCTATGACCCGGCCGGCAACCGGCTGCATCGCATCAATGGCCAGCAGAAGGCGCCGTCCGTCGGTGGCGGTGAAGGCTGGGCGGCGGTTGCGCCGGCGACCATGCAGGCCATTGCCGACCAGACAATCGACCAGTTCGCCACCTGGCTTGGCGGTGGCGCCGGCTGACCTGGAGCATGATTCCAAAAGTGGAATCCGGTTTTCGGAAAAGACCATGCTCAAACACAAAGATAGCGCCAGCCCGATTCCGCCGGCATGGAACTGGCTCTATCGCCGCATGCTCAAGCCGTAAGCGTTTATTGAGATTAGCCGGCGGATTCCCATTCACGACGCTTGCAATACCGGCG
Organism: Mesorhizobium sp. M1328; assembly: GCF_040318075.1. NCBI lineage: Bacteria > Pseudomonadati > Pseudomonadota > Alphaproteobacteria > Hyphomicrobiales > Phyllobacteriaceae > Mesorhizobium > Mesorhizobium sp. M1328. The sequence continues at coordinate 534,610 of NZ_JAMYLO010000002.1, read as the reverse complement.
CGGGCCGCTAAAAGCCCGACTAAGAGGCTGGAGTGTCTATCGGAGTCTCTCAATCCTTCGCCAGGAACGGTGCATGAAGCTCTTCGCGGGCAATTCCAACAGGGTGCTGGCCGAATCAGTCGCCCGCTACCTCAACATTCCGCTGGGCAAGGCCAGCGTCAGGCGCTTCGCTGACCAGGAAATCTTCGTCGAGATCCAGGAGAATGTGCGCGGCGAGGACGTCTTCATCCTGCAGTCCACCTCGTTCCCGACCAACGATCATCTGATGGAACTGCTCATCATGATTGATGCCTTCATGCGCTCCTCGGCCAAGCGCATCACTGCGGTTATTCCTTATTTCGGCTATGCCAGGCAGGATCGCCGTGCCTCTGGCCGCACGCCGATCTCGGCCAAGCTGGTCGCCAACATGATCACGAGGGCGGGCGTCGACCGGGTGCTGACCCTGGATCTCCATGCCGGCCAGATTCAAGGCTTCTTCGACATCCCGACCGACAATCTGTTTTCCGTGCCGGTCATGGCCCGCGACGTGAAGGCGAAATACAAGCAGCTTGCCAATGTCATGGTTGTGTCGCCGGATGTCGGCGGCGTGGTCCGCGCCCGCGCGCTCGCCAAGCGCATCGACGCCCAGCTTGCCATCGTCGACAAGCGCCGCGAGCGCCCCGGCGAATCGGAAGTCATGAACGTCATCGGTGACGTGCGCGGCAAGGATTGCCTGTTGATCGACGACATCATCGATTCGGGCGGCACGCTGTGCAATGCGGCCGATGCGCTGCTTGCCGACGGCGCCACCAGTGTCACCGCCTATACTACCCATGGCGTTTTGTCCGGCGGCGCCATCGCCCGCATCGGCGCCTCGAAACTGCAGGAACTGGTCATTACCGATTCCATCCAGCCGACCCAGGCAGTGCTCGACGCCGCCAATATCCGGGTCATCTCCATCGCCGAACTGATGGGTGAGGCGATCTCGCGCACGGCGACCGAGGAATCGGTGTCGAGCCTGTTCGATTAATGCGTATCGCGCAAAAGTGTGCAGCGGTTTTGCGATAACGAACATGCATAAAAACAAGAACCCAAAGCGCGTCGCATGAGGCCGGTCGAACGCGACGCGCTTTAGGACTGCGACTCAGGCCGAGCCGGACCGCTTATTCGCCGCACACCTTCGCCAGCATCACGGGCGCCGCGCATATAACCGCGTGGCGAGGCTCCCAGCATGCGCTTGAACATGGTGATGAAGGCCGGCACACTGTCATAGCCGAGATCGAGCGCCACCCTTGTGATCGGTTCGCCGTCGGCCAGCCGCGGCAGCGCCGCGAACAGGCAGGCCTGCTGGCGCCAGGTCGACAGCGACAATCCGGTCTGGCGATGAAAGGCGCGAGTGAAAGAGCGGCGGCTCATGCCGACGATAGCGGCCCATTCATCGATCGTCGCATGCGGTGACGGTGCCGAGACGAAGCGCCGGCACAGCGCTGCCAGCCTTGCGTCGGACGGGAACGGCAGTCCGAGTGGCCGTTCCGGCAGGTTCGGGATTTCGTGCAGCAGGAGCTTCATGATCAGCCCACCCCGCCCCTCCAACTCGGCGCCCTGCGGCAGCTTTTCCGATTCCACGATCAGGCTGTGCATCAGGTCGGTGATGCCGACAACGCGCAACCTGTCCGGCAGGCCGGGAATGGCCTCCGGCATCACATAGACGGAGCGCATGCTGACGTCGCCCAGCATCTCGACGGAATGTTCGGTGCCGGCGGGGATCCACATCGCGTGGTCCGGAGGCACCATCCAGCGCCCATGCCGCGTCGTTACCAGCACGACCCCGACCAGCGCGTGCAGCAACTGGCTGCGGCTGTGATGGTGCCGTGGCACATGATACCCGTCCGGATATTCGGTCGGCAGCGCCACTGCCGGCCCGACGGCCTGCTCCAGCCATTGCCAGCGACGCTCATGCAACAGCCCGAGATCGGTGTCGCCCGCTCTGAACATTTCCCTGCCATGCGGCATCAGCTATGGCCCACTTGCGAAACTATTGGACCAAACCACGAAAGAAGTCGCGTGACAAGCAACGTATAAGGCAGCCGGCCTATAAGACCGACTGCGGGAGCGCCCGCCAAAAAGACCACGGAGCCTGCCTTGACCGATACCACAGCAACCGCCGACGCCAAGCCGGCAGCGGCCAGCCACATTTCAGCTCAGGCGACGGCCTTCACCGTTATCCTGGCGGTGAGCTTCTGCCATTGCATCAACGACATCATGCAGTCGCTGCTGTCGGCGATCTATCCGCTGCTGAAGGACAATTACGGTCTCGATTTCTGGCAGATCGGCCTTTTGACTTTCACCTTCCAGGTGACCGCATCCTTGCTGCAGCCGGTGATCGGCATGATCACCGACAAGCGGCCGATGCCCTATTCGCTGCCTTACGGCATGGCGTCTTCGTTGATCGGGCTGGTCGTGCTGGCCTATGCCGGACATTACACGCTGCTCCTCATCGGTGCCTCGCTGATCGGCATCGGCTCGGCGATCTTCCATCCGGAATCCTCGCGCATCGCCCGCTTCGCCTCCGGCGGCCGGTTCGGTCTTGCACAGTCGCTGTTCCAGGTCGGCGGCAATTTCGGCCAGGCGATGGGGCCGCTGCTGGCAGCCTTCATCGTCGTGCCCTTCGGCCAGACCAGCATCGCGTGGTTTGCCGGCGGCTCGTTGATCGGCATCATCGTGCTGTGGCAGGTCGGCGGCTGGTACAGCCGGCTGCGCGCCGCAATCGGCAACCGCAAGGCGGCAAGCTTCGTTTCGCCCTTCCCACGCCGCAGGGTGATGAGTGCACTGCTGGTGCTGACGCTGCTGGTACTGACCAAGAACGCCTATATTTCCAGCCTTGCCAGCTACTACACCTTCTATTCCATCCACAAATTCGGCGTTTCGGTGCAGATGTCGCAGGTCATGCTGTTCCTGTTCCTCGGCGCCTCGGCTCTGGGCATCCTGCTCGGCGGCCCGTTCGGCGATCGCTACGGACAGAAGGCGATGATCTGGTTCTCGATCGTCGGCGTGCTGCCCTTCACGCTGGCCTTGCCCTACGCCAATTTCGAGTGGACGATGGTGCTGACCGTGCTGATCGGCCTGATCTTGTCCTCGGCCTTCTCGAACATCGTCGTCTTCGCCCAGGAGCTGGTGCCCGGCCGGGTCGGCATGATCGCCGGCATCTTCTTCGGCTTCGCCTTCGGCATGGGCGGCATCGCGGCCGCCGTGCTTGGCGTCGTCGCCGACATGAAAGGCATCGATTTCGTCTTCCAGGTCTGCTCGTATTTGCCGCTACTCGGGCTACTGACGGTCCTCCTGCCTAACATGAAGGAAGCGAGGAAGGTGGAGGCGGCGGCCAGCTAAAAATCAGTTCATCTTTCGGAATTGATACGAGGGCGCGGCAGTTGCCGCGCCCTCGATGATTCCTTCACCATACGCCGGGTGAAAAGCCTGTTAGAGAGGGTCACCCCTGAAGGCAAAATTTTGGTCAGCAACGCCTTCAAGTTGAACATACCGGGCTCAGCCCAGATGCTGCGCAGCGCTCCGCGCCAGGAAAGGCAATTCGCTTATGTCCAGACTAAAAGGCAAGGTCGCATTGATTACCGGCGGTACCAGCGGCATCGGCCTGGTGACGGCGCGACGTTTCATCGAGGAAGGTGCGCGCGTCGCTATCACCGGAACCAATGCGAGCCGTCTCGAGGAGGCGCGCACCATCCTCGGCAGTGATGTGCTTGTCATTGCCGCCGACGCCGGAGATGCTGCTGCCCAGAACGACATAGCGCGGCGGATCGAGGAAACCTTCGGCAAGCTCGACGCTCTCTTCCTCAATGCCGGTATCGCCGACCTGCGCCCGCTTGGCGACTGGACCGAGGCCGCGTTTGACAGGAGCATCGATGTCGACCTCAAGGGGCCGTACTTCCTGGTCAAGGCGCTCGTTCCGCTGTTTTCGAACCCGTCGTCGATCATCCTCAGCGGCTCGGTCAACGCACATATGGGAATGGCTGGAACGCACGTCTATGCGCTGGCCAAGGCCGGCATGATTTCGCTCGCCGGACGCTCTCGGGCGAACTGATAGAACGCGGTATTCGCGCCAATGTGATCAGCCCGGGTCCGATCGACACGCCGCTCAACGACAAACTTGGGCTGGACCCCGAAGCGGCGAAGGCGCGCGCGAAAGCTGTGGTCGGCCTGGTGCCCGCCCGTCGTTTCGGAACCGCCGAGGAAATTGCCAACGCAGTGGTCTTTCTTGCTTCGGACGAATGCCCGTTCATGGTCGGTGCGGAAATGCTGATCGATGGCGGCTTGAGCATCGCCTGACATCGGCACGACCTGACACAAGAACACCCGGGTGTTTTTTTGTTACGTTCTGAAAGGCCTTACGCCCTGAAGAAGGCCAGCAGGTCGGCGTTGATGACATCGGCATGGGTGGTTGCCATGCCATGGGGGAAACCCTTGTAGACCTGTGCCTGCCATGGCTTGCACCTCGCGCCGCCTTCCGCTATAGAGCCGCCACCCGCGTAGACACCCTTGGAGGCAACGCGGCGGAAGGCCGCCTTCCCGCATGATCCCGAAAAGTGGATTCCGGTTTTCGGACCAGGTCATGCGTTAGCTATGTCGGCTTTCGACGTTTACGGCCCCGGCACATTGCCGGCCGCGAACGCTCCAGAACAACGCGAAAGGAAATGCCATGAGCCACGATACTTACGAGCTCAAGGCCGAGGCGCGCGAACAGGTCGGTAAGGGGTCCGCCCGTGCAGTTCGCCGCAACGGTAAAGTGCCTGCAGTGATTTACGGCGACAAGCAGCCTCCCCTGGCGATTGCGCTGACCTACAAGGACATCTACTACAAGATCCATGGCGGCGGGTTTCTGACCACGGTCGCCACGATCGATGTCGACGGCAACAAGATCCAGGTTCTGCCCAAGGACTTCCAGCTCGACCCGGTCAAGGATTTCCCGGTCCATGTCGATTTCCTGCGCATCGGCAAGGACACCGAAGTCAATGTCGACGTGCCCGTGCACTTCATCAATGAAGACAGGTCGCCCGGCATCAAGCGCGGCGGCGTGCTCAACATCGTGCGCCACGAGGTCGAGTTCCACTGCCCGGCCAATGCGATCCCGGATTTCATCACCATCGATCTCACCGGTACCGATATCGGCGATTCGATCCACATTTCGGCCGTCACCTTGCCGGCCGGCGTCAAGCCGGTGATCTCCGACCGCGACTTCACCATCGCGACCATTGCCGGCTCCTCGGCGATGAAGCCGGAGGCTGCAGAAGAGACGACTGAAGTGGCTGCGCCCGAAGCGGCTCCTGCCGCCGAAGAGAAGTAACCCCCCTTCCCGCCCGGAGGCGACGATGCTTGTCTTTGCAGGCCTCGGCAATCCGGGCGCGAAATACGCCAACAACCGGCACAATGTCGGCTTCATGGCGGCGGACGCGATCGCCCGCCGCCATTCCTTTTCGCCTTGGTCGAAGAAATTCCAGGGCCTGATCGCCGAAGGCACGCTTGCGGGCGAAAAGGTGATCCTGATCAAGCCGCAGACCTTCATGAACCTGTCCGGCCAGGCGGTCGGCGAAGCCTTGCGCTTCTACAAGCTCGGCCCTTCGGCACTGACTGCCTTCTATGACGAGATCGACCTTGCCGCCGGCAAGGTGCGGGTCAAGGTCGGTGGCGGTTCCGGCGGCCACAACGGTATCCGCTCGCTCGACCAGCACGTCGGCAAGGATTTTCGCCGTGTGCGCATCGGCGTCGGCCACCCCGGGGTCAAGGAAATGGTGCATGGCCATGTGCTCGGCGATTTCGCCAAGGCCGACCGCGAGTGGCTGGAGGTGCTGCTCGACGCTATCGCCGACGATGCCGGATTGCTTGCCAAGGGCGACGACAATTCCTTCATGAACCGCGTGACGCTGGCGCTGCGCGACAAGCTCACGCCGACCGGCGACGACGACCGCCCGCCGCCCAAGGCGCCAAAGGCGCAAAGCCACGTCCGCCAGGCACGGCCGCAGCAGCCGGCGGCCAAGCTGCCCGAAACCGGCCCGATGGCGGCTATGCTGAAGAAGCTTTTTGGCGGCAAGGACTGAGCCATGGATCTGGATGACGTTCAGGAATTGGTCCGTCTCATCAGACAGAAGTATGTTGATTATTTCGTCGCCGCTGCCGGCGAACTTGCTCGCAACAGCCAAGGGTCGCATGCAACCGAGATCAAGTTTTCGAATGTCGATTCGTTCTATCGAAATCTCATCGCGGTTGATTTCGTCGGCAATGACGGACAGCCAAATCCACAATTCATCAATAGCGAAACCTATGTGAAATTCTCTCCGGATATTCACGCCGGGATTGGTGGAATGGATGTCCTCGTCTCACCGTTCAAATGGGACGAGGTTCATTTAAAATTCCCCGTAAATGAGCTCGACGGCGATCTCTTCGACGAATGGTTTCGCGGCTGGTTCGATATCGATGGCGAGCGTGAAACATCGGAGACCGTCGGAAACATCATTCACAGTGTGCAATTGCTCGACGGGCAACTGACGATCGATTTCGGAACCGCCGAGGTCGACGCGTTCTGGCATCTCCTGCAAATACTGAGCAGGTCCGGTGTCCGCTCGTTGGCCATAGGCACCGATGGCGTCGCGCAGCGTCTGAATTGAATTGCTCCTTGACGATCATCGGCGCTTTCGCCCATAGCCCTGATCAAATTTCGATTTCCCGATAGGACCAGACAAAAATGGGTTTCAAATGCGGCATCGTTGGCTTGCCCAATGTCGGCAAGTCGACGCTCTTCAATGCGCTGACCAGGACGGCGGCGGCGCAGGCCGCCAATTATCCGTTCTGCACCATCGAACCGAACACCGGCGAGGTGGCGGTGCCCGACCCGCGCCTGCAGAAGATCGCCGCGATCGGCAAGTCGAAGGAGATCATCCCGACCCGCATCTCGTTCGTCGACATTGCCGGCCTGGTGCGTGGCGCCTCGAAAGGCGAAGGGCTTGGCAACCAGTTCCTCGCCAACATCCGTGAGGTCGACGCCATCGTCCATGTGCTGCGCTGCTTCGAGGATGACGACATCACCCATGTCGAGGGCCGCATCGATCCTGTCGCCGATGCCGAGACCGTCGAGACCGAATTGATGCTTGCCGATCTCGACAGCCTCGAGCGCCGCATCGTGCAGATTCGCAAGCGTGCCGCCGGCAAGGACAAGGAAGCAGCGACCGTACTTCCGATGATGGAAGCGGCGCTTGAACTGCTGCAGGCCGGCAAGCCCGCCCGCATCCTGCTCAACGGCATCTCGGCTGAGGATCTGGGCATCCTGCAGGGGCTGAATCTCTTGACCTCACACCCGGTGCTTTACGTCTGCAACGTCGCGGAAGCCGATGCCGCCACCGGCAACGCGCATACCAGCGCTGTCGAGAACATGGCCGCCGCGCAAGGTGCCCGCACCGTCGTGATTTCCGCGGCGATCGAGGCCGAGGTCGCCCAGCTCTCGGACGAAGAGGAAATGGAATTCCTGGCAACGCTCGGTCTGGACGAACCCGGCCTGAACAAGGTCATCCGCGCCGGCTACGAGCTGCTCCAGCTCATCACCTACTTTACCGTCGGGCCCAAGGAGACGCGCGCCTGGACCGTGCACAAGGGCGCCAAGGCGCCGCAGGCGGCAGGCGTCATCCACACCGATTTCGAGCGCGGCTTCATCCGCGCCCAGACCATCGCTTATGACGACTTCGTCAGGCTGGGCGGCGAAGTGGCGGCCAAGGAGGCCGGCAAGGCGCGCGACGAAGGCAAGGAGTATGTCGTCCAGGACGGCGACATCATGCTGTTCAAGTTCAACACCTGACCGCGAGGGAGCCCAATGGTCACCATTGCCGTCGCTCGATGACAAACTTCAAAGCAGGGGTGTCGCAGTGCCTCTTGCGCTGCTTGACGGGCCGTCGTGCTGGGTCTAAGGGGCCTCTGCACCGGCCTCGCGCCTCACCTGCCCGTGTCCGTGCGATCTGACTGACGCGCCCCCTCCAAACGAACGCTCTTTGGCAACAGCAAGGGAGACCCGGCGATGATCAAGGCCTTCGTCGTCGACAATGATCGCCTGCGCCTGGTCGACGATCTCCTGCAAAACAGCGACACTGTCGTCTGGGTCGACCTCTTCAACCCGACAAAGGAAGAAGAGACGACAATCGAGACCTGGCTCGGCATCGCCGTTCCGACCCGCGAAGAGATGGAAGAGATCGAGATCTCGAGCCGTCTCTACGTCGAGGACGGCGCCTACTTCATGACCGCCATTCTGCCTGCACAGACCGAGGTGGACGATCCGTTGATGTCGCCGGTTACCTTCGTGCTCGCCGGCAGCAGGCTGATCACCGTGCGGTACCACGAACCGAAGGCGTTTAAGACCTTTCCGCTGCGCGCCGAGAAGGTAGCGACCGGTTGCAACAGCGGCGACACCATCCTGATCGGATTACTGGAGGCGATCGTCGACCGCCTCGCCGACATTCTGGAGCGCGCCGGCCGCGACGTCGAGGCGATCTCGCGCGACATCTTCGAGGCACGCTCGACCAAGGTTTCCAAGCGCAACCGCGACTTCCAGGAGCTGTTGAAAGGCATTGGCCGCAAGGAGGACCTCGCCTCCTCGATCCGCGACAGCCTGATCTCGCTGCAGCGCCTTGCCGGCTTCCTCGCCCATGCCTCCACGCAGACCAGGATGAGCAAGGATACCCGCGCCCGCATCAAGACCTTGTCGCGCGACGTGCTGTCGCTCGCCGACCACGCCACGTTCCTGTCGCAGAAGATTAGCTTCCTGCTCGACGCGACGCTCGGCATGATTTCGATCGAGCAGAACGCCATCATCAAGATCTTCTCCGTCGCCGCTGTCATCTTCCTGCCGCCGACGCTTGTCGCGTCGATCTACGGCATGAATTTCGACATCATCCCCGAGCTCAAATGGCACTTTGGCTATCCCTTTGCCATCGGCATGATGGTGCTTTCGGCAATCCTGCCCTTCTGGTATTTCCGCCGCCGCGGCTGGCTGTAGGGTCATCAATACCTCCGCTGCGGCTTGGGCGCAGCGGGCTGGCGCAGTAGAAATTGCTTGACCAAACGCCACCCTGCCTGCATCCGGGACCCCGACCCGTAGCGATCGTACAATCCTGAACAGGATCTCCAGACCATGACCGCAAAGACCTGGGCTTATGAGGATTTTGTCGAGGGCGCTTCGCTCGACCTCGGCACCAAGCTGGTAAGTGCCGCCGAAATCATAGAATTCGCCGGCGAGTTCGACGCCCAGCCGATGCATCTCGACGAGGCAGCGGGCAAGGCCAGTATCCTCGGCGGGCTGGCGGCTTCGGGCTGGCACACCTGCGCCATGTTCATGCGCATGCTGTGCGATGCCTTCCTGCTCGACTCTACTTCCCAGGGCGCGCCGGGCGTCGACCAGGTCAAATGGAAACGGCCGGTCCTGGCCGGCGACCTGTTGAGCGGCAGCACCACCGTCCTTGCCAAGCGCCTGTCCAGATCGAAGCCCCGGCTTGGCCTGGTGACCATGCGCAGCGAGTTGTTCAACCAGCGCGGCGAAGGTGTTTTCGAGCTCGAAAACACCGTCATGTTCCTCACCCGCGAGGGCAGTGCGTGAGCCTCGACGAATTCTTCTGCATCGGTATCACCGTCACGCTCGGTTCGCATCGATTCGAACCGGAGGCGATCAAGGCTTTCGCCCGCAAATACGACCCGCAGATATTCCATATCGACGAAGAGGCGGCGAGGAACAGCATATTCGGCGGGCTCTGCGCCTCGGGCTGGCACACCGCCGCCACCTGGATGAAATTGAACCTCGAGGCTGGCATGGAGGCAGAGGTCGCCCGCTGGCCCGGCCCCGGGCCGGTGCCGGAATTCGGCCCCTCGCCCGGCTTCAAGAACCTCAAATGGCCCAAACCTGTCTATGCCGGGGAAACCGTGACTTTCACCCGCACCGCGCTGGCCCATCGCCCCATTGCCTCGCGACCGGGCTGGCGGCTGCTGACGCTCCGCTCAGAGGCCTTCGATTCGACCGGCGACAAGGTCATCGAATTCGAAAGTGCCGTGCTGGTGAAGGTGGGGTGAGCGGAGTTCTTCCCTTCTCCCACAACAAGGGGAGAAGGAAGAAACGCTCAATGCCCCTCAAACCCGATCAGCGTCCTCACCGGCACGCCGAGCGCCTCTAGCCTCTCTCGGCCGCCAAGGTCCGGCAGGTCGATGACGAAGCAGGCGGCGAGAATGTCGGCGCCGATTTGCCGCAATAGCTTGACGGCCGCCTCGGCCGTGCCGCCGGTGGCGATCAAATCGTCGACGAGGATTACCTTCTCGCCTGGAGAAACACCGTCCTTGTGCATCTCCATCTCGTCCAGCCCGTATTCCAGGCTGTAGGCGACGCGCACCGTCTCGTAAGGCAGCTTGCCCTTCTTGCGGATCGGCACGAAGCCGGCCGAGAGCTGGTGGGCGATGGCGCCGCCGAGGATGAAGCCGCGCGCCTCGATGCCGGCGATCTTGTCGATCTTCAGGCCGGCATAGGGATGCACCAATTCGTCGATGGCGCGGCGGAAGGCCCGCGCATTGCCGAGCAGCGTGGTGATGTCGCGAAACAGGATGCCCGGCTTGGGATAATCCGGAATGGTGCGGATCGCGGCAAGCAGCGTCTCTTCGAGCGAGGATTTCATCAAGCGGCTCTCCGGGCCATTCAGATTCGGCTGAAGACGTGAAAGGAATTGGCCAATCGTAACCCGGTGCAGCTAAGTCCGGCTACCGCCATGTGACGCCTGACGGAAAATTGTCCGACAAAGGGCCTGCTCTGCGCCGGCAGCGATGAATCGACATGCCTGCAATGAAAAGGGCGCCTTTCGACGCCCTCGCATTCTCGTATATCGCGGGTTCAGTGCGCCACGCCGGCCCACACCTTGCGCTTGGTCAGGTAGACCAGCGCACCGAACAGCAGCAGGAAGACCAGTACGCGAAAGCCGGTCTTCTTACGGTCCTCGAGGTGTGGCTCGGCCGCCCACATCAGGAAGGCCGACACGTCCCGCGAATATTGATCGACCGTCTGCGGCGCGCCGTCATCATAAGTAACCTGGCCGTCGGAGAGCGGCTTCGGCATCTTCAGCGACACGCCGGATAGGAAGTACGGATTGTAGTGCGTACCTTCCGGTATGACCATGCCCGCCGGCGGTTGTTGGTCGTAGCCGGTCAGCAGCGAGTGGATGTAGTCGGGACCGCCCTGGGCATACTGCGTAAAGATGTCGAACACGAAGCGCGGAAAGCCGCGCTCGATGCCGCGCGCCTTGGCCAGCAGCGACATGTCGGGCGGTGCTGCGCCGCCATTTGCCGCCGCCGCCGCTTCCGCATTGGGGAACGGCGCTGGGAAATGGTCGGACGGCTTGCCGGGACGATCGAACATGTCGCCGGCATCGTTCGGTCCGTCATGGATCGTATATTCGGCCGCCAGCGTCTTGATCTGCGCATCCGAATAGCCAAGGCCCTCCAGAGTACGGAACGCCACCAAATTCATCGAATGGCAGGCCGAGCAGACTTCCTTATAGACCTTCAGCCCGCGCTGCAGCTGCGCCTTGTCATAGGTGCCGAAAGGCCCGGCGAAGCTCCAATCCATTTCCTTCGGTTCGTGTATCGGGAAATGCGTCGGCGCCGCCTCATTGTGCGCCTCTTCCTGGGCGTTGGCTCCAGTGCCCGCGACCCCAATGCCCGCGGCCACAAGGCCAAGCAGCGCCAGCGAGGTGAGAATCTTCTTCATGCCAAATCCCCTTGAGATTCTCTGACGCGCTGTCACCGTCTCGAGCATGACCTTGTCCGAGTACCGGTTTCCACTTTTCGGAATCATGCTCAGCCCTTGGTTTCCGGCGCGGCCGTGGCGCCGGCAGGATGTCCACCGCCGCCCTTGTTCTTCTCGAGCACCGCCTCGGTGATCGAATTCGGCAGCCGCCGCGGCTTTTCGATCAGCCCGAGCACCGGCAGCGCTACCAGGAAGAAGGCGAAGTAGAACAGCGTCGCCATCTGCGCCATGAACACATAGCTGCCCTCGGCCGGCTGCGAACCCAGCCAGCCCAGCAGGATGGAGTCGGCTACGAACAGCCAGAAGAAGAGCTTATACCAGGGCCGGTAGACCGCCGAGCGCACTTTTGAGGTGTCGAGCCACGGCACCAGGAACAGCATGACGATCGCCCCGAAAAGGCAGAGCACGCCGCCAAGTTTGGAGTTGATCGGCCCGATATTGAAGGTGATGGCGCGCAGGATCGCGTAGAACGGCAGGAAGTACCATTCCGGGACGATGTGGGCCGGCGTCTTCAGCGGGTTGGCGACGGTGTAATTGTCCGGATGGCCGAGATAGTTCGGCAGGTAGAAGACGAAATAGGCGAAGACGAACAGGAACACGATCATGCCGAACCCGTCCTTGATGGTCGCGTAAGGCGTGAAGGCGAGCGTGTCGGTCTTCGATTTGACCTCGATGCCGGTCGGATTGTTCTGGCCGACGACATGAAGCGCCCAGATGTGCAGCACGACGACGCCGGCGATCATGAACGGCAAAAGGTAATGCAGCGCAAAGAAACGATTCAGCGTCGGATTGTCGACGGCGAAGCCGCCGAGGAGAAGCTGCTGGATCCAGTCACCAACCAGCGGTATGGCGGTGAAGAAGCCGGTGATGACGGTAGCGCCCCAGAACGACATCTGTCCCCAGGGCAGCACATAGCCCATGAACCCGGTCGCCATCATCAGCAGGTAGATGATGCAGCCGAGGATCCACAGCAACTCGCGCGGCGCCTTGTAGGAGCCGTAGTAGAGTCCACGGAAAATATGGATGTAGACGGCGATGAAGAAGAACGACGCGCCGTTAGAATGCATGTAGCGCAGCAGCCAGCCGGAATTGACGTCGCGCATGATCTTCTCGACCGAATCGAAGGCGAGAGTGCTGTCGGCCGCATAGTGCATGGCCAGTACGATACCGGTCAGGATCTGCGCCGCCAGCATAAGCGCTAGGATGCCGCCGAAGGTCCATGCATAGTTCAGGTTGCGCGGCACCGGATAGGCGATGAAGCTGTCATAGACCAGCCGCGGCAGCGGCATGCGGGAATCGAACCAGCGTCCGATGCCAGTCTTGGGCGTATAGGTCGAGTGTCCCTCGCTCATGGAAATATCCCCTGCCTCAGCCGATACGGATCTTGGTGTCGGAAATGAACTGGAACACCGGTACCGCCATGTTCTCGGGTGCCGGACCTTTGCGAATGCGGCCGGCGGTATCGTATACGGAACCGTGGCACGGGCAGAACCAGCCGCCGAAATCGCCTTCCTGGCCAAGCGGGATGCAGCCAAGATGGGTGCAGACCTGGACCATCACCATCCAGGCTTCCTTGCCCGGCGTGGTGCGGTTGGCGTCGGTTGCCGGCGCATCGGCCGGCAGGTTGGCGTTGCGGGCGATTGGATCCTTGAGCTCGGCGAGATTGACCGCCTCGCCGTCCTTCATCTCTTTTTCGGTGCGGTTGCGCACGACCACCGGCTTGCCGCGCCACTTCACAACGAGCGACATTCCTGGCGTCAGCGAAGAGACGTCGACCTCAACCGAGGCGAGCGCCAGCGTCGAGGCATCCGGACGCATCTGGTCGATGAACGGCCAGGCGACGGCGCCCGCGCCGACCACCGCGGCCATGCCGGTGGCGACGTAGAGAAAATCACGACGGTTGGGATCCTGGGTGTCGGTTGCGCTCACGGGTGCCTGATCCTTTCGCCTCTTCCGTGCCGGCGGCCGAGCCTTGTTCCCCGCTCAATCGCGCCGGCCCGACAGCGCATGGCGAACAGGCTAGCGAATTCCTCCGGCATTTGGGACTTGGGTTTATGCGTGAAGCCTGTTTTTGTCCAGACGGGTGAAGGCACAAGGGCAGATTGTCGCGGGGACGTAATTCGCACGGCGGAGCGATTGGAAAACAGCAGCAAAACCAAATGGCTGCGTTCGCCTCGACAGCTGGCGCTGGCCCGGTTTATCCTCGGCCTATGGCGCATGTCATAGACCGCGACAAATGGGCCGAAGCGCCCGACCGCTGGCCCGACCACTGGCAGGGCGAGCTGCAAGGCGGAGCTTACGGCTCGAACAGCTGCCTGATCTTCAACTACCTGCCCGAAATCGGCGGCGGCCCCAGGCTGCACAGCCATCCCTATTGCGAGATTTTTATCATCCGGACTGGGACCGGCTTGTTCACCGTCGGCGACCGGCAGATCGAGGCCACCGCCGGCCAGATCCTGATCGTACCGCCGAACACGCCGCACAAATTCACCAATCTCGGGCCAGGCCCGCTGGAAACCACCGACATACACGAGAACGGCAGCTTCATCACCGAGTGGCTGGAATAACGCCTCCCGAACCAATTTCCGGTTCGGATCATGCGCTGGCGCCGAGCCTGGCCAGCACGGCCTTGGGAATGTTGTATTCCCGGATCACCGCGTCGTGCTTGCGCAAGCCGCAGAGTTCGCGCTGGATGAAATAGCCGTGCACCGCTTCGGCTGCGTCCCTGAGCAGCCGGGCTCGATCGTCGCTGTCGCAATTCTCGCGCAGCCTCGTCAGTGTTTCCTCGACGCGCCGGCCGGCACGGCCGAGCGCTGCCGCCTTTTCGCCGAGGATTTCGTGGCCAAGCAGGTCCAACGCGCTCTCCTGCGCGCCGGACCGTCCGAAATTCGATGGCATTCTCACCGCCATGGTCTACTCCGGTTTGTAGAAACTACTCTGCCGGCCGGGTCTCGGCCAGCGCGCTCTCTTCGTTGAACAGGAAGCCGCCGGACTGCCGCTTCCACAGCCTTGCATAGAGCCCGTCGAGCGCGACCAGCTCGTCATGCGTGCCTTGCTCGACGATGCGGCCCTGGTCGAGCACCACCAACCGGTCGAGTGCCGCGATGGTCGACAGCCGGTGCGCGATGGCGATGACCGTCTTGCCTTCCATCAGCCTTGCCAGATTTTCCTGGATCGCCGCCTCGATGTCGGAATCGAGCGCCGAGGTCGCCTCATCGAGCACCAGGATCGGTGCGTCCTTGAGGAAGACGCGGGCGATCGCCACGCGCTGGCGCTGGCCGCCGGAGAGCTTGACGCCGCGCTCGCCGACATAGGCCTCATAGCCAATACGATCGCGATTGTCGCGCAGACCGAGGATGAACTCGTGCGCCTCGGCCTTCTCCGCTGCCGCGACCACCTCGGCGTCGGTCGCTTCCAGCATGCCGAGCTTGATGTTGTCGCGCAGCGAGCGGTGGAAAAGTGCCGTATCCTGGCTGACGACGCCGATATTGGCGCGCAGCGAGTTCTGCGTGACCCTGGAGACGTCCTGCCCGTCAATGGTGATCTTGCCGCTCTCGAGGTCGTAGAGGCGCAGGATCAGATTGACCAAGGTCGTCTTGCCGGCGCCGGACGGTCCGACCAGCCCGACCTTTTCGCCCGACCGCACCACCAAGTCGATGCCGTTGAGCACGCCGAACCCCTTGCCGTAGTGGAACTCGACGTTGCTTACGTCGATGCGGCCGCCGCCGATGACAAGCTCTTTCGCGTCCGGTGCATCGGTCAGGCCGAGCGGCTGCGAGATCAGCGCCTTGGAGTTTTCCAGCACGCCGAGGTTCCGCAATATGCTGTTGAGCTGCATCATCAGCCGACCGAGCAGCATGTTCAGCCGCAACACCAACGACAGCGTGAAGGCCACGGCGCCGACGGTGATCGTGCCCTCGACCCAGAGATAAACGGCAAAGCAGGCGATCGCGGTGATCATGATCCCCGACAGCATCGTCAGCGCCATGCGCACGCCGGTCAGCCGGCGGGTGAACGGGCGCAGCGCGTCGAGATAGATGTCGAAGCCGTTCCTGATATAGCGGTCGTCGCCATCGGCGGAGAACAGTTTCAGCGTCTGCACGTTCGAATAGGAATCGACGATGCGGCCGGTGATCATCGAGCCGGCTTCGGCGGTGGCTTCGGCATGCTTGCGGATCGCCGGCACATAGCGTCTGGCCAGCAGGCCGAAGGCGGTAATCCAGATCACCACCAGCACCGCCAGCCGGAGGTCGAGCCCGGCGACCAGCGCCAGCGTCGTCACCGTATAGACGACCATGAACCAGACGACCTCGATGAAGCTTTCCATCAGATCGCCGGTCGCCTGTCCCGCCTGCCAGACCTTGGTCGCGATACGTCCGGCAAAGTCGTTCTGGAAGAAGGCGTAGGATTGGCGCGAGACATGGCGATGCGCCTGCCAGCGCACCAGATTGTAGAAACCCGGCGTGATCGTCTGCTCGTCAACCAGCGCCGACAGGCCGACGACGATGGTGCGGATGACCAGCACCACGGCAATCATGAAGACAAGTTCCGGGCCGGCGGCAGTCCACAGCGCGTGCCAGCTGCGTTCGCCGGGAAGCTGGTCGAGGATGTCGACCAGCCGCCCGACGAAATAGAACAATCCGGCTTCGACCAGCGGCGCGATGCCGCCGATCACCAGCATGGCGAAGAAGGCGATCTTCGCCTGCCCGACATAGTGCCAGAGGAAACCCCTGACGCCGGCAGGTGGCCGAAGGTCCGCGGGCTCCCGGAATGGATAGACCCAGTTCTCGAACCAGCGGTAGATGGCAGTCATCATTCGGCGGCTTCACCCTTGGCGAGTGCATCGTTGGCGGCTGCATCGTTGGCAGAGGGGCCGTCGTCGAGCAGGAAGCCGCCCGACTGGCGCTGCCAAAGCTGGGCGTAGAGCCCGCCTTTGGCAACGAGTTCCTCATGCGAACCTTCCTCGATGACGCGGCCTTTGTCCATGACGACGAGGCGGTCCATGGCTGCGATCGTCGACAGCCGGTGGGCAATGGCGATGACGGTCTTGCCTTGCATGAGCTTGTAGAGGTTCTCCTGGATGGCCGCCTCGGCCTCGGAATCGAGGGCGGAGGTCGCCTCGTCGAGGATGAGGATCGGCGCGTCCTTCAGCATGACACGGGCTATGGCGATGCGTTGCCGCTGGCCGCCGGACAATTTGACGCCGCGATCGCCGACATGCGCGTCGAAACCCTTGCGGCCGCTCGAATCCGACAACCCGGCAATGAAATCCAGCGCCTCGGCGCGCCGCGCCGCCTCGATCAGCATCTCGTTGCTGGCGTCCGGCCGGCCATAGAGGATATTCTCGCGTACCGAGCGATGCAGCAGCGAGGTGTCCTGCGTGACCATGCCGATCTGGGCGCGCAGCGAGTCCTGCGCCACCGCCGCGATGTCCTGGCCGTCGATCAGGATCTTGCCGCTTTCGAGGTCGTAGAAGCGCAACAGAAGATTGACCAGCGTCGACTTGCCGGCACCCGAACGGCCGACGATGCCGACCTTCTCGCCCGGCTTCATCGTCAGCGACAGGCTTTCGATCACGCCCTTCTGCTTGCCGTAGTGGAAGCGGATGTCCTCAAAACGGATCTCCCCCTTGGTCACGGCAATATCCTTGGCGCCAGGCCGGTCTTCGACGAGGCGCGGCAGCGAAATCGAGCTGATGCCATCCTGCACCGTGCCGATATTCTCGAACAGCGTCGACATCTCCCACATGATCCATTGCGACATGCCCCAGAGCCGCAGCACGAGGCCGATGACCAGGGCGACCGCGCCGATCGTCACGGCTTGGCCGAGCCACAGCCATAGCGAGATTGCGGTGACCGAAAACAACAGCAGCGAATTCAGGACATAGAGCAACCCGTAGAGCTGTGTCACCAGCCGCATCGACCGGTAGACCGTATCGAGAAAGCCGGCCATACCGTCCTTGGCGAAGGATGCCTCGCGCCGCGCATGCGAGAACAGCTTGACCGTCTGGATGTTGGAGTAGCTGTCGACGACCCGGCCGGTCATGGTCGAGCGCGCATTGGCCTGCTCCTCGCCGACCTGGCCCAGCCGCGGGATGAAATAGCGCAACAGCAGGACATATCCGGCAAGCCAGACGGCAAGCGGCGCAGCCAGCCGCCAGTCTGCCGAGCCGACAATGAACATCATGCCAAGAAAATAGACGACGATGTAATTGAGCACGTCGATGAGCTTGATGACGCATTCGCGCACCGCGAGCGCCGTCTGCATCAGCTTGGTCGCGATGCGCCCGGCGAACTCGTCCTGATAGAAGCTCATCGACTGCTTGAGCAGATAGCGATGCACCTGCCAGCGGATGCGCATCGGATAGTTGCCCATCAGCGTCTGCTGGTTGAGCAGCGAATGGAACCAGACCGTCGCCGGCAGCGCGAAAACCACAATGAAGGCCATGCCGGCCAGCTTCAAGCTCTCGGTCTGCAGGAACGTCTCGCGATTCTGCGCCGACAGCCAGTCGACGATCCGGCCCATGAAGCCGAACATCCACACCTCGGCAAGCGCGATGGCCGTCACTAGCACCGCATCGAGAGCGATGTAGGGCCACGCGCCGCGCGTATAATGCACGCAGAAGGCGATCAGTGTCCTTGGCGGCTCGACCGGCTCCTTGGCAGGGAACGGATCGAGCCTTTTTTCAAACCAGCTAAACATAGTGATGCTCACAATATTGGTTCCGCTCACGCGGCACGGGAACGGACGAGGTGCCCAGACCGCATGGCGTCAAGGACCGGCGATACGGAATCGTCCGCCTCGCCGGTCCTGCTTCGCGCTATATAGGTTGTCGCGGGCCTTTCGCCGACAGTCTCGTTTGACGATGCTGACGACGTTTTGACGATCCGGATTTTCGCGCCGGTTTTTGCACCAGGCCGGATCAGCCTGATGATCCGGCGCACCAGCGACGGCCGGCTATGGTCCGGAACGGCGCGCGAGAAATCGACGTCCGGCAGCATGCCGCGATGCGGACGCCGGCGAGTCTCGGCGTGAACCGCTGACGAGTAGGTCTCGCCGATCAAAAGCGCCCAAGTCGCAGTCTTGCGCTCGTGCAGGCTTCTTGAGCCGGGTATTCTACAGGGATCGAACATCGGTCCGTCCTCCAGTTGAAGATGCAGATAGAAGGGTGAACCAACCCAGGCCGCGGGCACGCGCAGCGCGGCAAAGGTCACATCGGTCGAAGTGTGTTCAGGTGGGGCGTTCAGCCCCTTCCACAGCTTGAAAAACATCGCAGGATTCCTTCAAAGGCCGAAAAAGGTTTCGGCGGGAATCGGTGCGATTGAAGTCTAGAAGGTCAGGAGAATCGTCGTACCGAATCCGCCATCGGGCTGGTAAGCCCACGAGAGGGGTGGTGGATGTGCATGGCCATCATGAATTACCCCTCCATCGGTTCGGGTTGACAATGCTGGCCGTATAACCGACTTCGCAGAAAATGACCACCCGCCAGTCCAGGAATTTCCAAAACCGCGAGAGCTCTGTGGCTGATCTGCCACTTATTAGAAAGACGCGGAAATGAACGACCGTCTCCGCATCGCGCTCTACCAGCCGGATATCGCCGGCAATACCGGGACAATCCTGCGCTTCGCCGCTTGCCTCGGTCTCGGCGTCGACATCATCGAACCGACCGGCTTCCCGCTCTCCGACCGGGCGCTGAAACGGGCCGGCATGGACTATCTCGAAATGGCGGCGCTCACCCGGCATGTCGACTGGCACGCCTTCGATGACTGGCGCAAACTTGGCAAGCGGCGGCTGGTGCTGCTGTCGACCAAAGCCGCTGTCGCCTACACGGATTTCGTCTTCGCCACCGATGACATTCTCCTGTTCGGCCGCGAATCCGCAGGCGTGCCGGATGCCGTCCACGAGGCGGCGGATGCGCGACTGATCATCCCGATGCAGCCCGGCGCGCGCAGCATCAACGTCGCGCTTTCCGTTGCGATGGTGGCGGCCGAGGCGATCCGGCAGCTCCGCTAGGATGTGTACGCGATCGCCGGCCGTAGCGACCAAGGCGTCGTCCTCACGCAACACTGCGTCCTCTCCGGTCATTCTCATCCAGACGCACATCGCCTTCTCCTGCCGTTTGCATCTTCGAGGCTTCTTCGCTACAAGCTCAACTTAACTTGAGGTCAAGCGGAAACTCGGAGATGGCTGCGGCAACGGAATTAACAGTCGGCCAGGTGGCGACGCGCAGCGGCGTGGCGGTGTCGGCGCTGCATTTCTACGAAGCACGCGGGCTGATCCGCAGCCACCGCACATCAGGCAACCAACGGCGTTACGGCCGCGACGTGCTGCGACGTGTGGCGATCATCAAGGTGGCGCAGGAGGTCGGCATTTCGCTGGCCGAGATCGGCGCCGCACTTCGATCATTGCCCGAAGGCCGGACGCCGACGCGCGAGGATTGGAACCTGCTTTCGACGGCTTGGCGCGACGAGCTCGACCAGAAGATTGCCCAGCTCAAGAAGCTGCGCGATGGGCTCACCGACTGCATCGGCTGCGGCTGCATGTCGATCGACAAATGCCCGCTGAGGAACAAGGGCGACCGGCTGAGCACCCGGGGGCCGGGAGCGAGACGTTTGCTGATCGAGCGTTAATCCGCCGCCGGCAGCCGCCTGATGGTGAATTCGATGACGTCGCCCGGCCGCTCGAACCAGCTCTCGATCTCGGTCCAATAGGCCTGCTTGGGAAAGCGCTCGAACCATTCCTTCGCCTTGAGACGAGCGTCGGAGCGCGGCAGCACGAAGGTCTCGCGCAGAAATCCGTCGCGCGGCATGCGCGCGTTCTCGGCGCGTGAACGGTCGAGCCTCTTCTTCAGGCCATCCAGCGGCGGTCTTGCCGGGGTGCGCAGGAAAGAACTGCTTTGACACTTGACCCTTGCACCTAAGAGATTAGGGATCGCGGCCGGAAAAGACGAGTCATTTGTCGGGGTACGCCCCGCAACCGGAGACAGGATTTGCAACGACCCGAGATACCGGCGGGGCTGCCAGCCGACATCGAACAGAAGAAGATGAAGGCACGGCTGTGGTTCGAGACGTTGCGCGAGCGCATCTGCGCCAGCTTCGAGCAGATCGAGCAGGACCTGCAGGGGCCGCAGGCCAGCTGGTCGCCCGGTCGCTTCGAAAAGACGCCGTGGCAACGCGATGCCGGCAAGGGCGGCGGCGGCATCATGTCGATGATGCACGGCCGCGTCTTCGAGAAGGTCGGCGTCCACACCTCGACCGTCCACGGCGAGTTCTCGCCCGAATTCAGGAAGCAGATGCCGGGCGCCGAAGAGGACCCGTCCTTCTGGGCGAGCGGCATTTCGCTGATCGCCCATCCGTGGAACCCCAACGTACCGGCAGTGCATATGAACACGCGCATGGTCGTCACCTCGCGCCAGTGGTTCGGCGGCGGCGCCGACCTGACACCGGTGCTCGACCGCCGCCGCAGCCAGGACGACCCCGACACGATCGCCTTCCACAGGGCGATGCAATTTGCCTGCGAGAAGAACGCGGCGATCGCCGACTACGCGAAATTCAAGGCTTGGTGCGACGAGTACTTCTATCTGCCGCACCGCGACGAGCCACGCGGTACCGGCGGTATCTTCTTCGACTGGCTGCATTCGGGCGAGGACAAAGGCGGCTGGGACGCCGATTTCAACTTCGTCCAGGACGTTGGGCGATCTTTTCTCGTCGTCTACGGACATCTGGTGCGCGCCAACTTCAATGATAACTGGACCGATGGCGACCGTGACGAGCAGCTCATCCGTCGCGGCCGCTATGTCGAATTCAACTTGCTTCACGATCGCGGCACCATCTTCGGGCTGAAGACCGGCGGCAATGTCGCGTCGATCCTGTCCAGCCTGCCGCCTGAGGTGAAATGGCCGTAAAATCTCGGTGAGCGCAACGTGAGCCGCAATCGGGTCCAAATCCCCAGAATTTGACGGCGAATGTGGCGCAACGCGCGCCAGAAAATATCTTTTTCGTCTAATATTCTATTGAAAAGATTGGGCTATTTGTCGCGTCGGGCCGGGAAACGCCGGCGGTTCTTTACTCCCGAGAGCCGCGACCCGACGTGACCGGACGGCCCATGATTGAATGGGGCACCTTTCCCAAGCGGGTGCCCGCATTTTCCAGGAGAGCATGCCATGCGCAAGCTTATTATGACCGCGGCCGCCGCTGCCGTTCTCGCCTCTGGTACTGCCGCATTCGCTGCGGTCAAGCACACCACCGGCACGATCAAAAGCTTTGATGGAACGGCGATGAGCCTAGTTCTGGATAACGGAGCCACCTTTACGTTGCCCCAGACCTTCAAGGATCCTGGCCTGAAGGTCGGCGAAAAGGTCCGCGTCACGTGGGATATGAGCGGCAAGGATAAAATTGCTGAGGCAGTCAAGATCGTGAAGTGATGTCCTGCCCGCTGGAGCAAGACAAGGTCTTGCCTCCGGGGTAGCGTAAGAGGGCGGAGCAGCGATGCTCCGCCTTTTCGCAATCCGTACCCTTGAGCACTGCGTGTCGGCTTGGACGCGCGGCGCTCTAAGGCAACCAAAACCGTTCGATCGTGTTATGCTAAGCTGGCCAGCGTGTAACCCGGATACCGGACCCGGTTTCCGGATGCTGCGCAAGATCAAAGGTCTGGAGCTTCCGTGTCAGTGCGCTGCGGCGCTCCAAGGAGGAGATGAGGAGAAGCCGATGAAGGAGTTCCATTGCGGGTCGCTCGTACCCGGCTGCGAGTGGCACACACGCGCCGAGGAGGAGGCTGAGGTCATGCGCCGTGCCGTCGAGCATCTGCGCGAGACGCACGGCGAGACGGTGATCCGCGAGACGATGATCGAGGCGATCCGCTCGCGCATCGAAAAGGCCCGCGACGCAGCGTGACGGTTAGGATTCGAGTGCCTCTGCGGCGCGCTTGAGCAGCGCGCCGCGATCAAGCGCAAAACCGGACTCGACCCATTCCTTTTCAAGATTCTTCAACGTTGCACCAAGCTTCGGCCCCGGTGATGCGCCAAATGTCGTCAGATCGGCGCCCTTGACCGGAAAAACAGGGTTTTGCCATTTTGCGGCGAAGGCAAGCAGGCGCGAGAAGCCGCCGGCTTCGAGCAGTGCGTCATTGTCTTCGACCGCGCGGGCTCGAGCGGAAGCGAGCAACAGCCGCAACCGATCGACAAAGCCTTGGCGGTCGCCAAAATAGAGCCTTTTCGCCAACTCTCCTTCGGTCGTTTTCGGATCGACGGCAGCCGTGATCGCCCAATGCCGCAGGCGGCTTGCCTCGCTCACAGAAAGCCTCAATCTCTCGGCAAGCGTTTTCATGCGCGCGGCATCCGGCGGCACGATGGCTTCCAGCCTGAGCAGCGGGTCCGGCGCCCAGGCCAGGTCCTTCTCGGTCTTGGTCAGCCCGTGGATGGCATCGATGCCCCATTTCTCGCTTTCCGGCAAAACGGCGGTCAGAACGCCGGCCTGACGCATCCACAGCAGCGCCCGTGACGGATCGGGCGCTGACAGCAATTTCTTCAATTCCCACCAGACGCGCTCGACCGAGAGCTGGTCGAGCCCCTGCTTCAGCCTGGCGCAAGCCTTCAACCCTTCGGCATCCGGCCTGCCGTCGCCATACCAGGCGAAGAAGCGGAAGAAACGCAGGATGCGCAGATAATCCTCGCGGATGCGCGCTTCCGGATCGCCGATGAATCGCAGCCGCCGCGCTTCGATATCGGCGATCCCGCCGACCAGATCGACGACCGTTCCATCGGCTTCGGCATAGAGTGCATTGATGGTGAAATCGCGCCGCTCAGCGTCGGCTTTCCAGTCGCGACCGAAGGACACTTTGGCGCGCCGGCCGTCGGTTTCGATATCGGCACGCAGCGTGGTGACCTCATAGGCCTTGCCGTGGGCGACCGCGGTGACGGTGCCATGCTCGATGCCGGTCGGCACCGTCTTGAAGCCCGCCGCCTCGGCGCGCCGGATGGTTTCCTCAGGCACCGTGGTGGTGGCAATGTCGATGTCGGCGACAGGCTGTCCGATAAGCGCGTTGCGCACGGCACCGCCGGCGACGCGTGCCTCCTCGCCGCTGTCGGTGAGCGCGGCGAGCAGGCGCTGCAGGTGGCTTTCGCCGAGCCAGCCGGCCTTGCCAGCAATCGACACCGGATTGCTCACGAATAGAGCCTTTCATAAAGCGTTCGGA
Source organism: Mesorhizobium sp. M1328 (assembly GCF_040318075.1). NCBI lineage: Bacteria > Pseudomonadati > Pseudomonadota > Alphaproteobacteria > Hyphomicrobiales > Phyllobacteriaceae > Mesorhizobium > Mesorhizobium sp. M1328. The sequence continues at coordinate 510,612 of NZ_JAMYLO010000002.1, read as the reverse complement.
TGATACCCGCGGTGACGCCCCAGATGCGCTGGCCGCCATAGGGCATCTCGTAATAGAACCATTCGAGGTCATTCCACATGCGACTGTCTCTGGTGTGGTTGGCGGGGTCCATCAGAAAGCCCAGCGGCACTTCGAAGACGGCATCGACCTCGTCGGAATTCAGCGTCAGGCTGAAACCGGGCCGCACAATCCCGAGCACCGGGGCGATGCGATAGCCGCTGCCGGAGACGTAGTCCGGCAGACGGCCGATGATCTCGATGTAATCCCTATCGAGACCGATCTCCTCGAATGTCTCGCGCAATGCCGCCGCTTCCGGGCTCGCATCGGTTGGATCGATGGTTCCGCCGGGGAAAGCCACCTGCCCCGAATGGTTGCGCAGCTTTTCCGCCCGCCTGGTCAAAAGGACCGTGGCTTCATGGCCATGATCGACCACCGGGATCAGCACGGCGGCGTCGCGCAGCGCCTTGGCCAGCTTCAGCCTGGCATGGCCCGGATTGAAGCGGTGGTCGCCAAAATCGTCGCCGGCATGCGCCAGTGGCTGCGCCGCGACGCGCTGGCGAAACTCGGCAGCGGAAAACGGCAACGGCGTCACCTGATCCATCATAGACGGTCCATCATGCGCTCAGCCGTTTCAGTTTCTCAGCCGGCATGATTGGATAGACCTCGCCTTTGGAACGGACGGCAAACATCGTCTTGCCGCCGATGTCGATCTCTTCGCCGTGCTCGACCAGCTCGTACATCACCGGCCGCGCCACCAGCGCCTCCAGCCGCCCGCGCACCAGCACGTAGGGCTTCAGGCCACCTGTCTCATCCTCATCGACGAAGCGCAGCGGATGCTCCGCCCCAGCCTCGACCACATCGCCGACATTGGTGCGAAAGGTGATGATTTGTCCGTCGCCGGCGCCCGACACATCCATCTCGACGGCAATGAAGGGCGCGTCGGCAACGCGGATCCCGACCTTTTCCACCGGCGTCACCAGGTAGGTCCTACCGTCCTCGTCCTTGCGCAGCACCGAGGAAAAAAGCTGCACCAGCGGCATCCGGCCAATCGGCGTTCCCAGATAGAACCAGGTGCCATCCTGCTTGATCTCCATGTCGAGATCGCCGCAAAACGCCGGATTCCAGCGTTCCACCGGCGCCTGCCCCTTGCCGGCGCGCGTCGCGCGCGAGACCAGCGCCTCCAGCCCGCGCGCCTCGGTCGCGGCCGTCAGGCTCTCTTCACGATGGTCGGCGGCTTCTGTCATGGTCACGAAATAGTCACTGTTGTTCCGCTTGTCAGCCTAAGTCTGTGATTTAAGTTCATTGCAGGCGCCATGCGAGGCCGAATCGCGGCATTCTGCGGCACCCAAGGTGCCAAGCGGTATTTCCAACCAGAAGGATCGATGCTGCATGAGCGTTATGATCAAGGAAAGCCCGATCAGCGAAAAAGACATGGTGGCACAGGCCGAGAAGGCGCTGGCCGACATTTCGAGGGTCCGCGACGGCGTCGGCCGGGTCATCTTCGGCCAGGAAAGCGTCGTCGAGCGCACGCTGGTTGCGTTGCTGGCCGGCGGCCATGCACTGCTGGTCGGCGTGCCCGGCCTAGCCAAGACCAAGCTGGTCGAAACGCTGGGCATCGTGCTCGGCCTCGATTCGCGCCGCATCCAGTTCACGCCCGACTTGATGCCATCAGACATTCTCGGCTCCGAGGTGATGGAGCAGGATGAATTCGGCAAGCGCTCGTTCCGCTTCATTTCCGGGCCGATCTTCGCGCAACTGCTGATGGCCGACGAGATCAACCGCGCCTCGCCGCGTACCCAGTCGGCGCTGCTGCAGTCGATGCAGGAATACCACGTCACCATTGCCGGCGTGCGCCATGACCTCCCGTCACCGTTCCACGTTCTGGCGACGCAGAACCCGCTGGAGCAGGAAGGCACCTATCCGCTGCCGGAAGCGCAGCTCGACCGCTTCCTGATGCAGGTCGACATCCTCTACCCCGAGATCGAGGCGGAGCGCCGCATCCTGCTGGAAACCACCGGTATCGAGGATGCCAAGGCTGAAAACGTGCTGCAGCCGGCGCGGCTGAAGGATATCCAGACGCTCATCCGCCGCATGCCGGTGCCTGAAAGCGTCGTCGAGGCGATCCTCAAGCTGGTGCGTTCGGCGCGCCCCGGCCAGGGCAACGCCGATACCGACAAGCACGTCGCCTGGGGCCCAGGCCCGCGCGCCAGTCAGGCGCTGACGCTGTGCGCCCGCGCCCGCGCCCTCTATGACGGCCGGTTGGCGCCGTCGGTCGACGACGTTCGCGCGCTCGCTGAGCCGGTGCTGCAGCACCGCATGGCGCTGACCTTCGCCGCCCGCGCCGAGGGCACCACGGTTCGCGATGTCGTGGCGAAGCTCGCGAAAGGGATTTGATGGCGCGCATCGGTGAAGCGCAGGCACCGGCAGCGACGCGCGATGCGCTCGCCAGAGGCCGGTTGCGGGCTTCGTTGGTGCCGGACCTGCTGGTCGAGGCGCGCCGCATCGTCAACACGGTAATTGCCGGCTGGCATGGCCGCCGCAAGCGCGGCATCGGCGAGAATTTCTGGCAGTTCCGGCCCTATGTCGAAGGCGATTCCTCGCGCATCGACTGGCGCCGTTCCGCTCGCGACGACCACACCTATGTCCGCGACCGTGAATGGGAGGCCGCCCATACGGTGTGGCTGTGGGCCGACCCCTCGCCTTCCATGCTCTACAAATCGACCGGAGCCAGCGTTTCCAAGGAATCGCGCGCCCTGGTGCTGGCGCTGGCCATGGCCGAGCTTTTGTCGCGCAGCGGCGAGCGCATTGCCTGGCCGGGCCTGACCGACCCGTTCACCGCCCGCAATGGCGCCGAGCGCATCGCGGCGCAACTGATGCACGCCGCCGACCTGCCGGCAAAGCCCGACCTGTCCGGCATTCGCCGCTTCTGCGACATCGTCCTCGTCAGCGATTTCCTCGACCCGGTCGAGGACACCATAGCCTGGCTGGACGTGCTCGCCCGCCACGGCGTGCGCGCACATCTGATCGAGGTCGCCGATCCGGCCGAGGAAAGCTTCCCCTATGCCGGGCGCACCGAATTCACCGATCCTGAGACCGGCGACAAGCTGACCGCCGGCCGCGCCGAAATGCTGGGCGAGGAATATCGCCTGCTTTATGCCGCCCGCCGCCAGGAACTGGCTGCCTGGTGCAAACGGCTTGGCTGGAGCTTTACCGTCAATCATACCGATCGCCTTGCCTCCGAGGCGCTGGTGCACATCCACATGGCGATGACCGCCGAGGGCAGCTTTGCCGGGAGGGCCCGCGCATGAGTTGGCTGCCGCTCTCCTTCGGGGCGCCGATGGTGCTGTGGGGCCTGCTGGCGCTGCCTGTGATCTGGTGGCTTCTGCGGCTGACCCCGCCCAGGCCGCAAACCGAGGTGTTTCCGCCGCTCAGGATTCTCGCCCGCGTGCTGAGGCGCGAAGAAACGCCGCAGCAGAGCCCTTGGTGGCTGACGCTGCTCAGGCTGCTGATGGCCGCGCTTATCGTGGCAGCACTTGCCGAACCCGTCTTCAACCCGCGCGAAAAGCTGCCGGCCGAGGGCGCCGCCCTGGCGCTGGTGATCGACAATGACTGGGCAAGTGCCGCCGACTGGGGCAAGCGCGTCGCCACCGCCGAGCGGCTGATCGCCGATGCCAATTCGAACGGCGTGCCGGTGCTCATCGCTTTCACCGCCGAGAAGCCGAATGCCGAGATCGGTCCCTTCGATGCCGCTGCCGCGCTCGACCGGCTGCGCGCGGCAATGCCGCGGCCGATCCCGACCGACCGCCCCGCCGTCTACGCCCGCGTCGCGTCAGCCTTGGAGTCGCTGCCGGGCGCCAGCGTCGCAGTGCTCGCCGATGGCTTGGCGGCGCAAGGCGACGAAGCCGCCTTCAACACGCTGTTGTCGAAGAACGCAGCACGCGTCGTCTGGGCCGTCTCCGACCGGCTGTCGCTGACCGGCCTGACCGGCGCCGACAACCAGGTCGACGGCTTCGCCCTGACCGCCATCCGCGCACCGGGCGATCCGGCACCTGCACAGGTGACGGCCGGCGCCTTCGACGACAAGGGCCGCCGCATCGCCGACGCGACGCTGACCTTCGCACCGGGCGGAACCACCGCCACCAGCACGATGGCGGTGCCGTTCGAACTGCGTAACGACTTCGCCTACATCGCGCTCGATGGCGAGCGCCAGGCCGGTGCCGTCCGCGTGCTCGATGAGAGCTCAAAACGCCGCCGCGTCGGGCTGCTGTCGCAGGCCGAGGCCGACCAGGCGCAACCGCTGCTGTCGCCGCTCTACTACATCCGCCGCGCCCTGCAGCCTTTCGCCGATCTCGTCGAGCCGTCGAGCGTCGATCTCGCCGACGCCATCCCGCAACTGCTCGACCAAAAACCGGCGATGATCGTCATGGCCGATGTCGGCACCATTCCGGAACAGGCACGGCGAAGGCTGGTCGACTGGGTCGACAAGGGCGGCACGCTGGTGCGTTTTGCCGGTTCGCGGCTGGCGGCTGCCGGCAATGACGACGATCTGCTGCCGGTCCGGCTGCTTACCGGCGAGCGATCGCTTGGCGGCGCGCTGTCATGGACGGCACCGCAGCCGGTCACTGAATTCCCGAAAACCGGCCCCTTCGCCGACCTCGCGCCGCCCACCGAGGTCACCGTCACCAGGCAGGTGCTGGCCGAACCGACGCCCGACATCGTCGAGCGCACCTGGGCCACGCTTGCCGACGGTACGCCGCTGGTGACCGGGATGAAGAAGGACAAGGGCACCCTCGTGCTGTTCCACGTCACCCCCGAGGCGACGTGGTCCAACCTGCCGATCTCCGGCAGCTTCGTCGAGATGCTGCGGCGCATCGTGCAACTGTCGCGCAACCAGGGCGCGGCGGTCGCCAATGCCGAGGCCGCCGCGACGTCGCTGGCACCCTATCGCATGATCTCCGCCGACGGCACGCTGGTGCCGCCGACGCCGGATGCCAGGCCGCTGGTGCCCGGCGCCGGCCCGCAGCCGGTGACGCTGGAAAACCCGCCCGGCCTCTACGGCTCCGAGACGGGAGTGTTCGCTCACAATCTGCTCGTTGGCGACAGCGCATTCACGCCGCTGGCCCGGCCTGAAATCACCGTGCCGGTCACCACCATCCAGTATGCCTTCGACGAGCAGCGCAACCTCAAAGGTCCGCTGGTCACGGCGGCCCTGGTGCTGATGGTGCTCGACACGCTTGCCGTATTCTGGATGGGCGGCCTGTTGTCGCGCCGGCCGCGCCGTGCCGGCGCTGCGGCGACGGCAGCCGTCCTGCTGATTGCGCTCGGCGCCTTGATTGGCCACGCGGACGTCGCGCGTGCCGACGACGCCAAACCGGGAGATACGGAGGCGATCGGGGACATTTCAAAGACCCGGATCGCCTATGTGCTGACCGGCGAGCCGGGTATCGATTCGATCAGCCGCGCCGGGCTCGAAGGCCTGACCCGATTCCTCATCGAAAAAACCGCGCTCGAACCCGGAGCACCGGCCGGCGTCGACATCTCGAAGGACGAACTGTCCTTCTATCCGCTGATCTACTGGCCGATCGATCCCTCGGCCCCGATGCCGAGCGAGGCCGCCATCGCCCGCGTCGACGCCTATATGCAGCAGGGCGGAACCGTCTTGTTCGACACCCGCGACCAGTTCGCCAATGGCATTGGTGCGGATTCGACCAGCCCGGCGACGGAGCGGCTGCGCGACATCCTCGGCAACCTCAACGTGCCACCGCTGGAACCGGTGCCGTCGGACCACGTGCTGACCAAATCCTTCTACATCCTTCCGGAGTTTCCCGGCCGTTTTGCCGGCAGCCCGCTTTGGGTCGAGGCATCGCTTGAAGCCAGCAACACCGAGAACCGCCCGGTGCGCACCGGCGACGGCGTTTCGCCAATCATGATCACCGCCAATGATTTCGCCGGCGCTTGGGCCGTCGACGAGAATGGCGACCCGCTATTGCCGACCGTGCCGTCGGATCCGATGCAGCGCATCTATGCGCTGCGCGCCGGCGTCAACATCATGATGTACATGCTGACCGGCAACTACAAATCCGACCAGGTGCACGTCCCGGTGCTGCTCGAACGGCTGGGGCAATAGACCATGAACTGGTCGCTCGCCTTCGAACCGCTCACCACCTGGCCGCTGCTCGCAGCGGTTGTGGTGCTGCTGCTGCTGCTGGCGCTAGTCGGCCTTTGGTTTCGCCAGCGCGGCGCGGTCTTCCGCCTGGCAGCCCTGATTGCTCTGGCTGCGGCGCTGCTCAATCCGGTGTTCCTCGACGAAGAACGCGAGCCGCTGAAAAGCATCGTCGCCGTCGTCGTCGACCGCAGTCAGAGCCAGGATATCGGCGACCGCACCAAGCAGACCGACGCGGCGTTGGCCGGTCTTCAGCAGCGTCTAGGCCGCTTCAAGCAGTTCGACGTCCGTGTCGTCGAAGCCGGCAAGTCCGAAGCCGCCGACGAGCGCACCGAGACGCGGTTGTTTTCCTCGCTCGAAAATGCTTTCCGCGACGTGCCGCCATCGCGCATTGGCGGCGCCATCATGATTACCGATGGCGAGGTCCATGACGCGCCACCCGGCGCGCCCGACTTCAATGCCCCGCTGCATGCGCTGATTACCGGCAACGACCATGAAAAAGACCGCCGCATCCGCTTCGAGAATGCGCCGCGTTTCGGCCTCGTCGGCAAGCCGCTCGACATGACCTATCGCGTCATTGCCACCAACAACGAAACCGGCCCGGTCGACGTCCGCGTATCGGTCAACGGCGAGCAGGTATCGGTCGAGCACGCCAACATCGGCCAGGCGATGCCGCTGCAGGTGACCATTCCCAACGCCGGGCGCAACATCGTCGAACTCGCCATCAACCACGAGCCGGGCGAACTCACCGACACCAACAACCGCGCCATCGCGCTGATCGACGGCATCCGCGAAAATCTGCGCGTGCTGCTTGTTTCCGGCGAACCGCATGCAGGCGAGCGCACCTGGCGCAATTTGCTGAAATCCGACGCTTCGGTCGACCTCGTGCACTTCACCATCCTGCGCCCACCGGAAAAGCAGGACGGTACGCCGATCAACGAATTGTCGCTGATCGCCTTCCCGACGCGCGAGTTGTTCGTCGAGAAGATCAAGGATTTCGACCTGATCATCTTCGACCGCTATCAGCACCGCGACGTGCTGCCGATCCTCTATTACGACTACATCTCCGAATATGTCGAAAAAGGCGGCGCGCTGCTAATCGCGGCCGGCCCCGAATACGCCGGCGAAAGCTCGATCGCCCGCACGCCGCTGATGTCGGCGCTGCCGGCAATGCCGACCGGCGAGGTCATCGACAAGGCCTTCTATCCGCGCCTCACCGATACCGGCCAGCGTCATCCAGTAACGCGCGGGCTTGATGGCTCGGCGACCGAGCCGCCGCACTGGAGCCGCTGGTTCCGCACCATCGGCGTCGAGAACCCCGAGGGCGAGGTGGTGATGAAGGGCGCCGACAACCGGCCGCTGCTGCTGCTCGACCGCAAGGGCGAAGGCCGCGTCGGCATGCTTCTGTCCGACCAGGGCTGGCTGTGGGCGCGCGGCTTCGAGGGCGGCGGGCCGCATGTCCAACTCTACCGGCGCATCGCCCACTGGCTCATGAAGGAGCCCGAACTCGAGGAGGAGCGGCTGACCGCCGACGGCCGCGGCATGGTGCTGGAGATCCGCCGCCAGACGATGAGTGACGATCCCGGCCCGGCGCAAGTCATCACGCCGTCCGGCAAGGCACTGATCGTCAGGCTTGAGAAGTCCGAGCCAGGCGTCTTCCTCGGCAGCGTCGAGACCAGCGAAATCGGTCTCTATCAGGTCGGCAATGGCGACCTGACGGCATTGGCCCATGTCGGGCCGGTCAACGCGCCGGAATTCACCGACGTCGTCTCCACCGAAAACCGGCTGAAACCACCGGCTGAGGCAACCGGCGGCAGCGTTCGCCGGCTGGCGCCTGCCTCGGCACTTGGCAATCTCACCAGCACGGTCACGCTGCCCTCCGTCGTCCCAGTCCGTTCCTCGGGCGCGGCTTCCGGTAATGACTGGATCGGCCTGCGCACCACCGACGACAGCGTGCTCAAGGCCGTCTCGCGCGTGCCGCTGTTCGGCGGCTTCCTCGGCCTCGGCCTGCTGCTTCTGGCGATGGGCTCGATGTGGTACCGCGAAGGGCGGTAGTTCCCTTCTCCCCGTCTCTATACGGGGAGAAGGTGCCGGCAGGCGGATGAGGGCGGCGCCGGCGCTGTGAAACTTTCTTCAGACATTGCGCTGCCCCTCACCCTGCTCCGTCCGGCAAGCCGGGCCTCGCCTCCCTCTCCCCGTAAACGGGGCGAGGGAGGAGCTCTACTCCTCCGGCTCCGTCGTGAACATCAACGGGTAGCCCTTGGCCTTGCCGGCATCGGTTGCCCGCGCCGCCTTGGTCTCGGCGACATCCCTGGTGAAGACGGCGACGACGCAGACGCCGCGCCGGTGCGCGGTGATCATTATCCTATGCGCCTGGTCTTCACTGAGCTTGAACTCGGCCTTCAGCACCGTCACGACGAACTCGCGCGGCGTGAAATCGTCATTGACCAGGATGACCTTGTAGAGCTTCGGCCGTTCGACCTTCGGCTTCGTGCTGGTACGGGGTTTTGTGGTGATTTCAGGCATTGGACCGGCAATTGCGTACGACAGCTTTGCGGTCATTTTGACATGGGCAAAAGCGGTCGTCCATTCAACCGCGCGCGATCGGCTTCCCGGCGGGCGCAGTTCAAAAGTCCGTGCCTATGTGGGAACTGCCGTCTGGCGTTCAACGGAGGGTGTGGGCCGGGACTGACCCTATTGTCTGCACGCAACAAAAAGACGACCGCTCCAGGCAAATCGCAACTGGAGCGGTCTTCTCATAGGGTAGAAAGATGTCGCTTGATCAGGCCTTCGGAGCTGCCTTGACCGCGTGCTTCTTGTGCTTCTTGACGGTCTTCTTGGCAGCGACCTTCTTCACGGCCTTGGCCGGCGCAGCGGTCGTCGTTGTCGTCGCAGCCGGGGTGGTGGTCGCGGCATTGGCGCTGCTGGCGCCGAGAACCGGCATCGAGAAGGCCAGCGCGATGGCGAGACCGAGGGCGGAGAGGAGGGACTTTTTCATGGCTTCACTTCCTTTTTGTGCAGATCGGGTTGAGTGTCACTGAACGGGATCGATCGGTGTCACTCCAAGCAGCTTCAAAGCGTTCGCGAGCATCCGGATTCCCTGTGCCTGTTTCTTGTTGGCGCAGAACCGGTTTCCCTTTCTTTGAAGTGCTTTCGCCGCGGTGACCTGCGTTGCCGCGGCATGGGTTTCGAGGGCTTCGTCAAACTGGCGGTTCAGATCGATGCAACGCTCGCTGCGGGTGGTCGCCACCTTTGCATCGGCCGCCTTTGCATTGGCCACCTTCGCATCGGCCAGTTTTGCGTCGGCTTGTTCAACCGCGGCCGTGACGAGCGAAATGGAAAGCAACGCACCCATCAGACTGATCGAGAACCTTTGCATTGGTCTGTCCGTAATCCCGTAACGCGTGTCGCAGCCGATGACCTGACCGCCACGGCACCACTTATGCCTTTGATTTTTTTCGGTAGTTTTTCCGGATTGTAGAATTTTGTTTCTGGATTGTTTCTGGGCAGCCCGGATCGAGCCGCCGATCTCCACTGGCCAACTTATGGCCTGAATTCTATCGTCTGGCTGACGGCCGAAGCACGGCTTGGGCGATCCACAAATGACAGGTTCCCTGTGAAATCCGACCCCCACATACTGATCGTCGACGACGACAAGGGCATTCGCGACCTGCTTCAGGAATTCTTCCAGAAGCGAGGGCTGCATACATCGGTCGCCGCCGACGGCACCGAGATGGAGACCGTGCTGCGCCGCGCCCAGGTCGACCTGATCGTTCTGGACGTCATGCTGCCCGGCAGGAGCGGCCTGGAGCTCTGCCGCGAGTTGCGCGCCAATTATTCGACACCGATCATCATGCTGACCGCGGTCACCGAGACCACCGACCGCGTCGTCGGCCTGGAGATGGGCGCCGACGACTACGTGCCGAAACCCTTCGATCCGCGCGAGCTGCTCGCACGCATCCGGGCCGTCTTGAGACGCAATGGCGCCGCCGAACCGCGACGCGCCGCCTCGCGGCAAATCTACCATTTCGCCGGCTGGACGATGGACTGTTCGCGCCGCCGGCTGATGGCGCCGGGCGACGTCAGGATCGAGCTGACGATGGCCGAATTCAACCTGCTGCAGACCTTCGTCAAGAGCGCGCAGCGCGTGCTGAGCCGCGAGCAGCTCATTGAGCTGTCCGGCGGCGACAGCGGCTACAGCTTCGACCGCAGCGTCGACATTCTGGTCAGCCGGCTGCGGCGCAAAATGGAGGACGACCCGAAAACGCCGAAGTTGATCCTGACCGTGCGCAGCGGCGGCTACCAGTTCCTGCCTGAGACGACCTCCGAATGAGACGCATTCTGCCGCAAACGCTGCCGGTCTGGGTGCTGCTCATCGTCATCGCCGGCCTGCTGATCAGCCAGATCGCGACCCTCTACATCGTTTCGCGCGACCGTGCCGCCGCCAATGACGTCGTCGATCTCTATCGGCTCAACGACCGCGCCTTCTCGCTGGTGCAGCTGATGCATGACGCCACCCCCGAACAGCGCAAGGCGACGGCCTCCGGCCTGTTCAACGCCACTTATGCGCTCACCGTCTCCGGCACGCCCGCTGTTACTTCCTCGATAGCCGGCGACGACGAGCTGGCCGAATTGGAGGACATATTGGTCGGCCGGCTATCGAAGTTCGGCATCACCGACGCGCGGGTCCGCCGCGACCCGGCAACGCACGAAGCCGACGCTCCCGGTGGGACGGTCGCCGGTCCCGATATCGGCCAGGTCGAGCGCGACCTGCTGGTGCTGGCGGCCGATTTCGCCCAGAGCGACAAGCTGACGGCCTCGCTTCGCTTTGCCGACGGGCAATGGCTGAACTTCACCGAACCGAACACGCCGGCCGGGCCGATACTGAGCTTCGAGAGCCTGCCGCTCTATGCCTTGATCGCAGGGCTGGTGGTGGCTTCCTCGATCTGGTCGCTGCGCCGGCTAACGGCGCCGTACCGGATGATGGAGACCGCGGTGAACCGGATCGGCGAGGACCTGAAGAGCCCGCCGATCGCCGAGAGCGGCAGCCGCGAGGTGCGCACCGCGGCAAAGGCGGTCAATGCCATGCAGGCAAGGCTGCGCGCCTATGTCGAGGACCGTGAGCATCTTGCGGCCGCACTGGCGCACGACCTGCGCACGCCGCTGACCAGGATGCGGCTGCGCCTCGAATTGCTCAGGAATTCCATCGTCCGCGCCGCACTGGCGCACGACCTCGCCGACATCGAAGGCATTGCCAGCTCGGTCATCGACTTCGCCACTTTCGAGGTGACCGAGGAGAAGAGCGAGAGGATCGATTTCTGGTCGCTGGTGGAATCGATCGCAGACGGCTTCGAGGAGGTCTCCTTCGACAATGAGTACACGCGCTCGCGCGGCTTGATCTGCATAGCGCGCCCAGTCGCGCTCCGGCGCTGCGTCACCAACCTCGTCCAGAATGCGGTGACCTACGGCAAGAAGGCGCATCTCAGCCTGCGTCAATCGGACAGGATCATCACGCTGGCGATCCGCGACGAGGGTCCGGGCATACCGCAGGCCGAGCTCGACGCCGTGTTCGGCTCGTTCGTGCGCCTGGAACAGTCGCGCAACCGCCAAACCGGCGGCCTCGGCCTCGGCCTGACCATCGCCCGCAATATCGCCCGCGGCGCCGGCGGCGAAGTCAGCCTGTCCAACCATCCCGATGGCGGCCTGATGACGGAGTTGCGCCTGCCGCTGGCGGTGTAGAGAGCGGTCGGTAAAACTGCCAGCCTCCCCAACTGTGAGGAGATGTCCGGCAGGACCGGAGGGCGCGAAGAAACGCTACGAGCCGTTTCGTTCTTCCAGAGGAAAACAACTACCTTCGCAACACCGCGCTCAGCACATCCCTGACGCCGATGGCGCCGACGAAGCGCGACTGGTCGTCGAACAGAGCCACCGGTGCGGTCTGCGAGCGATGCATGGCCAGCATCACGGTCTTTAGCGAGGTGCCGGGGTTGGCCCAGAACACCTGCGCCGTCTCTTCCGGCTGGGCCTCGACATCGGCGCAGGACACCCACACCGCCGGCTTGCCGTCGCGCTCCGCCGCCACCACCAGCCCGTGTTCGTCGATTTTGAAACGCGTCGTCTTGCGCCGGTCGAGCCACACCCAGCCGTCCTCGCCGTGCTCGAGGTCGCGGCGGTCGCGCATGACGTTCCACGCGGTCAGCACCGAGAGCGGGTTCACATTGGCGATGAAGTCGCGGACATAGTCGTTGGCAGGCCGCAGCACGATGTCTTCCGGCGCACCGGTCTGCACGATGCGCCCACCTTCCATGATGGTGATATGGGTGCCGATCTTCAGCGCCTCCTCGAGGTCGTGGCTGACGAAGATAATGGTCTTCTTCAGCTCGGCCTGGAGCTGCAGCAACTCGTCCTGCAGCTTGGTCCGGATCAGCGGATCGAGCGCCGAGAACGGCTCGTCCATCAGCAGGATCGGCGCCTCGGTGGCAAAGGCGCGCGCCAGGCCGACGCGCTGCTGCATGCCGCCGGAAAGCTCATGCGCGTATTTCTTCGACCACTGGTCGAGATGGACTAGCCTCAGCTGCCTGTTCACCCGCTCCTTGCGCTCGGCTTCGGGTACCCCGGCGAGTTCGAGGCCGAGGCCGACATTCTCCTCGACGGTGCGCCACGGCAGCAGGCCGAACTGCTGGAACACCATTGCCACCTGCTTCTGCCGCAGCCGCCGAAGCGTCGCCTCGTCGCAGGTGACGACGTCGACCGTACCATCGCCGTCCTTGACCAGCACCTGGCCGCGCGAGACGACGTTCAGCCGGTTGACGGCCCTGAGCAGCGTCGACTTGCCGGAGCCGGACAACCCCATCAGCACCGAAATCTCGCCTTCGTTCACGGTGAGGCTGGCGCCGGCGCAGCCCAACACGTTGCCCGTCTGTTCGAGGATCTCGGCGCGGGTGGCGCCGCTGTCGATCAGCGCCAGCGAGCCGGCCTGGTCGGCGCCGAAGACGATGTCGACATTCCTGAAATCGACGGCGACGGTCATTTCTTGCCTCCCACGCCGATGCGCGTCATCCGGTCGAGCACGATGGCGAGCACGACGATGGCCAACCCTGCCTCAAGCCCGAGGTCGATCCTGCGCGAACCGAGCGCCCGGTTGATTTCTGTACCGAGCCCGCCGGCGCCGATAAGGGCGGCGAACACCACCATCGACAGCGACAGCATGATCGATTGGGTCAGCCCAGCCATGATGGTCGGCAGTGCCGAAGGCAGCTCGACCTTCCACAGCAGCTGGCGCTTGGTGGCGCCGAAAGCTTCGCCCGCCTCGACGATCGATTTCGGCACCGAGGTGACGCCGAGATGGGTGAGCCGGACCGAGGTCGGTATGACGAAGATGATGGTGACGATCAGGCCGGGCGCGTTGCCGAGGCCGAACAGGGTCAGCACGGGGATCAGGTAGACGAAGGTCGGCAGCGTCTGCATCAGGTCAAGTACCGGCAGCATGACGCGATAGATCTTCGGCTTGTGCGCCGCCCAGATGCCGAGCGGCACGCCGATGGCCATCGACACGGCGGCGGCGGCAACCACCAGCACCAGCGTCTCCACCGTCTGCTTCCACAGATTCTGGTTGAGGATGAACAGCAAACCGATGAACACCGCCAGGGCCAAGCCTTTCGAGCGCTGCAGGAAATAGGCGAGCAAAGCGATCAGCGCGATCAGCAGAACCGGCGGCAGCAGCAGCAGCGCGTCGACGATGCCGTCGAGCAGGAAATTGAGGCTGTTGGAAAAAGCCCTGAAGACGGTGTCGAAATTATCGGTGAGAAAGCCGAAAAACGCCTTCCCCCACGCCCCTATGGGAATCTTGTAGCTGACCAGGAATTTGGAGATCGGATCCATCTAGCCCCTCTTCTGCCGGCGCCGTCCTTGCCGGACGGTCATCTTGTCACAGGATATGAAAAAGGGCAGCCATGTCTACCGTGGCTGCCCCTCGTCTTGTCGTGCAAGCGGTCAGGTCAGCTTCCGAGCGCTGTTTTCACCGCTGCCGCCGCATCGCCGCCGTCGAAGGTGGTGACGCCGGCGATCCAGGGAGCGACCGCGTCCGGGTGCTTCTTCAGCCAGTCTGTGGCTGCGGTGTTGCCGTCAGCACCCTTGATGATCGCGTCCATTATCTCGCCTTCCATGTCCAGGTTGAACTTCAGGTTGGTGATGAACTTGCCGGCATTGGGGCACTCGGTTGTGTAGCCCTTGCGCACATTTGTGTGCACCGTGGCAGCGCCGAAGCCGCTATCACCCATCCCCTCGAGATAAGTGATCTTCATGGCGCCCATCACCGGATGCGGCGTCCAGCCGAGGAAGGCGATCCATTCATTGTTCTTCATCGCCTGCTCGGCCTGGGTGAGCATGCCGGCCTCGGAGGATTCGACCAGATCGAAGCCTTCGAGATTATTTTCCGGCTTCGCGATCATATCGAGAATAATCTTGTTTCCGTCATTGCCGGCCTCGATCCCGTATATCTTGCCGTCAAACTTGTCCTTGAACTTGCCTAGATCGGTCAGCGTCTTGACGCCTGCGTCAGCGACATAGGTTGGCACCACCAAGCCGTAGCCAGCGCCCGCAAGGTTCTCGCTGATAGTCTCGACCGAGCCGTCGGTTGTGAAGGGCTCTATGATACTAGCCATCGACGGCATCCAATTACCAAGGAAGACGTCCACGTCTTTGTTTTTGAGCGATTCATAGGTCACCGGCACTGCAAGCTGAATCACTTTCGGCTCGTAGCCGAGCGCGGTGAGCAGAACCGAGGCTATGCCGGTGGTCGCCTGGATGTCGGTCCAGCCGACATCGGACAGCCGCACCGTCTTGCAGCTTTCCGCATCGCCGGCGAAGGCCCCAGTCGTGGATAGAAAAGCCGCCAGGCCGAGGCCGGCGACGAATGAATTCAGACGCGACATGAAAATTCTCCCATTTCAGTTCTCGGTGAAGCGAAGCGACGGTTTTATCTCCGCCTTGTCGCGTCAGCCAAACATCATTCTGCTGCGGTTTCAAGCACTAAGGCAATCACGAACAACGGCGCAGGCTGGCCGATCAGCGACACGCCCGCCGCTTTCCGGATAGAAGCCGCCTTTTCCCGGTGGGATGTAGGCGCTCCCCCTCCCCGCTTTGTTGCAACTCGGCTTAAAAGGACGGCATGGCCAAGCTGTACTTTCACTATGCGACGATGAATGCCGGCAAGACGACGATGCTGTTGCAGGCCTCGTACAATTACCGCGAGCGCGGCATGACGACGATGCTGTTCATCGCCGGCCACTACCGCAAGGGCGATACCGGGCTGATCTCGTCGCGCATCGGCCTGGAGACGGAGGCCGAGATGTTCCGCGACGGCGACGATCTGTTTGCCCGGGTCGCCGAGCATCACGACCACGCCACGGTGCATTGCGTCTTCGTCGACGAGGCGCAGTTCCTCGAAGAGGAGCAGGTCTGGCAACTCGCCCGCATCGCCGACCGGCTGAACATCCCGGTCATGTGCTATGGCCTGCGCACGGATTTCCAAGGCAAGCTGTTTTCCGGCTCGCGCGCCCTGCTGGCGATCGCCGACGACCTGCGCGAGGTGCGCACCATCTGCCGTTGCGGCCGCAAGGCGACGATGGTGGTGCGCCTCGGCGCCGACGGCAAGGTGGCGAAACAGGGCGAACAGGTGGCGATCGGCAAGGATGTCTATGTCTCGCTCTGCCGCCGCCATTGGGAAGAAGAAATGGGCCGCGCCGTGCCCGACGATTTCATCGGCTTCACCAAAGCCTGAACCAGCGCTATTGCTTTCATCCGACCTCCCGGCCGACATTCGTTCCGCAATCGCGCCATCGTGCGGCGCTTGTTAAGGTTTGCTTCCTATTTCAGAACCTCTCAGCCAGAGCCGTCGGGATTTCCCATGCTTCGAGCCATTTCGTCTGCCGCTGCTTTCCTCATCACCGGCACTCTTGCCGCGCATGCCGACGGCGATGCTGCTCTCGGCAAGAAGGTCTTCAACAGATGCATGGCCTGTCATGAGGCAACGAGCGACCGCGACAAGGTCGGCCCGCATCTGCTGGGTGTCGTCGGCCGGACCGCCGGCACCGCGGACAGTTACCTCAGCCGCTACTCGCAGGGGATGAAGGACGCGGGCGCTGCCGGCCTGGTCTGGGACGAAGCAAACCTTGCCGAATACCTGCGCGCGCCGCGGCAGAAGGTCCCCGGCAACAAAATGGCCTTCTCCGGCCTGACCAGCGACGACGACATCGCAAACGTCATCGCCTATCTCAAGGCCGATCCCAAGCCCTGAGCGTCGCTCCCGAGCAAAAGTCCAGCCGCGGTTGGAAGCGGTGCCTGACCGGCCGGCAGTTACACCGTAATCATTGCCTGACTATCCTGCCGTCGGCCTCCTGAAATTCTTTTGTTTTCCTGTAATCCCATGTCTTCCGTCTTTCATTCGCCAAACCCGGCACATATATTCGCGGCGGTTTGCGACACGAAACCGATGCCGAAGCGGGAGGCCCCAATGGCGACATTGCAGAATTTCGATGCCGAGATTGCCAAGACCAAGCAGGTCGTGGAGGACATGCGCACCAAGATCGAGCAGTCCGGGAGCGTGCTCGACACGCTCGCCACCGCCGACAAGAAGATCGGCGATGCCAATTTCGACATCGAGAATGCCCGCATCGAGGATGTGCTGAAGCAGCAGAAGGTGATGGAAGGCAATATCGCCGACCTGATCATCGGCCTGGAGGACGCCACCAACGTCTTCGGCGCCGAATTCGAGAGCATGAAGAACTACACCGGCTGGGAAAGTTTCGTCGGCGTCTTCTCCAGCCAGCGCAAGCAGCGCATGCGCACCGACCGCGTCCGCAACATGTCGCTGGCCGGCAATCTGCAGGAGCTGCTGGCGAAATCCGACACCATCGTCGGCATCCTCAAGGCGCAGAAGCAGGTTCTCGACACCCGCTACAAGACTTCCGAGGCCAGCCTGTCGCAGGTGATCGAGCGCCGCAAGACCACCATGTCCAATCTCGAGACCGTGCAGAAGCGCATCGAGGAACTCAACCCGATGCTGCTCGACATCGAGAACAAGATCGCCGCCTCGACCAGCCAGAAGGAGCGCACGCAGCTTGAGGGCGAACGCTCGAAACTGGCCACGGAATACAACGAGAAGCAGGCCAAGGAGCAAGAATTGCTGGCCGAAAGCCAGACGCTGGAGCGCTACACCTCGATGTTCCAGACCTTCGTCGATTCGCTCAACAACCAGATCGCGGCGCAATCGACGCTGATCAACAAACTGACCATCGATACCGAGCAGCGCATCGTGCTCTACAAGGCCTTGGAAGATTCGCTGAAGACCGCCGCCCAGCAGGATGTCGCCCACAAGATCAACACGCTGGGCAGCCAGGTCGATAACACCGCCGAAGAGACCATGGCCGGCATTGGTGCTGCCTCGCAGAAGCACATTGGCGATCTGCTTGAAATGCACGAGAAGAACATGGTCGCCACCGCCGACATCCAGCGCCGCAAGAAGCTCGCGGACGATGCCTTCGCCCGCCGCTTCGACGATGTGATGAAGAAGCACAATTCGGCAAATTACGTGCAGTCGTAATTGCTGCACGTGCACTGCTCCCAAGGGCTGGCAGCATGACCCCCGAAAACGAAGCCGCGGCGCGCTATTTCTCGGCGATCGCGGCGGCACTTGGCGGCCTCGAAGTGTTCATGCGCGACGATCGCTCGCCGCTCTACCGGCACGGCATCGTCGCCAAGGTCGTCGCCGAATATATTGCGCGGCTCGACAAGTCGTTCTCGTGCTGGCGCAACCGGCTGGGCTTCACCGAGACGTTCCGCATCTCGCGCGCCGAAAGCGGTTTCCCGGTCTTCCAGAACCTGCTCGAGTTGGAAAACGACCGGCTCCAGGCCGATGCGCGCCTCGCCAATCTCCCGCTGGCCGATGAGCTGCGCGAGGAAATGGCGGACTTCATCCTGCGCCACAAGGAATTCCCCGAAGCGCTGCAGAAGTCGATGGCCGAGCGGCTTTACCTCGAGGACGTCAAGAGCGAGACCACCTTCGGCCCGTTCACGCTGGCCCAGACGGTCAAGGTGTCGGTCAATCCGAAGACGTTGCGGCCCTATTATCTGGTCCACTGGGCCTGCTTCGACGGCAGCGCCAACCTGCCGCTCGTCTATATGGTGACGGTCGAGGATTCCTCGGACGACATGATCCGGCAGCTTGTCGACTCCAATGGCAAACTTAATGAGAGGGTCGACATCCCGCTGCCGGTCGACGGGTTGCTCAATCCCGAGCTTGCCCACCGTTTCGACGATTTCACCGAGAAGAATTCCGCCTACGCGCTGTCGCCGGCGACCATCGCGGTCAACCTCGACAAGGATTTCGAGCCGCTGCATCCCAAGCAGCTGCGTCGCGTCGTGCTCGGCCCGTTCTATTCTGCAGGGATTACCGACAACAATTCGACGGTGAGCGAAGTGCTGGCCAAGGTCCGCAAGCCGGAAAACGCCTGGCTGCTGACCTGGACCATCCAGGAGGTCTTTTCCAAGGCCGAAAAGCCAGGCCGCAAGGGGTTGTTTTCGAGCGAAAAGACGACGCAGGAATTCTTCATCAATACCGACGATCTCGAGGCCGCGCGGCAAGGCGTGTCGAGCTATGAGAACCATGCGCTGATTCCGCACGAGGCCTATCAGGCGCTCTATGCCGCCGGCGAGGCGCAGAAGATCTTTTCGGGCTACAAGGTCCACATCCTGTCGAATGGGCAGGTCATCAGCGACGTCTGACCGTCAAATCGCGGAGCATCCTCCATGGACACCGGCCTGACCACCATCCCGGAAGCGGCAATTGAAAAGCACCGCGCCACTGCGCAAAGTTTCATCACTCGCATCGTCGTGCTGGAGGACCCATCGCGCGAGTCCGGCACCGCGCTTGCCGGCACCAACCGCCGCTTCGTCTCGACCGTCTCGGTCGGCTCGGTGCGCCACACGCGCGAGGTCGAGCTCGCCAAAACCGTCGCCGCCGTCCATTCCGACGACCAGTTGCTGACCATCCCGCAGCACACGCTGTTGTTTCGCGCCCGGCGCGGGCTAGCGATAGCGCTGGCCATATCGGATGTCTTCGCCGAGGGCTCGGACCTCGAAAGCCTGCAGGCGAAAAACGCCCGCGCGCCGCTCGAAGGCGATGAAGCTGCCACCTTCAAGAAGCTGCTGTCGGCCTCTGCCTACATCTCCGCCTTCAGCCTTGCCTCCTATTTGTTCCAGCTGATCGACAGCGACGGCGAGGCGCCGAACGACACGCCCGAGCCGGACTTTCTGTTCGACACGCCACAGGATGCGGTGAAGTCGATCGTGGCCGGGCTCGACAGGGCGATAGCAGGTTCGAAGGACGATGCCGACCTGATGACCCGCGCCCGCGCCTTTGCCCGCGTCGCCATCGACGGGCTGTTGGCGCGAAAGGGCCGCTTCGACGGCATCGGCCCGTTCGAGAACGCGCATATCCGCATCGACGTCGACGATTTTACCCTTGACGGTTTCGACGTCGCGCCGGGTAAGCGGGCAAAGCCGCTGGTGATGACCTTCAAAAAACCGGAAGAGGTCGTCGGCAACCACATCGCCAAATACCAGTCGGTCAAGCTTGCCAAGATGCTGATGGCCTACGATTTCGAGCGCGAGCTGAACCCGTTCGTCGAGCTCGGCGGCTTCTTGTTCACCTTCATCGGCGACGGCGCGCCCGGCACCGGCAAGACGACGCTGATCCAGATGATCGCCGGCCTGCTCAACGGCTACTGCCAGATCGCCGGCTATCCCTTCGCCTACGAGAATTTCGGCGTCGACCAGATCTCCTCGTACCAGGGCAAGTCCGGCCAGAACTGCCGCCAGTTCATCAACAATGTGCTGAACCCGCGCGTCATCGGCTTCGGCACCATCGATGATATCGACCAGGTAGCGGCACGTCGCTCCGACGATCGCGCCTCCGCCGGCCAGCAGGAAATCACCGGCGTCCTGATGGACGCCTTTGGAGGTGCGGCGACCGTGGTGCGCGGCAACTGCTCCTTCGGCATGTTCTCCAACTATCCCGAAAACGTCGACGACGCGCTGCGCCAGCGCGCCGGCGCGCGCTGGCTGGTCGATGGCCCGCAGAGCCGCGACGACTACATCGACATCTTCGTTCTGCTCGCCGGCAAGAACCACAAGATCCCGCTCGGCGACCACAAGCTCTATGCGGCGCAAGAGATCCAGCGCGCGGTGATGGAAGCTTACGAGGAGCATGAGAAGCCGCAGGAAGACGGGTTGATGAAGGTCTATGAGCGCTACATGAAGGAAAACGGCGCGCCAAAGACGATGGCCGACATCGGCACTTATCTGCATATGATCAAGGATGCCGAGCCGCGCTTTACCGGCCGCGCCATCAAGAACGTCACCGATGCCATCAAGATGCGCGCCATGGACATCGAATTGCCGGACGAGTGGTTCGAAAAGCCGGAAGCCTTCATGCACAAGGGTTACGACGACAAGAAAGCGATGATCGAGGAACTGCGCGGGCCATTCTCGATGGATATGGTCATGCAGGAGATCAACCGCTACGCGGATTCCGAATTCCGCTATTCCGACAAGTCCGATGATGCGGCGGTGACCAAGCTGATCCGCGACACCCGCCTGCGGGAGCGTGCCGTCCGCGAGATCGAGGAGTTGAAGAAGAAAGGGCTGTGGAATGCGTGAGCCCTTTCCCTTCTCCCCGTTCACGGGGAGAAGGTGCCCGAAGGGCGGATGAGGGGCAGCGCAATGCGTGGCGGAAACGAGCCGAAAGTTACGAGAGCCCGGCAACTGCGGAAGGTCGAAAACGGCGCCGAAGACAAGCTTTGGAGCGAACTGCGCGGACGAAGGTTGAATGGCCATAAATTTATTCGCCAACTGCCGATCGGTCCATATTTTGCTGACTTCGCCTGCCGTGAAGCCAATCTGGTCGTTGAAGTTGATGGAAGCCAGCACGCAAATCGATCTCAGGATCGATACAGGGACGAGACGATGAATCGGAATGGCTGGTCGGTACTGAGGATATGGCACGCCGATGTGCTGACGAGCCGCAAGAGCGTGCTGGACACGATCGTGGCCGTCCTTGACGGTCGACTGGATGAAAAAATGATTGCTGTTGACGCAAAATTTCTGCCTTCGACAGCTGCAGGAAAAGAATGATGAGCGTCTGCGCCGCCCCTCATCCGCCCTTCGGGCACCTTCTCCCCGTGAACGGGGAGAAGGAATAATGGCCAAGAAGCCCGATCTGCTGCGCGACAACGAGCTGATCTACGGCCGGCTGCTGACGATCGACGAGCCGCATCTCATCCAGCGCTACAACAAGGCAATGGTCGCGTTCGGCCTGAAGCCGACCAAATTGAAAAGCTTCGAGATCGACCGCACCGGCTTTTCGCCGCAGGTCGCCGAGGAATGCGGCGACTACAGCTACCTCGATCCGAACGAGGTCAACCGCCGCTTTATCATCCTGACGCCGTCGCAGATCGACCTGCCGGTGGTGCACACGGCTTTCTCCAACACCTCGCTGCTGATGTACGAATTCATGTCCAAGAACCAGCGCGCCATCGATGCACTGACGATCAAGGACGTCATCTACGGCGAGATAGAGGATTCGGTTCCCAAGGTCGACGACATCGAGGACCTGCTGTCGATCAACCAGGTCGAATTCAAGGTGCTGTCGGCCGAGGATGTGCTTGGCAAGGCCGCTGAACTCGGCAAACTGGTCGACCGGCTGAAGCAGGAGCCGGATGCCTGGCGCGACAACGCCATGCTGGCCCACATGGTCGAGCTGGCGAAGATCTGCGGCGACATCCGCGAGAATGCGCTGGTGCCGGACCAGGTGATCTTCCGCCACAATGCCTATTGGACCAGCCATTTCGGTGGACTTTATGTGTTCGTCGATCCCGAGGTGACGACGGTGATCAGCGACCCGGCAGCGCCGGGTTTCCGCCGTTCGCGGCCCTGGCAGGTGAGCTACCTCTCGATCCACGATGCCGACAAGGTGTTCAAATTCCTCGCTTCGACCGGCCGCATCGAGCTGCCGCGCGCCTCATGGATCGAAACCTCCGGCTATCTCGAGCATCGCGCCGAAATGGTGGTGCGCGCGCTGATCCGCGACGCCGAGCCCGACCGCAATCTGACCGACGTCGACAAGGTCTGGCTGCAGACCTGGATCCACGGCCACGCCGATCTGATCACCAGGGACGGCAATTTTCCCTTCCTCAACGCCGCCAAGCGCGAGATCGCCCAACTCGGCCATCTCAAGATCGAGGATGTGTTCCCGCAGCAGCGCTTCCTGGTCATCCGCGCCAAGCCGGACCATCCCGACGCCTGGCTGAGCAACCAGCTAATCTCGGACTTCGTGCCGCAGGACTTCGTTTCGCGTTACGTCTTCAACAAGCCGGGCTTCTACAGGGATTATGAAGGCTTCAGCGACGCCTGGCGATCGCATGTTGTGGACGTTCTGAAAACCACATATCTGAAGGACAAGGTGGCGTTTCGCACACGCCTCTATGGTTTGACTGACTGAGGGGGTGACATCGCCATGCTTGATCCGATCGTGAATTTCTTCACCCGGATTTTCCAGTGGATTGGCCGCGGCATCGGCCTGCTCATCGGCGCGATCCTGTGGCCGTTCCTGTGGGCGGGGCGCTGGTACACGCAACGCGGCTGGATCCTGAAGGCGGTGCTCGGCCTGGCGTTGCTCCTGCTGATCGGCCTCTATGTCAATTTCTTCTACGCCACACAGTGGTGGAACAATTTCGACCCGAATTACGTCGACAAATACACGTTCGAAAAGCGCAACAGCTCCGCCGGTGAACAGGTTTCCGCCGGCGCCGGCACCGACACGGCCAAGACCTGCGGAAATTCAGCCATTGCCCAGGTTGCGGCCGACCTGACCGACTTCAACGTCAACCAGAATGCCTGGGTGTCGTCGATGATCCTTTACAAGCTCGGCCTGTTCGGCATCGACTGGGACCACACGCCGTTCATGGACAACAAGGCTTCGTTCCAGCGCGGAATCAACCAGGCGGTGCGGCGCACGGCGACCGAGCTTGCCGACAATCTCGGCCGCGTCCGCACCACCTCGCAGATCGACGCCGACCTGCAGGACGCCCGCGGCAATCTGCAGTTCGATGAGGAAACCTGGTATTTCGGCTTGAACCCGTTCGGGCCCAAGACGCCGACGCCGAGCTATTATCGCGACGCGGTGCGCAAGCTGCGTTCCTTCAACGCCCGCCTCGCAGCCTGCCAGGCGACGTTCGATGCCCGCGCCGACAATCTCAAGCAGTATATCGACCGCATTTCGTCCGATATCGGTTCGACCTCGGCGATCCTCAAGGAGCGTGCCGAAAACCACAATAATGGCTGGTTCGACACTCGCGCCGACGACCGCTTCTGGTTCGCCTATGGCCAGCTCTATGCCTATTACGGGCTGATGAAGGGCGCACAGGCCGACTTCGAGGACGTCATCAAGGAAAAGCACCTGCAGAACCTGTGGGATACGATGGACGCGCAATTCGTCTCGGCGCTGCGCATCCAGCCCTTCATCATCGCCAATGGGCGCGAGGACGGCTGGCTGTTGCCGACACATCTGACGACGATGGGTTTTTACATACTGAGGGTGCGCTCGAACATGGTCGAGATCAGCAACGTGCTGACGCAGTAGCGGATCGTGCCGCACAGCCGGCGCTGGTGAATTTGCGCCGTTGCTTCTGTCGCTTTTCGCGTATTAGGCGGCTGTTTTGAGACGGCGGAACCGCGCCTGCTCTGGCTTCTATACGGCGCTGCAACCGGCGCAAAAAGAACCTGTAGCAGAGCGGCCGGCGGCAGAGGTATTTTCTTCGCAGGAAACATAGTTGCATGAAAGTTGACGCCGCGGCAGCGACAGGGGTAGAACATGCTCGCGCCTGCAATGCCGGGCTGTTCTTGCGACCACACTAGTCAAATCCGTCCAATCCAGAGGGAAGCCGTCATGGCCGAAGTGAAGTCCGACATCGAGATCGCGCGCGGCGCCAGGAAGAAGCAGATCCAGGAGATCGGCCAGAAGATCGGCATTCCGAGCGAACATCTTCTGCCCTACGGCCACGACAAGGCGAAGATCTCGGCCGAGTTCATCAAGTCGGTGAAGGGCAACAAGGACGGTAAGCTGATCCTCGTCACCGCCATCAACCCGACACCGGCCGGCGAAGGCAAGACGACGACGACAGTGGGCTTGGGCGATGGCCTCAACCGCATCGGCAAGAAGGCCATCGTCTGCATCCGGGAGGCTTCGCTCGGACCGAATTTCGGCGTCAAGGGCGGTGCCGCCGGCGGCGGCTACGCGCAGGTCGTGCCGATGGAGGACATGAACCTCCACTTCACCGGCGATTTCCATGCCATCACCACCGCTCACAATCTGCTGTCGGCGCTGATCGACAACCACATCTACTGGGGCAACGAGCTCGGCATCGATACCCGCCGCGTCGTCTGGCGCCGCGTCATGGACATGAACGACCGGTCGCTGCGCGAGATCATCTGTTCGCTCGGCGGCGTCGCCAACGGTTTCCCGCGCGAGGCCGGTTTCGACATCACAGTCGCCTCGGAA
This sequence comes from Mesorhizobium sp. M1328, assembly GCF_040318075.1. Classification (NCBI taxonomy): domain Bacteria; kingdom Pseudomonadati; phylum Pseudomonadota; class Alphaproteobacteria; order Hyphomicrobiales; family Phyllobacteriaceae; genus Mesorhizobium; species Mesorhizobium sp. M1328. Next base: position 485,833 of record NZ_JAMYLO010000002.1, on the reverse strand, counting down.
GTCATGGCCATCCTGTGCCTGTCGACCGACCTGAAGGACCTGGAAAAGCGCCTCGGCGACATCATCGTCGCCTATCGCCGCGACAAGTCGGCCGTCTATGCCCGCGACCTCAAGGCCGACGGTGCAATGGCCGTACTCTTGAAGGACGCCATGCAGCCCAATCTCGTGCAGACGCTGGAGAACAACCCGGCTTTCGTCCATGGCGGCCCGTTCGCCAACATCGCGCATGGCTGCAACTCCGTCGTTGCCACCACGACAGCGCTGAAGCTTGCCGATTACGTCGTCACCGAAGCCGGTTTCGGCGCCGATCTCGGTGCCGAAAAGTTCTTCGACATCAAATGCCGCAAGGCCGGCCTTAGGCCGGCAGCGGCGGTCATCGTCGCAACGGTTCGCGCCATGAAGATGAATGGCGGCGTCAAGAAGGAGGACCTCGGCAAGGAGAACGTCGAGGCGGTGAAAAAGGGATGTGCGAATCTCGGCCGCCACATCGAGAACATCCGCCAGTTCGGTGTGCCGGCAGTGGTCGCTATCAACCATTTCTACTCCGACACCGAGGCCGAGATCCAGGCGATGAAGGACTACGTCGCCTCGATGGGCGAAGAGGCGATCCTGTGCAAGCACTGGGCTCAGGGATCCGCCGGCATCGAGGAACTGGCCAAAAGAGTCGTGGCGTTGGCCGAATCCGGCGCGTCGCAATTCGCCCCGCTCTATCCCGACGCCATGCCGCTGTTCGAGAAGATCAACACCATCGTCCAGCGCATCTATCGCGGTTCCGAAGCGATCGCCGACAAGTCGGTGCGCGACCAACTCCACGCCTGGGAGCACGCCGGCTACGGTCATTTGCCGGTCTGCATGGCCAAGACGCAATATTCCTTCTCCACCGATCCGAATCTGCGCGGCGCGCCGACCGGCCACACCGTGCCGGTGCGCGAGGTCAGGCTGTCTGCCGGCGCCGGCTTCGTCGTCATCATCTGCGGCGAGGTGATGACCATGCCCGGCCTGCCCAAGGCGCCATCCTCGGAAAAGATTTTCCTGAACGAAATGGGCCAGATCGAAGGCCTGTTTTAGGGATAATCAACGCTTGAACGGCAAAGGCGCCGCAACGCTGCGGCGCCCTTTTTGGCGTCTTCGCGACGATCTCGTCCCTACGCCGCGCTTCGCGCCAGCGCGCGCTGGTTGGAGGCATAGGGTGTGTCGTGCTGGGGTACCACGCCGGTCTTCAGGCAATCGATCCACTCGGCGGTTTTGAGAACGGCCGCGAAGCGCGACTGCAATACGATCGTCACGACGCGATGGATTTCCTCCCCCGAAGCGTAGCCGGCGCTGTTTGCGTACGGCAATGACCCCGTTGCGTCAGACAGGAACTCCACCTCAAAGCCCATATGCACGGCGTGGATGACCGTCGACAGATCGCAATTATGCGTCATGTAGCCGATGACCGTGATCGTATCGATAGAGTTGGCGCGCAGCCACTCCTCGAGGTCTGTGCCGGTGAAGGCGCTGGGCAAGTTCTTTTCGATGTAGTGGTCGTGGTTTCGCCTGGCGATTTCCGGGTGCAACTCGGCGCCATGGCTACCCTTGGCGAAGACCGGTGAGGTTTCCGGCGCCAACTGTTTGATGACCACCACCTTGACGCCTGCCTCGGTGGCCGCGTCCATCGCTCGCGCTACATTGACGACGCTGTCGCGGAAGGGCGGATGCTGGATGGCGAGGTTGCCGCCATCATAGTCGTTCTGAACGTCGATAACGATGAGGGCGCGGCGTGGAGCTTTGCCTTTGGCTGGTTGCGACATGGGTTTTCCTTTCCCGTTGGACATTGATGGGTGGACGATAGGCTCGGCACCGGATGGCAAAAAGTGTCCCGATTGACATTATTCGAAAGAATTGGGACAATTAGTTGTTACTCCTGTTGGTGCTGCCCGTGACTGTTGGTGCTGCCATGACCGATCCTGTCGTTGCCGCCATCGCCTTCGATGGCATCAGCCCGTTTCATCTCTCCGTGCCGTGTCTCGTGTTCGGCGCGGATCGCACGACGCTCGGCCTGCCGCGCTTCGACTTCCGGGTCTGCGCGATTGAGAACGGGCCGATCCGCACCGATGCCGGGCTGACCATCAGCGTCCCGCACGGGCTTTCCGCGCTCGATGACGCCGACATCGTCATCGTGCCAAGCTGGAAGGATCTCGGGAGCTCGCCTCCAGCGGCATTGATCGACTCGTTGCTTGGCGCGCACGAGCGCGGCGCGCTGATCGTCGGACTGTGCCTGGGAACGTTCGCTGTCGCGGCGACCGGACTGCTTTCAGGGCGGCGAGCGGCGACGCACTGGGCCTACGCGGGTCAGCTGCAGGAACTCTATCCCGACATTCTCGTCGAACCGGAAGTGCTCTACATCGACAATGGCGATGTCGTGACATCCGCCGGCGTCGCCGCAGGGCTCGACTGCTGCCTGCACGTCGTACGGGCTCGTTACGGCGCGGAGGCGGCACTTCGGCTTGCCCGGCAGATCGTGCTTTCTCCGCATCGGCAGGGCGGGCAGGCTCAATTCATCGAACGTCCCATCGCCAGGACCGGCAATGCGGACCGCTTTACCCAGGCTCTCGAAACGGTGCGCAAAACCCTGGGTGATCCGCACGGCCTGGACAGCGTTGCCGGTCTCGCCGGCCTCACCCGCCGGACGTTCACGCGCCACTTCCAAAAAACGATCGGCACCAGTTTCGGCGACTGGCTGACCGACCAGCGCGTCCAGCTGGCGCAGCGGCTGCTGGAAGCAACGGAAAAATCAATGGACACGGTTGCCTTCGAGGCTGGCTTCGGCAGCACTACCTCACTGCGCCAGCATTTCGCGGCGCGGCTCAGAACCTCGCCGGCGCAATACCGGCGCGAATTCTCGAGGAGCGCTCAGGAGGAGCGCGTGGCGCACATGCCGAGGTGAAATTCGGCTCGCGCTCGATTCCAGGGCAATCGCTTCGGGTTTGCGCTGCCCCTCATTGCCCTGCCGGGCATTTCTCCCCGTATAGAGACGGGGAGAAAGTCGCATCGCAAAGGATTTCGCCAATCACCAGCGTTAGAGAAAGGGTGCGGAGGTTGCGGCCAGCCCCTTCTCCCCGTCACTATACGGGGAGAAGATGCCGGCAGGCAGATGAGGGGCGGCGCCGACGTCGAACTGGCATCTGGCCTGAATTATAGGCTATCTTTTTTCTCGAAGCGATTGCCTGCTCTCGATCCTGTCGTCCTTGAAAGGCTCTGCGTCATCTGTCATATATTAAAGCGACAGATGACGCGGAGAGGCCCGCCGTGGCGATAGCATTGGAAAAGGCTGCGCCAGCAGCAAAAAACAATGAACTGCAGAAGGTGGCGAGATTGCTAGGCGGCAGCCGCATTCTGGCAAGGCGCCTCAGCAGCGCTTTGGATGCCCACGAGCTGCTTCTGCACGGCCTGCCGGCTTCAGCGCTGGACCATCTTATCGGGCAACTCGTCTTCATCCAGAAGACCGATTCGCTGGAGAAGGCCGTCGGCATGAGCCTGCGCACCTACCAGCGCCGCAAGGATGCTCCTTCCAAGCCTCTCAGTCAGGACCAGAGCGGACGAACCTGGAAGTTCGCGGAGATCCTGTCGAAAGCTACCGACGTGTTGGGTTCGCAGGCGGAGGCAGAGCAATGGCTGGAGCGCCCGGCGATTGGGCTCGACCAGCGTCGTCCAATCGACCTTCTGGCGACGCCGGCGGGGATCGAGCTTGTAGAAGACTATCTGGAACGGCTTGAATATGGCGTTTATGCATGACGCCGCTGCCGGCGGCGCTTGGTGGCTCCGACCTCATCGGATGGCGCCTCGATCAAGCCGCGTTTGCGCCTACATGGGATAGTGGCGAGGGCGCATACAGGGTGGGCGGACGCTGGAACAGCAAGGGCGTGCGCGCCGTCTACTGCTCGATCGATCCGTCGACTGCGATCCTCGAAGTTGCGGTCCATAAGGGCTTCAGGGCGCTCGACACGATTGCGCATGTCATGACGGCAGCAATCGTCAGCGATGTCGCGGATGTGCATATCGTCGACCCCGCCGCCGTGCCCAACCCCAACTGGTTGCGCCCGGGCATTCCGAGCTCAGGACAACAGGCGTTTGGCGACGATCTTCTGCAACGGCACCGGTTCGTTGTGATTCCGAGCGCCGTATCGCAGCACAGCTGGAACCTGATCTTCGACGCGAGCCTCGCCAGGGGGGCATACGCCATGAAGACCCAGGAGGCGTTTGCGCTCGACACGCGGTTGCATCCACCTCCGGCCAAGTGACACAGCCGCCCATGTCCATCAGAACGAGGACATGACCGGCGACAGAAGCACGGTGCTCAGCCGTTCCTGATTATCCGTGCCGGATTACCAACCACCGTGGTGTTCGCCGCGACGTCGCGCGTCACCACGGCACCGGCGCCGACGATGGCGCCATCGCCGATCCTGACCCCGCCGAGGATGACGGCACCGCCGCCGATCCAGGCACTGTCGCCGATCTCGACCGGCTTGGCGATCTCCAGCCCTGCCCGTCGCCCCGCAGCCTCCTTGTGGTGCTCGGCACAATAGATCTGCACATTGGGGCCGAGCAGCGTTCCCTTGCCGATGCGGACTGGCGCCGTATCGAGAATCGTGCAGCCGGCATTGAGGAAGACGCGGTCGCCGAGAAAGATGTTGAAGCCATAGGCGCAGTGGAACGGCGCTTCGACCCGGGCGCGCTCGCCCGCAGCGCCGAGCAGCGCCCGCATGCCAGGCCCAATATCGGCACGCTGCCGGGGTGGCAGGCTGTTGTGCTCGAACACCGCGTCGCGTGCCGTGATCCGCAGCGCCTCCAGTTCCGGATCGAGGCAGCAATACCACTCGCCCGCCGCCATTTTCGTGCGCTCGCTTCCGGCCATGGCCGCGACTCCAGTCTCAATCTTTGCCAAAGCACAAATGGTGAAAATACGGAAGCGCCGGCGACGACACCAGCTCTGGTCAAACGCCGGACCTATGGTAGCTTGCCCATGCGACCTGTCCCACCTAGCCATCGAGGGGATCAATCATGCTGTACATTCTTGCACTCCTGATTGGCGTCGTTGCCGGGCTTCGCGCCATGACTGCGCCCGCCGCGGTCGCCTGGGGCGCCTGGCTTGGCTGGTTGCCGGTCGCCGGCACCTGGGCGAGCTTCATGGGCCACTGGATCGCCGTCGGCATCTTCACCATCCTGGCCATCGCCGAACTGGTCACCGACCAGCTGCCATCGGCGCCGAGCCGCAAGGTGCCGCAGCAATTCGGGACGCGCATCGTCCTGGGCGCTTTCACCGGCGCGGTGATCGGAGCGACCGGCGGCGCCACTATCGGCGGCCTGATCGCCGGCGCCGTCGGCGCGGTGATCGGCACGCTGGGCGGCGCCGAGGCGCGTAAACGCCTGGCCACCGCCTTCGGCAAGGACCCGCCCGCCGCCTTCATCGAGGACGCGGTGGCGATCGTAGGCGGGCTTCTGATCGTGGCGGCGGTGGCATGACGGCAAAGACATTCGACGCCATCATCATCGGTGCCGGGCAGGCCGGCCCACCGCTCGCCGGCCGGCTGAATGCGGCCGGCATGAGCGTGGCGCTGATCGAGCGAAAGCTGGTCGGCGGCACTTGCGTCAACACCGGCTGCACGCCGACCAAAACGATGGTGGCAAGCGCCTATGCCGCGCATCTCGCCCGCTCCGCCGCGGACTACGGGGTGACGCTCTCCGGTCCCGTCGGCGTCAACTACAAGGCGATCAAGGCGCGCAAGGACAAGGTCTCCAACGACGCACGCGGCAATCTCGAAGACTGGATTGCCGGCATGGACAAATGCACGCTCTATCGCGGCCATGCGCGCTTCGTGACCGCCAATACGGTGCGCGTCGGCGACGATCTGCTGAGCGCCGAAAGGATATTCCTCAACACCGGTGGCCGCGCCTCGGTGCCCGACCTGCCCGGCGTCAACGACGTATCCTACCTCACCAACTCGTCGATGATGGATCTCGACGTGCTGCCGCGCCATCTCATCGTCGTCGGCGGCAGCTATGTCTCGCTCGAATTCGCGCAGATGTTCCGTCGCTTCGGTTCCGAAGTCACGGTCATCGAAAAGAGCCCGCGTCTGATCGGCCGCGAGGACGATGACGTCTCGGACGCCATTTTGTCGATCCTCGAAAACGAAGCCATTGCCGTCCATCTCGGCGCCGACGACATCCGCTTCGCCAGGCGAGGCAACGAAATCGCCGTGACCTTCTCGCCAGGCAAGGCGGCTGCGGTCGGCTCGCATGTGCTGCTGGCGCTCGGCCGCACGCCAAATACCGACGATCTCGGCCTCGACAAAGCCGGCGTCGAGGTCGACAAACGGGGCTTCATCGTCGTCGACGATCAGCTGCGCACCAGCGTGCCGGGCATCTGGGCGATGGGCGACTGCAACGGCAAGGGCGCCTTCACCCACACCTCCTACAACGACTACGAGATCGTCGCCGCCAACCTGCTCGACAACGATCCGCGCAAGGTCAGCGACCGCATCGAGGCCTACGCGCTCTATATTGACCCACCACTCGGCCGCTGCGGCATGACCGAAGCCGCGGTAAGGAAATCCGGCCGCCGCGCCCTGGTCGGCCAGCGGCCAATGACCCGCGTCAGCCGTGCCGTCGAAAAAGGTGAGACGCAAGGTTTCATGAAGATCCTGGTCGATGCCGACACCAAGGAGATCCTCGGCTGTTCGGTGCTCGGTCCGGGCGGCGACGAAGCGGTGCACTGCGTGCTCGACCTGATGTATGCCAAGGCGCCGGTCAGCACGCTGGCGCGCGCCGTGCACATCCACCCGAACGTCTCTGAGCTTCTGCCGACCATCGCCCAGGAACTCAAGCCGCTGGTGTGACGGCCGGGGAGAATCGTGCGCCCATAGCGGCGCCGGCTGGACCAATCGACAGCCCATCGGCAAAAGGGCATGTGTTCCGCCTCTTCTCGCGGAGGCATCCTATGCAGAAATCCATCGAACGCATCGCCGGCGACAGCGAAGGCGTCTCCTACGAATTCCCCGTCTTCCGCTTCACCGGAACGGACAAGACGGCGCCTTCGGCCTATCTGCAGGCGGCACTTCATGGCGGCGAATTGCCGGGCGTCGTCGCCATCGATGCGCTGATGCCGATGCTCAGCAAGGCGGAAGCCGAAGGCCGCATCAGCGGCAATATGACCATCGTGCCCTGGGCCAATCCGATCGGCCGCGCGCAATATCTTAACGGCGACCATCAGGGCCGCTTCCATCTGGGCACGCGCACCAATTTCAACCGCGGCTTTCCGCGGCTCGCCTCGCCCGACGTCGCCCTCCTGCCGGCGCACGGCACAGTCGACCAGCGGCTGAAGACGCGGCTGCTGCAGCTCTCGATCGGCCACGACATCGTGCTCGACCTGCATTGCGACGATGAAGGCCTCGCCTATCTCTACGTCCACACCAGCCTGTGGCCGGCCATGGCGGATTGTGCGGCGGCCATGGGCGTCGATGCGGTGATGCTGTGGGACGAAGATCCCGACGGCACCTTCGAAGGCGCCTCGATCATGCCGTATCAGAACGTCCCAGCCGACGTGGCGCGCCTGGACCGGCGCGTCGCCACCACGGTCGAATATCGCGGCATACTCGATGTCGACGGCGCCCTCGCCGGCGACGATGCCGAAGGACTCTACCGGCTGCTGGTGGCGCGCGGCGTCATCCGGGATCAGGCGCTGCCCGCGCCTGGCAGCTTCGTAGGGCTCGTCGCGCCGATCGAAAACATCGAGATGATGCCGGCGCCCCGCTCGGGCGCGATCCTCTACCAGGTGAAGCCGGGCGACCGCGTGGCCAAGGGTGCGCGGCTCGCCACCATCGTCCACGCGCCGGGTGAGCCCGACGGCCGCACGGAAGTGTTGGCGCCGCAGGCGGGCCTCATCCTGACACGGCGTTCCCGCCGCATCATCCGCGCCGGCGAAGACCTCTTGAAGCTGGTCGGCGACAGGAAGAGCGCCGATGCAAGGTCCGGGACGCTGGAGGATTGAAGCCTTCCTTTGAATCCAGTTGCGCGGCCGTCCAATCGCCGCTATGGGAATCGCCATGAATATGCGTTCGATCAAGACCATTTGGTGGTGGGCTCGCTGACAGCGGCCTGTCCGAACGCGTTCGCGTGACAATAGAGGGTGGCCGCAGCGGAATGTCCGGGCGGCCATTTGTTTTTTCAAGCCATTCCCGGGTCCGTTGCCCCAAAAGACGCTGATGGAGACGGCAATGACGACGAAAATTCTGGAGAATGGCGCCGAGCGCTTCGTCACGGCGGGTGGCGTGGCGATTACCCGCCAGCGCCATGACCGGCCATATGAAGGGGCGATCGACGGCTATGTCGATGGCCTGAATTCGCGCCGCGGCGCCGTGTTTTCCTCGAATTACGAATATCCCGGCCGCTATACGCGCTGGGACACCGCCATCATCGATCCGCCGCTGGTGATCTCGGCACGCGGCCGCGGCATGCGCATCGAGGCGCTGAACCGCCGCGGCGAGGTGCTTTTGCCGGTGATCGGCACGGTGCTTGCCGGCCTTGACGATGTCACGATCGCCGAGACGTCGAACAAGCTCATCCGCCTCGAAGTCGCCAAGCCCGGCCGTGTCTTCACCGAGGAGGAACGCAGCCGCGTTCCCTCCGTCTTCACCGTGCTGCGCGCCATCACCGCTTTGTTCAAGACCGAGGAAGACGCCAATCTCGGTCTCTATGGCGCCTTCGGCTACGACCTCGCCTTCCAGTTCGATCCGGTCGACTACAAGCTCGAGCGCAAGCCAAGCCAGCGCGATCTCGTGCTGTTCCTGCCCGACGAGATCCTCGTCGTCGACCATTATTCGACCAAGGCCTGGACCGACCGCTACGACTATTCCGGCGATGGCTTCTCGACCGAAGGCCTGCCGCGCGACGAAATCGTCGAGCCGTTCATGACCGCCGACCGCATCCCGCCGCGCGGCGACCACGAGCCCGGCGAATATGCCAAGCTGGTGCGCAAGGCGATGAAGAGCTTCGAGCGCGGCGACCTGTTCGAAGTGGTGCCGGGGCAGATGTTCTACGAACGCTGCGAAACCCAGCCCTCCGAGATTTCCCGCAAGCTGAAGAGCATCAACCCTTCGCCCTATTCCTTCTTCATCAATCTCGGCGAGGGCGAATATCTGATCGGCGCCTCGCCGGAAATGTTCGTGCGCGTCAACGGCCGCCGCGTCGAGACCTGCCCGATCTCCGGTACGATCAAGCGCGGCGACGATGCCATCTCCGACAGCGAGCAGATCCTGAAGCTGCTCAATTCGAAGAAGGACGAGTCCGAACTCACCATGTGCTCGGACGTCGATCGCAACGACAAATCGAGGGTCTGCGAGCCGGGCTCGGTGCGCGTCATCGGCCGCCGGCAGATCGAGATGTATTCGCGCCTGATCCACACCGTCGACCACATCGAAGGGCGGCTGCGCGAAGGCATGGACGCTTTCGACGCCTTCCTGTCGCATGCCTGGGCCGTCACCGTTACCGGCGCGCCGAAATTATGGGCCATGCGCTTCATCGAGCAGAACGAGAAGAGCCCCCGCGCCTGGTATGGCGGGGCGATCGGCATGGTCAATTTCAACGGTGACATGAACACCGGCCTGACGCTTCGCACCATTCGCATCAAGGACGGTATCGCCGAGGTGCGCGCCGGCGCCACGCTGCTCTTCGACAGCATTCCCGAGGAAGAAGAAGCCGAAACCGAACTGAAGGCATCCGCCATGCTCTCCGCCATCCGCGACGCCAAATTAGGCAATGCCGCCAGCACCGAACGCAGCACCGCGCGTGTCGGCGACGGCGTCAACATCCTCCTGGTCGATCACGAGGACAGTTTCGTCCATACGCTCGCCAACTATTTCCGCCAGACCGGCGCCAATGTCTCGACGGTGCGCACACCGGTGCCGGACGAGATCTTCGACCGGCTGAAGCCAAACCTGGTCGTGCTGTCGCCCGGCCCCGGCACGCCGAAGGATTTCGACTGCGCCGCTACCATCAAGCGGGCCCGTGCGCGCGACCTGCCGATCTTCGGCGTCTGCCTCGGGCTGCAGGCGCTGGCCGAGGCCTATGGCGGCGAGCTGCGCCAACTGCACATCCCGATGCATGGCAAGCCGTCGCGCATCCGCGTGTCGAAGCCGGGCATCATCTTCTCCGGCCTGCCCAAGGAAGTAACGGTCGGCCGCTACCACTCGATCTTCGCCGATCCGGTGCGGCTGCCCGATGGTTTTGTCGTCACCGCCGAGACCGAGGACGGCATCATCATGGCCTTCGAGCACCGCAAGGAGCCGATCGCCGCAGTGCAGTTCCACCCGGAATCGATCATGACGCTCGGCCACAATGCCGGCATGCGCATCATCGAGAACATTGTCGCGCACCTGCCGCGCAAGGCCAAGGAAAAGGCCGCTTAATTCGAGGGCTCAGTGTTGGGATCTTTTCCCCAATGACCGCGGCAGAAATCAAGGCCGCCGCCAGGCAGAAGGTCGCCAGCCTCGCCTTCTGGTCGATCATTGTCGCCTTCGTCGTGCTCGGCCTGAAGCTGGCCGCCTGGTACATCACCGGCTCGGTTGCGCTTTATTCGGACGCGCTGGAATCGATCGTCAACGTCATTGCCTCGGCCGCCGCCTATTGGGCAATCCAGGTCAGCTACAAGCCAGCCGACCAGGACCATCCGTTCGGCCACCATAAGGCCGAGTATTTCTCGGCCGTCCTGGAAGGCGTGCTGATCGTGCTTGCCGCCTTGCTGATCCTCAACGAGGTCTGGTGGTCATGGCAGCATCCGGCCCCGCTGGAACAGCCATGGACCGGCCTTGCCGTCAACGGCGTCGCAACGGTCATCAACGCAGTCTGGGCCTTGACGCTGATCCGCACCGGACGGAGTGAAAAATCGCCGGCTCTCGTCGCCGACGGCAGGCACATCATGACCGACGTGGCGACCTCGGTCGGTGTGTTCATCGGCCTGGTCGGCGCCGTGCTGACCGGCTGGCAGGTTCTCGATCCGGCTCTTGCCGTGATCGTGGCGCTGAACATTCTATGGCAGGGCTGGCACGTCATCGGCTCGTCGATGAACGGGCTGATGGACCGCGCCGTGGACACTCAGGAACATATCCGCATCCGCGACATCATCTCGGCCAATTGCAAGGGCGCGCTCGAGGTCCACGACCTGAAGACGCGCATCGCCGGCCGCGCCACCTTCATCGAGTTCCATCTGGTCGTCGACGCCGACATGTCGGTCGGCGCCAGCCACGTCATTTGCGACCGCATCGAGGACGCGCTGCAGGCAGAGATCCCTTCCGTCCGCGTCATCATCCATGTCGAGCCCGACGACGAGGCGAAACTGCCCAAGGGCACGACCGCCGTGCCCTTCGCGTGAGGTGGCGCAGATCGGTCTCCTCGTTGGTAGCGCATATATCTTGGAGATTAGCTGAGACATCCATCCCTTCGTCATCCCAGGGCGGAGCGACGCGAAGCGGAGCGCAGACCCTGGGATCCATGCCGTAACATCCGCCGAAGAATGCTGCGGGTCGGAATGTGTCACCCCGCTCCTAACCCGCCGTGACGAAGTGGCACTCTCGATTCTGGTCCGCCTTCGTGTGCCGCATATATCGCGGCATGGATCCCAGGGTCTCCGCGACGTCGCTTCGCTCCTGCTCCGCCCTGGGATGACGAAGGGATGGTGACTTTTGGCCAATCACCAGCGTTGTCGATTGGCAATTAGGGGCGGCGCCGACCTCCACAGTCCCTTTGGAGGAGCGAGATCAGCTAAAGACCACACCAAGGGCGGCTCGCTCCTGATCCGACGGACTTTCCAGCGCCGCCTCCGCGAAATCGTCGTCAAGCGGACCTATCACTCCGTCCAGCCAGGCCCAGTCCTGCGCAAGAGGCTCGATAATGACCCTCTGGCCGTGGCGGCTGATCAAAACCTCTTTGGTGTCGAAACGGTACTCCTTTGGCAAGCGCACCGCCTGCGAGCGGCCGGACCAAAACACCCTTGTCTTGCGCATGGCATCCACCTCCTCGTCACATTCGGCCAATTTCGAACCTGGGGTCCCGAACCCTGATCACGGCCCGCAGGCCGCCTGCGGCATCGGCTCCAGCCGGTAGACCTTGTCGTCGGAGCCGGTGTCGCCTTCCGCCGCCTTCGAGCACAGATCGACGATCGGCAGGCCGCTGTTCGGGTTGGCCAGCATCATCGTGCCGTTGGCGCCGCGGCGAAGGAAGACCTCCTTTTGCGCGATGTCGCAGGTGGCAGCACCCGTCTTCGCGCTCGCCGCGCAGCGCCATTGGTCGCCCTCGCCCTGGCAGTTATAGACCTGCGTGACCTTGGCCGATTTCTGCCGCGTGCTAACCGAAACGGCGATATCGGCGCCGCTTGGCCAATTGGCCGGATCGCCCTCCTTGGCGAAAGACGCCAGCTCGACCGGTCCGCGGAACACCCTGATCGACTGGGTCAGCTGGTCTGGATGCAAGCCGAGATGCGCCGCATCGTAGTCGCGTCCGTAGCAGAAGGCCTGGTCCAGCTTCAGTCGCTCACGCAATGGCGGGCCAAGGGCCGGGTCGATCGGGTCGATGCGCGCGAACTCCGCCTTGCAGGTCGCGGCCGGCATCGGGTCGAGCCTGAAGCCGTTGTCGTCCTTGCCCAGCGCCTGCCTTTCGTACTCCGCCTTGCCGAGCTCGTCTTCCGATCCGGCGTCGAGATAGAGGTCGGGCTGCACGTCCGAGACGATCAGCCGGCCTTTGTCGTCGACCTTCAGCGACGCCATGGTGCGATCGCAGTCCATGCCGCAACGGATCGGGCCGGTCTTGCCGTCCTCCGACTCATGACTGCACCAGCCGCCGAGCCATTCCGGCGCCTCGGCGCCGCGCACCGTCGTCGCCATGAAGCCATTGTAGGAGGAATCGATGCCGGCGCTCGGCTCCTCGTTTGGCCGGCTGACCGGATCGCGGCCGTAATAGAAGAAGATGCGCGTTACCTTCTGGTGCGGATGCGACTTGAGATGCGCGGCGTCGTAGACGCGGCCGAAGCAGGCGTCCTTGCCGTCGGGGCTGAGCTCGGTGAGTTTGAGCGTGTCATCGGCGAAAGCAGCGCCGGCGACGGCGGCAAGCAAGGCAACCCCGAGCCCGGCACCCACAAAGGTCCCCATTATGGTCCTCGACGTCATGCTACCCCTCCATTGCCCCGACAAGACGTGGCGTCAATTTATGCTAGGATCGAGGCCGAGGCCACGCAATTTGCGCGGGCCGGCTAAATGGGAGATGAAGCCATGCGACGCCGCGATATTTTCCGCGTCGGTCTTGCCGGGGCCGCCGGGCTTTTCGGGCTGCGCCCGATCAAGGCAGCAGCTAATGAAGTCAAGCCGGCGGCTTCCGAAGAAGAAAGGCAAAAGGTCGCCTATCACCTCAGCGACCTCGACAAGGTCAATTTCGTGCTCGGCAACATCAAGAACCACTTCGAAGGCACCGACGGCAAAGTCGACATCGCGCTTGTCGTGCACGGCCCAGCACTTGCCGCCTTCAAGTCGAAGGGCATATCGGCCGCCATTTCCGGGCGGTTCGCCGGCCTTGTCCAGGATGGGCTCAGCCCGCACGCTTGCGCCAATACCATGCACGGCATGGATATCGGCTTGGCCGACCTGCTCGACGGCTTCCATGCAGCCGACCGGGGTGGCGTCGTCAAGCTCGCCGAATTGCAACGCCAAGGCTACGCCTATCTCAGGCCATAGGCTTTTACGGACTTGAACGCGAGGACTGCGAGGGCCTACGAAGAGCAGGCAGAGTCCCCGGAGGAATAGACGTGCCAGCCACCACCACCCTTGTCAGCCCCTCTCTGGTCATCCCCGACCTTGCCGGAAAGGCGGTCCTGGTCACAGGCGCCTCGACCGGCATCGGCGCGGCGCTTGCACTTGCCTACGCCGCGCAGAAATGCCGCGTCGCGCTGCACTACAATTCGAGCCGTGCGGCAGCCGAAAACCTGGCCGCGACCATTCGCAACGGCGGCGGCGACGTGTTCCTCACCCAGGGCGATTTCTCGATCCCTGCCGATGTCGAGCGCGTCGTCGAGGACAGTGCGCAACATTTCGGCCGGCTCGACGGCCTCGTCAACAATGCCGGCGGCATGCTCGGCCGCGTGTCCTATGCCGAGCAGACCGAGGCGCATTACGACGCGGTGATGGACCTCAACGCGCGTTCCGTGCTGACAGCTTCGCGCAAGGCGATCCCATGGCTGAAGCGGCAGGGTGGCTTCATCGTCAACACCTCCTCGATCGCCGCGCGCAACGGCGCCGGCGGCGGCGCCGGCCTTTACGGCTCGGCCAAGGCCTTCGTCTCCAACGTCACGCGCGGCATGGCCAAGGAGCTGATCGGTTTCAACATCCGCGTCAACGCGGTGGCGCCCGGCACGATCGCGACACCTTTCCACGAGCGCTACTCGACCGACGACCAGATGAAAGGCATGATCGCCACCATCCCGCAGGGCCGCGCCGGCACCGCCGAGGACTGCGTCGGCGCCTATCTGTTCCTCTCCTCCGATCTGTTGAGCGGCTACATCATCGGCCAGGTGATCGAGGTCAATGGCGGGCAGTTGATGCCGTAGACGGCGAACTGCATACTCCTGGTTGCGTCATCTCAACGGAGCAAAGCGAATGTACGGACTGATCGGCAAGATGCGGGCAATGCGCGGCCAGCGTGACGCAATGATGGATATCCTGCTCGCCAGCACCAGCGCCATGCCCGGCTGCCTGAACTACATCATCGCCACCGACCCGGCCGATGCCGACGCGATCTGGGTGACCGAGGTGTGGACCGACGCCGAAAGCCACAAGGCTTCGCTGCAGCTGCCCGAAGTCCAGGCGGCAATCGCCAAGGCACGGCCGATCATCGCCGGCTTCGAGTTCCAGGTGGAAACGCATCCTGTTGGCGGCTTCGGGTTACCGGCGGTGAAGGCGGGATAGAGGGAGAGGCCGGCGGGACAGCGCCCCCCTCTGGCCTGCCGGCCATCTCCCCCTCTAGTGGGGAGATTGAATGTCACTTCGGCCTTCGCCAACCTCCAAAGAAGAGCGCTGTCGGCGAAGCTGCCAATCTCCCCACTAGAGGGGGAGATGGCCGGCAGGCCAGAGGGGGGCGCGAAGGATCGCTACGGATGGTTGTGCCATTACCACCCACGACCGTTTCCCCCGCAAAAAGGGTTCGCATTTTTCCGCCACCGGTCTAAGAGCCGATCTATGGATTCTTCCCCGAACCCGCCGGCCATCGAGCATCTGGCGCGGATCCACAAGGCTTGGCAGTGGCCGGTCCTGGTGGTGGTCTCGGTGCTGTTTGCCGGCGCGCTGGAACTCGCCGCCCTGCCCGCCGCGCTCTTGATCGGACCGATGCTGGCGGCCATCGCTGCCGGCACCAACGGCGCCACGGTGCGCGTGCCGCGGGTTCTGTTCGGCTCCGCCCAGGCGGTCGTCGGCTGCCTGGTCGCCAGTTCGATCTCGGCCGATATCTTTCCCGTCTTCTACAAGGAATGGCCGCTGTTCCTCGGCGTCGTGATGGCCACGGTCGCGGCATCCAGCCTGCTCGGCTGGCTAATCAGCCGCTGGCGCATCCTGCCCGGCACCACCGCGGTCTGGGGCTCGTCGCCGGGCGCCGCCACCGCCATGGTGCTGATGGCCGGTGCCTTCGGCGCCGACCAGCGCCTCGTCGCCTTCATGCTATATCTGCGCGTCATCTGCGTCTCGATGACGGCAGCCTTGGTGGCCAAGCTTTGGGTCGACACCTCAGGCATCGAGGTGCCAGCCATCGTCTGGTTCCCACCGGTCGACCCGCAGGGCTTGGCCGCAACGTTCGGCGTGGCGCTGGTCGGCGGCCTCACCGGAAAGCTTTTCCGGCTGCCGTCGCCGTTTTTCCTCGGCACCTTCATTTTCGGCACCGTGATGCATCTCGGGCTCGGCGTGACCATGCAGTTGCCACCCTGGCTGCTCGCCTTGAGCTATACGATGATCGGCTGGAGCATCGGCCTGAATTTCACCAGGGCCATTTTGCGCCACGCGGCCCGCGCGCTGCCGCAGATTGTCGGCTCGATCATTGCCCTGATCGTCTTTTGCGGCGGCCTCGCCTTCCTGATCAGCCGCCTGCTCGGCATCGATCCGCTGACCGCCTATCTGGCAACCAGCCCCGGCGGCATGGACAGCGTCGCCATCATCGCCGCCGCCGCGCAGCATGTCGACATATCCTTCGTCATGGCGCTGCAATCGGCACGCTTCCTGATCGTGCTTCTGGTCGGCCCAAGCGTGGCGCGGCTGGTGGCGAGAAGCCTGCGGGAGTAAAGACCAGCCGGGCAGCGCGTCAGCTGATCACCAGGCTCGATATACGCTCGCCGTCCAGCGTGAAGACCATATCGCCCTCGCCGTTGAAACCGTTGCCTTCGACCGCGATGCGAACGCGCCAGGTGCCGTCCTCCGCTGCGATGCCGAGGATGCGGAGCCTGGACTGCACGCCGATATTGTCCGACTGGTTCCAGCGCGCAATCTGGTCGCGGCCCTGGAACGACCTGCCCCAGTCGCTCAGAAAGGCATCGGCCGTGAACGTCTCGAGGAAAGCTTTGGTGTCGCCGGCATTGGTAGCTTCGACAAAGCGGCGGATGGCATCGGGCGTGGTCATTTCCTTCCTCCAGGTGGCCTAATCCAGCCGGTGCATCAGATCGTCGTCCAGCCAGCGGGCGAAGAAATAGACCAGTTGCTTGTGCCACCACGGCCAGTCATGGGCGACATCGCCGCCCCAGTAGTCGACCCAGGCCGGAATCGACTTGTCGCGCAGGATCTGTTCCAGCGCCTGCGTATCGGCCAGCATCCGTTCCTCCCAGGCACCCTGCCCGCAGCAGAAGATCAGCCGCAGCGCCTTCAGCCTGACAAGCAGCCCCGGATCGACGATACCCGGCAGGTAGTCGAGCGGCGAGTTGAAGAAAATCTGTCCGTCGAGCGCGCTGCCGAAGAAATCGTGGGTCGAATAGACCCCCGACAGCGCGATGACGCCGCTGGCCAGTTCCGGAAAGCGGAAGACGAAATTCGACGAATGATAGCCGCCCATCGAGCAGCCGCAAAACAGCGGCTTCAGCGTACGCCCGCCATTGGCCTCGGCTGCGACAGACAGGAGTTCCGGCAGCGCCTCCTCGCGCACATAGCGGAAATACGCTTCATGCCGGGCGATGCGATGGGCCGGCGCGGCATGACGGTCGAAGAAGGATTCCGCATCGATGCCGTCCAGCGTGAACAACTGGATGCGACCGGTGTCGACGAACTCGGCGAGAGCCGAGACGGCGCCGGAATCCTCGAACTGGTAGAACCGCCCTTGCGAAGTCGGGAACACAACCACGGGTCGGCCGGCATGGCCGTAGCGCTTGTACTCCATGTCGCGGCCGAGGTTGCGGCCAAAACCCTTGTGGTAGGAAACGTCCATCGCCTCACGCCTTTTCCGCATGGATGTAGTCGACCGCCCGGCGCAGCGCCTTCGGGTCCGTGGAGCGCAGCTGATAGGCGTAGTTTCCCATGGCGCGGCTGAAAACCTCCTCGATGGCGTGATGATGGACGATCATGTCGCCATGGGCGGCTAGCACGTCGGCATGGCTGTGCACATAGTTGAGGTGCCGCTTGCGGCTGGCATAGGCGGTGAAATACTTGCCCCTGTAAGGGCCCCCGGCGGTGTCCTTGACCACCATGTCGGCCCAGGCGGCATAGACATCGATATCGAAGGTGTAATTGATGGCATCGGTCATCCAGGCGCCGGGCGGCCGCATGTTGACCTCCAGCGCGATGACCCGGTCGTCCCTGGTTTCGAACAGCTCGATGTGGAAGAAGCGCTCGCGCACGTCGAACGCCTTGAGGATTTTCCTGCCGGCCTCCTCGACCGCCGGGCTGATCTCGGGAAAACAGACATAGCTCATATGGCGGTCGCGGTTGACCACCTCCATGACGCTCTGGTCATAGCGGTGGCTGGCGGCCAGCACCACCTCGCCGTCGCGGTTGACCAGCCCGTCATAGGTCACCACCAGCCCTTCGATGAACTGCTCCATGACGAAGCTGACGCCTTCCGGCTTGTCCCTGAAGAACCGGTCGAGTTCGCCGGCGTTGGAGATTTTGAAGGTGTTCGAGGCGCCGGAGCCGGAATCCGGCTTCACCACCACGGGATAGCCGACGCGGCGGATGAAAGTCATGGCGCCGGCGCGGTCGGAGCATTTGCGTTGCGGGATGGTTTCGACGCCGCTCTTGCGGAAGAATGCCCGCATGCGGCTCTTGCGTTTCAAATTCTTCACGAAGTCGAGCTTGGTGCCGAAGATGTTGAAGTCGGTGCGGATATTGGCTTCCAGCTCCAGCCAATGCTCGTTGAGCGATTCGAACCTGTCGACGCGGCCCCATTTGTGGATGAAATGGCCGATCGCCCGGAACACCGGCTCGTACTCCTCCATGTCCTCGATGCGGTAATATTCCGAAAGGGCTGCCTTCAATTTGCCGTCCAGCGCATCGAACGGCGCATCGCCAATGCCGAGCACGGTGGCGCCGGCCTTCTTCAGCCGGTCGCAGAAATCGGCGCCGTTGGCTGGAAAATGCGGCGAGAAGAACACGAAGTTCATGGACGATTCCTCCCGGCGGCGAGCCATCGCACCCCCGCCGACAATCGACTCTGGCGCATTTGCCGGGCTCGGGGAAGAGCAACTGGATCAGGTGAGCGGTTGGGTCCGCGAAAGGTGACGCCAAAACCGTGAAATAAAAAACCCGCCTCGACGGCGGGTCCTCGGTGCCAATCAGCACCATACCCAAATTAGTAGCATAGCTGCCGGCACAAAGCAAGAACAAAGTTGCTATAATCAGGAAAAATCGCTTCCTGTCAGCGCCGCGCCTTCATTGCAGCCTGGGTTCCTCGCCCCACGAAAGTGGGGAGAGGTGGCTCGGCGAAGCCGAGACGGAGAGGGAACTGCGCCTATGAAGGCCCCCTCTCCGGCCGCTTTGCGGCCACCTCTCCCCCGCTTCGCGGGGGCGAGGAACCCAGGTCTTGAGGCTGGATCCGCAGCTTCTGCGACAGCGAGGCTCCCACTTGCCTCGCTTTGCCCGCTCCTGTATGAAAACCGCCATGAGCCCGCGCGCCACCTCTTTTGCGTCCCGTCCGACCGGCATTGCCGGCCAGACCGTCCGCGCGCTCGCCTCCGCCCTGCTGCTTCTCGGCCTTATCGGCGATCGCCGGGTTCGCTGAAGGAGCGCCCGGCGGTCGAATTCGCCGCTCACGCGCACGCTCCTTGGCCAGTCACAAATTGGCAAGTCACATCAAGCGAACGAAATTCTGGTAAAGGCGCCGCTCGCCACCAATCCGCCTGAAGCTGGATCCGCGAGCCGCCGGGAGAAACGACGATGAACGCACGAGAAGATATCCGTCTGAATGTAGAGGAAACCGCCAAGCCCGCGAAGGGCATGCCGGACGCCGCCCGCAAATACCAGCCCTATCCGACCGTCGGCCTTGCCGATCGCACCTGGCCTTCGAAAGTGATCGACAAGGCGCCGATCTGGTGCTCGGTCGACCTGCGCGACGGCAACCAGGCGCTGATCGATCCGATGGGCCAGGAACGCAAGGCGCGCATGTTCGCCCTGCTCCTCGACATGGGCTTCAAGGAGATCGAGATCGGCTTTCCGTCAGCCTCGCAGACCGATTTCGATTTCGCCCGCTGGTGCATCGAACAAGGCAACGTGCCCGCCGACGTCTCGCTGCAGGTGCTGGTGCAGTGCCGGCCGGAACTGATCACCCGCACTTTCGAGGCGCTGAAGGGCGCCACCAACCCGATCGTCCATTTCTACAACTCGACCAGCGAGCTGCAGCGCCGCGTCGTCTTCGAGAAGGACGTCGCCGGGATCAAGCGCATCGCCACCGATGCGGCCAAGATGATCACCGACATGGCGGCCAAGGCCGGCGGCGGCTATCGTTTCGAATATTCGCCGGAGAGCTTTACCGGCACCGAGCTCGAAGTGGCGCTGGAGATCTGCAACGCCGTCACCGAGATCGTCAAGCCGACGGCGGAAAACAAGCTGATCATCAACCTGCCCTCCACGGTCGAGATGTCGACGCCCAACATCTATGCCGACCGCATCGAGTGGATGTGCCGCAACCTCGACAATCGCGAGAACCTGTTGATCTCGCTGCATCCGCACAATGACCGCGGCACCGGCATCGCCACCACCGAGCTCGGCCTGATGGCGGGCGCCGACCGCGTCGAAGGCACGCTGTTCGGCAATGGCGAGCGCACCGGCAATGTCGACATCGTCACGCTGGCGCTCAACATGTACACGCAAGGCGTCGATCCCGGGCTCGACTGCTCCGACATCAACCGCATGAAGGACGTCTACGAATACTCCAACCAGCTGAAGATCCCCGAGCGCCATCCCTATGTCGGCGAGCTCGTCTACACCGCCTTTTCCGGCTCGCACCAGGACGCCATCAACAAGGGTATGAAGGCGCTGCGCAAGGCCAACACGCCGCATTGGGAGGTGCCCTATCTGCCGATCGACCCGGCCGATGTCGGCCGCAGCTATGAAGCCATCATCCGCATCAACTCGCAGTCCGGCAAGGGCGGCATCGCCTATGTGCTGCATGCGGATTACGGCCTCAACCTGCCGCGCAACCTGCAGATCGAGTTCAGCCAGGCCATCCAGGCGATCACCGACGCTGAAGGCAAGGAGGTGCCGGCCAAGCGCATCTACGAGCGCTTTCTCGACACCTATGTCGACCAGCTCGGCGCGCGGCTGAAATTCCTCGACCACCACACCTACCCCGACACCGGGGTCAAGGGCCGGCGCGTGGTGGAAGCGGTGATCCTCGACAGAGGCAAGGAGGTGACCATATCAGGCACCGGCACCGGCCCGATCGACGGCTTCGTCGATGCGCTGTCGCGCCATGTCGGGGTGCCGATGTCGGTGCTCGATTATTCCGAGCATTCCATGCAGCGCGGCTCGAATGCCTCGGCCATTTCCTATGTCGAGATGGAACATCCGGGCGGCAAGCTGTTCGGCGCCGGCATCAACACCAACATCGTCGCCGCCTCGCTCGAAGCCGTCGTTTCGGCCGCCAACCGCATCGTCGGCCGAAAGGACGGCTAGCCGGGACTGCCAGGCTCGCGCCATCAGCCCACCGGATATTTATCCGGTGGGTACGCTATCGCACCATAAGCAGATGCTTGTATGGCGGCGCCAGCGCTATATGATCGTACCTCAACCTGTGCCGAATTCGAAGGGATCGACACTTGCAGCATACCACGCCTGCCGCCCCCGCAGTGCGCGAAACGTTGGAGCGATTGCTTGCCAGCGAAACGTTCGGACGATCCGAGCGCGCGCGCAAGCTGCTCCGCTACCTGGTCGAGCGCGAGCAGGCAGGCGAAGCCGATAGGCTCAAGGGCTTCTCCATAGCGATGGACGTCTTCGGCAAGGACGGCGATTTCGACCCGTCGACCGATGCGGTGGTGCGGGTGCAGGCCGGCAGGCTGCGCGACCTGCTACAGCAGTATTTCGCCAACGAGGGCGTTGCCGAACCGGTCCGCATCGCTATTCCGCGCGGAGGCTATGTTCCATCCTACGAACTCAACGCCATTCGCTTGCCGGCGGAGGCCGAGGCAGAGGGCAAGCCGCAGCCGGCGACAGAGGAGGCGGCGGCGACCGCCCCGCCCGGATCGCCACAGGATACCCGCAACCGGGCACATCCGGCTGCATTGCTGAGCGTTCCAGCCGTGGCCCCTGCTGCACCTTCGCTGCAGCGCCATTTGCAGTTCTTCTGGCTGGCGATCGCGCTGGTCATCCTGATGCTGGGTGTGCTGATCCTTCGCCAGGGCAGCGTGGTATTGCTGACCGGCGGCGACACGGCGGTCGAGACCGCGGTGGCGACCGGCAGCATAGCAGCGCCTCCGGTTGAAACCCTCCCCCAGGTCTACATCGCCATCAAGGCCGACAGCGACGTGGCTCGCCGTGTCGCCGCATCGCTGCGCGCCGGCCTTAGCGGCTTCGATACCATCAATTTCATCGGCCGTGATGCCGACAGCCCGCCCGATCCACTTACCGACGCCGCCAGCTTCGTGTTCGATGTCCTGCCCGGGCCGCGCAGCGGCGACATTATGCTCGAGCTGCAGAGCGTGGCGACCGGCCGCGTGCTGCTGTCACGCAACCTGACCGCCGGCGACAGCGCGAACATCGCCATCGAGGACCAAATCTCCGGCATTTTGAGCTCGGCTCTTCCCGCCTCGGGCACGATCTACAACTACATCGAGCAGAGCGGCATCCAGACCGGGCTGACGGCGTGTCTGGTGCTCAACGGCAAATATTATCTCGACCAGAACGCCCAGACGCACGAAGCCGCCTACCGCTGCCTCGAAGATCTTGCCAACCGGGAGGCCAAGTCGTCGCTCGTCTATTCGGAACTCGCGTCCTTGCATCTCGAAGCGGTCACCGACCACTATCCCTACCCCGCCGACGCGACGATCGACAAAGCGATGACGTTTGCCCATCGCGCCATCCAGATGGGCCCGACCAGCCCCTACGCGCACCGCGCCCTTGGTTATCTCAATTCGCGCATGGGCGATTCCGCGGAATCGATCCGCTGGATGCGCAAGGCCTATGAGCTCAATCCCTACGATCTCGCAATGGCCGCAGCCTATGGCTACGGGCTGGTTTTCGCCAGCAGGTACAGCGAGGGCACCCCGATCCTTGCTCACGCCGTGGACATCGCCAGCGCCCATCCGACATGGTGGGATTACGGGCTCTTCGCCGGAGAGTTCATGATCGGCGACATGAACAAGGCCACGCTTGCCAGCGACGGCTTGCGAACGACGGAAATGAAATCGCATTATCTGGCGGCGCGGCTGATCGGCGCCAAGGCTGCCGGCCGCGAGAAGCTGGCGAGCAGGCTGCTGCAGGAACTGACCGCCAAATTCCCGAAATTCGTAGCCGATCCGCGCGCAACCTTCGTGGAGCGAAGATATCCCGCCGATCTGACCAACCGGCTGGTGGAGGCCCTGCGCGCCGCCGGGCTTGGCGGCGCCAGCTGACGTCTCCCGGCGCGTGCGCGACGTCAGGTGATCGCAAAAATTTTACTGGCCATCCGCACGGCCAAAGCGCAATTCAGACACAGTTTGAACCGGCCAATCTGATCCCCACATAGGTCTGATCCCGCATAAGACTGATCTCCGCACAAGTCTGACCTCCCGCAAAGACTGATCCTCGCATAGACCGCCCCCGGCATCCTGACTGATCCCGGCACCAATCCATAAAGTTTGCATGACCCCATCTCTTTACGCTGCCGAACGGGGCACCGGCCCGACAACGATTGCCTTCCTGCATGGCTTCGGTGGCTGTCACGACGACTGGCGCGACGTGGCCGCGTCCCTGGCACTCGGCGCGCGGACGTTGGCCTATGATCTGCCGGGGCATGGGCTGTCGCTCGATTTTCCGCGCGGCGGTCCGGCCAGGGTCGCAGCCAGTGCCGTCCTTGCGGATCTTTCCGCTCGCGGAATAAAGCGGGCCCATCTCGTCGGCCATTCGATGGGCGGCGCCGTAGCCGCCCTGATGGCATTGAGCGAGCCCGAAAGAATGGCGTCGCTGACGCTGCTGGCACCGGGCGGTCTTGGTCCTGAGATCAATGGCCCGCTGCTGCGCCGCTACGCCGCGGCTGCCGGCACCGACGAAATTCGCGCCTGTCTAGCCGCCATGTCGGGACCGCAAAGCCGGCCGCCGCTGCATAGGATCGATCTCCTCAACGGGATGCGGCAGCGTCCCGGCCAATTGCGGACACTTGTCGAGCTCGCAGCCGCAATGACCAGGGATGATCGGCAAGGTGTCATCCCGAGCGAGCGGCTTGAAACGCTGAACATGCCGGTGATGGTTGTTTGGGGAACCGACGACGCGATGCTGCCCCTCAGCCAGGCGGACGGCGTGCCGAAGCATTTTCACCTGCACCACGTGCTGGAAGCCGGCCATATGCTGGTCGAGGAAGCGCCCGGCCTGATCGTCGAGGCTGTCCGTCGCAATATGCGGCGCCGCAGCAGGCGGCTTCGCCCGGGATTAGCCGCGGCGGCGAGCTGATCGGGTCTCGCGCAGGCACGGCGGCGCCGCTGGTGCTCCTCCAGCGAACCCTTGCCCGGCCATCGATCTCGCAAGTGCATTTTGCCGGCGGCTGTGTTAATCCGGTGTTAACCAAACCCCGCGAGGCCACGCCGATGAAGGACGCAGGCGAGAACATCACCCAGATCGATCAGTCGCGAAAACTGTCCGATGCCATTCGCGACGTCAAGAACGCCTTCGCCGACCGCGACGACGTCGTCGTCGACATGCGCGAAGCGCATCGCATGCGGCTCGATCTGCTTGCCGCCGAACTCGCGCCGGTTTTTGGCGACGTGCCCACCGACATGGACAGTTTCGACTTCGCCGTCTCGTCCGGCCTGCAGCCACGGCTGTGGATCGACGCAGTCAGCCATGTCGCCATGGGACGCGACCGCCGCACCTACCGCTTTCTCAAGGACACGCGCATCGGCCGCGTCGTGCTCGCTGAGTCGACCGACATGAAGGTCGTTGCCGACCAGGTGACACGCTATGTCGCCGAGCGCGTCGTCGAACGCCAGAGAATGATGGAAGGCGGCATCGAGCAGGCCGTCGCCGGCCTGAAACGCGCCCTGGTGGCGGAGGCCGAGCCGCCGCTGCAGATCGCTGCGCGCAGCAATGGCTGGTCGGCGTTCTTCTCGGGCCTTGGCCTGATCGCCGCCGGCGCCCTGGTCGGCCTGGCGATTTCGCTCGTGCTGTTCTGGGACCGCATCGTCGCGATGAAAATCAGCTTCTAGAGCGGTTCATCGTTTCACGGAAACGCTGAACCGCTCTATCTCTTTGTTTTGACGCAATTCCGGACGGAAATCCGTTTTACACATTTCCTGGAATTGCTCTAGCCATCGACGCGTCGGCTTCGACGCCAAGCTCCATTGTCTGCAGGTCGCTGGGCGGCAACGCCGGCCCGGTCAGGCCGCGGCGCGTCAGTTTGATCCGCCAATTGTCCTTTTCACCGTCGATGTCGAGCAGATTGTATTGCGCCGGCGCATGCGAACTGCCGGGGGCCTGCCCGGCGGCGGCGACCCCGACCACCGGGATTTTGGTCTTGCGGGCGCCGATGAAGAAGAGCGACGGCACATGCGAATGGCCGTGCAGCACAAGCTCGGCGCCGTGCCGGTGGAGAACCTTATGGAAGCGGGAGATGCCGAACAGCCGCTTGTTCTGCGAAACGGCGCCGCGCACCGGCGGGTGGTGGATCATGATCACCCGGAACAGGCCGCGCTTGCCTGTGGCGTCGAGCATGTCGCGCAGCTGTTCCGCCTGGCCTTCCAGAAAGAAGCCGTTGGCCATGAAGGGAGCCGTGGCGCGCGCCGTCGAGACGCCGATCAGCGCAACATCGCCGCGTACCCGCAGATACGGAAAGGTGTTGCGGTCGACCGGCGTATTGACGCCGTCGCCGGTCATCCATGCCGCCCAGGACCGGCAGGTCTTGTCGAAGGCACCCGGCACATAGGCATCATGGTTTCCCGGCACCACCGACACGTCGTTGGGCGAGCCCAACGTCTCCAGCCAGTGCTTGGCCATCTCGAGCTCACCGTCGAGCGCCAGATTGACCAGGTCGCCGGTGATGGCGAGATGGTCCGGCCCGCTGGCCTTCATGTCGGCGACGATCGTATCGATGACCGCGTCGTGCATGTGGCGGCGGCGGTTGCGCTGCCAGTTGACGTAGCCGACCACGCGCTTGGAGGCGAGATCGCGATAGGTTACATCGGGAAGCGGCCCCAGATGGACATCGGAAATATGCGCGAGCCTGAACATCTTTTCTTCATAGGCGAGGCGCGCGCGGCTTTCCACTCACGGTTTCGCGGACGATGACGGCGCCGGATCCGGAGCAAGTCCTGCGCCAGACCGGATGGCCGGGCCTCAGGGCAAGGCTGTTCCACCTGTATTTCGTGCTGCGGCGGCCGATGACGCTCGGCGTGCGCGGCCTGATTCACGACCGCCCCTCCAATTCCGTCTTCCTCATCCGCCACACCTATGTTCCTGGCTGGCACCTGCCCGGCGGTGGCGTCGAGTTGGGCGAGACGATGATCGAAGCGCTGACACGCGAAGTCTTCGAGGAAGGCAACATCGCGCTGACTGGACCGCCGGTGCTGAAATCCCTGCATTTCAACCGCCGCGCCAGCCGGCGCGATCATGTCGGTCTCTATCTGGTCGAGGAGTTCAACCAGACAGCACCCAAACTGCCCGACCGCGAGATCGCTGAGGCCGGCTTCTTTTCGCTCGATCGTCTGCCGGAAGGCACGACGCCGGCAACTTTGCGGCGCATCGCGGAGATTCTTGGGGGTCAACCGGCACTACCCTATTGGTAGATCACGCCGCCTTCCTGAATCGCGCCCGGTCATGCGGCGCGCCATAGTCGAGCTCTGGCCCGACCGGCACGATCCGCGTCGGGTTGATGGTCTCGTGGCTGCGGTAATAATGCGCCTTGATGTGGTGCAAATTCACCGTGCCTGCGACGCCTGGCACCTGGTAGAGATCGCGCAGATAATTCGACAGGTTCGGATAGTCGGCGATGCGGCGCAGATTGCACTTGAAATGGCCGACATAGACCGGGTCGAAGCGGACCAGTGTCGTGAACAGCCGCCAGTCCGCCTCGGTGATGCGGCCGCCGACGAGATAGCGCTGCTTTGACAGGCGGTCCTCCAGCATGTCGAGCGTCGAGAACAATTCGCCGAACGCCTCCTCGTAGGCTGCCTGCGTGGTGGCGAAGCCGGCACGGTAAACGCCATTGTTGACCGCGGGATAGACCAGCGCATTGACCGCATCGATCTCGCCGCGCAACGGTTGCGGATGAAAATCGAGCTTTGCGTCTCCCCATTCGTCGAAGGCCGAATTGAGCATGCGGATGATCTCGGAGGATTCGTTCGAAACGATGGTTTGCTCGCGTTTGTCCCACAGCACGGGAACGGTGACCCGGCCCGAATAGCCGGGATCGGCCCTGGTGTAGATCTGGTGCAGGAAATCGAGGCCGTAGAGCGTGTCGCCGGTGGCGCCGTCCTCGGCCAGGAACGTCCAGCCGTCGGCGCCCATGAAATGATGGACGACCGAGATGGAAATCACGTCCTCGAGTTTCTTGAGCACGCGAAAGATCAGCGTCCGATGCGCCCACGGGCAGGCGAGCGAGACATAGAGGTGATAGCGGCCGGGCTCGGCCTTGAAGCCGCGTTTTCGCCCTTCGACCTGCGCGCCGTCGCGGGTCACCCAGTCGCGCCACTGTGACTGCGCCCGCACGAATTTGCCGCCGCTCTCCCCGGTATCGTACCAACGGTCCTGCCATTGGCCTTCGACTAGCAATCCCATGAAATGTCCTTTCGTGTTCCTGCCTGATGTAGGGCATGAAATGGACCTGCCGAAATCGCCAGCGCTGAACAGATCGTCAACGGCTGCGTCGTCGAGTGCGTGTCGATTGCGCCGGCCGATTGCGGCGACTGAAAATTGGTGCTAGCGGACAATCCGCATGTTCGACTTTGCCGTGATCCGGTTCGACCGACGACGAAAGAGCGCCCGCGCTTGACGAAGCGCTGACTGGCGAACGCTGCCGCTTGCAGCAAACCTTTCCTCGTATACCGGAACGCAAAGACCATGAGCCTTGCCGACGTGAAATACCTGCCGGAAACTCCGGCGCATGATCCTGAAATCGAAGCTATCAACGACGAGGCCTTCGGGCCGGGCCGTTTCGTGCTTGCCGCCTACAAGATCCGCCAAGGTGGCCCGCACGAACGCGCGTTGTCCTTCGTGGCCGTCGATGGCGCAATCGTCGTCGCCTCGGTACGGATGACGCGTATCGCCGCCGGTGCCGGCCGCGCGCTGATGCTCGGGCCGCTCGCCGTGCAGCCGGCCTTCAAAAATCTCGGTATCGGCCGCAAGCTGGTGGCAATCGCGCTGGAAGCCGCTGCCAAGGCCGGCGCGCCGGCCGTGATGCTGGTCGGCGACGAACCCTATTACGGCCCGCTCGGCTTCAAGAGGCTGGCGCGCGGGCAGATCTCGATGCCGCGTCCGGTCGATCCCGACCGGCTTTTGGCGCACGAGATCCTGCCGGGCGCGGTGGCAAGGCTGGTGGGCGAGGTTTGCCACGCCGACCAGGGAAGGATAGCCGAGCACATCGCCGCGATGGCGTGACCATGCCGGCGCTGTTGCACGGTGGCTTGGCAGCATAGTCTGGGCACGGAGGAGGACGTCAAGATGAACCCGAACGGCCAGATTGCGATCGTCACCGGCGGCGGCTCCGGCCTTGGCGAGGCGACGGCGCGCGCTCTTGCCGCCGGCGGCGCCAGGGTTGCCGTCCTCGATCTCGGTATCGAGCGTGCGGCCAAGGTGGCGGCCGACATCGGCGGCATCGCCGTCCAATGCGACGTGAGCGACGCGGAGAACGGTGCCACCGCGGTCGCGGAAGTGGCAGAGACCCTCGGCGAGGTCCGCATCCTGGTCAATTGCGCCGGCATCGTTATCGGCATGAAGACGATCGGCAAGGACGGACCGCATCCGCTCGACCAGTACCGCAAGGTGATCGAGGTCAATCTGATCGGCACCTTCAACATGATCCGCCTGGTCGCCGACCGGACCGCCAGGCTCGAACCGCTGCTGGGCGGCGAGCGCGGCGTCATCGTCAACACCGCATCGGTCGCGGCCTATGACGGCCAGATCGGCCAGGCGGCCTATTCCGCGTCCAAGGCCGGCGTCGTCGGCATGACGTTGCCGGTGGCGCGCGATCTCGCCCGCTCCGGCATTCGCGTCTGCACCATCGCGCCCGGCATCTTCAGGACGCCGATGATGGCCGGCATGCCGCAGGAGGTGCAGGATTCGCTCGGCGCCGCAGTACCCTTCCCTTCCCGTTTGGGCGAGCCTTCGGAATACGCGGCACTTGCCCTGCACATCATCGAGAACCAGATGCTCAACGGCGAGACCATTCGCCTCGATGGCGCCATCCGCATGGCGCCGAAATAAAAGCGACGGTGGTGCCTTGGACGAACCCAGGAAAGACGTGATCCGCGCGACCGACGCCGAGGCGATCAGGCTGGCAAAGACGCTGATCCGCAGCGCCCGTTTCGGCGCGCTGGCGGTGCTCGAACCAGGAACCGGTTCGCCGCTGGCCAGCCGGGTCGGCGTCGCCACCGACATCGACGGCACGCCATTGATCCTGGTGTCGATGCTGTCCGCCCATACCGGCGCTATCCTTGCCGACCCGCGCTGCTCGTTGCTCGTCGGCGAACCCGGCAAGGGCGATCCGCTGGCGCATCCGCGATTGACGCTCGTCTGCCGCGCCGTGCGGCTCGAACGCGGCTCGAACGAACACGCCCGCGCCGAGCGGCGCTACCTCAACCGCAATCCCAAGGCGAAGCTCTATGCCGGGCTCGGCGACTTCTCGATCTTCCGGCTCGAACCGGAGCGCGCCAGCCTGAACGGCGGCTTCGGCAAGGCCTATCTGCTCGACCGCACCGATCTGGTCGCGACGGGAGCGATCGTCGAAGAGCTTGCCGCCGGCGAGCAATCGGCACTCGACCACATGAACGCCGACCATCTCGATGCGATTGCCCTCTACGCAAGTCACTTCGGCGGGGCCGAGAGTGACGGCTGGATCGTCACCGGGTTCGACGCCGACGGGATGGATCTCGTATCGGGCGACAATGTCTGTCGGGTTTTCTTCCCCGAGCCGCTGAGAGCGGCACGCGACCTCAGGCCTGTCCTGGTCGACATGGCAAAAGCTGCCCGATCGGCAAATTGATCACAGCCGCAGAGTTAATCGGCTTGCATGGAAAGCAAGCCTTGAGATTTGAGCGAAATGTTCTACCTTTGCGAGTGACGCTGAATCGCTGGCGTGCATCTATAGGGAAAGTCTATGGAATCCGACGCTATTGCCCCCATAGCGGCGGATGAGCAAGAAGGCATGGGGGATCTATGGTCTCGAACAAACTAGTCGCCAACGCCGGAACCGCGGCTGCGTTTCTGACGCTGATGGGCAACGAAAAACGTTTGTTGATCATGAGCTATCTGGCCGAGGGCGAAATGTCGGTCGGCGCCATAGCCGAGAAAGTGTCGCTCAGCCAATCCGCCCTGTCACAGCATCTGGCCAAGCTCAGGGCTTCCGAGCTCGTCGAGACCCGCCGCGATCGGCAAATGATCTATTATTCCTGCAAATCCGAGGCGGTGCGCGAATTGCTGCATATGCTGGACGGCATTTTCGGCGAAGGTGAACTGTCGCAAATGGCTCACCGGCTGCGTCGCGCCGGGACCTGAGCGGCCGGGGCGGAGAACGCCCCGCCAAATCCGCTTTGCTGCCAAGTCCACCTTGCTACTGAACGCGCTCGTCGGCGGTCTGCGCCATCTCGTCTTTGAACTCGACCTTCGTGCCCGGCTGCACCATGGAGGCAAGATCTTCGGCATCCCAATTGGTCAACCGGATGCAGCCATGCGAAAAGGTCGTGCCGATCTTGCCTGGTTCGGGCGTGCCGTGAATGCCGTAGCTTTCGATGGAGAGATCGATCCAGACCGATCCTACGGGATTGTTCGGCCCGGCAGCGATGGTGAAGGGCCGCTTGGTTTTGACCCCCTTGAAAGCGAAGTCCGGATCGTAGTGGTAGGTAGGGTTGTGGACCACACGCCTGACCTCTGCCGTGCCGCTTGGCGCCGGCTTCTCCTCGCTCCCAATCGAGGCGGGGTAGACCGCCAGCCATTTGCCGGCACGGTCGAGCACACGCACCTGGCGAGCGCCCTTGTCGACCTCGATGGCGTCAACGCCGGCGGGAGGGTCGCCCCTGTCGACATCCGGCACCACCAAGGTCCTGCCTGGTTTCCTGAGGCTGGTGCCCGGATTGAGCATTCTCAGCAATTGTTCGCTGACGTGGAAGCGCTCAGCCAACCTCTCCACCGCATTGCGATAGCCGAGCCGCCGCAAGCTGGCCATCCTCTCCAAGCGGGCCGGAATACGCCTGGTGAAAGGTCCGCGCACATCCTTGCGCATCACCTCATAGGTCACCAGCACCGGCTTGGCGGAGGTTGCGACGAGTTTGCTCCAGGTTTGTGGACTGAGCTTGCCATCGGGCGGAAGTCCGTTTGCCGCCTGAAACGCGGCGACGGCCTTGGCGAAGTTCTGGGAAAGGCGACCGTCGATCAGGCCCGGCGAGAAACGGGCGCGATCCAGAAGGATCTGCGCCTTCAGCAGCGTCGGATCGACACCCTTCGGTTCGCCGATAGTGAATTGGGCCTGATTGACGGTGGCTGGATCGAGCTTGGCCGCGCGAGCCACGCCGCATGCGAGGGTAAGCGTGGCGGCAAAGACGAGGAGGAGCCTGATCATTGATGTCCTCCCAGGACCGCAGCAGGAGCCCGCTTCTATGACGCGGCATGGCCCCATGCGGTTCCTTCGCTCTATCGAAAATTCTGCATTGAAACGGCTTGGCCGACGAGCCGTGCCGCGGGAATCAAGATTTCCCTGTCGCTAAGAGGCAGGCAGGCCCAATCTGAGCCCGGCATCCACCTGATTGGGCTTGACCGTTCGAACGACGTGCATCCATTTGGACGCTGAGATACGGTCTGAGCTTCGGATCCTGCATCATGCCTTCCGAAACCGAATCCCGATTCGCGGCCGACGCCATGGTCCGCCGAGGAAGCCATGAATCCGATCCGCATAGACGACCCGCAGGATCCCCGCGTCGCCGCCTATCTCGACATCCGGGAGCGAGATCTTGCCGGCCGGCAAGGCCGTTTCGTCGCCGAAGGCAAGGTGGTGCTCGACACGCTGCTTGCCGCCCGGCGCTTCGAGGCAGAATCGGTGCTGGTACTCGAAAACCGGCTGGCCGGCCTCGATGACGTCCTGCGCAAGGCGCCTGCCGGGCTTCCGATCTATGTCGCATCCGGCGAAATCATGGACAGGATCGCCGGATTCCACATGCATCGCGGCATATTGGCGATCGGCCGCAAAGGTACGGCCATCTCCGCTGAGGCCTTGCTTGGCGCACTGCCCGCCCGCACGCTGATCGTGGTGCTGGTCGGCATCGCCAATCATGACAATATGGGTTCGATCTTCCGCAATGCCGCCGCCTTTGGCGCGGATGCCGTGCTTCTCGATCCGACCTGCTGCGATCCGCTGTACCGCAAGGCTATCCGCGTCTCGGTCGGCGCCGCCTTGAAAATTCCCTTCGCCTGCTTTGCCGACGCCGCCAGCTGCATCGCAATGCTCGACCGGCAAGGCTTCAGCCAATTCGCCTTGTCGCCGCGCGGGCAGATCGACATTCGCGATGCCAAGAGAAACGAGCGGCTGGCGCTCTATCTCGGCACCGAGGGCGAAGGCCTGCCGGAAAGCCTGCTTGCCCGCCTGCAGACGCTGCGGATCGGTATGGCGCAAGGCTTCGACAGCCTGAACGTCGCCGCCGCGTCAGCCATCGCGCTGCATCATTTTTCCGGAGCCTAATGCATGTCGCGCAAAGTGTGCAGCGGTTTTGCGGTAACGACATGCATCAAAACAAGAACCTAAAGCGTCGCATGAGGCCGATCGAACGCGACGCGCTTTAGAGCCGGGGCGTCCCGCGCTCGCGCTTGCGGAATCTCAGTCGGTCGAAGCGGCCTTCTGCAGCGCCCGCACGCGATCGGCAAGGCTGCGTCCGCCGCTCCCCGGCCGCGTATCCTCAGGCGCTGCAAGCGCCCGGGCGATCGGCGAATCCGGCCCGTCGAGCTTTGCCGTCAAGGCCACGACTTGCGCCGCCAGATCGTTCATCTCTTCGCGCAATGCGGCGCTGGCGCTGCCGGTATCGTCTCCGGCCTGTGATTTCGATGTTTCGACGGCAGCAAGATCTGTCTTCAGCCTCCTGTTCTCGCGTGCCAGCGATGTCAGCCTGGCCTCCAGCCGCTCGCGCTCGGCATCGAGCTTGGCGGTTGCCTTTTCGATGTCGCCGTTGGCGGCCACATTGACCTGACTGCCTGGCACGCCGGCAAGGCCCACCGCAGGCGCCCTTTCAGCGCCTTTCGGCTTTTCGCGAAGGCGCACCAGTTCCTTCTCGCGGCGCTCCAGCCTGTCCTCGCGATCGGCCAGCGTGGCGAGCAGGCGTTCGACCTTCTTTTCCAGGTCGCCGGTTCTTTTCTTCTCGGCCTTCAGCGCGTCCCGCAAAGCCTTGCTTTCGGCTGCCAATTCCTGGCTGCGCCTGTCCGCCTCCTTGCGCTGGCCGCGCAGCAGCGAAATGTCGCTCGCCAGCTTCTGCAGCTCGGATTCGCGCGCCACCAGCTCGATCTGCCGGCTGCTGGACGAAAAACTGGCGTCGTCATACATGTGCTCCAGTTTTCGCAGTTCGAGCCCGCGCTTTTCGAGCGCGCGCTCGGTCTCCGCAAGCCGCTCCGACAGCTGCTGCAGCTGCTCGTCGCGCTTGCGAAGCTCCTCGCCTCTGGTTGTGAGGTCGGCGACGACCCGGTTCTTGTCCTGCCGCTCGGCCGCCAATTCCTTCAGGGCTTCGCGGTCGCGGCCGATCTCGACCAGCTGCTCGGCGGCCTTCTCGCGCAATGACTTGACGGTCATTTCAAGCCGGCGCACCGAAACGGCGAACTCGGCGCGAATGCGATCCTTGTCCGCCTGGATCTCGGCCAGCGTCAACGGCATCGAGCCCTCGACGCGCTTGCGCGTCAGCGCCACCGCCCGCCGCCACACGGCCGGGGCAATCATCAGCGCCAGAAAGCCCGCGCAGAGAAAGCCGAGGACAAAGAACAGGATCGACTGGACCAAGATGACTATCCGTTGTGCATGGCAACCGCCAAAGGTCGACTTTGCCATCTTCGCATGACGGAAATCCGGCGCCACGGCAAGAGTATGCCGCGGCAAAGCTCAGACCGTGGGATCACAGGTCCAATCGCAGTGGCGCCATCATGCAGGTCAGAACGGATTCCAGGTCGCGCGCTGGGTGAGCTTGAGGTAGCCGAGATTCACGCCGAGACGGGCGCCGACGCCGGTACGAATCGGTACGAGCAGCACATTGTTGTTCTTCAGCACATTGAAGCCAACGCCGGCGACGACATAGGCGGAGCCGGCGACGCCGCCAAAACGGTTATAGAGGCTGCTCACATCGTCGAGATTGTAGACCAGCATCATGACGCGCGAGCCCTCGCCGCCGAAATCCCAGCCGAGCGACGGGCCTTGCCAGAACACTTTGTGATCGCCGGCATTCTTGGTGTAGAGCGTGCCTTCGCCATAGGTCAGGCCACCGATCAGCGCCCCGGACCCCTCTTCGCCGAGCAGATAGCCGTTCGGCAGGCCATAGGTGGCGAAAATCTTCTCGACGACGGTGGCGAGCCCGCCCGATGTCGCGCCGAAGAATTTATGACCGGAATCGACGATCTCCTGTGCGGTGTATTCGTCGGCCCGCGCGGCCGATGCCGAAAAGGCGACAAGGCCGATGAGGGCGATCGTCATTGAGATGACACGGAAAAAAGTCCGGTCGTAGAATCGGGAAACCATGCTTCCAATCTCCGTCAGGGAGCACTTTCGCCGACGCCTCGCACCCGTACGGCTCTTTGGCGGCCGTTAAGGATGACTGTTAGGGGCAAACTATGCCGTAATCCTTTTTCAACCATTAAACTCTCACATGAAGATGGCGGTTCGAAGGCTGTTTCGCATCGCCCGCGCAGCACCCTGCTGCGTGAACACACCATTTTCGACAATCATGATTTTGGATTTGTTGCTGCACGCACAGGCGCTGTGTATTCAGAATGCTTGGGAGAGAGCGTGATTCGTGTGGACAGGCGTGATCATGATCGCCCGGTCATTGTGTTGTGAAATTTGCAGGGATTTTTGCCGATGGCCGAGCTTTTCACCCTTTCCGCACCCGACCTGGCAGCGCTGCTGTGCAGCCGGGTCTGCCACGACATCATTTCGCCGGTCGGCGCCATAAACAACGGACTTGAGCTGCTCGACGAAGGCGGCGCCGACGAAGACGCCATGAAGCTGATCCGCCAAAGCGCCAAAAACGCCTCCGCCCGCCTGCAATTCGCCCGCATCGCCTTCGGCGCCGCCGGTTCCGCCGGCATGCTGATCGACACCGGGGACGCCGAGGCCGTGGCCATCGCCTTCCTGAAGAACGAGAAGCCGGAACTGATCTGGAACGGAACCCGCGCACTGTTGCCCAAGAACAAGGTCAAGCTGCTGCTCAACCTCATCCTCGTCGCCAACGCCGCCATTCCGCGCGGCGGCAGGCTGGTGGTCACGCTGGAGAACCTCGAGACCGAGCCGCGCTTTGCGCTCGCGGCGAGCGGCCCGATGCTGCGCGTGCCGCCCAAATTCCTGGAATTGCATTCCGGCCACAGGCCGGAAGAGCCGATCGACGCGCATTCGGTGCAGCCCTATTACACGCTGCTCCTGGCCCGCGAAGCCAACATGACGATTTCGATCCATGCGACCGCCGACGAGATCGTCCTTTCTGCAGTCTGAAGTTCTGCTAAGAGCCGGGAAAGTATTTTCTCCAAATCATATTTGCGGCGTCGTCTTAACATCTGTGGGACCGGCTTGCAGATTGATTGCGTGAAGCATTGCGAAAGAAGATTTCGCTTAAAACACCTTCAGGAAAATTTTACCTAACGGCTTTTCGGCTTCTTTACCAGATCGGCCTATGTTCCCCGGCAGATGCCACGACGCTGCCGGTTCGCCACATGGCAAAGAGGGTCCGGAAATGAAACGCTGCATGTTCGTCGACAATTCGAGCGTCATCAGGAAGGTTGCAAGGCGTATCCTGGGCGGTTCCGGCATGATGGTGATCGAAGCCGCCAGCGGCCATGAGGCGATCGAGATGTGCGCGGCCGACATGCCTGATATCATCGTCGTCGACGGTGCCTTGCCGGACATGCAGGCGCAGGATCTCATCCGCCGCGTGCGCGCCATGGAAAGCCCGGTATTGCCGCAAGTTTTGATTTCGCTGGTCGAGGTCGACGTCGGGGCGATCATGCGGGCAAAGCGCGCCGGCGCCCAGGGCTACCTACTGAAGCCGTTCAACAGGCCGCAACTGCTCGAGTGCTTCCGCGCCTTGAAGATTGCCGCCTGATCAGAGCCTGTTCCATTCCGA
Source organism: Mesorhizobium sp. M1328 (assembly GCF_040318075.1). Lineage (NCBI taxonomy): Bacteria > Pseudomonadati > Pseudomonadota > Alphaproteobacteria > Hyphomicrobiales > Phyllobacteriaceae > Mesorhizobium > Mesorhizobium sp. M1328. The sequence goes on along the minus strand of NZ_JAMYLO010000002.1, from coordinate 449,664 downwards.
TGAAAGTCGGATGAGCTCTATCTCGTTGTTTTACCAGGTTCTTTTCCGAAAAACCGGCGCCCACTTTGGGATCATGCGCTTGGTTCAGGCGCTGACCCGGATATCTTCAGGCTCGCGCAGCACATAGCCGCGGCCCCAGACGGTCTCTATGTAATTCTGCCCGCCCGACGCGGCGTCGAGCTTCTTGCGGAGCTTGCAGATGAAGACGTCGATGATCTTCAGCTCCGGCTCATCCATGCCGCCATAGAGATGGTTGAGGAACATTTCCTTGGTCAGCGTGGTGCCCTTGCGCAGCGAGAGCAGCTCCAGCATCTGATATTCCTTGCCGGTCAGATGCACGCGCTGGCCACCGACTTCAACGGTCTTGGCATCGAGATTCACCACCAGGTCGCCGGTGGTGATGACCGACTGGGCATGGCCCTTGGAACGCCGCACGATGGCGTGGATGCGGGCGACCAGTTCGTCCTTGTGGAAGGGCTTGGTCATGTAATCGTCGGCGCCGAAGCCGAGGCCGCGCACCTTGTCCTCGATGCCGGCCATGCCGGAGAGGATGAGGATCGGCGTCTTCACCTTGGAAAGGCGAAGTGTTCTTAACACTTCGTAGCCCGACATGTCGGGCAGATTGAGGTCGAGGAGAATGATGTCGTAATCATAAAGCTTGCCTAGATCGACGCCCTCTTCACCAAGGTCGGTCGTATAGACATTGAAACTTTCTGATTTCAGCATCAGCTCGATGCTTTGTGCGGTTGCACTGTCGTCTTCTATCAGCAGAACGCGCATTTCATTCCCCTTTTCTGCTGCCGGACCATTTCACGACCCGTCCAGGACCGGAGCAGTGATTGCCTGAGCAGAGGCTGCCATCGAATGGTTAATAAAACCTAATTCCCCGTCCGTGACGGTATCAGATTTTTTAACCCCTTTCTACACCTTATTGAATCCAATAACGAATCACAGACCCAAACCGTTAATACGACACATTAACAAGCCAGACTAAGTGACTCTTCAGACTCGTTGGCTGGGTTTCGCGACGAGACGCAGAATTTTTACCCGCCCTTAAGTCCTGAGCCGTATGATTAACAATGCCCGTAAACGAATGGTTACCGCCGGCAAAAAACTTTAGGAGTTTGTTTCCCATAGTTCCGGGAAAGCCGGTGGAAACGGGTCAAGCCTGGGCCTTGCCGGGTGAATTGGACGATATGTGCAGGTGTGCGTTTCCGGGAGTACCGAATCATGAAGTCACGTGAAAACCTCGTTCGGCTGAAGCAATTTCAGGTGAGCGAGAAGCGGCGGCAGCTGCTGCAGCTCGACATGATGATCGCCGAATTCGAGCGCATGGCCGTCGAGCTGGAACTTCAGATCGCCGCCGAGGAGAAGAAGGCCGGCATCACCGACATCAATCATTTTGCCTATCCGACCTTCGCCAAGGCGGCACGTCTGCGCCGCGACAACCTCAGAAATTCGCAAAGCGACCTCGCCCAGCAGCGAAATGTCGCCGAATCATTGCTTAGCGAAGCCGAAGCGGAGCTTTCCAAGGCCGAGATGCTGGAATCGCGCGACACCAAGGCGCGTGACACGGAAGCCGGCGGCCGCAGCGCCATGATCGGCTGAAAACAAGGCTTTAACGCGCGCCGCGCTTGAGCGCCATTGCTGCGCACCGAACCGTGCCCGCCTCAGGCACCCAGATCTTCCTGCTGTTCCGCCGCCCGCGCGCGCGCATTCTTGATGTCGGGCACATGCTGCTCCGACCAGGCTCTGATCTGATTGAGCAGTCCTGCCAGGTTCTGGCCAAGTTCGGTCAGCTCATATTCGACCCGCGGCGGAATGACCGGGAAAACCTCGCGCCGGACCAGACCGTCGCGTTCCAGGATACGCAGCGTCTGCGTCAGCATTTTCGGCGTGATGCCTTCGAGCTTGCGCGCCAATTCGCCATTGCGGAGCCGGCCCTGGCGCAACGCACAGATCACCAGGTAGACCCATTTGCTGGCGAGCGTCTCAAGCACGGCGTGCGACGGGCACGTCCGTCGGAACGCGTCATAACCAGAAGGGAAACAATCGTCGCTATCCATGAGGTGCGTATATATCATAAAGGTACATACTAGACAATAGAATGTAACTATCCAAATGATAGTGGCATATCAAACCAGCAGGAGAGCCTCCATGCGTGCCATTATCCAGAATTCCTTCGGCGGACCCGACGTCCTCGTCATTGCCGATCGCCCCGCGCCATCACCCCAGGCTGGCGAAGTGCTCGTCCGCATCGAGGCGGCCGGCATCAATCCGGTCGACGGCGCAGTGCGCGGCGGCCACTATCCGCTGCTTGGTGAGCCGCCTTTTGTCCTTGGCTGGGACGTTTCGGGAATTGTCGAGGCGCTGGGCTCCGGCGTCTCCGGCCTCAAGGTCGGCGATGCCGTCTTCGGCATGACGCGCTTTCCCAAACAGGCGGCAGCTTACGCCGAACTCGCCGCTGTCCCGGCTGATGAGCTTGCGCCGAAACCTGAAGGCATAGATCACGCGCAAGCCGCCGCGCTGCCGCTGGCCGGCCTGACGGCCTGGCAAGGCCTTGTCCGCCATGGCCGGCTCGAACCTGGCAAGCGCGTGCTGATCCACGCCGGAGCCGGCGGCGTCGGCCATCTGGCGGTGCAGATCGCCAAGGCGCACGGCGCTTACGTCGTCGCAACCGCCAGCCCGGAAAAGCTCGATTTCGTCCGCTCGCTCGGCGCCGACAAGGTGATCGACTACACAAGGGATGATTTCACCGGGAAGGCCCGCGACATCGATCTGGTTCTGGACCCGTTCGGCGGCGAGCATGCGGAGCAATCGCTGGAAGTGCTCAAGGCTGGCGGCGTTCTGGTATCGCTGCTCGATGTCAGCGATGTCACCAAAGCAAAGGCCAGGACGCGAGGCATCCGCGTCGAGCGCATGTCCGTAGTGCCCGACCGTGCCGCTCTGGTGGAGCTCGGCAAATTGATCGACGCGAAAAAGCTGGCCGTCCACGTGGCAAAGGCGTTTCCGCTCGAACAGGCAGGTGCCGCCCATGCCTTCCTCGCCACCAGGCCGATCGGCAAGGTGGTGCTGACGGTCTGAAATTGCAGATCGTCGCCCCTCGCAAACGTAAGGGCGCGGATCGGCGCCCTTACCGGCCTAATGGCGGTATTGCTGGATGCGCGTGGTGCGCAGCCCGGCAAGGCCGTATTCGTCGATCGACGCTTGCCAGGACAGGAATTCCTCGGTGGTGAGCTTGTAGCGCTGGCACGCCTCTTCGAGGCTCAAAAGCCCCCCACGCACCGCCGCCACAACTTCCGCCTTGCGCCGGATAACCCAGCGACGTGTGTTTGTCGGCGGCAGATCGGCGATGGTAAGTGGGCTGCCGTCTGGCCCGATAACATATTTGACTCGCGGTCTAATTAGATCGGTCATCGTACTCTCTACAAAAAACTCAAAGACCCAATCCCCACCACATTACCGCCACAGCTTTAAAATTTGCCTAAGCAGACCCTAATGGTTAGGTAAGGATCATGAACGCGGCGTTAGTCTTTTCATCGGCATTTGAGACATCTGCCGGCAAGCGCGTTGAACCCGCCCGGAAAAATGAGCCGGCCCGGCAAAGCTGGCGCAGCCGGGACGCTTGACCTATATTCCCGCCATTGGCATTGAAGCGCCGCGCAGAACGAAAGAACCATGAATAGCCTCGATCTTCCCGGACGCCCAGAAAACACCCGTGTCGTCGTCGCCATGTCGGGCGGTGTCGATTCGTCGGTCGTTGCCGGTCTCCTGAAGCGCGAGGGCTACGACGTCGTCGGCGTCACGCTGCAGCTTTACGACCACGGCGCGGCAACGCACCGGGCCGGCTCATGCTGCGCCGGCCAGGACATCGACGATGCCCGCCGCGTCTCCGAGACGCTCGGTATCCCGCATTACGTCCTCGATTACGAGGAACGCTTCCGCAAGGCAGTGATCGACCCGTTCGCCGAGAGCTATGTCGCCGGCGAAACGCCGATCCCTTGCGTTTCCTGCAATCAGACGGTGAAATTCGCCGACCTTCTCGCGACCGCCAAGGAACTCGGTGCCGACGCGCTAGCGACCGGCCACTACATCCGTTCCGGCGCCAATGGCGCCCACCGCGCGCTTTACCGGCCGGTCGACGCCGACCGCGACCAGAGCTACTTCCTGTTCGCCACCACCCAGGCGCAGATCGACTATCTGCGTTTTCCGCTCGGCGGCCTGTCGAAGCCTGAGGTTCGCGCTATCGCCGAGGAGATGGGGCTGACGGTTGCTGCCAAGCAGGACAGCCAGGACATCTGCTTCGTGCCGCAGGGCAAGTATTCCGACATCATCGCCAAGCTGAAGCCGGCTGCCGCCAATCCGGGCGACATCGTCCATATAGACGGGCGCGTGCTTGGCCGCCACGAGGGCATTTTGCGCTACACCGTCGGTCAGCGCCGCGGCATCGGCATCGCCTCGGGCGAGCCGCTCTACGTCGTTCATCTCGACGCCGACCGGGCCCGCGTCGTGGTCGGCCCGCGCGAGGCGCTGGAGACCCACAAGATCTTCTTGCGCAACATGAACTGGCTGGGCGATGGCCCGCTGGCCGATATCCCGGCGACCGGGCTTGAGCTTTTTGCCAAGGTGCGCTCGACGCGGCCGCCGCGCCCGGCCGTGCTGCATCACCGCGCCGGTGTCACTTCGGTGGAGCTGGTCGACGGCGAATCCGGCATCGCGCCCGGTCAGGCTTGCGTGCTCTATTCCGACGATGGCAACGAGGCGCGTGTGTTCGGCGGCGGCTTCATCGAGCGCTCCGAGCGCGGCGCCGAAGCCGAGGCGATGCTGACGCGGCTTGCCGTCCAGCCGGCGCGGGTTCCCGCCGAATAGACGGCGTTTTCGCTTAGGGCCTGGTGTGGGCGACGGTGCCGGCGGTCAGGATGCGCAGCACCCTGATGGCTTCCTCGCCGCTGGTGCGCGGTTCGGCCCGTGTCTCGATGCAGTGGATGAAATGCTCGAGCTCGCGCGTCAGCGGCATGCCCTCGCCGACGGCCACATAGGACGGCTCGTTGGCGGTGAACGCCCATTGGCCGCTGTCCTGCCACACCGCGTGGCGGTAGACGGCAAGCTTGCGCTCCCACGGCTCGACGTCGTCGAACACGGCCATCGCCTTGGTGCCGACCACGGTCAGCCGCCGCTCGCGGTAAGGGTTGAGCCGCGAGGCGAACAGATGGCCGCGCAGGCCGTTGGGAAAGCGCATGTGCAGATGCGCAAAGTCGCTGAGATTGTCGAGAAGAGCAGCGCCTTCGCCGCGCACCTCGACCGGCTCGGTGCCGGTGATGGCCAGGATCATCGACAGATCGTGCGGCGCCAGATCCCATAGCGCGTCGTTTTCGGTGTGGAACTTGCCGAGGCCGAGCCGATGCGAATGGATGTAGCGGACCTCGCCGAGCTCGCCATTGTCGATCAGCGCCTTCAGCGTCTCGAAGGCGGGATGGAAGCGCAGCACGTGGCCGACCATGAAGACACGGCCATTATCGGCGGCCGCCTGCACCGAGCGCTCGGCATCGGCCACCGTCAGCGCGATCGGCTTCTCCACCAGCACGTCCTTGCCGCCGAGCACGGCGCGCACCGCCATGTCGGCATGGAACTGCGGCGGCAGCGCCATGACAATGGCGTCGACATCGTCGCGGGCAAACAGCGCCTCCGGCTCGATCGCCAGGCAATCCTGCTCGCTGGCAAAACCCTCCGCACGCGCAGGGTTGACATCCGAAACCGCGTGCAGCGCGCCGAGCGCCTTGAGGGTGCGGATGTGGTTGCTGCCCCAGTATCCGCAACCGAGGACTGCAATGCGCGGTTTCATCAATTCCTGACCATGGCTTTCGTGGCCGAGACATAGCGACGTGCCTCGCTGAACTCAACCCCGGCCTGTGCGCCCAAATGTCTGCCCGGCAAAGCTTTAGGCGCCAGCAATATGCCGGCTCGGCAGCCACTTCGATGCTTGACAGGCTTGGCCTCGCAACCTTATATCCGCGCGACCTTGGCGAACGCGCCGATATGCCTGCCGATTTAAGCTGGATTTCGGGCCTTCGCCGCCCTGGCGGGGTAGCTCAGTTGGTTAGAGCACGGGAATCATAATCCTGGGGTCGGGGGTTCAAGTCCCTCTCCCGCTACCACCTTTCCCCACACTCCTTTGACGCCGTTGGGGAAGGCATTCTCGCCCAAGAGTGCCGTTAGACGTCCGGCGATTTCGACTTCGATTCCGCCGATCCTCGAAGGATCTCGAAACACAGTAACGGTGTCGATCAACTCCCGCATCGCCTCTGCGGACTCGGGATCGCCTGCCTCAAGGCCGTTGGCAAGCCCTGCTCGAAGTTGGTTTACTTGTTCCTCGTAGCGTGCCAGCTCTGCAGGATGCAGCGCGATCACGCCGGTCGCCGCGGGCGCCTGATCCAGCTCAGCCACAATGCACTTGCGCTCTTCATTGAGCGTCGTTGATTGCGGTCCCAATACGGCTGGGTCGCCATGGCCCTTGGCGATGCCGTTGACCAGCCGCTCGATCTCCCGAGATAATTCTCCAAGCCTTCGCTCCAAACGAGTGCGCCGCGCATCGGTTTCGGCTGCCAGGCGCCTCCGTTCTTTTTGATACGTCTGGACGTAGTGGGCAATTACTTCAGGATGACGCAACTCGGCGGTAAGCCCATTTAGAACCGCGGTCTCGACTGTATCCAAATAAAAGGTTTTAGGATCAGGGCATGTTCCGCTTTCCGTGGCGGCCGAGCAACGGATGCGAATACGCCGGGACTTGTCCTTGCCGTTTGACGACATTCCCGCTCCACAAGCGCCGCACCTAAGGAGCCCCGACAACATATGCCGTGGTCGGCGCTGATGGCTTGGATGGGTGATTGCGCGAGCCTTTTTCCTCTCCCGTGCCGCCTCGAACAGGTCGGGCGAAACAATGGCGAGATCGGGAACTTCGATTGTTCGCCATTCGCTCTTAGGATTCGGGCGCGAGACACGCTTCCCACTATCAGGGTCCTTGACCATTCGGACCCTGTTCCAAATCAACCGGCCGACATAGAGTTCATTCTGAAGCAGCCCCGTCCCTCTCTGCGCGTTTCCATTGATGGTAGAGGCATTCCAGGCTCGACCACGAGGTGGCGGTATGCGGTCTCTGTTGAGTTTGTGAGCGATGTCGCGCGGGGTCTGTCCGTCGACGTATTCCCTGAAGACACGACGCACGATCTCCGCTTCGTCCTCTGCGATCAGCCGCTTCCCAGGATCTCCTAGCACGTAAGTGTAGCCGTAGGTTATTCCACCCGCGTGGAGCCCCTTGTTGATCCGGCCGGCTTGGCCCCGCCGAACTTTGTGAGCATTGTCCTCTCGATAGAGTTGCCCAACAAGACCGCGAAGCCCGACCAAAACTGTGTTCACCACGCCCTCGTGGACGGCACGAATTTCGACGCCAAGAAATGAAAGGCGCTTGTGAATGCCGGCGAGGTCTTCCATGTCGCGAGAGAGCCGGTCAAGCGCCTCTACGACCAGCACATCAAATTCGTGCTCACGAGCTTTGTCCATGAGGTGGAGCAAACCATCACGGCCCATAACGGACCCGCCAGAGCGAGCTCGGTCGTCAAACGTTGCGACAATGTTCAGACCCTCGCGCTCGGCGTATGTTCGGCACAACGCGAGTTGATCGTCTACAGATCGTTCATTCTGAAGATCGGTTGAGAAGCGTGCGTAGATCGCGGCTCGATTCATGATGTATTTTCTCGGCCTGTTCACGTGCGTGATCTTCGCGGGCCGCCTGGCGCGCGAGAGCGCTTGCAAGGCGCAGAATCGCTCTGTCAGGCGCCTGGCGCAAGACCCGTCTTGGGGATTTCACCACCATTGCGGGTGGCGCTCGCAACGAGTCAAGAATAGCGTCCGCCATGTTGGCTCGGAGAATAGCAGTCCGCAGGATGGGTAGCCTCCTTCAAGCCTGCCGAGTTCATGATCTTGGTCCATGTGTTCCAAGATGTGCTCATGCAGGAGACCAGAGAAGCCATCAAACCGACCAGTCGCAGAAAAGGATAGCAAGGCGTGCTATTCGGAAAGTCGCGAGCTTGATCGGTTGAACTCGTTCAGCCTTGTCGGGAAAAACGACAAGTTCAAATAACGGACGTGCGACCACTCAAACGTACAAAGCCTGCGGCATTCCTGCACTGGCCTCGCGGTGGCGACTCTTTCCGACCTACTCGCACTTACCCCTGCCCCTTCGCCGATGCCTCGGCGACCAAGGCTCCGCCCAAGAAAAAGCTAGGCGACTTTGAGTTCCTTGATCGCCTTCTCGAAGGCGGACTTGATCGGCTTGGATACGTCCTCGACGGCTTTGGTCGTGATGGCCTGGAGTTCCTTGGACTGCTCGACGGCCGTTTCAACCTGCTTGCGAACGAAGGCGGTCTGCAGTTCAACGAATTCGGAAGGCGACTTAACGGCAATTAGGGCTTCGAAGTGCGAGAAGGCGGCTTCAGTATTGGCGCGCAGAACGGCAATTGTCTTCAGCGACAGATCGCTGCCAACGGCTTTGGCGGTTTCGAAGCTCGACTCGAGAGCCTTCTGGGCGTTTTCAGAGCCGGCCTTGAATTTGGTAAAAACTTCTTTCGACTGTTCGACGCCCTTTTCAGCGGCAGCGCGGAACTCGGCCGTTACCTTGGACGGATCGAAGGTCGGTAGGGCGGTGCCTTCAATGGCATCAGCGGTTTTTTCAGTGGTGGACATAGTTTCCATCCTTCAGTGGATACCCCCAAAAACGCCTCGTTCATTATGAAACCGACACAACCCAATAGCAATGTTTTTGTGCGCTGCACCATGAATTTCTTCCCCTACGGCAACCGAGCGCTGAAGGCAGGGCGGCGCCCGCAATCGCTGGCGGAAACGGAACCTGGGGCACTCGCATGCCTCTCATTCCGGGACCGCTCCATGGGCCGTTATCCGGCGCCACGACATGAACTTCGATATCGCGCGAGCGCAGGGCCGCGGCAACTTCCAGGCCAATGAAACTGGCGCCAAGCACGATGCCGCGGCGCGCAGTCGGGAGCCGGAGGGTGCCGAAGAAAATAGCGGCTGGACCATTCGAAGAGAAAGGCGATCGATACGCACTCAACGTACTCGTCGATGCTCCACCGGTTCTGTGTCGGAGAGCCTTTTGATGTTTCCAGAAAATCCTGTCCGCGGTAACATGAGACAGAGGGACATGCACCAACCCCAGAAAGGGAGGTCCGCCATGAAAGTCAAAGACGCAATGCACAAGGGTGTCGACTGGGTCAGCCCCGAAACCGCTGTCACCGAACTTGCGAAATTGATGCGAGCCGAGGATATCGGTTCGATTCCCATCGGAGAGAACGACCGGCTGATCGGAATGGTGACCGACCGCGACATTGTCTGCAAAGGACTGGCGGAGGACGGTTTCGACAGCCGCACCGCGACGGCGCGCGATGTCATGACGACCGGCATTCACTGCTGCCGCGAAGACGACGATCTGGCCAAGGCCATGCGGCACATGGAGGAACTGAAAATCCGCAGGTTGCCGGTGATCAACAAGAGTATGCGGATGGTCGGCATCCTCAGCGTCGGCGACGTCGGTCAGTCGGCGCCGAGGGAACTTGTGTCCGAATACGTCAAGAGCGTTTCCGCCCATCACCACTGAAGGGCGGCTCGCCCGGCGGATAGTCGATATCCGCCGGGCTTTGCCCATGCCCTCGATCGAAGACCTCAACCGGCAGAAATGTCCGGTCCTCGTGGCCAAGCTCGACCGCCTCGCGCGCGACGTCGCGTTTATTGCCGACTTGATGGCCTAACGTGTCGTTCATCGTCGCAGAACTCGGGGCCGACGCCGACCCTTCATGCTGCACCTCTACACCGCACTGGCCAGGAAGGAGCGCCGGAAAATTTCCGAACGGATTCGGGCCGAACTGGCAGCCCGGAAGCAGCCGGCGAAAAGCTGGGTAATCCACGAAATGCCAGCGATGCGGCTGCGACTGGTCGCCTGGCCCAGGTTGAGGCGGCGAGCAGTTCGCCCAAATCGAGTTGCCGCAAAAACCGCCCCGGTTAGACCGGGACGGTTTTGGATTGAAACATAAAGGCTCAATTGCGGTGGGCAAAGACGCTGACATTGCGATCTGGGACCCCAGCATGCGCAAAACCATACGTCACGGCGAGTTACATGATGGGTCGGACTATTCGCCCTATGAAGGTTTGGAAGTGAGCGGTTGGCCGACTACGGTCGTCGTGGGCGGCACTGTCATGATTTCAGAGGGACAGCTCTGCGGACCGAGGGGAGCCGGTAAATATATTGTGAGAATGGTCTAGATCCAGAAGTAACTTCAACTTGTTCTGCGATATCGCATCTTTTTTCAGGACTAATTTGTCCTTCGGGTGCAACGCGTATTTGCGATACATCATCTATTCCGCTCCGTATGGAGATTTGGCGCAGTTTGTGCTTAACGAACGACGAACCCGATAGCCGCAGAGATTTCCGCTACGGGCCGACAGCGGAATGGCAGCTTTCGCCGCGAGGACTGTCAAAACGGACATTCATCTCCGCACACAGATGGTCTGGATCTGACCCGGTGACGACCTTCTTGAGGTCACGGTGCAGGATCTGCACAAGGGTGGAAGCTGCCATTCGAGCCGGAAAGCGCGCCATAGGGGAGATGAACCGAGTTTAGCGAAGGCTGGCCTTCATTATGCGGTTGCATATCCGGTGCGTGCTTCCTGGCGGGAAACGTCCGCTGTGAAAGGGCCGTTTGACAGCCACACCCGGAGACGTTGGTCCTGATCGGTTAAATCTTGCTTGGCGACGCTTCATCTGCCGTAAGGGCGCGCGCTCGCGTGCCGGAGACAATAATCTCCAGGACCTCGTGCTCGTCGGTGTTCCTGACGTAGCGATCGCCGACGTTCTCGCCGCGCTTCAGCACCATCACGCGGTCGCCCACAGTGAAGATGTCGACGAGGCGGTGGGAGATGATGATCTGGGCAACGCCCTGCTTTTTCAGCTCCAGCATGGTCTCGAGCAGCCGCTCGGTCGCCATCACTGAGAGATTGGCGGTCGGCTCGTCGAGGATCACCACGCGCGGCTGGAAGGAGATAGCGCGGGCAATCGCCACAGATTGCTGGCGGCCGCCCGACAGGCTCTCGACCTTTTGATAGACGGAGTTCACGTCGACCTTGAGCCGCTTCAGCACGCTGTCGGCTTCCGCGTACATTTTCCGCCGATTGACGAAAAGGCCCTTGAGCGGCCAACGGCCAAGAAAGATATTCTGACCGACATCCATATTCCCGCAAAGAGCGAAATCCTGGTAGATCATCTCGATGCCGGCGTCGCGGCTTTCGTGCGGGCTCTTGAAGTGCACCGGCTGCCCGGCGACGAAGACCTCGCCGCCGGCGTCGCGCTGGTAGGCGCCGGTCAGGATCTTCATCAGCGTCGACTTGCCGGCCGAGTTGTCGCCGACGAGGCCCAGGATCTCGCCGGGATAGAGCACGAGGTCGACGTTGCGGAGCGCCTGCACCGCACCGAAGGCTTTTTCGATGCCCCGCATTTCTACGATCGGTGCAGGCCTCGTCGCGTCACGCATGGGTGGTTTCCGCCGTTCTTGTGCGCCGCGCGAGGCGCGCCCGCAGGCGGCCGAGGATGTTGGCCTGGCGCACCCAGATGTCAATCAGCACCGCCACGATCAGGATGCCGCCGATGAAGACGTTGATCCAGTGCTGCGGCATGGCGAAGCCCTGGACGTTGAGCTGCAGCAGCGCCCGGATCAGGGTGATCACCGCCGCCCCGGCGAGCGCCCCGATCACGGTGCCGTAGCCGCCGAAGATCGAACCGCCGCCGATGATTACCGAGGCGATGGCGTCGAGCTCGCGGAACTGGCCAGCCACCGGGTTGAAGCTGCGGAAGTAGGCGACGTTGATGATCCCGGCCATTGTCGCGCAGAGCGCCGCCAGCATGAGCGCGAGGAACCGCACCCGGTTGGTGTTGATCCCGGCATAAGCGGTGGCGCGAATGTTGCCGCCGGTCGCATAGACCTTCTGCCCGAACGGCATGTAGGCGAGCACGACGCCGGCAATGAGGGCGACGAACAGCATCCAGATGGTCTGGACGCTCACCACCTCGGCGATCGAGCGCAGGAGCCCGTCCGGCAGCGAGATGCGGTAGTGCAGCAGGATGTCGTTCACCTTGCGGCCAAGCAGGTTGTAGCCCTCGGGCCAGCCGGTGAGCTGCTGCCCGGCGACGAACCAGGCGGCGAGGCCGCGGGCGATGTAGAACATGCCGAGCGTGGCGATGAAGGCCGGCAGCTTGAAGCCGACGGTGACGATCGCGTTGACGAGGCCGGCGCACATGCCCGCGAGCAGGCCCATAGCCACGGCGGTCACGGGGTCGGCGCCAAGGACCTTGAGGAAATAGGCGGCGGTGCTGCCGGCGAGGGCGAGCACCGCCCCGACGGAGAGGTCGATATCGCCGGCGGCGATGACGTAGGTGAGCCCGATGGTGATCAGCGCAAGCTCGGTGTAGTTGAGCAAGATCGCGAAGCTGTTGGACAGGTTCCACCAGTAGTCCGGCCGGAGCGCGAGGCCGGTCAGCCACAGGAGCGCGGTCAGGATGATGGCGAGCGCGTCGCGCCGGGCGAGGAACTTGCCGAACCCGGTGGCCGACAGCGCCATGTCGGTCACCATCGCGCCCTTGGTCTGCACCCCCTCGATCGCGATGCCGCCGATCTCGTAGGCCGGTGGCGGCGGCCGGCCGCGGAGCCAGGCCCAGAGGCGCCCTGCCACCTGGCGGCGGATGAGATAGGGCTCGATGAGCACCGCGACGACGAGCAGCAGCCCGAGGAACACCGGCACCGCGCCGACCGGTAGCGAGAAAACGGCGTTGACCGTGATCTCCTCGTCGCCGATCTTGATGATGCGCGTGATCGGCCAGCCCTCGCGCAACACCTTGTCGAGCAGCACCACCAGCAGGGCGCCAAGGCAGGATCCGGCGACCCGACCGCGGCCGCCGAGGATCGAGGCGCCGCCGATGATCACGGCGGCAATGACGGTCAGCTCACCGCTGACGCCGTAGAGGGGCGTCACGCCCTTGTCTTGGGCGGCTGACATCAAGCCGGCTAGCGCCGCGCAGAGCGAGGAGATCAGAAAGGCTCGGATGCGCACCCAGTTGGTCGGGATGCCGGCATAGGACGCCGCCTGCTCGTTGCCGCCGGTGGCGAAGGTCTCGTAGCCCCAGCGCGTCTTGGCAAGCACATAGGCGCCGGTCACGGCGACAACGAGGAAGATCACGATCTGGTTGTTGAAGCCGAGGAGGTTAGTCTCGCCGAGGTGAAAAAAAACCGGATAGCCGGTCGCCTTGGCAGGGTAGTAGATCGCCTGGCCGTGAGTGAGCGCCAGCACGAAGCCGCGGCCGATGAAGAGGACAGTCAGAGTGGCGATGAACGCCGGCACTTTCAAGATGGTGACGAGCACGCCGTTGACCAGCCCGATCAGCGTGCCGAGAAGGACGCAGGGGATTACCGACGTGACGACGCCGAGGTCAAGGAAGTTCGGCGCGAACAGCCTGGCGAAGACGACGGCGACTAGGCCGTAAGTCGAACCGACCGAAAGGTCGAGGTCCTTGTTGACGATGACGAAGGTCACTCCGACCGCGATGATGGCAACCCGCGAGGTGTCGCGGAGCAGCGAGTGAAACGCTCCTGTTGACCCGAAGAACGCGGGATTGACGAGAGCGCCGCCGAGATAGAGCAGCAAAAGCAAGGCAACGAGCCCCACCTCCCAGCCGCCGACAATCTGGGACGGCGCACGGCCGAGCGATGTGGTCGCGGTAAGCGCCATGGTCTCTTCTGGTCGATTTCCTGCTGCCGCATTGCGGGAGAGCCTGCGCCCTCCCGCAGTGATTTCAGACGTTCCGAGCGGACTCAGTTCTCGAAGCGCTTGCCGACGTCCTCGACGGTCTCCTTCGTCACGAGTTGGGCGCGTGTGTCGAGGTTGGCCGCCGCGATGCCTCGATCGATCTCCAGATAGAGCTGCATGACCGGCCAGAAGCCCTGCAAGAAGGGCTGCTGCCCGAGCGCGCCGGTCAGATCGCCGCTCTTCATCGCATCCTGCTGGGCCGGACCGAGGTCGAAACCGTAGGCGCAGATCTTGCCGGTCATTCCGGTCTGAGCGACGGCCTTGGCAAGCGCCGGCGTGAACACGTTGTTGCCGGCGAAGGCGCCAACGACATCGCCGCGCGATTCGAACAGCGTCACGATGCCGTTCACCGGATCATTCGGATTGGTGTCGATACCGGTGTTCTCCGGACCCGCGTCGACCTTGAAGGCATCAAGCTTGCCGGCATCCTTCAAGCCCTTGACGATGGCGTTGAAAGCCGAAGTGACGCGATTGTTCACCTCGATGTTGCCCATTGCGGTCGACGACGGCAGGACGATCGAACCCTTCTCGATATCCTTGTCCGCGAGGCACTTGACGAGCGCCTCGCCGGCGATTGCGGCAGCGGAGGCGTCCTGGCCGGTGTGGCCGATGCCGCTGCGGTTGAGGATCGTGCCGTCAAAGGAATTGGTCGTGGCGACTGGTATGCCCTTCGCCTCGGCGGCCTTGACGATGTCGTTATAGGCGCCGACCTGGGGCGTTGTCATGATCAGCCCGTCGATCGTCGGATCCTGCACGATCTGGTTCAGGATTTCGATCTCGCGGGCAGGGTCGTCGGTCGGCGATTCCGAGCCGAGCAGCAGGATCTTGGCGCCGATCAGGTTGCCGGCGACGGTCGCGCCGACGTAGACCGGATCGAAGAAGCCATTGCCGGCAGTGTGTGTCACGATAGCGAAAGTGAGGTGACCATCGGCCGAATGGAAGTCCTTGGTACCGGGGGCCTCCTTTGCGGCTTCTTCGAAGCTGTAGCCGCCGACCGCCTTATCGACGCCGCCCGATTGTGCGTAGGCGTTCGATACGCCGAGCGATAACGCCGCGGCACACGCCGCGAGCGAGAAAATGCGTTTCATGATTTTCCTCCCTTGCAACCAACGGTCGGAAGCCGTTCGGGCGCATTTATTCAGGGATTCCGAATGCTTCCTCCCACCCCTCATATTCTGCCCAAAGCCCGCCCACGTAAATAGTGCTCCCACTTTCACCGACGAATTGGTTTAGAGCGGAAAAGCATCCGCCGTCGAAAGGTCACCTGACGCAAGTGAAGGCCGGCTGAGAGTTCGGAAGGCTTTTGGCCGGCGAAGCGCGATCCCGAACGGCAGTCAGCTCGACATGACGGTGTTCGAGAAGAAGATCGACGCCGGGGCAGCGGCGATACGGGAAGCGATGACTCATTCAGTGGACGGCCGATCCGCTGCTCGCAAGCGAGGATGGATACAGCACAATCGTCGCCAGAAATCGGCCAATGCGAATGACCGCAATTGTATAGTGACACGCCTTTGGCTGTCCCACCTGGGAAGGACCGTTTCTGGCGCAACCACGACTTGGGCTTCGCTGGCCGCTATGTCCGCTTGCGCGAAATGGCAACGTCGACCTGAGGTACCGAAATGCGGCGCATCTTGTCCATCCAGCCTTCAAATGACGGGTGCAATGACCGGCGTCATGCAGATCCTGCCTATGGATCGAGCCCTGTTCGCGCGCTTCATGGCAGCCAGGCTCCAAGGATTTCGCGACCGAGGCGTGCTCGGCACCGATTGCGGTTCGACGCTTCCGGCGCGTCTGCGGCAGGCGGGGCTTGGAGGTCGTCAGTCGCAAGGGCTGGTTGGTCGAGCGCTGGGCGGCCGCGCCTCGCCTCACGCATAACTATGTTCGCGACCTACTAGCCTATTTTGCCAGCGTCGCGCCGGGCTACGTCCTGCCTGACGCCGACCAGGCCTATTGGCAGGAACTAAAGGAGCGGCCGGATCGCCTGCTCGACGATCCGGACTTCTGCTACCGCGAGTTCTTCGTCGTCGCGGTCTGCCGGATTTAGCGCTCTGCCGCGACGGCTGACCTGCGGGCGGTTGCGCGGAACTTTCATCGAAGATCGTGCGTGACAGTTCAAGCATGTGGGCGTTGCAGTCCCGGTTGCGCATCGCGTTGACACCTGCGAAGTCCGCTTCTGGGGGGCGGGAGGGGCCGGCGGAATGACCGACATCAGGCGCAAAGCAGCCGTTAGCCCCAGACAAGGTCCGGTGCAATGCGGAAATGTCTTGGAGCAGCTAGTCCTCCTCGCTCATCAGTTCAGAAAGCAGGCGGCTGCTTGGAAGTGCGGGCCAGACAGAAGTGCGACGCTCCGTTTCTTTCCTTCGCGAGCGCCCGGCTTCCAGCATCCGGCTCGAGATGGCTTCTTGCTGCTGGCGCAGGTGATCGCTCAGCAGCTTGTTGCGTGTGATGTAGCCCGCATTAACGCCCGGGATCGAGTGGTTCATCAGCAGGTGAACGTCCAGCTCCGCAACGCCCGCGGTTTGGGCGATTGTGCGGAACGTCTGCCGTAGGTCATTCCCCCATTTCGAGAGATCGCTGCGTTTCTCTTTGTGCTCGACGATGTGACCGCTTTCGCTCTCGGCCGGAAAGAGCCATTCACGCGATTGCTCGCCGTAGAGAGCCCGGCCAATGCGCATCACTCGAACCAGACAGCGGATCATGGCGTTCGAAAGCGGAATGTCGAATGCCTTGACTTCGCCGCCCTTCGGCCTGGGTATGTGCAGGACAAGCGCGGCCACCGGCCCTGTGGAGCGCCAATGCTTGAATGTGGCACCGTGCTTTCATCCCCTACCGCCCTGAATTCCTGTATGCTTGGCGCAAAGGAACGACCAAAAATGGCCTTCACTGTCATCTGGTACGGAAGACAGGGCATCGTCGACAAGGAGACGTTCGACGCCGAGAAGACAGCGAAAGACCATGCAATCTCGATGTTCCAGACCCGAAAAGGTGACGATGGAATCGTCGCCGTTGAAGTTCGTAACGACAACGGCGCTGTGGTCTTTAGCCATGCGGAGAGCTAGCGATGGCCATCCGGTCTCGCGCAGTCGCTACCCAACCGTACGGGCGGCTTCATCGGCCCCGTAGAGCCCTACAAGATCCAAGGGGCGGTCTGGGGACTTCCTTCACCGTTTGCAGAAGCACCTGATTCAGAGCCACCAGTGCACGGTGGCGATCTGAACTGGACGAAATTCTCGGCTACTCTGTTAGCTTGATTTGCCTGCCGGCTGAATGTCGACTTTGACCCAAGCGGACATCGGCACTCATGCCACGACCACCCTACGCGGTAGCGACGCACCACCTCCACGATGCGGCATTGGGGCGGAGAGCCAGCGGTCGGCCTCAATATGTGCTTAGGCTCGGCGATCACGACTCACCGATGTCGACGACGGTCGCTAGGTCGCAGATCATCTGAGAGTGGAACATCACGGGCCGGCCGTCCTGCGGATCAATTCCGAAGGAATGCGTCATGACGGGCTCGAAGGCGCCGAGCGCATCCTGCTCCGCCTTATGGCGACCGACGAGCGATGATGCCGGATGCGTGGGGGTATAGATGGCAGATCGGGACACATCGGGAAGACTTGTCAGTCAACGAAATTTGAGAATGCATGCGCGGAAGCTGACTTGTTCCGGTTGGGATGAGTCCTGTCCAACCGCTCCGCCCTAGCGTGTTAACGCTAATCAGAGGCACGCACACATCAATCTTCTTTAGCGGACTTTGTCGAAGCGGCCAGCATCATCGTCCAATTTTTCTTGAGTTCGGCCTTGGTCTTTTCGTCAACCTTGGCAGCAGGACCCATGTTGATCTGCCCCCCACCCTTGTCTTCTTCCCGTCCGAGTCGAGCGCAGCGGAAATCGATCTAGCTCGGATCACTCCTGGCCTTAAAGCGTGCTGCCTCTTCCAAACCTCGGGTGGCGTCTCCCACGCTGTAGGAATGCGCACCGGCGCCGGCGAGCTTGCCGCCATCGACGATCAGATATTCCTCACGGATCGGCCGGCCTTCGAACCAGCATTCGAGAATTTCGCGGGTGCCCGCGGCGTAGCGCGCCTGGGCGGAGAGCGACGATCCTGAAATGTGCGGCGTCATGCCGTGATGCGGCATCGATCGCCACGGATGATCCTTGGGAGCCGGCTGCGGGAACCAGACGTCGCCGGCATAGCCAGCGAGTTGGCCACTCTCCAGCGCGCGGGCGATGGCGTCACGATTGCAGATCTTGCCGCGCGCCGTGTTCACCAGATAGGCGCCGCGTTTCATCCTGGCGATCATCGTCTCGTCGAAGAGATTCTCCGTCTCCGGATGCAGAGGTGCATTGATCGTGACCACGTCGCAGACGCCGACCATGGATGCGGGATCTTGGTGGAAGGTGACGCCAAGTTCTTTCTCGACCGCCTCAGGCAGTCGGTGGCGATCGGTGTAGTGCAACTTGACGTCGAACGGCTTCAGCCGGCGCAATACCGCGCTGCCGATCCGGCCGGCGCCGACGGTTCCGATCTGCATTCCCTCGATATCGTAGGAGCGTGCGACGCAGTCCGCGATATTCCAGCCGCCTTTCACGACCCACTGGTAGGACGGGATGTAGTTGCGCACGAGCCCCAGGATCATCATGACCACATGCTCGGACACGCTGATCGAATTGCAGTAAGTCACCTCGGCAACCGTGATGCCGCGGTCCATGGCGGCCTGAAGATCGACATGATCGGATCCGATGCCGGCGGTGATCGCAAGCTTCAGTCTGCTTGCCTTGGCTATTCGTTCTTCGGTCAGATATGCCGGCCAGAACGGCTGCGAGATCACGATTTCGGCGTCAACGAGTTCGCGTTCAAAAATGCTGGCGGGACCGTCTTTGTCCGAGGTCACCACCAGGCTGTGGCCCGCGCTTTCGAGAAATTTCCTCAGGCCGAGTTCGCCCGACGCGCTACCGAGCAAGACCCCCGGTTCAAAGTCGATGGCCTTCGGCGTGGGAAGTGTCTGGCCGCCGGGATAGCGGTCGAGCTTTGGCAGGCCGTCCCGCGCATATTTTGTCGGATAACCGTCGACCGGATCGTCATAGAGGACGCAAACGACCTTTGCCATTGTGTATCTTCCTTCGTCTGACAACGAAGAGGAAAACGCTCTGTTGTTAACGCTGCCGGCCAACGATGGTCGGCACGGCGATGCTCTGTTGAATTGCTGGTGGGGAGCAGACTCATCTGCCGGCGCTTCCTCATTCGGAAAGTTGTGCGCTATTGCGTATTACATGGAAGACCCGGGCATGGTTTCAAGTGCTGCGGGCGGCACTGGTGCAGCGTTCGAGTTCCTTTATTTCAGACCGCGCGCACGGTCTGCTGACAACAAATGCTTGATGCGGACACTTCAGAATTGCCGAGGTTGGGCACCGTGCATCATGATCACTGACAGGCTCCGACTTCGCAGGCCTCAAGGGCTTCTGCATCCCCTCAAAGATTGCAAAAAACCTGTTAGTCAGCGCTTATCAAGCAGAGGAATCTCGCATCGCTTGCCGCTCAGACGGTATTGCTAAGCCAGTTCGCAACGCTCACCGATGTCACCTGGAAATGGCGAAAGTGACGAGACAGACAAGGCCGTCGCCTGCAGCTGCACCTCGCCGCGATCATCGACGACGCACACCGCCGTCTCATCCATCGCAACATCCAGTCCACAAAAGAATTCCATTGTTCGCCTCCTGCGTTGCTTCACAGGCGCAGATCTTGCCGCCGAGTCGCCAGCCACCACCAGTCGCGCCGCGGCCGACGCACAGCTTTGCCGTCCCGCCAGGCGCCCGCCCCGATTACCGGCGGCCGTCCCTCCCGTCCCGCTGTCCCGCTCCCGTCCTTCCCGTCCTCCGCTATCTCTCCCCGTCCCCCTGAAACAACCCTCCCACTGCAGTTCCCGCGACGCAACAGACCGAAATGCGCTTGACCAGGAATGCCACTGCCAACGTGATGCTATGGAAGGGCACTGGACAAACAGGCTATCTGCGGCGGGTCTCGCAGCCGGACACACAAGCTATCGGGCCGAGGCTCGACCGCAGTTAAGTCAACTACGGCAACGTTCGTCGGCGACCGACTGTTGGGCGAATGAATCGCCGCGAACACTGCCTCTGCCGCAACATTCGCGTCACGGTCGCTACGCATTGCAACGTCATTCCGGATGTCGCCCGTGCGCGAAAACCGGCGAATGGAGGGCGCTCGCCTCGCCCGCTCCCTGCCGAGAGCGCGTCGGAATGGAAACCGCACCATTGATCAGCGATGCGCGCAGCTTCCCGGAAACCATGGATCAGCGGATAAGATCGTGCTGCTGGAGCGCGCCCGCCATTCACCATGCGTGGGAGGTTCCGCGCAAATAGCCGACGCCGAATGGGTGAGCCAAGCATGCAGACATCATTGTCATGGTGCTGCGGACGACAGTGCATAAACGACCTCACTTGATTGGCAATGGATTTGCCGTGTCACCGTTGGCGGTCGAGGGGCCGCCCCGCGCGATCGAGCATCCGATCGATCTTGCTCGCCATGATGAAATCGTTCTCGTGCAGTCCTTTGATCTTCTTGGTGCTCAGGGAAACCGTCACATAACCCCAGCCGAAGCTGATGTCGGGGTGATGGCCCTCGGTTTCGGCGAGCTCACCGATCTCCTGAACAAGGGTGAGCGCGTCCCGGAAATTGCGGCATCGAAAGCTCCGCTGGATGCGGTGGGCATCGTCACCCAGCTCCCAATCAGGAGCCTGTGCCTGGAACCCTTGGGCTTCATCACGCGTGAGCGGCGGGACGCCGCCGCGACAAGGCGTACATGTTTTCTCGGCAAGAGTGTCGGTCATGTTCTTGTCTCCAAGACCATTTTTAGCAGCAAATACGACAGCGACGAGCCTATCGATCGATCTCCCCGAACACGATGTCGAGCGAACCGATGATCGCCGAGATATCGGCTCGCATGTGCCCGCGTCGCTGGCCTTCCGTCGTCCTGGCTATAGTCTCAGGCGCCGCTCAGTAGTCCATTCCGCCCATTCCGCCCATACCTCCCGCGCCACCCATAGCGGGCGAAACCTTCTGCGGAATGTCCGCGATCATTGCTTCAGCGGTGATCAGGAGCGCGGCAATCGAGCCGGCATCCTGCAGGGCCGTCCGAACGACCTTGGCGGGGTCGACGATACCGGCCTTGATCATGTCGACATAGACTTCGTTCTGGGCGTCGAAGCCCTGATTGTGATCCTTGCTGTCGGAGAGCTTGCCGACGACGATCGAACCTTCAACGCCGGAATTCTCGGCAATCTGCCGGATCGGCGCTTCAAGTGCTCTCAGCACAATCGAAATACCTGCCGTCATGTCAGCATTCGCGCCAGTAAGCTCAGTCAAAGCTGCCTTGGCGCGCAAAAGCGCAACACCGCCGCCGGCAACGATGCCTTCTTCCACGGCTGCACGAGTGGCGTTCAGCGCATCATCGATGCGGTCCTTCTTTTCCTTGACTTCCGTCTCGGTCGCGCCGCCGACGCGAATGACAGCAACGCCGCCAGCCAGCTTGGCGAGACGTTCCTGGAGTTTCTCCTTGTCGTAATCCGAGGACGTTTCCTCGATCTGCAACTTGATCTGCTGGACGCGCGCCTGGATGGTGGTCTTCTCGCCGGCGCCGTCGATGATCGTGGTAGTGTCCTTCTCGATCAGCACACGCTTGGCGCGGCCGAGCATGTCTATGGTGATGTTCTCCAGCTTGATGCCGAGATCCTCGGAAATCATCTGTCCGGCGGTGAGCACGGCGATGTCTTCCAGCATCGCCTTGCGGCGGTCACCGAAGCCAGGCGCCTTGACGGCCGCGACCTTGAGGCCGCCGCGCAGCTTGTTGACGACCAGCGTCGCCAGCGCTTCGCCCTCGACGTCCTCGGAGATGATCAATAGCGGCCTTCCGCTTTGCACCACGGCTTCGAGGATGGGCAGCAGCGCCTGCAGATTGCCGAGCTTCTTCTCATGGATGAGAACGTAAGGGTCCTCCAGCTCCGCGCGCATCTTCTCGGCATCGGTGACGAAATAGGGCGAGAGATAGCCACGGTCGAACTGCATGCCTTCGACGACATCGAGTTCGGTTTCGGCGGTCTTGGCTTCTTCGACGGTGATCACGCCGTCATTGCCGACCTTGTTCATCGCCTTGGCGATCATGGCGCCGACCGACGCGTCGCCATTGGCGGCGATCGTACCAACCTGGGCGATCTCGTCCGAAGATTTGACTTTCCTGGCCCTGGCTTGAATGTCCTTCACCACAGCAGCCACAGCAAGGTCGATGCCGCGCTTGAGGTCCATCGGGTTCATGCCCGCGGCAACGAATTTGGCACCTTCGCGCAGGATGGAAGCGGCCAGCACCGTGGCGGTGGTGGTGCCGTCGCCGGCGAGGTCGTTGGTCTTCGAGGCCACTTCGCGCACCATCTGGGCGCCCATGTTCTCGAACTTGTCGGCAAGCTCGATTTCCTTGGCGACGGCGACACCATCCTTGGTGATGCGCGGCGCGCCATAGGCCTTGTCGATGACGACATTGCGGCCTTTGGGGCCGAGCGTCACCTTGACGGCGTTGTTCAGAATTTCGACGCCGCGAAGCATCCGGTCGCGGGCATCGGTAGCGAATTTGATTTCCTTGGCAGACATGATTTTAGGTCCAGTTCAGTCTTGAAATTGCGGGATCGGAAATCGCCCGGTCAGGCGGCTTTCTTGGCCGCTTTGGTCTTCTCGACGATGCCCAAAATGTCGCTCTCCTTCATGATCAGGAGGTCTTCGCCGTCGATCTTCACCTCGGTGCCGGACCATTGGCCGAACAGGATGAGATCGCCGGCCTTGACGTCGAGCGGGATCAGCTTGCCGCTCTCGTCACGCGAGCCCGGGCCCACGGCGATCACTTCGCCTTCCCGAGGCTTTTCCTTGGCGGTGTCGGGAATAATGATCCCGCCCTTGGATTTGGTATCGCCTTCCGCGCGCCGAATGACGACGCGGTCGTGGAGTGGCCGGAATTTCATTGGGGGTTCTTTCTGCCGCCGCACATAGAGCGACTGCAACACTTAACATAGCCCCTTTGGCACTCGAATGATAGGAGTGCCAAATTTTTAATTCCTCAAACCGAAAATATTTGAAATGTAAATCAGTCGTTGTTACCGGCGCTTTTGGCCGTCCGAAAGGCGGAGCCATAAGCAATTTTATTGTAATTCATCCCTCTTAATTTTGCCGACAACAGACTATATTAATCCGCAATTATGAACCAAACCTATTGAGCCTTGATTGAATGTGCATCGAGAGATATATACAGTTCGCGAAAATTTGGCACGATTTGGCTTTCCCGGTCCCGATCGACATAGGTCCGCGACCTTCGACCCACCATGAAGCACCGAATTTTCGACAGCGAATGTATAGCGCTTATCCGGCGCGCATGTCGCTCTGTTCGAGCCTTTGAACCACGGCGCTGACCACGGATGTACTGGCAGCATTGGGATCTTTCCGGTTCGGATGGAAAAGATGCAGGTCGGCGTGCTCCTGCGGAAAGCCGCACCCCCTCATGCAACGCAGCCTCCCGCGTGGGGAGCGCTTGCCTGCGCTACGGCGGCGGCTTTCCATGCGAGCCGCTTCAAAAATGATGCTGCGAAACGGCTCCGGCTTTATCCGACGAACGCCTCACGCATCCGAGCGAACATGCCGGGCTGTCTCCCGGCAATCGCCGCACGGATGTGACGGGCGGCCGTTACGGCGCTCACCGTCGCGCCGAAATGACAATAGCAGATGATCTCATGCAATTGCCTGTCGGTCAGTTCGAAGAACCGCTTCGCTTCGCCGTAGTTGTCGTTTTCCAACCCGGCGGCGCGGAGGACAGGATCCTCGAAAGCGACTGAGATCGGCGAGCCGTCGCCGCGCATGGCCCCGCGTGATCTAACCGGCTGATACTCGGTCTGGTGTAGCGTCGAGAGTCGCCGGTCAGGGTTCCGTTCAAGGAGCTCCGCCCAGCGTTCAAGACGTTCGCTGCGCGACATGGCCTGGCGCAGGTAGTCCTGATCGATCTCGGCGACGATCTGCAGTTGCTCAAGCGTCTGGTGCTTCATTTTAGCCTCCTATTCGGACGATAGTTGGCCCACCCATATCCTTCTTATACCTGCGGCCAGCGTGACTCCGACCGATCGTGAAGTCCAATCACGATGATGCTGGGAGGGCTTCCCCCCACGAAAATGCGGAGGCTTCGCAAAGATCCGGCCATTAATTTGGCGAACGCGGTCAAATGCGCGGCTGTTCGACGATGTCGGTCTGGAGTCCGTGCCGATCGAGGTGATCGACGGGCAGAGTCTGTGCTGGAGTAGCCCGGCTCATCGCTGGCCGGGCAGCGGGATCAAGCGAGTGGCAGTTTAGCTTCGAAACCGCCGAAGGCCGGGCTGATGCGAGTTCTCCGCCCGGTCGTTGGGCCCTTGTGGCTCCAGTGTACGACTTCCGGCATGACCTGGCGCCTGGCTACTCCGTAGGATCGCAGTTTGTCCGTGTCGAAACCATTATCGAAGTTACCCGGCCCGATGGCGGAGTGTTGCGGATTGCGCGATCCAAGGACCGGTCCGTCCATCAACCAACAAGTTGAGCGGAAGCCACCTCAAAAACGGTCCAGGCTGTGCGTCGTCAGGATGGTAGCCGAACCAGCGAAACAGCCAACCAGGTGTCCCTTCCTTCGACCTTTAGAGACTGAGCAGTCAGCTGCCGCCAAGCGAGAATGACGATCGCTCTCACTGCTGCGGCGCTGGTATCGGTGTGCCGCCAAACCAACCAGCCGCATACGCAATCACGACCAATACCACGATCACGGATACCACGCCGTACCAGAGGCGCCTGTCCTTGAGATCCATCGTTACCTCCTGCCCGCTACATGTTGGCCACTGGGCGAATTCCTTGAGCCTTTGGCCGTCATTTCCCAGATGAGCGACCCAGTGCCGTCTGGCAGGCACACAGTAGGCTGGATAAGGGGTCTTTGAGAAGCGCGCAATACGACCGCGCCGGCATGATCGCCAGCGGCTGCGACCGGCGGCTGCAGGCGTGCTCGACGAGTAGCGTTGCGGCATGGATGTCAAAAGATCGGCGATGCCATCCAGCGCCTGTGTGATCGATGCGGCGCGCGTTATCCTGATCTTCCAGCACGGCTCCGCGCAGCCGCACCCCTCATTAGACCGTTTCGAGACGGCTGAACCGAACCGGGATGAGTTTGCGAGTCTTCAGTTGCCCTGCCGCATCCTTGTCGATGACCGTCAGCAACTGCGCTTCTCCAGGTCCCACGGGCAGGACCAGGCGTCCCCCCGGTTTGAGCTGCTCAAGCAAAGCCGGCGGTGTCCGCTCAGCGGCCGCGGTGACCAGGATCTTGTCGAATGGGGCGTGCTCAGGCCAGCCGCGAGACCCGTCTCCGACACGAATGCCGACATTGGAGAAGCCGAGACCCCGCAGGAGAGCCTCGGCATGGCTTGCGAATTCCTCGATGATTTCGACGCTCCAAACTTGCCCGGCAAGGTCCGCGAGGATTGCGGTTTGGTAGCCTAGGCCGGTGCCGATCTCGAGCACTACCTCGTGCGGTTGCGGCGCAAGGAGATCGGTCATGAGAGCAACGATGAAGGGCTGCGAGACGGTTTTATCAAAGCCGATCGGCAGCGGCATGTCTTGGTAGGCATAAGGCGCAACTGATGCTGGCACGAAGAGGTGCCGCGGTATCCGCCTCATCGCCGCCAATACCCGCTCATCGAGCGCCGCCTTGCCAAGTTCTTCGCTTGCAAGATCGGTGTGAATTGCAATCATCTCGACCATGTGCCTGCGTAGAACCGCGAGGTGCTCTTCGTTCATCGGCTTCATGACGGTGGGGCGCTCCTCAACCAGTCTGCTGCCTGATAGCCTTATACCCTGTTCGTCTTGTCACAGTAACCATGTCGTCGAGAACGCGGCTTCGGTTGGGGCGGGTTGTACCGCCCTGCTATTTCGTCGCCGTCCTTGGTGCTCTCCCGTTCCTCGCACCGGGGTGGAACGGCGTGCGCATCAGAAGCTCGCCAGCCAGGCGACAACATCGATATAGCGGATCGCCAGCCAGTTGAGCACCAATAGGCCGAAGGCCAAAACGACGCCGAACCCTGCGCTGTCGCTCACCGGCTCCATCCCGTGCTGATCGTGCGTGATCTGGCGATTGACGATGACCGAACCTGGGCGAGCCAGCAGCGCTATTCGCGCTGCAGGCCGGCCATACGATAATCAGCGTTAGCCCGCGTGGCGCTGCTGAGAAGAACCGGAATTTCGTGATGGCTTGCCGCCGCCATTGGCGCGGCACTGGGGGACTGGCTGTCCTTCTGGATCGGCAAACGGCTTGGAAAGCGGGTTTCGCACTATTGGCCCCTCTCCTGTTCTTCGAGCGGTGGGGGGTCGCCGGCGCTTCTTCGGTCCCTTGCGTGCATCCGTACCCTTGGTGGCGGGCATCTGCGCGATGCCCGCTCTGACGTTTCAGTTTGCCAATATCGCTTCGGCTCGCCGGAGTTCGTAGCCGACGTTGCACGGTTTTTCGACGTCACGAGAGGACACGTCTTGCTCGCCGGTCCCAAGACGATCGCAAGCGTTCCGGATTTTGCTCGCGCGGATCGGGAACTTGTCGTCGTTCGCTCCAGTATGGATCCCGAGGACACGCTCAAGCGCTTTGCCGGCCGTGTCGTCTTCATCGGCGGCGGTCCACCGGTCTGGGACGCCTACGCGCGCTTCGTCAGCCACTGGGATGTCACGCGGCTGCCCTATGACGGGCCGACGGACCGCTGGTTCGATGCAAGATGGCTTACGGGGGTGTCGAAGTTGCCAGAAATCACCGCGACCAATGAAGGCTCGGCTCGTATCGATCTGGGATTATTTAGACCACCTCGCGACCCAAGTTCCAGACCGCATTTTATGCAACTTTACATCGAACACAGAACCGACACCGGTGCAGCTTGCAATTTTTTCGCCGAACGGCGTCACACGGTGATGGTCGTGCAGCACCAGCCCGCGCACAAAACGATCGCGGACTCCTTCCTGCAACTGGCGCAATCCCCCGAAAGTCCTGCGGAACCGTTGCGGAGGCCTTCACCTCGATACCGACGACCCGACCGCGTCGATCCTCGATCACGACGCCGACTTCGTCCTGATCCTTGGTCCGGTAGTGTGAGAAAGACACCCGTCGCTCTGACCACCATGCGAGCTTCAGGAATTCCGACACCACGAACCTCTCGAGCAAAGCACCGAACCGCGATCGGTCCTACGTTCTTCGCCTACGGCCGCTCACAAGATTGTCAACAATCTGAGAAAGTTTTGTTGACAGGTGATTGATTTGAGCCTTCACTCACAAAAGTCCGCGTATCGGTCGAGTTCTGTCGCAACAATGCGCGGCCTCCAAAGGGGAAAGAACAATGATCAACAGACGTTCAATAATCACATCCGCGGCGCGCGGCGCCGTCTCCGCGCTGGCAATCATGGCCGGCGGCACAATCGCGGTGCACGCCGCCAACAAGGAACTCAAGATCGGCTTTGTCGGCGTGACGAGTGGCGCGGCCGCTGCGTGGGGCACATCCAACGTCCGCTCGATGCAGACGCGCGCCGCCTGGATCAACGAAACCGGCGGTGTGAAGATTGGTGACGAGACCTACGACATCAAAATCGTCACCTTCGACGACCAGAAGGATCCGAAGCGGGCGATCGCCGGCATGGAGAAGATGGCCCAGGAGGGCATACACTATGTCGTCGGTCCGAATGTCGACGACGGCGCCGCGGCGGTGCGTCCCGTGGCTGAATCCAAGGGCATCATCTATTTTCCCTACGCGTTCCCGAAGGAACTCTACACCCCGCCGGCGTCCAACGCCGTGCTCGGCATGATCGCCAACTACCAGTCGGCTCCGGCGATCTACAAATATCTCATGGAAAACAGGGGCGTGAAGAAAGTTGCCTTTGTCGCCGCAAATGAATCCGATCCGCTGAGCCAGCGGGATGGCGGTGTTGCCGCGGCAAAGGCGCTCGGGCTCGAGGTTGTGGCTGCCACGGATGTCTACCAAAACGATACCCGCGATTTCACGCCGGTACTGACGCCGATCGTTTTGCAAAAACCGGACCTGCTGGTGCTTTCGGGTGTCGCGCCCGGCAATGCGCCGCTGCTGATCCGCGCCGCGCGCGAGCTCGGCTACGAGGGTCTGATCTCCACCGAAACGGCGCAGGATGCCAAGGTGCTGGAAGAGGGCGCGGGCGAGTTGGCCAACGGTTTCATCTCAGTCGGTGGCGCATCGACGCCCGAAATCGCGTCCGACACGATGAAGGAATTCGTCGACCGCTACACGAAAATGTTCGGCGAATACAATGACGAGTCCAACACCAAGGTCTACGCGCTCGAATACATCATCGAGACGCTGAAGGCGAACCCGGCCGCGATCGACAATGTCGAGGAGTTCAAGAAGACGATCGACACTTTCTCGGCGCCCAATCCCTATCTGAAGGACGATGCCAAGCTGACCTATGTCGGAATGACGTCGTTTGGCCAGAAGCGCCAGCTTTCGGTCCCGATGGTGGTCACGGAATACCGCGACGGCAAGTTCGAGACGCTCTTCGTCGCTCAAGTCGATTGACGCAACTGCACCGAAGCGGATTGCCGCAGAGGCTCGAGCATTCGTCTTCAGCCTCTGAACGGCCGGAACCATCCTGATGGAACAAATCATCGCCAACGGGCTTTATCTTGGCGCGCAATACGCCTTGATCGCGCTCGGTCTGACCCTGATCTTCGCGCTGATGAACGTGCTTAACTTTGCCCATGGGCAGATGTACGTTCTCGGCGGCTTCGTCACCTACACCGTCTATGGCCAGCTCGGCATGCCTTTCGTCGTCGCGCTCGTCGCGTCCGGGATCACGCTGCTGGTCATTGGAGCGCTTGTCGAGAAATTCCTTTTCAGGACGGTGATTAAGCGAAGCGTGCGGGAGGAAAGTACGATGCTTCTCGCGGCGGCAGTCGCATTCTTCCTCGACGCCGTGATCCTCCTCCTGTTCGGCGAAAAGCAGCGCGGCGTGCCGAAGATCGTCAAAGGCGTCTTCGTCTCCGACAGCCTCATAATGCCTAACGACCGGCTGCTGGTCGGCGCACTCGCCATACTGTTCATCGCCTCCTTCGTGCTTTTCATGCAGTACAGCAAGCCGGGACGCGCCATGCGGGCGCTGGCGCAGGACCGGGTCGCGGCGCAGCTGATGGGCGTCGAGGTCGACCGCTATTCGATGATCGGCTTTGCGCTCGGCGCCATGCTTGCCGGCATAGTCGGGGGGCTGCTGGTCGCCATCACCGGCGTCAATTCGGGCATCGGCGGGCCGATCTCGATCAAGGCGTTCTTGATGGTGATGATCGGCGGGGCCGGCGTGGTCAGCGGAGCGATCGCCGGCGGCTTCATCCTCGGCATGATGGAATCGGTCGGCCTGACGGTCCTACGCCAATATGGCGACGTCACTTATCTCGTCATCTTCGCCGCGCTGATGGTGTTCCTGAGCATCCGCCCGAACGGGCTCATGGGCAAGCCGTGGGGATGATGGACATGAAGCGTACACGCAACATCCTCGCCGTCGCTGTCTTCCTGCTGGTCGTACTCGTCGGCGTGCCCTGGCTGATCGAGGCGACCGGTCGGCTCGACCTCTACTACACGCTGACCTCGGTCGCGCTGCTCAGCATCGCCAGCGCCGGGGTGTGGGTGACTTTCTACATCGGCCGCATCAATATCGGCCAAGGGGCCTTCGCGCTTATGGGCGGCTATGTTTCGGCCATTCTTGTCGTCCAGTACGGTGTGTCGTTCTGGCTGACACTGCCGCTGGCTGGGCTATTCTGCGCCGCTGCAAGCGTGCTGATCGGACTGCCCATCCTCAGGCTTCGCGGCGTCTATTTCGCCATGGTCACGCTGGTTTTGACCGAAGTGGCGCGGCTGCTCGCGCTGGCGCTGCCGATCACCAACGGAGCCAAGGGCATGGTCAGCATTCCGCTCCCCGGCGGCATCTCGATCTTCGGGCTGACCATCCTTCCAGATTTCGCGACGCTCGCCAATCCGCGTCCCGCCTTCTATCTGGTGTCGGTTGTGCTGATGGTGCTGTGCTTTGCGGCGCTCTACCGCCTAGTCCATTCGCGCATTGGCAAACTCTGCCAGTCGTTGCAGCAGAACGAGGAACTGGCCTCCTCGATCGGCGTCAACATCGCCTATCTGCGCGTTATCGCCTACGCCTTCTCCTCATTCCTCGGCGGTCTCGGCGGTGCGATGTTCGTCGCCATCTCGCAGTCGATCTATCCGTCGAGCTTCACCGTCACCGACTCGGTGAACTTCATGCTGAACTGCTTCCTCGGCGGGCTCGGCCACGTCTTCGGGCCGATGATCGGCACCTTCGTGCTCTATTTCGGCTGGGATTTCCTGTTCGAGACCGGCGAGTTCCAGTTGCTGATCTTCTCTTCGGTGCTGATCGCGCTGATGCTGTTCCTTCCCAACGGCCTGCTCAGCCTCAGGCTGTTCGGCAAGAAGCAGGGCTAGGACCATGACTGAGCTTCTCCAGATCAAGGCCGTGACCAAACGCTTCGGCGGGCTGGTCGCGGTCAACAATGTTTCCTTCGCGGTCCGCGAACGCGAAATCCTCTCCGTCATCGGCCCCAACGGCGCCGGCAAGTCGACGCTGTTCAAGTTGATTTCCTCTTTCCTCAATCCGACCTCGGGCGAAGTGCTATTCCGGGGAGAGCGGATTTCAGGCCTAGCGCCGCATATCGTCGCCCGGAAGGGCGTGGTGCGCACGTTCCAGGAGACGACGATCTTCAAGGGCATGACGGTGCGCGACAATGTCATCATCGCGCATCACTTGCGTTCCAACGCCAGCCTTGCCGGCTTCTATCTCGGCACGAACACCGCACGGCGCGACGAGGATGAATTCGGCCGCTCGGCCGACGAGATCATCGACTTCCTCGATCTCGGCGCGCAACGGCATGAGATCGCCAGCACGCTGCCGCACGGCCATCTGCGCGCGCTCGGGATTGCCATCGGGCTCGCTACCAACCCGACCGTGATTCTGCTCGACGAGCCCTTCGCCGGCATGAACCATGACGAAACCGTACGCGCGGTGGAGATGGTGCGCGACGTGCGGAAGCGCGGCGTGACTGTCCTGCTGGTCGAGCACGATATGCCCGCCGTCATGAACATTTCCGACCGCATCGTCGTCCTGAACTTCGGTGTGAAAATCGCCGAGGGAACGCCGAAGGGAATCCAGGAGAACGAAAAGGTCATCGAGGCCTATCTCGGCGCCGAAGATGAGGCGATCGGATTTTAGCCATGAGCGAACTGCTGAAAGTCTCCGACGTCGAACTCTACTACGACCATGTCTATGCACTGAAGGGCGTGTCGCTCAACGTCAACGAGGGCGAGACCGTCGCGCTGATCGGCGCGAACGGCGCGGGCAAATCCTCGATCCTGCGCGCCATCACCGGCCTGAAGAAAGTTCGCAGCGGCGAGATTCATTTCCGGGGCCACCGCATCGACGGAACGCGCCCGGACGAGCTGGTCAGGATGGGCATCGCCATGGTGCCGGAGGGTCGGCGCGTCTTTTCCTACATGACGGTGCGCGACAATCTGATGATGGGCGCCTTCACCCGCACCGACAAGGCCGAAATCGCCAGGACGCTGGACATGGTGCTCACGCGCTTTCCGCGCCTGAAGGAACGCTATTCCCAGACGGCGGGCACGATGAGCGGCGGCGAACAGCAGATGCTGGTGATCGGGCGGGCGCTGATGGCCAAACCGAAGCTTCTGCTGCTCGATGAACCCTCGCTCGGCGTCGCGCCGAAGCTCGTCCAGGACATCGCCCGCTCCATCGTGGCGATCAATCGCGACGAAAAGGTCAGCGTTCTCTTGGTCGAGCAGAATTCGCGCATGGCGCTGCGCATCTCGCAGCGCGCCTACGCACTGACGACCGGAAAGATCGCGCTGGCCGGACATTCGGCTGAGCTGCTTGGCGACGACCGGGTCAAGAAACTCTATCTCGGCGGGGAAATATGAAAGCGCAAATGGACATACTCGTCGTCAATCCCAACACCACTGCGTCCATGACCGAAAAGATCGGCGAGGCGGCGCGCGGCGCGGCTTCGGCCGGCACCAGGATCATCGCCGTCAATCCGAAGGACGGGCCGCCGAGCGTCGAAGGCTATTTCGACGAGGTCTTCGCCATCCCGGGAATGATCGGCGAGATCCAGAGACATCCGGCGGCGAGCGCCTGCGTTATCGCCTGCTTCGACGACACCGGCCTCGACGCAGTACGCTGCGTCGGCGAGATGCCGGTGGTCGGCATCGGCGAAGCGGCGTTTCACATGGCGAGCCTAATTGCCGGCAAGTTCAGCGTGGTGACCACGCTGTCGCGTTCGGTGCCGGCGATCGAGCACAATCTGGTGCGCTACGGCCTCGCCAGCCGCTGCGCCAGGGTGCGGGCAAGCGACGTTCCCGTTCTAGAGCTCGAAGTGCCCGGCTCCAACGCCCGCCATCGAATTTCGGAGGAGATCGAGCGCGCCATCCGCGACGACCGGGCCGAAGCGATTGTGCTGGGATGCGCCGGCATGGCCGACCTCGCCGCCGCGCTCAGCCGCGAACATGGCCTTCCTGTGCTCGACGGCGTCGCCTGCGCCGTACAACTCTGCGAGAGCCTCGTCAGCCTTGGCTTGTCGACCTCGAAGCGCGGCGGCTACCAGGTTCCACTCGAAAAATCCTTCGCCGGAATCTTTGCGCCCTTTTCGCCCTCCGGCCGTGTATCCTGATGCGTGCAAAATTGTTGACACTCCCACACAGGATGTTCGATGTCCGGCCGGAAACGCGGTGTTCGCGCCGCTATGCGATCCGGCCGCCGGGACAATGAGACGATGGACCTGCTTGGACCAAAGACACGGGATGGCGACAAGCCGACGATGCGCTGGTTTCCGGTCTATGCCGGCCTGCGCGACGCCATCGTCAGCCATCGCCTCGCACCGGGCACAAAGCTGCCCGAGGACGAGCTCGCCTCGATCTATTCGGTGAGCCGCGCGGTGATACGCGCGGCGCTGCAGGCGCTGTCGCATGACCGCTTGGCTCGGCTCGAGCCGAACCGCGGCGCGTTCGTCGCTCAGCCGACCAAGCAGGAAGCGCGCGAGGTGTTCGAAGCGCGGGCGCTGATCGAGCCCAAGGTCGCGGCGCTTGCCGCCGAAGTGGCAAAGCCGGCCGAGATCGCGCAACTGCGGCTTCATCTCGAAAAAGAGCACGAGGCCCTGCATGCCGGCCGCGACAGCGACGCCATAATGCTGTCGGCAAAATTCCATGTCGGCATCGCTGAAATCGCCGGCCATTCGATCCTGACCGGCTTCGTCAAGGACCTGTTGTCGCGGTCGTCGCTGATCATCGCGCTCTACTGGCGCCGCCGCGACACCACCTGCGAAAGCCACGCCCATCACGCCCTCGTTGATTCCATCGAAAAGCACGACGCAAAGAACGCGTCCGACCTGATGCAAAGTCATCTCATCGACCTTCTGTCGGGCCTTGATCTGTCGCTTGGCGAGAAGAAGCCCGAGAGCCTGTCGGACATCTTGCGCTGATCTCCGCTGTCAAACTCTTCGCCGGAGTTCGCCCATGTCCCCACGTGCTGGGCGTGATCGAAGCAATGCATAGCATGCATCGGTCCATGAGGACTGCTTCTTCGTTCCTGCCGTCATAACAGTAGCGCTCGTTGAGTCCGCGGCGCTGCCCTCCAGCTTCACCTACTCCTGCTGCCGCACAACGGGGCACGCAGTCGCAGCAAGGATTGGGCAAACTGCCGGTTTTTCTTACGGCCTTTAGATACGACCTGATGCGATCGGTCGATGGCCCTCGCGAGAGGCCAGTTCCAGACTGCAATCTTATGCGACTTTCGAAGCACAAAGCGTGCACATCGAACCCGAAGGCGGCTTTGCTACCCGACCCTGGACGCCAGTTTCGCGCCCCAAGGAAACAGCGATCAGCAGCGTGGCATTGGAGGTCTCGGTTGGGGCCGGAAGCAGACTGTCCGCTTTCCGAAAGCGACGTGAAAAAGCAGCCTTTTTCTGGAAGTCTAATGCTTCAGTATCTGGCTGAGGAACAACTTCGTTCGATCATGGCGCGGGTTGCCGAAAAACGCGTCGGGCATGCCCTCCTCGACGATCTGCCCAGCGTCCATGAAGATCACCCGGTCGGCGACCTTTGCGCCGTTCCCTGGCAATCAGGCGCAGCCCCAAATTAAGAGCAAAAAGATGCGAACTAACCTTGCCGCGCTCCCTGAGCAGCGCGGCCACCAGCAGATTGCCAAGCCCGTGCTGGTGCTGCAGTGGTTCGATGTCTTGCCACGCCTCCCAGGCAATCGCCGCGGCCAGCACGGCCGGGATGTTGTCGCCGCGCAGCCGCTCAACGACGGCGAGCCAGTCGACCAGCCGCTGGTCCTCGTTCCAGTCGAGATCGCGGATCAGCGGCCCGAGACCGTCCGGCAAGGCCTCCCGCGCGTTTGCCCCTTGCCCTTCCGTCTGGACCTCCGGGCTGTCCGCGGCGCGCGGCGCGATTTTTTCGCTGGCCAGCAGTCGGCCGGAGCGGGCCAACACGGCGTCGATCTCCGCCAGCTCTTCGGCAAGAGCGTCCTCCTGGCCGGTGTCTTCGGCAAGGCTTTCGTCGACGTCGTAATCCGCCCCACCGGCCGCCGTCCCTGAATCGGGACGGGAGCCAACCTGCCCCGCGCTAGACCGGTCGCCGCCGCCCTGCCTTCGCGGCCGCGCAACGCCAAAATGCCTACGCGAGAAAGCGCCCAGTCGGGTGGGTGCAAAAGAATGCGGCGGCGGGTGCGCAGCACGGCATGCGCCCGGGTGAGCTCGTGGCTCGGGATGCGGATGTCCATATTTGCGTCGTGCAGGACGAGGTCTTCCATGTGGACGAGTTCGCCTTCCAGCCAGAGCGCCGCGGCCGCGTCGGCAAAATGCTGGCGTTGCAAAAAACCGTCGCGGACAGGGCTTTTGTACACGCGCTCATCGAGGCGGGCCACAAGGTCTTCGGCGCGTGCGAGCGGCCCCAGCAGGGTGTTCAGCGGCAGAGTGGTGAAGTCGTAAGCCATTGATTCTTTTGTAGCCGATTCGCGTAGCGGAAGCTATCTCGCCATTTAGTTCCGTCACAGCGGATTATCTCCGCAGCATTCTTCACTATCGATAATTACCTCTTATCGATACTTGGACAATTACAATAAGACAGCCCAGTACTATTTCCCCGGCTCTTTCCGGCCGAGACCCATCAAGAACAACACTGCATTTTTCCGATCATCGCCTTTGGGACCCCAGACTCGTGGGTTGCTGCTATGCCGCATGCCGTCGATAGCAGAAGAAGGCGTCGTCGATAGTGGGTGTTGCGATATAGCGCTCTCCCGCTACCAAAATTCAGATAAGTAATCGAAATAACGAGCAAATCGTGGCGCCGCAAACCCTTCGCGCGCCTCGGCTTGTGCAGATTCCGGCAAGGCTGGAGTCGAGTTGAGCCAAGAGCGGACGAACAATGCGAAGCGTCTCAATGGCAATTCCGACGTCACGTTCGACACGCTGCACGCGTCGATTGATCCGGTCGAGGCGGCGAGTAACCGCCGCTTGCTTTCGCTCTTCGGCATCAGCCGGCAGCAAAGACGCGAGCGCAGCCTCGGCGACCAGGGACAGCGAGACCTCGCGCCGTCCAGCGTAGTGCTCGAAGCAGAGCGGTCGCTCTGTTCTGCCACCTCCTGCAAAGCCGCATTCAGTCGCGATCGACTACATCGCTCTCAAGAAGGTGCCCGGCGGCGGAAACGGTTAAAACGCCTGCTTTTTCGCCGGCAGCTCAGCCGCTTTCCGTCGAAGGGTGAACCCCGTTCCCTAGTCCGAAATGGTTACTTGCGCTGCAGCTAATGTAGTTACAATCTTGTGCCGTCGAAAGCCGCATGGGCCGGCCAGGCGCGAGTACCGTCTTCGCCGGCGTCTCAAAGCAGTCGACCACACGTTTGCGGTGCCCTAAGGGGGAAATCAATGAGATTGACGATTATTTGTGGGGCAATTGTGATTGCCGTATCCACCGCCGCCGTTGCGCACGAGAAAGAGAAGGTGGTCAGTACAGAAGTAACGTCGGCCTGCGCCGACCTGTCGGGCAGCACGATCAAGAAAAACAGGGAAACAAAGGTGGATTGCAGTTCAACCGGAACTGTCTCCAGCGCAATTTCGAAAGACAAATCGGAGCCGCGCCTGGGCTATGAAACGGTTAATCCTGCAATCATATCGATCTATTAGCTGAGGAAACAGCAGGCCGGTCTATCGGGGTCCAGGCTTCGGGAGCAGGGCAAGGACCGACACGCGGCCACATTGCCTGCGGACCGTTCGTCGCGTAGTGGCTTAGGGTCGAAAACAGATCGAGCCGCGAAGCATCACCGGTGATCGCCTCAGCGGGCAGCGTGCCCGACAGCGTCGACAGGATCACCCCCTTGCCCGAATAGCCATGCGCAAAATAGAACTCGCCGTAGCGACCGACATGCGGCAGGCGCGATGTCGTCGCCTGGCATATGCATCGAAACCGTAGCCGAATGCAGCCATATCGGGCGTGGCGCTGTAGCCGAAGGCTGAGGTCGGAATCAGAAAGGCACCTGCGCTCAACGGCCATTCGCCCGGCGGACCCGCCAGATGACGTTACCGACGTCATCGGCGACGAGCAGTGCGCCAGTCTGAT
Source organism: Mesorhizobium sp. M1328 (assembly GCF_040318075.1). Classification (NCBI taxonomy): domain Bacteria; kingdom Pseudomonadati; phylum Pseudomonadota; class Alphaproteobacteria; order Hyphomicrobiales; family Phyllobacteriaceae; genus Mesorhizobium; species Mesorhizobium sp. M1328. Next base: position 412,989 of record NZ_JAMYLO010000002.1, on the reverse strand, counting down.
CGATAGCAACGCCGACCGGACGGCCCATCGCCTCGCCATTACGCCCGATGAAGCCAGTGAGCACATCTTTCGGAGAACCGCTCGGTTGGCCACCATGGAACGGCACGAAGATCACCTTGTAGCCGCTGTGCACGCTTCTATTCCACGATCCGTGCTGGCCGACGAAGGCGCCGTTGCCATAGGCCGGACCGAGCCGGGCGCCTTTGGAGAAGGTCAGTCCCAGCGAGGCGGTATGAGAGCCCAGGGCGTAATCGGGCTTGATCGCTGTCGCCACGAGATCGGGGCGCTGCGGCTTGGCGCGTTCGTCGACGTTCTGTCCGTAGTAGCTGTAGGGCCAGCCGTAGAAAGCACCGTCACGAACCGAGGTCATGTAATCCGGCACAAGGTCGTCGCCGATCTCGTCACGCTCGTTCACGGCGACCCAAAGCTCGCCAGTTCCAGGATTCCAGGAGAGCCCGTTCGGGTTGCGCAGGCCCGAGGCGAAGACCCGAGTGCGGCGGGTCGACCGATCCACTTCAAGGACAGCGGCGCGGTTCTTCTCCGCGGCTATGCCATTTTCTCCAACGTTGCTGTTGGAACCAACGGTGACATAGAGCTTGCGTCCATCCGGAGTTGCTATCACGTCCTTGGTCCAATGATGGTTGAGGTCCCCGGCCGGCAAGTCGATGATCTTTTCCGGCGACGTGCTGACTCGGGTCTGGCCAGTGGAGTAGGGGAAAGCGACGAGCGCGTCGGTATTCGCGACAAAGAGCTTGCCTTTGGACAGCGTCATGCCGAAGGGCGAATTGAGGCCTTCCGCGAACGTCGTGCGCACATCCGCAATGCCGTCGCCATCGGTGTCGCGCAGGAGCGTGATGCGGTTGGCGCTTTTGGTCGCGGCGCCAGCCCGCTTCATAGCCAGGTCCATGAACACCTTTCTAAGACTGAAGCCTTCGTCATGCTTGGCAGGGGCATTGGTTTCAGCAACCAGCACGTCGCCGTTCGGAAGCACATGCAGCCAGCGCGGATGGTCGAGACCGGTGGCGAAGGCGTTCACTGTCAGCCCCTTCGCCGGGGTCGGCATACCTCCTTTCTGCCAGCCTTTCGCCTCGGCTATGTTAACAGTCGGGATCAGCGTCGGTCTTGGTTTCGGTAAGGTGGGGTTGGGGCCATAGCCGGTTATTGCCCCGGTTTTTTGCGCCGGAATGCCAGCGCAGCTTGCCATGACGGCGCCCAACACCGCTACGAGTACGCTTCCTCGGAAGCCGGCATGCATCGGACGTCCTCCGCATGGATTTGTGTCGCGCTCTTTGTGCAAACGGAAGTCAGTGGCTTATTCTTCCAATTGCTTCGAAAAAAACAGCGGCGCTAGTGATCCGAGGGCCAGGAATTCGCGACAGATCTGCTCTCGGCAGAAATATGGCGCGAGAAGATTGTGGCAACCGCGCGAATATCTGTCGCGCGATATGAATCTCAGATTCGTATCGCACGAAATCGATACGGCTTGCGCTTTTCGGTATCGAGTTGCTCATGGGCCAACATGCGTTCGAATGGAACGAGACCATGAACGGCGGGACCCCCAATGACCCACCAATTGCACTAGCTGGTGAAACAGCTGTTGCTGCTGCTTAGCAAGACGCTGCAGATCTGCTAAAATCTGCGGTGGGAGGAGACGGATATCCAATCGCTGCCTATAGCACATCCAAGTGTAGCGAAGGCGACACCCGACGCTTCACTTCCGCTCGCCTATTCCCTCGCGACGCTCTGCTGGCTCCTGTCGGCCGGCGTCTATATTGCCGCCAAGTGGGTTGCCCCCGAGATGCCGCCTTGGGCGCTCTGCTTTTGGCGGCTGGCGCTCGCCTGCGCGATCCTGCTGCCTATCGTCCATCGTCATCACGGGGCAATGCTCGTGCTGATCCAATCCCGGGTGATCGAGGTGCTGGTCATCGGCGCCATCGGGCTGACCTTGTGTCAGGGCATGATCTACACGGGCCTCAACTACACCAACGCGACAACCGCCGGCATCATCATGGCGCTGTCGCCGATCATGACCATGGTGCTTGCCCGCTTCGTGCTTGGCGAGCCCCTCGGTGTCTGGAAGGCGTTTGGAGCGCTGCTCGCTCTGGTCGGGATGGTGGTGATCGTGGCGCGCGGCGACCTTGCCGCGCTGATGCAGCTACAATTCAATCCCGGCGAATTGTGGATCGTCGGCAGCGCCTTTTGCTGGGGCCTCTACACTGTGCTGCTGCGTCGCGCGAAATTCGCTATCGAGCTTCTGCCGATGGTGGTCCTGCTGCTGGGAGCCGGCGCGCTGGCCGCACTGCCGCTTTATCTCTGGGAACTATTTTCCGGGGATCGTTCGGCGCTGCATGCGAACGGCCTTCTGGCTCTCGCCTATGTTGCCGGCCCGGGCGGCGCTCTGATGTACTATCTCTACAACCGTAGCGTCGAGGCGCTTGGCGCCGGGCGGGCCAGCATGCTGCTCTATCTGCAGACTGCCTTCGTCGCCGTGCTCGCTTATCTGTTCCTTGGCGAAAGCTTGCACGACTACGATCTCGCCGGCGCCGCCTTCATCGTCGCCGGCCTGCTGCTCGCCACCGCGATCAAGCCGAGGCAGCGCACGGTGCGTGTCGCGTAGGCAACATCAGCACCGCCGCTTCGGTCAGCAGCTCGTAAAATCAGAGCACCACCCGAAGCGAAGCCGGGTCACTGAAGTCGGCTGTTGTGGCGCAGCACGAGGCCGACCGCGCCGAGCAATGCATCGTTCTCCGTGTGCTTGCCAACGATTATCCGTGTGCGCAGCGCGGGCGCCACATCGCGGGACTTGATGAGCGTGTGGCGTTCGTATGACGCGATCAGTGGCGCCAGGAGAATGTCGCCCGCCAAGGCCATGCGGCCGCCGATGATGATGAGCGGCGGATTGAGCACCGAACCGATCAAGCCAAGGCCACGGCCGGCGAACTCGGCGGTGTCCTCGATCATCCGCAGCGCCCTCACGTCGCCCTGCTCGGCCATCATGATCACATCGTCCATCGTGACCGGCCGTCGCACGATGCGCGAAATCTGCTCGAGCGGCCGGGCAAAGCTGGCATAGAGCTCCAGGCATCCGCGATTGCCGCACCGGCAAAGGTCGCCGCCGGGATCGATGCTGATGTGCCCGAATTCGCCGGCGCCGCCGGCGATGCCGCTCACCAGCCGGCCGTGCTGCACAATGGCCCCGCCGACGCCCAGATCGACCTTGAACAGCACGAAGTCGTCCTGGCCGACGGCCGCACCCCACATCAACTCCGCAATGGCCGAGCAGTTGCTCTCATTGTCGGCGAAGATCGGCTGTTCGAGGACCGGCCCGAACACATCGCGGATGTTGACCCCGGCCCAGGTCGGAACGATACTCGCGCGCAGCACCACTCCTTCGCGGCTGACTGGGCCCGAGACGGAGACCCCAACCCCCAGGAGCCCCGCCATCGGCAGACCGTTCTCTTCGTAGCATCGGGCAATTACTGACTTGGCGAGCTGGGCCGCCTGCTGTGGCTGGTAGTCCAGACCCATGGGGATAGTTTGTTCGGCAATGAAAGAATGCGAGACATCGGCGACGACGCAGCGCATCTCGTCGAGGCCCAGATGGATGCCGACGCAGGTGCCCGCAGCAGGATTGAGCGTCAATGTCGCGGCAGGCCTGCCAATACCCCTGGCCGCGTCATGATGGGCCGAGGATTCGATCACCATCCCCGACTTTCTCAAGCCATTGAGCGCGGTTGAAACCGTCGACCGCGCCAAACCGGTAATGCGGGTAATTTGCGACGCAGAAAGCACGCCGCGCTCACGCAGGCATCGGACGATCAGGCTCTCCGGCGACGCGGACGGCCTGTCGATTAGCCAATTTCTAAGCGAAGGTTTGTTCATGATGAGCACAAAGCACGTTGACTGATAGCTCAAATATGTCATCTTGGAAAGAACGGAGATTACTGCATCTCACCGGCCACGACCTCAAATCGCGGGCCACAAGCGGTCGATACGAACCGTGCATCACATATGGGAGTGAAACGATGAAATATCTGAGGACGGCCTTTGCGGCCGCTACCGCCTTCACCTTGGCTACCGGAACAGCGCTCGCGGAGCCCAAGACCAACCTCTTGCATCAATGGGCCACCGGATCGGACGCCCAGGCTATCGCCAAGCTCGGCGAGATGTTTACCGCCAAGGGCGGCACCTGGCAGCAGACCTCCATCGCAGGCCATACGGCCAATACATTGGCCAAACTGCGTGCCGATGTGATCGCCGGCAACGCTCCTCCCGCTGTGCAGCTCAAGGGCCCCGAAATCGCCGAATGGAACGAGACGGGCATGACAGCCAATCTCGATGACCTGGCGAAGGCGGAAAATTGGGAGAAGGTCGTCGCTCCCGAATTGCTGCCGGTGATGAAGCCGACCGGGAATTGGGTGGCGGCGCCGATGAACATCCACCGCATCAACTGGCTGTGGGCATCCCCGAAGGTCATGAAGGACGCGGGCGTCACCGAGATGCCAAAGACATGGGCGGAATTCAACGCCGCCTGCGACAAGATCGTGGCCAGCGGCAAGATTTGCATTTCGCACTCGACCGCCGACTGGACCGACTCGACCGTCTTCGAAGTGGTCGTGTACGGTCAGGACCTCGATCTCTACAGGAAAGCTTTCGTTGAGGGCGACGTCGATGCCATGCGCAGCGACGGCATGGTCAAGGCCTTCGAGCAGTTCCGCACCATGACTTCGAAGTACATGGATCCCGGCATGAACGGGCGTGACTGGGATACCATGTCGCACCTGGTCGGCCGTGGCGAGGCCGCTTTCCACATCATGGGCGACTGGACGCTCGGCCTGCTGACGGCCGGCGGCTTCAAGGAGGGCACCGACTATATCTGCGCCCAGGCGCCGACCGATTGGGGCAAGCCTGGCTTCATCTTGAATTCAGACTCGGTCGTGTTCTTCAAGCAGAAGGACCCGGACTATATCGAGGGCCAAAAGCTGCTTGCGAGCACTATCTTGTCGCCCGAGTTCCAGACCATTTTCAATCAGACCAAAGGCTCGATACCGGCCCGTCTCGACGTCGATCTTTCGAACGGCTTCAATCCCTGCCAGCAACTCTCGCAAAAGGATCTGCAAGCCTCGATCGCCGCCGGCACGCTCGTGCGTTCGATGGCGCACAACATGACGGTGCCGCAAAAGGTCCGCGGCGCAATCATGGATACAATTACCGAGTTTGTGGCCACGCCGGATATGAGTGCGCAGGACGCGGCCAATGCGATGGCGGATGCGGCCCAAGCGCAGAAGTGACGCTGCCGATGATGGCCGGGGGCGAAGCGCCCGGCCAGACCTCGCCGGAGCAGCCCGATGTCCACCCATGATCTGATAGTACCAGCTGCAGCTGCCGCGGCCCGTCCGTGGCGCGAGCGCCTGGGCACGATGGTGCCCATTCTGGTGCTGGCGCCGTCGATAGCGGCGAGTTTCATCTATGTTTTCGTCTTCACGCTCTGGACGCTCTACATCTCGCTGTCCAATTCGTCGCTGTTGCCGACCTATGGGTTCGTCGGCCTGGACAATTACGCTTCGCTCTGGGCAAACCGGCGCTGGAACATCGCCTATACGAATCTCTTCCTGTTCAGCGGCTTCTATATCGTTGGCTCGATGGCGGTTGGCCTGCTGCTCGCCATCGCGATCGACCAGCGCGTCCGCGGCGAGGCGGTTTGGCGCACCATCTTCCTCTATCCGTTGGCGGTGTCCTTCATCGTCACCGGCACGGTGTGGAGTTGGCTGTATAATCCTGTCGACGGTATCCAGGCCTTCGTTCGAGGGCTTGGCTGGACCGACTTCAGCTTCGCCCTGACGGCCAACCGCAACACCGCGATCTATGCGGTGATCATAACCGGTATCTGGCAGTCGTCCGGCTTCGCAATGGCACTTTTCCTGGCTGGTCTACGGTCCGTCGATCCGGATCTCGTCAAAGCCGCGCAAATCGACGGCGCGTCGGTTTTCCGGACCTATCGCAGGGTCATCCTGCCAACCATCGCTCCGATATTCCTGGCGGTGGCGGTCATTCAGATACAATTCGCCATCAAGACCTTCGACCTGGTGGCGGCGTTGACGCGGGGCGGGCCAGGTGTGTCCACCACCTTCCCCGCCATCTATGTCTACGACCTGATGTTCCAGCGCGGCCAAATCGGCGAGGGTGCCGCCGCGGCGATGATGATGCTCGCAGCGGTAGCGGTGGTGCTGGTGCCGTACTCCTTGTGGATTGTCTGGCGCCGGCGGGCGGAGGGCCGCAATGGCTGAAATTGCCCCCAATGCCCGTTTTGATCCGGAAGAAGCCGCTGCCACGCGCCGGCATTTCTGGAGCCGCTTCCTTGTCTATGCCGTGCTGACGCTTTTCGCGATCGTCTATCTCGTGCCGTTGCTGGTGGTGATCTTCAACTCATTGCGTGAGCAGTCGGAGATTGCCCGCAACGGCCTCATCTCCGTACCGCGCAGCTTCCGGTTCGATGCGTGGGCGCAGGCCTGGGGATCCTACTGTGTCAGCGGCACCTGCGAGGGCATGAAGCGCAATTTCTTCAACTCGCTGGCGATGACGATCCCCGCCACGATCATCTCGACCATTCTCGGCGCCATGAACGGCTACATCCTCTCCAAATGGCGCTTCAGGGGTTCCGAACTGATCTTCAATCTGATGCTGCTCGGCGTATTCATGCCCGGCCAGATTTCGCTGATGCCGTGGGCGTTCCTGCTCGGCAAGCTCGGCCTGACCAATTCCACATATGGGCTGGTGTTGATCCACGTCGTCCAGGGCATCTCGTTCACCACCCTGTTCTGCCGCAATTTCTACGTCAGCATACCGGACGACCTGATCAAGGCGGCACGCATCGACGGCGCCGGCTTCTGGCGGATCTTCCGCAAGATCATCCTGCCCCTGTCGCCGCCCATTCTGATCGTCACCGTCATCTGGCAGTTCACCGGCATCTGGAACGAGTATTTGTTCGGCGTCGTCTTCACATCAGGCCAGCAGCAGCCGATCACGGCGGCGTTGGTAGCACTCACGGCCGGCGGCACGACCGCACGTGCTTACGATGTGATGAGCGCAGCAGTGCTGATCGGCGCGTTGCCACCGCTGCTGATCTACCTGTTCGGTGGAAAATACTTCGTGCGCGGCCTCACCCAGGGCGCCATCAAATGAGGCGTCGCCCATGTCCGCGTTGACGATCCGCAACCTTCACAAGAGCTACGGCTCGCTCGAGATTCTTGCCGGCATCGATCTCGAGGCTAAGACCGGAGAATTCGTCGCCCTTGTCGGCCCGTCAGGCTGCGGCAAGTCAACCTTGCTCGCCATGATTGCCGGTCTCGAAACCGTCACGTCGGGAGAGATTTGGATCGGCGACCGGCTGGTGAACTCGGTGCAACCCAAGGACCGCGACATTGCGATGGTGTTTCAGTCATACGCCCTCTATCCCACGATGACCGTGCGCCAGAACATCACCTTCGGCATGGAAAGCCGAGGCGTGCCAAAAGCGGTGCAAGCGGAAGCTGTCCAGCGGGTTGCCGCACTCCTGCAGATCGAACAGCTGCTTAAACGCAAGCCCGGCCAGCTCTCGGGCGGCCAGCGGCAGCGCGTGGCGATGGGGCGTGCCCTCGTCCGCGACCCGAAGCTGTTTTTGTTCGACGAGCCCCTGTCCAACCTCGACGCCAAGCTGCGCGTCGACATGCGTACCGAAATCAAGAAGCTTCACCATCGCGTCGGCAAGACCACGGTGTATGTCACCCACGATCAGGTCGAGGCGATGACGCTTGCATCCCGCATTGCAGTGATGAACCAGGGCTCGGTACAGCAGTTCGACACCCCGAAGCGGATTTACGACCGGCCGACCAACATGTTCGTTGCCGGTTTCATGGGATCGCCGGCGATGAATTTCATTCCCGCCCGGCTTACGGGCTCGACCAGCATCTCGGTACGCGCCGCTGACGGCAGCGACGCCAGCCTCGCCCTTGCCGCACCGATGCCCGCCGGTGCGCCAAAGGACGTCGTGCTCGGTATCCGGCCGGAACACATCTACCGTTTCACGACCGACCTGAAGTCGCGCAAACCGGCTGTGGCGTCCATGCAGGCGCCGGTCGAACTGGTCGAGCCGACCGGGGCCGAGACGCTTGCCGTGCTCAGGCTTGGTGACCTGGAGATCACCGGCCGTTTCGAGCCGGACGACGCTCCGGTCATGGGCGAGACGATAATGCTGGGCATCGATATGTCGCGCGCCTGCCTGTTCGATCCAACAACCAAGGCGCTTCTGTAATCGATGTCCGTACAATTCGCGACTTATCCGAGCTTGACCGATCGGGTCGTGCTGATCTCCGGCGGCGCCTCCGGCATCGGCGCCGATATGGTCCGCGCCTTCGCCTCGAATAGCGCCCGGGTAGCCTTTCTCGATGTGCAGGATGAGCCAGCGGAGGCGTTGGTGCGCGAGCTCGGTGGTGCCGCCGGGCAGGCTCCCTTGTACCTCCATTGCGATGTAACCGACGTCGATGCGCTAAAGGCGTCGGTAGAAGGCGTGCGCGCGCGGCTTGGTCCGGTCGCGGTCCTGGTGAATAACGCTGCCAATGATCAGCGCCATCCCATAGACGCGGTAACGGCGGAATATTGGGACCGCAGCTTCGACGTCAATCTCCGGCATCACTTCTTCGCCGCCCAGGCAGTGCATCCGCATATGAAGGAACTCGGCTTCGGCTCGATCATAAATTTCTCTTCCATCGCCTGGCGGTTCGGAGCGGACCAGATGGTGGCCTATGCCACCGCAAAGGGGGCTGTGGTGGCGCTGACGCGTGCGTTGGCGCGGTCGTTCGGACCGGACAACATCCGCGTCAATGCAGTCGAACCCGGCGCCGTCATGACCGAGCGGCAGCGCGAGCTGTGGTTCAAGACGCAGGAGGCAGTCGACCAGACGGTGCAGCGGCAACTGATCCGCCGCGTCCTGCTGGGCGAGGAGATTGCACGGACAGTGCTCTTCCTTGCGGCCGACGACAGCCGCATGATCACCAAACAGTCCATAACCGTCGATGCCGGTCTGCGCTAGTGACGCCTCTCCGCTCTCCATTGGAACCGCCAAGCTGATGCTTCGTCTCGGCCTCAACCCCTACGGACTGACCTACCATCTCGGACTGCAGGGCCGCGGCACGCCGCGGCACAATCCGGACGGCGCGGGGCTGGAAGGCTTCATAGCACTGGCGCAGGAACTGGGCGCACGCACGCTCGAGATCTACGAACCCTGGTTGACCGAACTAACGGACGCCGAAATCGTCGCGCTGCGCAGGCGTCTTGCCGCGCTGGACATCGTCCCGGTGGTGAGCGGCGGACTGCTCGTGGCAGGTCCACTGGACAACGCCTTTCGGGCTGCGCGCCTGCTCGAGGCAACAACGATCCGTATCGCACTGACGCCCGTCCTGTGCGGCGACCGCAATGCGTGGGGCCGGAAATGGAGCGAATTCAACGCAACGATTCGCGCTGCCTTGACGGAATGGGGGCCGCGTGCGGCGGCGGAGGGCCGCGTGCTCGGCATCGAGAACCATCAGGACTTCGGCAGCGACGAACTGGTTGCGTTCTGCGAACTCGGCGGGCCGGGTGTCGGCATCACCTACGACACCGGCAACACCTTTCCTGTCGGCGAGGCGCCGCTTGCCTTCACGCGCCGGATCGCGCCCCATGTCCGCCACGTTCACCTCAAGGATTATCGCGTCCAGTTCACGGATGAGGGCTACCGCCTGGTCCGCTGCGCGATCGGCGACGGCGCCGTGCCATTCGCCGAACTGGCAGCCATCCTTGGCGAGCACCACGACACGCTGACGGCGGTGCTTGAGCCCGGCGCGCTGGAGGCCCGTCACGTTCGCTGTCTCACCGACGACTGGTGGAACGGATATGCGCCGAAGACCGCCCGCGAATTCGCGGCCTGCCTGAGTGCTGCGCGCCTGAACCGCCTTGCGGACGACGCCGACTACCGCACGCCATGGGAGCGCGATGATGACGGTGCGCTCGTTTCGTACGAGCTCGACATGATCCGGCGCAGCGCCGCCAACATGATGAAGTTCGATTTCATTGCAAAGGAGAAATCAGCATGACTGCCCGAGAACTCAGCGGCCTGACCGCCTTCGTGACCGGCTCGGGACGCGGCCTCGGCCGCGTGATGGCCGACCGCTTGGCCGAACTTGGCGCAAACGTCGCGGTCCACGACCTCGATTGGACCCGGCCATCTCAATATGGCGAATTCGCGGACCTCGGCGACTCTGCCAGGGGCTTGGAGAAGCATGGGACGCGCATCACCGCGGTCACCGGCAACATCGGCGACAAGCAGGCCGTCGCCGAAATGAGGAGGAAGATCGAGGCGGATCTCGGCGACGTGCACGTACTGGTCAACTGCGCCGGCGGCGACATCGGCGCCAAGGGCGTAAAGCCCAGTCCCAACAACGCGCTCGACATCGACTACGAAGACATCAAGGTTCTAACCGAGAACAACCTTATCGGCACGATGTTGGTCTGCCAGGCGTTCGTTCCGCCTATGGTCAAGCGCGGCTCGGGCTCGGTGATCAACATCGCCTCGGCGGCAGCGCATATCGGATGCTCGCCCGAAGTGGTCTACTCGACGCTCAAGGCAGCTGTCGTCCATTATACGCGCTGCCTCGCCAAGGAACTGATCGACGATGGCGTACGCGTCAATGCGGTGAGCCCTGGCGCCACCAAGACGGCACGGTTCCAGGCGAGCCGCGTGGTCGATCCGCAGCGCATGGATTCGAGCAAGAAATCGCTGAACCGGTATGCGGAGCCTGAAGAGATCGCCGAAGCGGTGGCCTTCCTCGCCGGTCCGCGCGCGCGCTTCATCAACGGACAGGTAATCCGCGTCGACGGCGGCTTCACACTCTTTCCAGGTTAAGCTGCGACCGTTGCCGGTTTCGGATGAGTATTTGGTTGTGCCGTGACCCGATAAAGCTGTTATCGTGCCCTCGCGTCGGGGGCGAAACCATGCAGATCGCGGGGATGGGTTCAGGCAGCATCGGGTGCTGTTTGGCGGTTGTTCGCCGGCCAAGGCGTTACGCTGATGGCGTTGGTGCCGCCTCGAAGCGCTGCTCCGGCGCTAGCACCCGGATCCGCGGCAAATGACGGATGACGCCAACATCGTTGATGCGGTGGTGGTCGGGGCCGGTTGGGCCGGCCTGGGCGTCAGCTATTCGCTGGCACCGCAAGGCTTGCGCCATGCCGTATTGGAGCGAGGCCGCATCGGAGAGACCTGGCGCACCCAGCGTGGGATTCTTTCCGGATGAATACCCCCAACGTTCAGACCGTCATGCCAGGCGACTTCTATGACGGTTCAGATCCGTTCGGTGCCCTGACGCGCGACCAGTTCGTCGCCCTGCTTGAGGATTTCGCCAGGCGAAATGAACTACCGGTCGAACCGGACACTGTTGTGACCGAGCTATCCGGTGGGCACGGGAATGGCGTCTATCGGTTGACCACCTCGCGCGGCACAGTTTTGGCACGCAACGTGGTGATCGCAAGCGGTCACTTGAATTGTCCGGTGCGGCCAGTTTTCGCCGCTGCCTTGCCGCCGGGCCTGCGCCAAATCGATGCTTCTGATTACCGCAGCGCCGCCGATCTCCCGGCTGGAGCGGTGCTGGTGGTCGGAAGCGGCCAGTCTGGTGTCCAGATCGCGGAGGAACTGGCAGAAGCAGGCCGAACGGTCTTCCTTGCCACCAGCCGCGTCGGGCGGCTCTCGCGGCGCTACCGAGGTCGCGACATCATGATCTGGCTCGTCGAAAGCGGGTTTCTCGACGTGCGTCGAGACGAGATCATTCGACTTGCGGGGCGCATTCCACCTCGTGGTCTGCTTGGGGTGGAACACACGATAAGCCTGCAAGCGCTCGGCGCCCGAGGCATCGTGCTGCTAGGGCGACTCGCGGGCGTCGAGGACGACGGCCGTCTGTCATTCGCCGACGATCTCGAAGAGCATATTCGTTTTGCGGATGAAGCCTCCGCAAACGTTAAACGCTATATCGACGAATACATCAGCCGCTCTGGAATCGATGCTCCCGTGTCGGAGCCGGATCCAGCGGATACCGTCACCGCGCATCGGCCGGACCCGGCTATCGTTTCGCTTGATCTCGCCGGGTCCGGCATCACGACCGTGGTGTGGTGCACCGGCTTCAAGGGTGATTTCAGTTGGGTGAGGCTTTCCGGTCTGCTCGACCCGGAAGGACAGCCTGAACACGAGGATGGCGTGGCCGCCCTGCCAGGCATTTACTTCGCCGGGTTGGACTTCGCCTCCACACGCAAGTCAGGCACAATATTGGCAGTCGCCGAGGAGGCGCCCCGCCTTGTCGAACACATCGTGCGGCGTTCGTGACGACCTGGACACCGTCGGTCTGAACCGGTATGCGGAGCCTGAAGAGATCGCCGAAGCGTTGGCCTTCCTCGCCGGTCCGCGCGCGCCTTCATCAACGGACAGGTAATCCGCGTCGATGGCGTTTTCACAATCTTTCCAGGTTAAGCCGCGACCGTCCATACCGGCTGAGAACTTCGCCCTTGAGCGTGGCGCAGTCCGGTCCGGTGCACTCCACTAACCTCTGACTTTAGCCGCTATTTGACCCCCATGCTTTCAGGCCAGAGGACCTGGATTTCCTTTGGCAGCGCATCCCGCACCTTTGCCGACTGGCCAAGGTCGATATGCCGTGCAAGCACACGCAGCACCGAGCGGGCCGCATCCTCTGGATCGACAGGACGGGTCGATTTCAATTCATCGGCGGTGTGTTGCAGGAACTCCTCGAGCGAGCGTGTCTTGTCGGGCATGTCGGCGGGCCGATAGCGATCATAGTAGGCGCCGCGCACGAGCAGCGGCAGTTCCGCTCCCAATTTGGCCGCCAGTCCGATCTGTAGCCTGTCACGAAGGGTTCGCAGAACGGCGCCCAATGCATGCCAGGCGATGTGTCGATCCGGACCAAGATCTGCCATGACCTCGTCAAGCCAGATGTTTGTTATTTGCAGCGTTTTGTCAAAAACGTCCAAGCCGGTTGCGCTCATCGTCGCCTCCTCGAAAGGTTCTGCGGGCAAAACGGCGACCGGAGACAATTGTTTCGTGGTCCTGTGAAAATCGCCTGGCGTGGGGAGCTTTGGCCGACCCGGCCTTGAAGTCTCCGACCGAACCCGGATATCTCTTGACTGACTGAGCGGCCCGCGCCGACAATGGCATTGGGGAGATGGCGGGATGTCGCCCACGGTGTTCGGCACCACTTGGCAATCAAGCTGCGAAAGGGCTGTCATGGATTGGAAGCTGGAACTAGTCCCGGTCCCCGTATCGGACGTCGATAGAGCAATCGCCTTTTATGTTGGCAAGGTCGGCTTTCATCTCGATCACGACCACACCGTAAGTGACGAGATACGTTTCGTGCAATTGACGCCGCCCGGTTCGGCCTGTTCGATTGCCATGGGCAAGGGCCTCGTCGACAGCCCCCCGGGATCCATAAAGGGCCTGCAACTGGTCGTGCCCGATATCGATGAGGCACACCGGTACCTGGCCGCTCAAGGTATCGAGGTCAGCGATATCAAGGATTTTCCCTGGGGCAGATTTGTCTTCTTTGAGGATCCCGACGGCAACACCTGGTCTGTCCAGCAACTTCCACCTCGCAGCTGAGGCGGCGCGCTACGGCAGGGTGATGCCCCGACGCAGATAGCGCGGGATGCACGGCTCAATTCGAACGCACGCCGGCCTAACGCCTCTTCTCGTCGAAGGCAGCCTTCCAATTATGATAAGGCGCGCGAAAGGTGGGGATGCGGTCCTCGACATCGGCAAGCGCTTCGAACGGCTTGTGCGGTTCGGCCTGATACCAAAAGGCGACCGACGAGATGTCGTCCGAGCGGCGATTGGCGTGACCGTGCTCTATGGTCACCCGGATGCGTTTGTGGAAGATGACCGGGTCTTCTATGTGCCAGCGATAGAGCGTAACCGGCTCGGTCCAGTTCGGCCCGCCGGCAGCGATGATGCCGTGATAGGGCGCGCTGTAATCTTGTGTCGGGCACCATGCCGTATTGAAATAATCCTCGGTGCCGGTGCCGTGCAGGGTCGGCGGCCAGGCATCATTGGCGCCGGGGCTGGTCTCGCCACGATCTCCGATCAGTCCGGCCTTCAGTCCGATACGCGGATCGGGCTTACGCACCGTATCCGGCACGGAAATGCCCGGCTCGCCGTCGACGAAGATCATGTCGTCGCCCTCGCCGTACCAGTCCCACAGGGCGGAGCGGCGGCGCGAATAGACGGAATAGAGCACGCCGACATAGTGGCCGTGACCTTCCGCCTCGAGGATGGTGTAGTTGCCGTTCCCGTCGATATTTTCGCCGCCAAATAGGAACTGCTCGTTGGCCAGCCCCGCTTCGTCGATGCCATCAGGTCGTTGCTGCCTGTACTGGGCGTGGAAGCGGCCCAGGCCTTCCTCCAGTTTTTCGTGCAGTTCGAGATCGACATAATAATAGAAAAGCAGGTCGTCATCGGCTTCATTGGTTACGGTGAACCGCATATGGCTGGCAAACGGCATCGGAAAATAGCAGTTGAAGGCCTTGCCGTCCTCTGGGCTTGCCTGGACCGGCAGGCTGGCAAAATTGCGGGTGCGGGCTTGGCCCATGCCGAAGAAATCGCCGATCGGCGTTTCTATGCTCGGATGTTGCTCACTATCCCAATACGCGCGCAATACGATCTTGCGCAGGAAGTCCTCGCTCTTGCATGCGAGCGTCGCCCAGATATGCGTGACGATGCCGGCACCATTATGCTCGGCAATCACCACCGTCTGGCCAGGTTCAATATGCAGCCGGTCGTCATTGCCGCCGGTGCGGTCGTAGCTTGAGAACCGGCGGGTTTTGGCGTCGCGCAATTTGGCGAGCCCGCGAAGCGGCGACAGGCCGGCATTATCCATGTGTTTCTCCTCTTGCTTCAGCGGTTATTTCAGGCCGCTTGTCTTGATGGATTCCATGATCTGGCGCTGGAAGATCACGAAGAGGACCAGCATCGGCACGGCGACGATGGTCGAGGCGGCCATGACGTAATTCCAGGCGGCGGCGTACTGGCTCTTGAAGTTTGCAATGGCTACCTGCACCACCCAGAGGTTGAGGTCCGATGTGATCGTCAACGGCCACAGGAAAGCGTTCCAGTTGGCGAGGAAAAACAGGATCGCCAACGCCGACAGAATCGGCCGACTGAGCGGCAGGATGATGCTCCAATAGATGCGCCAGTAGCCAGCGCCATCCATGATCGCCGCTTCTTCCAACTCCCTCGGCAGCGACAGGTAGTATTGCCTGAGCAGAAAGATGCCGAACGCGTTGAAGATCGCCGGAATGATCAGCCCGGCATAGCTGTCCAGCATGTGCAGCGTCCGCGTCAAAATGAACAGCGGCACGATGATTACCGGCAGCGACACCAGGAAGGTCGAGAACATGGCGAGGAACAGGATGTCGCGGCCCGGAAAATGCAGCCGTGCGAGCGAATAGCCGGCCATCGAATGAAAGAACAGCGCAGCGACCGTTACCGTCGCCGACACGAAGAACGAATTGAAGAGATAGCGCAGGAACGGCACCTCGGTCAGCACGTAGAGGAAATTGCCGAGCGTCGGCCGTTCCGGAATGAGGCTCGGCGTGAAGACGTCGCTCGCCGGCTTGAGCGAGATGACCAGCATCCAGACCAGCGGGAACACCGTCATCAGGCCAAGCGCCGCGGTCGCCAGCATCCAGGCAAGCCTCGCCGCTTGTATCTGCGAACGCGCGGAAGGAGTTCGGCTGTCAGTCATGCTCGAAACGTCCGCCACGCGTCAGCAGGAAGAAGAAGACCGTGACCAGCATCAGCGCCAGCACCAGCAGCGATGCCATTGCCGATGCATAGCCGAAGGCGCCGAACTGGAACGCTTGCTTGTAGATGTAGATGATCAGCACCGAGGTCGAATTGACCGGCCCGCCCTTGGTCATCACATAGATCAGGTCGAAGACCTGGCCGCCGGCGACAGCCGCGACCAGCGAGACCAGGAGGACGAAGAAGCTGGTCGGCTTGAGCAAGGGCAAGGTAATGTACCAGAAGCTTGTCACCGGCCCGGCGCCGTCGATCTTTGCGGCTTCGTAGTACTCTGCCGGGATGTCCTGGAGCCCGCCGAGGAAGATCAGCATGTAGAAGCCCATCAGGAACCAGACGCTGACCACGACCAGCGTGAACAGCGCCAGATTTGGATCGCCGAGCAGCGAAATTCCGCCGAGGCCGACGAGCGGCGCCAGCCGGCTGACGATGCCGACCTTTTCGACCAGCATGAGCTGCCACACGAGGGCCACCACGACGAGGCTGACCATCTGTGGCGCAAAGAACATCGAGCGCATGACCGCGTTGAAGCGGTTGGTCTTCTGTACCAGAAGCGCCAGCCCCAGCCCGGCGGCGTAGAGCGCCGGCACAAGCATGACGGCATAGGCCACGGTCACCTTCACGGATGACCAGAACAGCGGATCGCTCCACATGCGCCGATAATTGCCGAGCCCGACGAATCTATAGCCGCCGAAGCCGTTGACTTCGAAGAACCCGACGGCGAGCGAAAGCAGCATCGGCACGCCGACGAACACCAGCAGGCCGAGCGCATCGGGCAGGACGAACAGCCATGCGGCGCAGAGTTCCCTTTGCTTGGCGGTAAGGCCGCGAGCGGATTTGGTGCTCGCGGCTGGCGGTTCCATCTGGTCCACATGCATGTTGGAAAGCGCCTAAAGGATCGGCGCGCCGGAATAGGAGGCGAGGAACGCATCGAGTTGCTGACTGGCCGTCGTCGCCGCCTGCTGGGCATCGACGCCGCCAAGCTGTGCCGACTGGATGGCATCGGAGATGATCTTGTAGGCCTCAGGCGGAACCCGCGGTTCGGCGCGCGTTCCCGGGTGGATCTCTTTGGCGAATGTGCCGAACTTGCCGGTGCTGAAGACATCGGCGCCGGCCTTCAGCGCGCTGTTGCGCGGCGGCATGTCGCTCTTGGCGACCGTGCACCAGTTGACGACCCGGTCGATCGAGGCCTGATCCATCGAGGCCAGCGCCCAGGCGCAGAACTGGGCGGAAGCATCCGGGTTCTTGCCTCCGGCATTGGCGACAAAGGCCCACCCACCGCCGACGGTGACGTATTTGCCATTGGCCGGTGTCGGCAATTTGAAGATGCCGTAGGGCACGTCCTTGGCGTTGTTGTCCATCGCCGAAATGCCCCAGATGCCGCAGTTCTGCATGGCGCACAGCCCTGCCCCGAGATTGGCGACTATGTCGAAGCCGCCGCCGACCACTTGACGCGGCGCCACGCCGGCGTTGATGGCATCCTGCCAGAGTTTCAGCGCCTGGACGGTGGCCGGCGAATCGAAGGCGCTCTTGCCGTTCTTATCCTGGAACTCGCCGCCGCCCTGCCACAGGAACGGATACCAGGTGAAGTTCTGGTAATAGCCGGGCGTCGTTTCGAACAGCACGCCGTAGCGGCTGGGCGTCGTCAGCTTTTTGGCGACCGCCAACAGCTCGTCCCAGGTCTTCGGCACGTCGTTCTCGTTGAGTTTTGCATCCTCGAACGCTTTGACCGAATAGTAGAAGGCCATCGGCTCGACCTCCATCGGCACACCGTAGATCTTGCCGTCCACCATGCGGTTGGCGATGACGCTTTCCGGGAAATCGGCTTTGGCGGCATCCTCGATATGCGGCGTCAGGTCGGCCAATACGCCGCCATTGTAATAACGCAGGAAATCGCCGGGGCTGATGAGGAAGATGTCGGGGCCCTCGCCCGACGCGAAGGCCGTTGCCAGCTTGGAACCGGAGATGTATTCGCTGTTGACGACATACTCGAGCTCGACCTTCTGGTCGTGGGCGTCGTTCCAGTCGGCCACCAGCTTCTCGAACCACTGGACCTGCGGCTTCACGTCTCCACCAGGCGCATAGAATTGCCAGAATTTCAGCGGCGCTTCCTGAGCGCGCACGGCCATCCTGTTGATGAACGGGAAGCCTGTGAGGCCGGCGGCGAAAGTAGCGCCGGCCTGGATCAGCCGACGGCGGTTCAGGCTGGCCAATGGCCGGCCGCGGGTCGTTTTGTCAGTCATCAATTCCTCCCTTTGATGTTGTTCGGTCGAACGTTGGCGAAGGGACCTCCGTTCCCATTGCCGGCATCTGCCGTCACGCGCTGTCGAATGGGCTCAATGCGCATGGGATCACTTCGGTGCGCGGCGCGCCCTCGACTTTGCCACCCAGCCGTTCGAGCAGCATTTCCGTGGCGCGCTTGGCAAGCATTGTCGGACTGTTGCCGACACGGGTCAGCTTCGGCCTGACATATTCCAGTTGAGGCAGGTCATCGAAGACTGCGATGGCGATATCCTGAGGGATATTGATCCCATGGTCGTAGAATTCGGTCAGCGCACCGGAGGCCATCAGATAATTGGCGAAGAACATCGCCGACGGCAGGTTTCCGCCGTGCTTCTCCTTAAGCCAGGTAACGGCTTCCCGTCCGGACGGAGCAAGATAGCTTCCCTCGAACCGCAGATCGGCGGCGATTGGCACGCCATTGTCGGCGAGCCCTTTTTCGAAGCCGGCGGCGCGCGCCATCGCTTCCTTGAAAAAGGAAGGCCCGGTGACATGGGCGACGCGGCGATGGCCCCTCTTCGCCAGATACTCGCCCATCAGATAGCCGCCGCCGAAATCGTCCAGCTGGACGCTGTCGACAGCATGGTTCGGCAGATGGCCGATGAAGACGGCGGGCACATCGAGGCTGAGCAGTTCGCTGTGCATGCCGTGCAGCGCGAAGTCGGCAACGATGACGCCGTCGACCCGCTTGCGCCCGATCTGGCGTAAATATTCGCGGCCGTGATCCTGTGAATGTCCGCCCGGCACGTCGGTGTTGAAGATCAGCATGTCGAGGCCGACCAGTTCGAGCGTCGACTGCGCCGTTTTCACCAGCTCCGGATAGAACGGGTTGCGGATGTCCGGGATCAGCATCGCGATGATGTTGGTGCGGCCGGTGCGCAGACTTTGCGCCTGCGGGTTCGGCGTGTAACCGAGTTCGTCGATCGCCGCTTGCACACGTTCACGCAGCGATTTCGACACCCGGTCGGCATGGTTGATGACATGCGACACAGTCGTGCGCGACACGCCCGCTCGCGTGGCAACTTTGGAAATCGTGCTCATGGTGACAGATTATGAGTACATGAATGCATTTGCAAATCGATTTTTTCCGGCGTCTCGCAAAAGGGCCATCAGGCGGATTGCACAAATGCCAAAAGAAAAGGCCGGACTGTTGAGCCCGGCCAAGCGTGAAGGTCTATAACCTCGAGAGGGGAACACGCCGGACGCAATGGGAGGAGACATCCGACGCAGCTTAGATGTGGGTCTGTATTGGTGACGTTTCAACGACATAGCAGTGGACCAACGTCGCTGTTGCCATAGTGCCAGGAACGCAAAGCATTCGAAGGAAGCGGTGGATCGCAGCCGCCAGGTGGATACAAAGGGCGCCGAACGCAGGGCGGGGTCCATTGCTCCTGGTATTGGACTTCAGTCTGTAAGACTGTCGACCAAGGACCTGCACGGCCAAACTTTGGTCCGAGGCTGCTATCGCAAAAGCCCGAAAGGCGACAGTTTCAGGAACCGAGTTCCGATGGCCCCGTTGCGATGCCGACTGTTACAGGAGGCCGCTATGGACCCGAGCGTTCACCAGGCACGTTGGCTGCTTTTTCCGTTATTTGGCCTGTGTTTCGGGATCACGGCAATTGGATTCATAGTTGGCTGATGGTGGGAAGTCGGCGCTTTCGCCGAGAGACGCAACCAAAGGAAGGCAAAAAACTTGCGCAGTAAATAGTCCCTTCCTGCGCTAGCGAGACCCACCAGTTACCATCGTGGAACTGGTGGGTCTTGACGTCCCGGATGCAAACCATTGTTTTAAGCGTCACACGAATTCGAACAGGAGGCAGTACGACAGAGCCGTATGGTTAAGGGCATTTCCGACATGCGACTGGCAAGTTCACTGATGACGACCCGGAGACGAAGGACCGGATCTTCACGAGGACGTCGTGTCGGCATTTCTGTAGTCGTGTTGACCTTCATTCTCGTCGTGAGCCCCTATCGCGTCATGTTCGACGGACCGTCGCCGACGCTCGGCCCGCAAACTGCCTGGGCCAAAGATGGTGGTAGTGGTAGCGGGGACGGAAATGGCAATGGGAACGGGAACGGGAACGGCAATTCCGGCAATCCAGGTGGAAACTCTGGCAACTCAAACTCGAATAGCAATGCGGGCAAGGACAAAGCAAAGTCGCAGGAGGACAATCCCCCTGATCTGGCCCCTGCGGCAAACCCCGACAGCAAGCCGAAACTCTTCATCAATGCAACCACGGGAGACCGGGTCGAGGTGAGCGGGCCGAGCATTGGCGTGGTGCATTCGAACGGCCTCAGCGAGCGCATTGATAGCGGCCAATATGAAATGCGAGATGCCAAGGGCCGCACCATCATTCGGCGCCTGGCGACGCGTTCCGATCGGGACAGGTTGCTTGAAATGATCAACTGAGGGCCAGTTCACATAGCCGCGCCGTGCGGCAATTTCGGCTCAAGCATGATCGCGAACAGGCGGATGCCGGCGCTCAGTCGCGTCGCGCAAGGTCATCGCGGCTTCGGTCCTGTTGCTGACGTTGAGCTTGGCCAGGATTCGCGTCATGTGGTGCTTTATCGTTTTCTCATGCAGGTTCAGCCGAAGCCCGATCCGCTTGTTGCTCAGTCCCGCGGCCACCAGCGTCAGGATCTCCCTTTCGCGGCTGGTGAGTTCGGCAAGTCCGTCAGCTTTCGCCGGCTCATTTGATTGAGCCGACAGATCGGCCAACAGGCGCGCCGACAATTGTGGACAGACATATCGTTCGCCCGACGCTACCGTGCGCAGGATCGCAGCCAACGTCCTCGACCCGACCCCCTTCAGAACATAGCCCCTTGCCCCGCTCTGCAACGCGGTCATCACGTGCTGGTTTTCTTCCGAAACGGTCAGCATCACAATTTTCAGTGCCGGATGCCGCTCCAGGGCCGGTCCGATCACGCCAAGGCCACCTCCAGGAACCGAGATGTCCATCAGCAGAATGTCGGGCCGCTGGTCTTCGATTATCCGCAGGGCATCGTCTCTGCTGCTTCCTTCACCGACGATCTCGAACCCGCCGATCTGATCGAGCGTGCGCACAACGCCTTCCCTGAACAGCGGGTGGTCGTCGACGATGGCGAGTTTGATGGCTACTGTCATGTCTGCCCCATTTCAACGATGTTGAGGGCCATTCTTACGACTGTGCCACTCTGTGAGGAAGTCACGGTAAACTGGCCCCCGAGGCTTTCCACCCGCTCGCGCAGCCCAACGAGTCCCAGCCTCTCGGGACGCACGATTTGCGGGTCAAACCCAGCGCCGGCGTCGGACACTTCGATACAAACGCGCTCGCCGTCGAAATGTTTCTCGACCGACTGACCTTCACCTCCGGCATGGCGGAATCCATTGTTCAGCGCCTCCTGGACGAAGCGGAAGATGCAGATCTTGGCCGCTGGCGACAACGGCGTATGGCCGCCGGTCATCGATAATCTCACTTTGACGCCGGTTCGTTCTTCGTGCGCCTGTACGGCAAGCTGGAGAATCTCACCCAGTTCGGCATGCTCGATATGCGGCAGGACAAGGCCCTTGCTGATGCTCCTGATCTCGCGCATGGCATTGTCCAGATGTGCTTTGATGGCCAGCAATTCCTGTGCACGCTTCGATTGCGTCGTAGCGGGATCGCCAATGACGGGGCTGTCGATCCCCAGCGCCGCGAGAGCAACCAGTTGCGCGGGGCCATCGTGCAAGTCCGCACCGATGCGCCTGAGATAGCGTTCGTTAACTGCGGTGGCACGCTGCGAGGCACGCTGCACCCGCAGCCTCAACAGTCTGTTTTGAGCAAGCAGATCGGAAAGCTCGGCAATGCGCTGCTTCAACGAGCGGCTCTGCGAACTGATCGTGCGGCTGCCACGGAACACGATTGCCGACAGTCCGAGAAAGAAGGCCGCTGTGACGGCGGCAACGTCCAGCCAGGTTCGAATGAGTGCCTGATGCAGGTTTCTTTCAAAATCAGTGGCGACCTCGTAGAATTCCGAAACGGCTACCACTTCCCCCGACCATGGCTGCAGCACCGGATTGTAGATCTCGAGGAGATGCAAGCCGCTGGCTCTTTCGGCCTCGCTGTCCGGATCGTCGAGCTTGTCGAACTCCGAAACCATTTGGCCTGCGAATGCTGCCCGGAGATTGTCGCTGGGTTCAAAGCGCTTGCCCATCAATGTCTTGTCGGTCGAATACAGGATGGTTCCGTCGCGACGCCAGAGCTTGAACGATTCGAGCCTTGTGCCGAGTGCCCCTTGTCCCAGCGTTTCATCGAGCGCGTGGGCGACGCTCTCGTCGAGGACTTCGCTCTTGCGCATATCCGGAAGCAGCGGCGCGATAACGCTGTCCACGTAAAGAGCCGTAGCGGAAGCCGAATTCTGCGTGACCACGGCTTCTATGTGGCTCGTGACTGAAATCCCGACCACCACCATGGCCGACAGGGAGAATAGACCGCCCGCGAGCAGGAACTGCGTGGCCAGCGACAGCGCATTCCAGCGGTCGACGAGGCTTGTCAGCCTGTGTGGCCTGGTATTCCGAATGGCCCGCTCGGCAGCACGCCGCACCAGTGGCGCGATTCTGGAGAGCCGGCTAATCCGCTGTCGAACGTCGCTAAAAGACGCCATCCTAGGTGTGTAACCGATCAATCGCGATGGAACTAGGGCCTGATGAGAGGGCGAACAGCGCATCCGGCGCTTTTTTGCGCAAACCGTCTCATTGCGTCGTTCGGTAAAGCTCGGACGCGGCCTGCTTCAGTGCCGCCCGTCCATCCGGCCTCAGATACATCATGTGCCCGCCCTCCAGCACCTCGCTGCGAATGGGCTTTGCGCCGGCAAGCGAAGGAATTTGACCAAGCAGGTAGCGCGAGCCCATATACGGTGTCACCAGGTCGCTGTAGCCGTTGACGATCAGCACGCCGAGGCTGGGGTTCAGCGTGCGCGCCTGCTGAAGGTCGTCCATGACACCCGCATAGCCCTGACGCGTCGGGCTCGTTCCATAGTCCCAATTGCCGCTGACTTCGCGGTTGAGAAGCCGATAGCTGATATCCGTACGGAAGTTCAATTCATCACGCACATAGCCGACGAAAGCGGAGGTGAGCGCCGGCACGCTTCGATCGAGCACCGGATCGGGACCCTCGACTCCCAGGCTCTCTGGCGCCACGTCCGCTGTAGCGATGTTGCCGTCATAGGCGCTGAGAACATTGCCCTTTGCCCGTGCAAACTCCTTGGCGAAGAGCCCTATGGGAATGCGTGCAAAGTGCCGCTGGACGAGATCGAGCGGCAGACCGGTGATTGCGGCGACACGCTGGCTCGCCAGGCGTCCACCTTGCTCCAGCCCACCGGCCAGCGCGGCCAGATAATCGCCGAGCGCATAGCGTTCGACTTCGGCCAGCCGCTCCTGCAGAGCCGGGCCGGAAACGCCTTCGCTGTGCAGGCGCACTGCCGCCAGCGACGGCAGTTCCAGCGCCCAGTGGAGCGGCTGGAACTCGTCCGGGCGCACCAGCGTGAATTCGAGCGCCGGCGAAATCAGCACGACGCCGCTCGGGCTGATGCCGATGTCTTCCTGAAGCTTCCTGGCGAGCAATGCTGCTCGGAAGCCGCCATAGCTCTCGCCAGCCAGGAAGACAGGCGATGCCGTTCGGTTCGTCTGCGCCAGATAGAGCCGGATAAACGCGCCTATCGACGCGGCGTCCTGGCTGACGCCCCAGAAGCTGTGTGCTTCCGTGCCGGGCGCTTCACGGCTGTAACCGGTTCCGACAGGGTCCACAAAGACCAGGTCCGTCATGTCAAGCCAAGTGTCGGGGTTATCGAACAGCCTCTGTGGCGGCGGCAGGAAACTTCCATCGGCCGCAGTCGCCAGGACCCGCGGACCGAGCGCGCCGAGATGAAGATATGCGGAAGCTGCTCCCGGACCGCCATTGAACACGAAGGTGATCGGGCGCCGCGGATCCGGTCCCATGTCTTTCCCGGGGTGCAGAGCATAGGCGACATAGAAAATCTCGGCGGTGATATCGCCTTTGCCGGACGGCAATGACAGCGTGCCGGCCTTGGCCTCGTAATCGAGCGTGCGTCCGGCAATGGAGATCGAATGATCGGAAGTCTGCGGCGGTGGCAGGAGCGAGAGAACCCCGCCCGTGGGCGGCGGCCGCTGGGCCGTCTCCGCATGACCGACCCCGGCGCCGGCAGCCAACAGCAGAAGAGCGAGGGCGATTTCTTGCAGCTTGATAGGCATGACGTCTCCGGAACAATTGGCTGGAAACTAGCACACCGTCGGCCGAACCAAAGTCACAGCACCGTGCGTCAGTACATCTGACAAGAAGGGGTCGGGTTTGGAAATCCGATGCCCAGGCGGAAGATAGGGCGCGAGGGTCACGGCGGCAGCCTCAACCTCTTGCAGCGGATGCGTGCGGCGGAATGGCGGACCAAACGACTTCGTGAATTTTGTGCCGGTTGACTCGATTGGCCCACTTCCTAAGTTGGCATTCGGGGCTCCCGTCCAATCCGAAGTTGGTATGACATCTTTCCACACCCGAAAGCTTGCCCTTCTCCTTCTATCGGCAAGCGCCTTCATCCTGTCTTCCTGCGTCATGCCAGACGACACGTCGAGCACTGCGAAGGAGGACGCCACGGCGGCGGCAGCCCGCAAGGAGATGGTCGGCCTTAGCGAGGCGGACGTTCGAATGTGCGCCGGCTTTCCGACCGCCACTGCCGCTGTCGGCAAATCCGGCCAGATCTGGACCTATCAGCGCGTCGTTCAACGTGGCAATCTCAACATTGTGGTTCCGACGGTGGCCATTGGCCCCGTTCCGGCGCTCGGAGGTTCCGTCAACGTCGCCCCCGGCGGCTATTGCAACACACAAATTCGAATGGTTGACGGTCATGTTGCCGAGGTTGCCTACGCCGGCGACAACAACCTGCCGAACAACCGCGATGCGCTCTGTGTCAGCACGGTGGACGCCTGTGTCGCCTATGCCCGTCAGTATCATCCAAGCAGGGCAATAGGCCGTACAAGATAGCGGGATGAGTGGCATTGCCGCTGATCTGAACGCCTGAAGTTTTCTGGTTTGCCGACTAATGATTATCCTAGATCTCGATTGAGCATCACCGATTTGACCTGATATTCCCCGCTCTCAACCGCCGACCCCATCGCGAATAGCGGAGAAATAGCGGTCGGTTCCGACCTGCCCGCCCTTGAGGGCAATTTCCAGCCCGTCGATCGCCTTGATGCGCGAGTGCGCCACACAAAGCGGCGAACCCGGCGATGCCGGCAGCGGCATTCGCACCGTCAGCGCGTCGACGCCCATCTGGCCCAGTGCATGGCTCGACGTGTCGCCGCCGGCGATGACCACGCGCAGTAGCTTCTCTTGAAGCGTCAGTTCGCGGAGAAGCTCGCCAAGGCCGCGGCCGAGCTTATGGCGGGCGCCTTCCCGGAGGTCGATTTCAGCACCGCGGTCGGCCGCAGGTCCGAGCGCGGTGTAGAGGATGACGCTCCGCCCGGCCCGTAGGCTGGAGCGGCCGGTTGCAACCGCGCGCGCAATAGCGTCGTTCGAAGCCTCGGAAACCAGTTCGACCGGGTCGAGCTCGATCCCGTCGAAGCCTTCGGCCAGAGCATGCCGGATCTGTCGTTCCGTCGTCGGCGAGCAGCTCCCCGAGACCACGGCGATCCTGCCGGCAGCGCCCGGCGGCGAAAAGGCGGGTTTGGCATCCACGATCCGGTTCGATGCCCATTCGGCCAGCAAGGCATATTCGATGCCCGAAGAGCCGACGACGAAATAACCGCCCGGCTTGCGAGCGCGCCAAATCTCCTTGCCGGCAAGCGCCTGGGTTTCCGGGCTATCGACATCGACAAGCACGATACCTGTGCCATTCTCCACAAGCCGGTCGAATGCTTCCGACCGCGACGCAGACTGCAGCGTCGCCAGGTCGACCAGCCCAGACCTGAGGTCGGTCTGGCGCGACAGATGAATCAGCAGGTCGGATTCGTCCATCGGCGTGGTCGGATGGCGGCTCATCACGGGATGGCGGTCGATGCGGAAATATTTTTCGCGATAGGCAGCGAAGAGATGACCGAAGGCGGTGTAGCGCTTCAGCTGCGGCGCGCCGACCACCAGCGGCACGCTGCCTTGCCGGAAAACCGAGCGGCCGATCTCGATCGCCCGGCCGATGCTGCCGATCGCCGGGCTGGAATCGAAGGTCGAGCAGACCTTGTAGTGGCAGATCTCGGCGTTGACGGTCTTCAGCCAGGCGAAGGCATCTCGCAGATGCGTGTCCATCCACAGCGGTGTCTCACTGCGGCTGGTGCCGGCCAGCCCGAGGGCGCGGCAATGCGCGAATTGCGAAAGCAGCGCCTCGTCCGGCCGGCGCATGAACAGCACGGTCGGCACGCCGCCGAGCTCGAGCGCCTCCATGACGTCGGTGGAGCCGGTCAGGTCGTCGCCATAGTAACTCAGAAGCAGGTTTTGCATGGCGTCAGGCCGCCTCGCCGCCGCCGAACTTCTCGATCGACCGCGCCAGCTCGACATGGCCCAAGGCATAATCCGCCAACGGAATGTCTTGGACCGCTGCTTGCCAGGCTTGCTGCACGGCGCGGACGCCGGCGCCCGGCCCGTCCGGGTGGCTGACGATGCCACCGCCGCAGAGATAGAGAAGATCGACCGTCCGGCCGGTTCGCTGGAAGGTTTCAGGCGCCTGCCCGCCCCACTGGCCGGAGCCGGCGACCGGCAATGCGCAATCGGCCGGCGAAAAGATCGGCGTGGTCACCGCCTTGAAGGATTCGACAAAGGACCAGTCGGGTTCCCAGTATTTCGAGGCGATACCGTTGATCTGGAACTGGTCGACGCCGAGCAGCCGCCAGAACTGCTGCCAGACCTTGAAATCCATACCGAGGCCGGGATGACGGGTGAGAATGTCCCAGCCATTGCGGTGGGCATGGAGCACCAGGCTGGAGCGTTTTCGGAGGTAAGCCATACCGCCGAAACCGATCGAATTGATGTTGACCACCGCGCAATTGCCGCCGGCCTTTGCCACCAGGTCGTGGTTTCGCATCATCTCGTCGGGATCGGCATGTGAGATGCCGAAGGCATACATGACCTTCTTGCCGGTCTTCTGCTCGTGGTCGACGATCAGCGGCATGATTGCCCTCACCCGCTCCGACAGCGGTGAATAGGCCGGGCTCATCAGCTTCTCGTCATCCTTGATGAAATCGACGCCGGCGGCAATCAATTCTTGCACCATCGCGGCCGTCTCGTGCGGGCGGAGCCCCAGCGCCGGCTTGACGATGGTCCCGATGATCGGACGACCCGCGACGCCGGTCAGCGTGCGGCTGCCTGCGACGCCGAATTGCGGACCCGGATGCGTGCCCCGGTACTCCTCGGGTAGCTTCATGTCGACCACACGAATGCCGGACAGGCCCTTGATCGAAAACGTGCCGCCGATGGCGATAGTCATCAGCGCCGACAGGTCGGTGCCGATGGCGTCCAGCGGAAACGCGATGTCGACGTCGGCGCGCTTGACCGGGCCGTTGCTGGCTTCGGGGCAGGTTTCGGGAAGAGACGGCCGATCCGCATCCGGCAGATGCCGTATCGCCAGGACCCGCGCCGCGACCCTGGCCTTGAGTTCTTCGGTCTCGCCGGCCAGCGCGACGAAGGTTCCGGTCGACTGGTCGCTTGCGATCTTGGCCGCCAGCGCCTCGATATTGCCGGGCGTTTCGATGCGATAGGTGAGAACAATCATATTTGCGCGGCCTGTCAGGGTGGTTCGAAAAAGGTTCCTTGGCCCACGAAATCTGGTATAATGAGTACATAAGCATTGCAAGCCCTATCCGGCTTGGCAGGTAAGGGCGAGCCGGCAACAGGCGTTCCGGGATTCACGGCGGAAATGCTAGGTATAGGCCGGTCAAAGGAGTGATTCGCGACGATGAACCGTTCGGAGCCGATCGTCCGGCGCAAGCTTTCCGACGAAGTATTCTTGAGACTGAAGCGCCTGATCACCAGCGGCGAATTGCTGCCGGGTGACGACATGCCATCGGAGCGCGAATTGATGGAGCGCTTCGAGGTCGGCAGGCCGGCGATCCGCGAGGCGATGCAGGCGTTGAGCAATATGGGACTGGTCGCGATCTCGCATGGCGAGCGGGCCAAGGTGCTGCAGCTGACCGCCAAGTCGATCATCAAGCAGGTCGACGGCGCAGCCAAGATCATCCTGTCGTCATCGAAGGACACGCTCGAGCACCTCAAGAACGCGCGCATCTTCTTCGAGCGCGGCATGGTCAAGGAAGCTGCAGAAAAGGCCACAGCCGAGGACGTGCAGCGGCTGCGGGCAACGGTCGCCGAGCAGCGCAGCCATCGTGGCGACTCGGAAGCCTTCATATCCGCCGACATGAAATTCCACACCCAGATCGCGGCAATATCCGGCAACCCGATCTATGTCGCCGTCAGCGAGGCAATGCTTGGCTGGCTAAAGGAATACCACACCGAAATGCTGATCTGGACCGGCAAGGAAAAGTTCACGCTGACCGAGCACGAAGAGATCATCGGACGCATCGAAGCCAAGGATGTGGATGGCGCCGAGAAGGCGATGATCAAGCACCTCGAACGCTCGCGTGCGCTCTACGTGATGAACTCCGGAAACTGAAAATCTAGAGCAAGGTCCCGACCGGCGTAGCGGCCGGCACCGTGCTCTCGGCCTACTGACTGACCACAGATCAGCCTGAGCCCGGACCGACGCAGTTTTCTGTTGCCGTCTGAATCCGATGTATTTGCCGCGTGTTTTCATTCAGCGATTTCAGCATTTGTAGTTCCCAGCCATGGATTTCCGCGGGCGGCGTCGTCGGCAGCCCGCATGCGGCCATCCTGGAGGCGCCGCGGTTGCTCTGGAATTGGCAATTTTGACAAAGACTATGCTAGACTTGCCAGTCGACGAGAACGACACTGGAGTACCGCAATGGCTGTCAGGAGCCTCCACGTTGTGATCTGGCTGCCGTCGAATTTCTATTCGGCCGTTGTCTCGACGCTCGTGGAAATGTTTCAGCTTGTGAATGACGTCTGCCGTTCACAGGTTCTTTCATGTGAGTTCGTTTCAAGGGGCGCGCCGTCGACATCAAGCACCGGAATTTCCTTCCCGACAAAGGCTCAACCATCCCGGAAAATGGATGTCCTGATTCTCATTGCGATGCCGGGTGTCGAGATTCCCGAGCTTCTGCGCTCGCTCGACGAGGAGAGTGAACATTCAAAACCGCTGATCGCGCTCGCACAACAGCAGGGCGCAATCATCGCAGCACATTGCGGTGCATGTTATCTGCTCGCCAATTCAGGATTATTGGACGGCAAACGCGCAACGATATCCTGGTGGCTGAAAGCCGAGGCAAGCCGCCGGTTTCCGCAAGTGCGATGGGACGCTTCCCGCTTGCTCATTCGCCAGGACCGCCTTTACACATGCGGAGGCGGGTTTTCCGGGCTCGAACTCGCCAGGGCTTTGCTGATCGATCTGGGCTTCTCGAAGGAGGAGCGAATCATTCGAAAACTTCTGGTTCTTCCTCCGCCGCGCAAATTCCAGAGTCCCTACGAATTTCCTCTCGACGAAATTTCGAACGAGGCCAGCCCATTCGAGAACAAGCTGCGCGAGCTCTCGAAAGACAAGATGTCGGAAATCGATCTGAAATTTCTCGCAACCGAATTGGGCATGTCTTCGCGAACCCTGTCTCGCAGATTTTTCGACGAACTCCAGACAACGCCGGGAAAATGGATCCAGGAACGGCGGCTGGAGTTGGCAAAATCCATGCTTGAGGAAACGAAACTGAGCGTGTCAGAAATTTGCTATCGGGTGGGATATCAAGACGTCGCCTCGTTCAGCCGTCTTTTTTCCAAGACAACTGGAATGGCGCCAGGCGAGTTTCGAAAGCAAATCCGGTGACAAGTCGGCAACGGAAGTGCTGCGGCTGCGGGCAACCGCTGCGGAAGGCGGCTACCCATGAACCTCGGCAAATGACTTCAGCCGACCCGCACGATTGCGTAGGGCGTCATCACAAGACGGTCTCGGCCCGACGCGTCTTGCTGAATCTGGCGTGACATTCGTCCATCCCAAATCTTGAGAGGGCCCTGATCGGAGCCGAGCCCGGAAACGTCGACCGGAACGTCGTCCGGGGTAAGATTCGCCAGCCAGACGATGATCTTGCCTGTCTGGGAGCGGCCGGCCAGCGCCAGCACCCGCGTCTCATCAGTCGTTGTCGCCGCCACATGCGCATGGCCGGCCAGCTCGCAAAGTCCTTTCACCGCGTGGAAAATCGGCCGGGGTGTACCTTCTTCGACAGGTTCGCCCGACGAGGCCAGTACGCCGAATGGTCCGGTGAAGCTGCAGAGCGTGAGCATTTCGAGCCCGGCCGGCGCAACATGTGCGGCATAGCCGATCGTCCATGCGGCCCCGAACAGCCCGGCATGGCGCGGGTCGCGGTCGGCCATGGCGATGCGCTGATTGTCGGGATTGGCCTTGGTCGCGCCGCCGTAAGGGTTCTGGCGCATGGCAATGGTCGACGGCCCGATCCGGTAAGGTTTTGTTCCAAAGATCGCCCGTACAGACGCCGTTATGAAAGGCAGTGCCTCCAGCGATTGCATGACGCTGAGATCGTCGGCGGCATGCACGATCGGGGAGGTGCAATGCGTGACGAAATCGAGCGGATCGGCCGGCACACGCTTGCGGTTGAGTTCGGTGAAATAGCTGAACATGCCGCCGCCGAGGCGGGTGTCGGGAAAGGCGCGCCGCGCCGCGGCATAGACGTCTTCGAGCGGCGGGCATTGCGGCCACGCGCTGCCCGGTGGCGTCGACTGCCGGTCGACCGAGGGCGAGACGGCAATGGCCGAAAGCTTGAGCCCGGCCTGGCGCACCCTGTCGGCGACGCCTGAAAGCTCGGCGTCGAGATCGCCGTCGCCGGCAATGACACATTCGAGCGTTGTCCGGACCGGATAGGCGGCGGCGAGCCTGGCATAGGACCGCAAGGCGGCGAGCCCGTGGCCGCGCGTCGGGTCATAGTGGAACATCAATTGCTGCGGGCCAAGCCCGGACAGCACCGACAGCTTGCCCAGCGCCGCCTCGACCTCATCCGGGTAGATGATAACGCCGATATCCGGCAGCACCGGTCCGGCTTGGCCGAGCCTGACACGAATCGGTTCGGCACTTGCCGCGGCGGCCGGCACTTTCCCGCGACCCGCCACCCGCAAGCTGATGGTTTGGCGGAAGGTCTCGCCGGCCGGCAGCACGTATGGCCATGGCAGCGCGAGCGGCCGGACATAGGTCTTGTAGGAGGCATCCGACCAGTTGCGCTGGTCCTCCATCTCGAAGGTATCGCCTTCCATCCGGCATTCGGCGGTGACGCCCGGCCGGACCTGGTGGGTGATCGCCCGCAGATCCTTGAACGGCTGCCAGGGATCGATCAGCTCTGGAAGCCTGGTCGCGACCACGCTGCCATCGGTATGCTCGACCGTGACCGGGCTGCCGGCCAGGCCGGCGATCGGATGCAGGATGCAGAAACCACAGCGATTGGTTTCGAAATCGCTGTCGGGAAGAGCGCTCACGTCGAAGACCAATTGGCCATCGGCGGAGCCCTTGATGGTCGCGCGGAAGTCGAGCCGGCTGCCGTCCGGTGCCCGGCAATTTGCCGAATAGCTGACGGAAAAAGCCTCGGCATCCTGCTCGATAACAAGGTTGGTGAGCCCCGGCTCGTAGGTGCCCCAGTCGCGATCCCTGACGATGTAGGCGATGGCGCGCAAAACTTCGGTGTCGCCGTGCCGGATGGTGCGCAGATTGCCGTTGACGAAGTCCGCCGTCAGCGCGCCGGCGCGCAGCCTGACCGGTTCGGCTTCAACGGCACGTGTACCGTAGAGGAGGAAGGCGTCGGCTGTCATTTCAGCAAGGCGTCGAGTTGCACCGGTTCGCGGCTTGCGGCGCCGGCGTACGCTGCCTCGACCAGCGCTAATGTCTTCAGGTTGTCCGCGCCCGAGGTCGCGGGCTCGGTTCCATTGGTCAGGCAATCGACCCAATGCTTTTGAATGGCGACGACGCTTTCCTGGATGTTGTGCCACGGCCGCGATGCCCAAGGCAGCAGCGGCGGCGAGACGTCGCTGACGGCCGTCCCGCTCCTGCCGGTGACGGTGAGGCGGTAGCCCTGCGCCAGCCGGATCGTGCCGTCCTTGCCGTCGAGCTCGATCAGCGTCTCGGGAAACGGCTCTGTCGCGAGCTTGCTTGCATAGCTGCAATCGACCACGGAAGTGGCGCCGCTCGTATGGTCCATCAGCATCGTCGCAACGTCCTCGCCGGCAATGGCAGGGTTGACGCGCGCCGTTCGGGCGGTGACCGTCGAGACGTCGCCCAGCAGAAAGCGGGCGATGTCGAGGATATGGATGCCGAGATCCTCGATAATGAAGCGCTTGCCGGTCGCAAGATAGGGCTGGCCGGAAAACACGTCATAGGCAGAGCGGAACGAGATCCGTCCGAAGAAGGGCGTGCCGACCTCACCGCTGTCGAGTACGGCGCGCACCGCCTGGATCGGCGACTGCCAGCGAAAATTTTCATGCACCATCAACGGCACGCCGGCGTCGGCACAGGCCTTCACCATCGCCTTGGCATCGGCAAGCGTCGGCGCAAACGGTTTTTGGCAAATTGCCGGAACGCCGTGCTGCGCCGCCATCTCGACGAGCGTTCTGTGGCTTGGTGCGGTGGTGGCGATGTCGACGAAATCCAGCCTTTCGCCGGCAAACAAAGCGGCCGCATCGGTATAGCGCCGCGCAATCCCGAACTGGTCGCCGACGACCCGCAGCCGGTCCGGATCGCGGTCGCAGATAGCCACGATCGAGGCGCCCTCCACGTCGCGCCAGGCATGCATCTGGTTGACGGCAAAGAAGCCGCAGCCGATCAGCGCTCCACGCAGCTCCGCCATGTCAGCCGGCCTTTGCCATCTGCATCAGCGTGACACGGCTCTGCAGCCGGCGCTGTGCCTGGTCGACGACGACGGCGACGATGATGACGAGGCCCTTGATCACCATCTGCCAGAACGAGCTCACCCCCATCATCACCAGCCCGTCCGAAAGGATGCCGATGACGAAGGCGCCGACAATGGTGCCGCCGATGGTACCGCGTCCGCCCGACATCGAGGTGCCGCCGAGCACTGCCGCGGCAATGGCATTGAGTTCGAAGCTCTCTCCGGTCGCCGGATGCGAGGCCATTAGTTCGGACGAGATGATCAGCCCGACGATCGCCGCGCAGAAGCCGGAGAACATGTAGACGAACATCTTCACCATGTTGACGCGGACGCCTGAAATCCGCGCCGCCCGCTCATTGCCGCCAACGGCAAAGATGTGGCGGCCGAGCGGGGTGTATTTGGCGAGATAGGCCGCCCCTAGCGCAACAACGAGCAAAATCCACAGCGCGACCGGCAGGCCAAGCAGCCGGCCGGCGCCAAGAAAGCCGAACCCGGTGGTGCCGAGCTCCGGCTTGCCGACGAGATTGGGGAAGGTGCGCCCGTCGGACGACAGCAGCGCCAGGCCGCGCGCGACATAGAGCACGCCGAGCGTGGCGATGAACGGCGCAACGTTAAGCCTGGTGATCAGCAAGCCGTTGACGGCGCCGATCAATATGCCGACGGCAAGCGTGATCAGCGCGATCTCGAAGACGTTGAAATAGATGGTATAGCCGACCTGCAGGTCGACGCCGTTGAGCACGAGATAGCCGGCCACCATGCCGCACAGGCCGACGATCGAGCCGACCGACAGGTCGATGCCGCCGGTGATGATGACGAAGGTCATGCCCATTGCGAGGAATGCGTTCAGCGCCACGTGCTTCGACATCAGGATAAGATTGGCGGCCGAGAGGAAATTGGGGGCAGCTATCGAGAAGAACAACAGCACGGCGATCAGCGCGATGAACGTCCTCGCCTTCATCAGCGTCAGCAGGACCGAGCCGCTCGAAATGGAGTTGACCGCCGCCTTGGCTGGAATGTCAGTCATGCGCCTTGCTCTCCGTGCGGGACCGGTCCGTGGCCGAAGGCCGAGGCAGCGACAAGTGCGGCCTCCGTCGCCTCTGCGCGATCGAACATACCGGTCAATTTTCCATTGCTCATCACTGCGATGCGGTCGGACAACGCCATCACCTCATCGAGATCCGAGGTGGCAAACAGGATCCCCAGGCCGTCGCGCGACAGCTTGCGCATGGTGCGGAACACGTCGGCCTTGGCGCCGACGTCGATGCCGCGGCTGGGCTCGTCCATCAGCAGCACCTTCGGTCCAGTGAGCAGCGCTTTGCCGATCACCACCTTCTGCTGGTTGCCGCCCGACAGCGACGAGACTTCCTGCGCCGGATCGGCGACCTTGATGGCCAGTTCGCGCACCGTCTGGGTCACCGCCTGTCGTTCGGCGGCACCACGAATGTGGAACAGGCGCACGAACCGCGACAGGCTGGCCAGCGTCAGATTGCTGGCGACGGAGAGGATCGACACCAGCCCTTCGCGCTGGCGGTCTTCGGGGATCAGCGCCAGCCCGCGCCGGATGCGCCGCGTCGTGTCCCGCTCGTGCACCTTTTTGCCGGCAATGAATATCGTGCCGGTCGAATGGCCGTGGCGGCCCATGATGCAGTCGAACAGCTCGCTGCGTCCGGCGCCCATCAAACCGTAGATGCCGAGGATTTCGCCGGCGCGCAGCGACAGCGAGACGTGATCGACCGCAAGCCCGCCGGTGACGCGCGGCAGGCAGATGTCCTCGGCGCGGAATATCTCTTCGCCCGGCACATGGCCGTCGGCCTTGGCGAAGTCCTTGGCGTCCGAGCCGATCATCTGCCGCACGATCCACTGGGTGTCGACGTCTTTCATCTCCGCCTGGCCGGTGATGCGCCCATCGCGCAGCACGGTGATGGTGTCGCCGATGCGGATCAGTTCCTCGAGCCGGTGCGAGATGTAGACGATCGCCACGCCGCGCGCCTTGAGATCGGCAATCACCTTGAACAGTATCTCGACTTCTGCCGCGCTCAGCGCCGAGGTCGGTTCATCCATGATGAGAATGCGCGCATCGAGCGAAACCGCCTTGGCGATCTCGACCAGCTGCTGCTGGCCGATGCGCAGATCCTCGACCAGCATGTCCGGCCGGATGCCGGCCTCCAGGCGTTCAAGGAATTCCGCCGCGCGGCGCTCCTGCTCTTTGCGGTCGATCTTGCGGAAACGATTGGTGATCTCGCGGGTGGCGAAAATATTTTCGGCGACCGTCAGATTGCCGAACAGGTTCAGCTCCTGGAACACCATGCCGATGCCGCGATTCACCGCATCCCCGGATGACGAGAAGGAAACCTCCTCGCCGTCCAGCAGGATGCGCCCGAGCGTCGGTTGCTCGACACCGGCGATGATCTTCATCAGCGTCGATTTGCCGGCTCCGTTTTCGCCGACAAGCACGTTGACCGCGCCCTTGCGCACCTCGAAATTCGCCCGCTTGACTGCGACGGTGCCGGAATAGACTTTCGAGACATCCTCCAGCTTCAGGATGACATCTTGATCGCCGCTCATGGCTTCGGCCCGATCTCTGCCTCCGCCGGCGTCACCAGCGGCAGGTCCTGGCCACTGCCCGGCGTATAGGCGCCAAGGACCTTGACGCTGCGGCCCTCGAGTGCCTCGCGCGGCAGCTTGGAAAGCACGGTCTTGTCGGCATAGGCGTTGAAAGCCTTGCCGAACTGGGCGAAGTCGATCTGGTTGGTGAAATCATTGAACTGGATGAAGTCGAGGCTGTCGCGCAGCGCGGTTCCGCGCATGGCGGGGCCGATCTGCACCCGCGCGTCCGCCTTGCCGTCGCCATCGGCATCGACGTCCATCGTCGCCGCCCGTGACTGTGTGTTGGCTGCAACGATCTTGCCCTCGAGCCGAACGGCGAAGGTCCATGGCGAATTCGCCTGCTTCTTCGGATTGCCGTATTTGGCGCCGGCAGCGGCGGGGTCGGTCTTGGCCAAGGCATGAACCTCGGCAAACGGCCCGGCCTTCTGCTGTAGATAGGGTATCACTTTCGTCGCCCAGATGTCC
Source organism: Mesorhizobium sp. M1328 (assembly GCF_040318075.1). Classification (NCBI taxonomy): domain Bacteria; kingdom Pseudomonadati; phylum Pseudomonadota; class Alphaproteobacteria; order Hyphomicrobiales; family Phyllobacteriaceae; genus Mesorhizobium; species Mesorhizobium sp. M1328. The sequence goes on along the minus strand of NZ_JAMYLO010000002.1, from coordinate 376,813 downwards.
TCGACCATCTTGTCGGGATTGAACGCGGAGCCAGTGCCGCCGTTTTCCGCTGACGGCGTCGGCAGGATCTTGCAGGCGGTCAGGCTGCCTATTGCTGCGAGGAACAACGCGACAAGGATCGGCCGGATCAGCGTGTTGAACATGTCGGCTCGTTCGGCATGGCGGTCAGGAGCACCCAGAGAAATGGAAGCAAGGGCGAAATGGAAGCAAGGGACGAACCGGAGGCTCGTCCCTTGCTGCTTGATGTTACGCCGGCTCAGTTGGTGAGCGCGAACGTCTCCAGCTTGGCGGCATTGTCGCCATTGACCAGGACGCAGTCCATCAGCTGCTTTTCTTCGGCGGGAGACTTCTTGTTCTTGATGAAGTCGTTGGCCTGCTCGACCGCCATCTGCGCCTGCGCGAAGGCCGGCTGCAGGACTGTCGCCTTGATGCCGCCGGAGGTGATCGAGTCGCGCACATCGTTCGACCCGTCGAAGCCGACGACGATGACGTCCTTGCGGCCGGCAGCGGCAAGTGCCGCATAGGCGCCCATCGCCATCGTATCATTGCCGGAGATCACGCCCTTGATATCGGGATTGGCCTGAAGGATCGATTCCATCTTTGAATAGGCCTCGGTCTGGCTCCAGTTGGCCGACTGCTGCGCCACCATCTTCAGGTCCGGATAGTCGTCGATGACGTCGTGGTAACCCTTGGAGCGGATGCCGGCATTGGTGTCGGATTCCTTGCCGACGAGCTCGACGAAATTACCCTTCTCGCCCATCAGCTTGACGAATTCCTGCGCGCCGAGTTGGGCGCCCTGATAATTGTTGGAGACGATCTGCGCGACGGCGACACCAGTGGCATTGATCTCGCGATCGATCAGGAAGGAAGGAACGCCTGCGTCCTTGGCTTTCTGCACCGCGGCGACGGTGGCGTCGGCGCCGGCATTGTCGAGGATGATCGCCTTGGCGCCGCGGCCGATCGCCGTGTCGATCAATTCGGACTGCTTGTTGGCGTCGTCGTCATGGACGAGCACCAACGCCTCGTAGCCGAGTTCCTTAGCCTTGGCCTCCGCGCCGACAGCTTCCGCCTTGAAGAACGGATTATCATGCGAGGGCGTGATGATGGCGATCAAATCCGCCGCATAGGCGGGTGCGGCGGTGCCAAGCGCCAGTATGCCGGCAAAAGCCGCAAGCGTCATTCTGCGTGTCAGTTTCATGTATTCCTCCCGTTGAAAATCCGCGCCTTGTCCCAAGGCTATATGCATTCGATTTCGTTAGCCGGCCGTAGGCGGCGGGTCGCGTCAGATTCACAAGCCTTTGCCGGCTTCAACTCGACGGATCGCTCCCCCTATCCCTCCACTCATCCAGCCCCTGAGCCTGTTGCGAAGCTTGACGGTCCGATCCATTGAACAGCTAAGCCAACTGGTATAATGAGTCAATGACAATTTCAGGTGATATGTTCCGGAAGACGCGTCGCGCCCTCAGGTGATGCGCTGAATGCTCGCGGCAATCTCCTCCGGCTCGAACACCCGCTTCCAGTCGTCGCGCATCAGCACCGGCTTGCCGAACTCTATCGCCTTGTTGCAGGCGTCGGAGAACACGCCTTTGGTCTCGCCGAAGATGACGGCGCCAAGCACGTTCATATGGCCAAGCAGGAAATCGAGCGCCGCCTGCTTGTCGACCCCGCGCGCCACCACCTCGTCGACCGCCTCTTTCATGACGACGAGCAGCGAGGCGCATACCGTTTCCGAAAGGCCGGGCTCGAGCAGCGCCATCTGATCGACAGTGACGCGATGCGAGCGCATAACCGGCGCCCAGATGATCTTTGCGATCGCCTCACCCTTGGCGAAATCTCCCTCCGGTCCCTGCATCAAGGCGCTGACCATGTGCTGCTTGGCCTTGACGCCGCCGAAATAATCCTTCTTGGCCGCCATGTCGGTCTCGTCGTTGAAGATCGGCGGATGGCACGGGTGGGTGACGAAATAGGTCAGGTCCGGTCGCTTCGGCAAATGCCCGGCGAAAGGTGCCGCGGCGTCGAGCACGACAACCATCGTGCCTGATGCAAGCTTGCTCTCGATGCTCGCCGCGACCTTGCCGATATGCGTGTCCGGCACCGCCAGGATCACCACATCGGCGCCATCAAGCGCCTCATCGGCGCTGACGGCATCGATGTTGAGGCCCGACTTAAGCCGCTCGCGGCCGGCGTCGCTGACCTCGACATGGCGTATCGTGTAGGGAGATCCGCGAAAATTGGTCGACAGGCGGTAACCCATTTTGCCGCCTGCACCAAACAGCGCAATCGTTGTCATGTGTCCGTTACTCCTGATTACCAACGACGGCCCTGCCGATCGTCCCATTGACTTGTATGCACATTGCCGCCGGCTGACGGATTAGAAAAGGCGGAAAGCCGCCGCTTAAATGACGTTCCCCTGGACGATGTCGTGGGCACCGTCCAGCACAGCGCCGCTAGGCGGAGCATGCTATATCAGGTACACATTATACCAGCATACCAAATTGGCAAGCGGCGTGGCACGGCTCTGACCAATTGTTTGGCCGTCGTTTACCTCCTGTTCAACGGCAAAGAGCGATCATCGCGCTGAACCGCCGATCGGCGGGATGATTCGCAGCCAACAAAGGCCCATGCTCGAAACGTCACTCTACAGCCCGGTCAAGACCTTCCTCGAAGGCCTGGGATTTATGGTCAAGGGCGAGATCGGCGGCTGCGATCTGCTGGCGCTGAGTGCCGACTCTCCACCGATCGTCGTCATCTGCGAGCTGAAGCTGAAGTTCAATCTCGAGCTGGTCCTCCAGGGCGTCGACCGTATGGCGGCGAGCGATGAGGTCTGGCTCGCGGCATGCGTGTCGGCCCGTGGCAAAGGCCGTGAGAGCGATGTGAGATACCGCAATCTCTGCCGTCGCCTCGGCTTTGGCCTGCTTGGCGTGCGGGCGAACGGCGAGGTTCAGGTGCTGCTCAGCCCGGCGGCATTGGCCCCGCGTCGGGATCCCCGTCGCCGCTCGAAACTAATCGACGAACATCGGCGTCGGCAGGGCGATCCCGTCGCCGGCGGCGGCTCGCGTGCGCCGATCATGACCGCTTATCGCCAGCAGGCACTGGCATGCGCCGCAGCGCTCGCCGATGGTCCAAAGCGGCCACGTGACTTGAAGCCCAACCTGCCGAACGCACCCAAGATCCTGCTGCACAACGTGTATCGCTGGTTCGCGCGCACCGATCGCGGGGTCTACGAACTGACCGCTCAGGGCCGTGAAGCATTGCAGCGCTGGCCGCAGCCCGATCGCAGCCACGCCGCTGCCTGAGACAGGGCAACGCCGGATTTCGCGCCCTGCTTTCCGCGACAATCACCGCTTTCGGCAAGACAGCAACCTCCGTAACGGAACCATATTTCGACACGATGGTTTTGTCGGGACCGAATTGATCGTCCGCTGAGCAAAACGGAAGGAACGGCCATGCGCCTATCGACGACAATTGTCACACTTTCGGCACTGGCCCTTGCCTCGCCGGTCTATGCGCAATCCGTGGGACCAGAGCTTGCCCCTGTCCCGCCAACGGCGCCGCAAACCCTGCCAGAGCAAGCCACGCCAGAAGGGGCCACTCCCGACCAGGCTACACCTGACCAAGCCTTCTCCGCCCAGAATTTCACCGCTGTGACAATCGTGGCGATGGAGGATCTGCCTCCTGAAATCAAGGCACAGGCGGAGGCCGTCGTCACCCAGACCAGCGCCGAGGATTTGCGCATCCTGCAAAGTTCGATCGACGCATCGCCGCAGGCGGCATCGGCACTGGCGGCGAACGGACTTAATTCCACTCAGGTCGTGGCGGCCAATATCGACGGCGACGGCACGCTGACGCTGATCATCCAGACGACGACGTGAGCGGCTGAAAGCGGACAAGCCGGTTCCGGCACGGAACCGAAGTCCGCCTGATCGCGGAGGACTGTCATGGCCGAGGCTGCAGTTCGCAACTTCACCATCAATTTCGGGCCACAACATCCCTCCGCTCACGGCGTCCTGCGGCTGGTGCTCGAACTCGACGGCGAGATCGTGGAACGCGCCGATCCCCACATCGGCCTGCTGCATCGTGGCACCGAGAAGCTCATCGAGTACAAGAACTACCTGCAGGCCTTGCCCTATTTCGACCGGCTCGACTACGTCGCGCCGATGAACCAGGAGCATGCATTCTGTCTCGCCGCCGAGAAGCTCCTCGAAATATCGATTCCGAAACGCGGGCAGCTCATCCGCGTGCTTTCCTGCGAAATCGGCCGGCTGTTATCGCACCTCCTCAACGTCACCACGCAAGCCATGGACATCGGCGCGCTGACGCCACCGCTCTGGGGTTTCGCCGAACGCGAGAAGCTGATGGTCTTTTATGAGCGCGCGTCCGGTGCCCGCATGCACGCGAACTATTTCAGGGTCGGCGGCGTGCATCAGGATCTGCCGCCGGAACTCCTCGACGACATCTGGAATTTCTGCGATCCGTTCCTCAAGGTCTGCGACAATCTCGAAGGGCTGTTGACCGAGAACCGCATTTTCAAGCAGCGCAATGTCGATGTCGGCGTGATCGGCCTCGATGATGCCTGGGCCTGGGGCTTTTCCGGCGTGATGGTGCGCGGGTCGGGCGCCTCATGGGATCTGCGCAAGGCGCAGCCATACGAATGCTATTCGGAGATGGATTTCGATATCCCGGTCGGAAAGCATGGCGACTGCTACGACCGCTATCTCGTACGCATGGAGGAAATGCGCCAGTCGGTCCGGATCATGCGGCAATGCCTGGAAAAGTTGCGCTCGCCCGAAGGCCAGGGGCCGTTCGCGATCCCGAACCGCAAGATCACGCCGCCGCCGCGTGCTACAATGAAGCGCTCGATGGAAGCGACGATCCAACACTTCAAACTTTATACCGAAGGCATTCGCGTGCCGAGCGGTGAAGTCTATGCCGCCGTCGAAGCGCCGAAGGGCGAGTTCGGCGTCTACCTCGTATCGGACGGAGGCAACATTCCCTACCGATGCAAGATCCGCGCACCTTCCTTCGCCCACCTGCAAGCGATGGATTTCCTGTCCCGAGGCCATATGATCGCCGATGTTGCCGCGATCATCGGCTCGCTCGACATCGTGTTCGGAGAAATCGATCGCTAGTTTAGCCAGGTCGCAGGATCTTCCCCGATCGCAGGATCATTCGTCCTCAGCAGACCGCGCAGGCAGGCCTGGACGGCGCGCGAACGCCAGTGGACGAAGGCTCTCACTTGCGGCGGGCCAACTCAAATTCTCACATCAAAGACGGACGCATGGCCGCGACAAGGCGCAGCCAAGCGTCGAGGAGTTTCACAATCTGCGCGGCCTGACGGGCCACGAGCCCTTCCAAGTTCGGAAGCGCTCTCCACGGCGCGGAAAGAACGCGTGTTCCGCCGTTCCTCGTACCGCGTCAATGCACGATCAAGCCCTTCATCCAGGCAACAAATCTGTTGCCGCGAACTATCCCGCGCACCCTGGCAGCGGCCCATCTCGCTTGCATCGTAGCGCCAACATGGCAATGGCAGACGATTTGGTGCAACTGCCGGTCGCTCAGTTCGAAGAAGCGCTTTGCCTCACCATAGGTATCGTCGTTGAGGCCCATGGCACGCAGAACCGGATCCTCGAACGCGACAGTGAGCGGCGTCCCAGCCCCACGCGATCTGTCACGCGCTTCCCTGTTCATATATTCGGTGCCTGGAAGCGCCCCAAGGCATCGCGTCGGGTTTTGTTCGAGAAGTTCTGCCCAACGTTCAATCCGCTGGTTTCGAGTCATCGCCGGATACGCCGCGAAGGACTCAACTTCCGCGACGGCATGCAGTTGGTCGAGTGTTTGATGTTTCATGGTCGGCTCCTGTCGACAGGTGAATTTGCCCACGCCTATATGAGCAATTATCGCGCCGTGGAGCGCTGACAAGGCCGGACCGCCGCAACATGAAGCGTACGGATCACCAGCCCGGTGAAGCGGCACTCGTATTCCAACGCGCCCGCGCCGGTGGGTCCGATGTCGACTCGTTAACCGAACCCGTTCCGGACAGGAACTTTTGCGGAAGCTTGCCGTTTGGCTTTGCGTCCGTTTCGGCGGCTGCAATATCAATCTTGAAAGCAATTCCGTTGGACACGAAGCCTCAAAGCGTCGAACACGACGTCGAGCCTGTAAATGAAACCCGGGAGCAACCGACCCCGGTTAGAGAATCTCGTGAGCGATCGGCAGGGCCCCGGCAGGAAAAGCCCGACGGGAATGCCTCGCAACGAAAGGCAGGTCTGCTCGGCTTTCCCAGGCGCCATCCCTATGCGGCCGCAGCCATCGCGCTTGCGCTGTTGCTCGTCGCGGCAGGCGTCGCGATCTGGTGGCTGAACGCCCGCCAGTACGAATCGACCGACGACGCCTTCATTGACGCCCGAACGGTGACGATCGGCGCCCAAATCGCCGGCCGTATCACCGAGCTGGCGGTTACCGACAATCAGCATGTACAGGCGGGCGATGTCCTCCTGCATATCGACGACAGCGATTATCAGGCGAATCTGAAGCAGGCCGATGCCGGCGTCGCCGCGGCCGAGGCCGAAATCGTCAATGTCACCGCCCAGATCGAGGCTCAAAACGCAAAGGTGAACGCTGCCCAGAGGCAGGTTGGACAGGCCAAGGCAGCGCTGGATTTCGCCAAGGCTGAGGATCAACGCAATCGCGAACTCCTGGCCAGGGGCACAGCAACGCAGCAGCAAGCGCAGCAGGCAGCATCGACGCTGCGTCAGGATCAGGCCGCGCTGGACAGCGCCGAGGCCAATGTCGCCTCGGCAAAAAGCCAGGTTTCGGTCTTGCAGGCGCAGGCCAGGAGCGCCGAGGCGCAGCTCGAGCAGGCCAAGGCCAGCCAGGAGCAGGCCCGCACGACGCTGTCACGCACGACCATCACGGCACCCGCAGCCGGGCGGGCAACAAGCATTTCGGCCGCTGACGGCACCTACGCCCAACCCGGCCAGGTATTGATGATGTTCGTTCCCGACGAGGTCTGGGTGAAGGCCAATTTCAAGGAGACGCAGCTCGACCTGATGCGGCAGGGACAGCCGGTCGACATCGACATCGACGCCTACCCGGACAAGTCCTTCCATGGCCGGGTCGACAGCATCCAAGCTGGCAGCGGCACTGCCTTCAGCCTGCTGCCGGCCGAAAATGCCACCGGCAATTACGTCAAGGTGGTGCAGCGCGTGCCGGTGAAGATCGTCTTCGACAAGCCGCCGGATGTGCTTCTCGGTCCAGGCCTGTCGGTGGTGCCGACGGTCAAGGTGCGATGAGCGGCGAAAGCGCCAGAAATCAGGGCGAAAGCCGATCCGCCGCCGGGACACACAATCCCTGGCTCATCGCCGTCGTCGTCTCCATCGCCACTTTCATGCTGGTGCTGGACACCTCGATCGCCAATGTCGCCCTGCGCAACATCGCCGGCAGCCTGGCTGCCGGAATGGACGAAAGCACCTGGGTGATTACCACCTATCTCGTCGCCAACTCGGTGATCATCCCGGTCAGCGGCTGGCTGGCAAGCGTCATCGGCCGCAAGCGCTACTACATGCTCTGCGTGGCGACCTTCACCGTCGCGTCGCTGCTATGCGGACTGGCGCCCAACCTGGAACTGCTCATCCTGTTCAGGGTCCTTCAGGGCCTCGGTGGCGGCGGCATGGCGCCAAGCGAACAATCGATCCTTGCCGACACCTTTCCGCCTGAAAAGCGCTCGCAAGCCTTCGCACTTTACGGCATTGCCGTCATCGTCGCACCGACGGTCGGGCCGACGATCGGCGGCTGGCTGACGGACCATTTCTCCTGGCACTGGATCTTCTTCATCAACGTGCCGTTCGGCATCCTGTCGCTGGCGCTGGTGCAATGGCTGTTGGTCGAACCGGACGTACTCGAACGCGAACGCAAGGAACGGCTGAAAGGCGGCCTGAAGATAGACGGGGTCGGGTTCGTCCTGGTGGCGATAGCCTTGGGATGCCTGGAGATCTTCCTCGACCGGGGCCAGCGCTACGATTGGTTCGCCTCGAATTTCATCACCACTTTCGCAGTGATTTCCGCGATCGCGTTCCTGCTGCTTATCCCATGGGAAATCAGTCGCAGCGATCCGGTCGTCGACATGCGCCTGTTGTTCACGCGCCAGTTCGGTACGGCCTTCCTGGTCATGATGGCGGTCGGTGCTATCCTGTTCAGCACCACCCAGATCGTTCCGCAGCTGCAGCAGACGACATTTGCCTACACCGCGACGCTCTCGGGCCTTTCGATGATGCCGGGCGGCATCGCCATGCTGATCTTGATGCCGGTGTCCGGATTTGTAGGCAGCATCGTGCAACCCAAATACCTGATCATGATGGGCATGTCGGTGGTCGCAGTGGCCCTTTGGCACATGACCTCGCTCACCCCGGACGCCAGCTTCCGCTTCTTTGCCTTTGCCCGTGCCTTCCTGATGGTCGGGCTGCCGTTCTTGTTCATTCCCATTTCAACCGCGGCCTATGTCGGCCTGCCCCCGCAGAAGACCAACCAGGCATCGGCGCTGATCAACGTTGCACGCAATATCGGCGGCAGCATCGGCGTCTCGCTGTCCAACACCGTCATTGCGCAAAGCTCCCAGATCCATCAATCGAACCTGGTCGGCCGCACCGTGCAATCGTCGCCCGCCTATCAGCAGGTGCTTCGGCAGGCGACCGAGCATTTCGTCGCCCATGGTTCGCCGCTGGTCGAGGCGAAGCAGCAGGCGATCGGCTGGCTCGGCCAGTTGATCGCCCGCCAAGCCACGTTGCTCGCCTATGTCGATGTCTTCCGCTACTGCGCGGTGGCAACCGCCCTGCTTGTTCCGCTGGCGCTGCTGCTCCGGTCAAGCAAGTCGGGCGGCAGCCAGCCGAATCCCGAAATGGGCTGACCGGCAAGTGCGACGGTGTGGTTTTCCAAAAACGGGCAAGCCGGGAACCAGCCGACCCGTTGCGTTGTTCTGCGCCAAGAGGAGATGATTACGATGGCCACTGTTCCCACACCCGAGCCGACACCGACCCCGGTGCCACCGCCTCCCATCCCAGATCCCAAGCCCGTGCGTGAGCCGGACCCCGACAGGCTTCCCGACGAGGACCCCATTCCCAATCCGGATGAAAACGATATTCCGCCAAAGCGGGCGTTCAACACCTATTAGATTTCGAGCATGGCGTAGGGGCGGCCGGTCGGCTTGGCGACATGCATGGCAACGTTATAGACCGGCGCCCCGCCCGGCGTGCGGCCCTCATAGGCGCCGCGATGCGCATGACCATGCACCACCGCGCTGACCTGGAACCGGTCTATTGTCTCGGCCAGGCGTGACGAACCGAGAAACGGGAATATCTCCAGCGGCTCGCCTTCGACCGTCTCGATGACAGGCGCGTAGTGCAGAACGACAAGCGTGCGTTTGGCGCGGACCTGCCGCATTGCGTTTTCAAGCCGCATCGCTTCGTTCACGCTTTCCGCCACCATTGACTTGATCGCTGGTTCGCCGAAGGAGCCGAGCATGCGCGATCCAAAACCGCCAACGAAACCCTTGACCCCAACGAACCCGACCTCGTGAATCTCTGTCGCCTCGCCGTCGAGCAGGTGAACGCCCGCCTGGCGCAGAATGTCGGTGACCTGGGCGACGGCGCCTGACTCATAGTCGTGGTTGCCAAGTACGGCGACGACCGGGATCGTGCAAGCACGCAGTTCCTCGGCAAGGATTTCGGCCTCCCGAGGCTTGCCGAGATTGGTAAGGTCGCCCGTCAGCACGAGAACCTGGGCTTCACGCGACATCTCGCCGAAAAGATCGCGGTACGAGGCCTGGTCTTCCTTGCCGACATGCAGATCGCCAATGGCGGCGACTTTGAGTGCGCTGCCGCTTTCCGCCTTTGCCGGAGCAGTTTCGAGCTCGTCAGCCATTGCTATGTTCTCCTTCACCGCCGACGTCGGCAAAGCCCCAGTCCTTGACGTCGATCTCATAGTCGGTTCGTGAAAGCATGCGCCCACGGCAGATTTTCATCCGGGAAGGTGGCAATTCGCGCTGCTTGGCCAGCCGGTCAAGCAGCTCGTCGAGCAGCCAGGCGGGTACGCGGCCCCGCTCCGACGGATAGATCCATCGGAAGTTCAAGAGATGCATCAGCAGAACTTCCCAATGAACTTCCATGTAGGAAAGCAGCCTTTGCCAGTCGATCTGGTCGTGCGTCTTGAGGATGGTGTGCGAAACGTCGGCGCCATCGTGGCGGCCGCGGTCCTGGATGAAACATTTGGACCAGACAAGCTCGGTGGGACCGATGATCCGCACCTGGCTGCCCAGCAATTCGCCCTGACGGGCGTGCTCCAGCCACTGGTCGTCGACCGGCATTGTGCCGTTCATTGAGGCGAAAATGACGTCGAAAAAATGCGTCCCCTTGAACACTTTGCCCAGCCACCGGTCGTCCTCGACCACGACGGCGTAGCCGATCCGCTTGAAATGGGCGAGGATGCGCGGGCAGTCGCCGGCCTTGCAGAAAATGTCGAGATCCTTGGTCAGGCGGATGATCCCGGTATAGGCGCTTACGGCATAGGTGCCGGCGACAAGAAAGGGGATGCCGGTCGCGACAAGTTCGCGGATCGCTTCGATATAAAAGACCTCCGCTTCGGCATTGCGAAGCGTCGGGGCGGCTTTTGGATCGACCGACGGAACGGATGCCGGGATGGCGCTTTCCGGTGGGGGATTGATGATCATAGCAATGGCTCCTGGCCCGGCAGACCAGCAGCCGCCTGTATCTAATAGCCAAGCACGCCCGATGGTTCCCGCCGCTGCGTGCCACGGCCGCTCTCGCCTGCTGCATCAGGCGGACACGCCGCCGTGACAGGCCTTCGAAGCGGTCATGGCTGTCGGCTGCGGCGGCAGCCATAAAGAGATATGTGAGCGGTCATTTTTGACGTCAAGATAGCAGCGCGGTCAGCCTCAAGCGCGTCGAGGCGAAGTAGGCCCGCTATCGTCCCCGGGTTCGGAAAGGATTGGCTTCAACATGGTTCCCGAGCTGTCGGAGGCACTGCGCACCCGGCGCAACAGCCACTTGAGCGCTCGTGGCCAGACCGACTCTGTTTGCCGGAAAGCTGCAGGCGGCGTGGCAAGAAGGCCATTCTCCATTTGTAGTTCCTTACTGTCTCAGTCCAATCAGCGTTCTTCAACGAGCAAAACTTGTGTTGGTTCCGCATCGCCATCGACGGTAGCACGGGCTGGCCAGGCGAAGCCACCATTTGTGGGTTCGAGCAGGCTAGCCTCGTGCGGCAAGATCAGCGCTCGCGAGATCAGGGTCCTCGGCGACCAAGTCACGGAATTCAGCTACTAGCCGGCGGGATTCAGCTCGTATCCTGATGCGCCGGCTCTGGACACGGCCCGCGAAGGCTGAAATTGTTACCGGCATTTCCAGTTGCAAATTTGGTTGGGCTCGGCGGGGATGGCGCTGGTTTCTGAAGACATTGCCGGCCATCCGGCATTGCGTCGCCATGTCCAGGCTCAGTCGCGGACGCTGCTCCAGACCTATGAAGCGAACCCGCGGCTGGCTTCCGTATTCGCCACGCAACAACGCTGGCTGATGGCCCATATCGGCCTTGCCTTGTATTTCGATCGAGAGCCGGACGATCATCGCAAGGGACTTACGTCTACACGGTTCATGGACGGCATCTGCCGGCATTCGGTGGCCAGCCGCAACACCGCCGATGCCTTCCTGAAGGAGATGCTGCATTACGGTTTCATCCGGCATCTGCCGATTAAATATGGGCGCATCCGCCCCTTTGAGCCGACCGCGGGCACTCTGGAGACGGTTGCCGGCTGGGTCATGGCCCATCTGAAAACGCTGGACAGCCTGGACGGTGGATCTCGACTGGCTGCATTCGTCGCACAACCGGACGTACTCGCCAAACTGCAGCCACTGGTGGCCGACGGACTGCTTTCGTCGCATGCCGTGCGCGAGCCAAGACAGACTTTTTCCTTGTTCACCTGGCTCGACAATGGCGGCATCGTCATGGATTGGCTGATGTCCGGCGTCGATCCCGATCATGCCGACCTGGACCGAATTCCGACCGGTGTCGTCTCAATCGGAGATTTCGCGAACTGGCTCAAGCTCTCCCGGACCCACCTGTCACGCAAATTGCGCGATGCCGAGGAACTCGGCAGCATCGGCTGGCTGGGCCAGCGCGGTCATTCGGTCATGTGGGTGTCGAGCGAGTTCTATCAGGAATACATGACCGCCCAGGCGGTCAAGCTCGCCATCATCGATACAGCCTTCGACAATTGTGTTGTAGCTTCCGACGGCAGCTGAACCGCGAGCCGAACGCCGTCGTGGCAGCCTTGGCGCCGCCGCGACGGAGGTCTGGCATTTCAATCGATGTCGAACGACACGCCCTGCGCAAGCGGCAGCGCCTTGGAATAATTCACCGTATTGGTGGCGCGCCGCATATAGGCCTTCCAAGCGTCGGAGCCGCTCTCGCGGCCGCCGCCGGTCTCCTTCTCGCCCCCGAAGGCACCACCGATCTCTGCCCCCGACGTGCCTATATTGACATTGGCGATACCGCAGTCCGACCCGTCGACGCCGAGGAAGCGCTCGGATTCCTGCAGGTCGCGGGTAAAGATCGACGACGACAGCCCCGCTCCCACCGCATTGTGCTCGTCAAGCACGGCGTCGAAGTCCGAATATTTCATCACATAGAGGATCGGCGCGAAGGTCTCCTCCGTCACTGGCGAAACCTGCCGCGGCATTTCGACCAGCGCCGGACGCACATAGTAGGCCTCGGGATGGCCGTTCTCGACCCGTATTCCGCCGGTTATCTTACCACCATGCGAAGCCGCCTCCTCCAGCGCCTTCTGCATATTCCCGTAGGCAGCCTTATCGATCAGCGGGCCGACCAGAGCGCTTGTCTCCAGCGGATTGCCGACCGAGACGCTTTCATAAGCTTTCTTCAGGCGCGGAACGAGCTGGTCGTAGACACTCTCATGCACGAAAAGGCGCCTTAGCGTCGTGCAGCGCTGGCCGGCCGTGCCCATGGCGCCGAAGGCAATGGCGCGGAGCGCCATGGCGAGGTCGGCCGTCGGGCAGACGATGCCGGCATTGTTGCCGCCGAGCTCCAGCACGGCACGGGCAAAGCGCTTCGCCAGCCGTGGGCCGACGTCCCTGCCCATGCGCGTCGAGCCGGTGGCCGATACCAGCGGCACCCTGGGATGATCGACCAGGATCTCGCCGACGGCGCGATCGCCGATCAGAACCGGCGCCAGCCCCTTCGGCGCATCGCCGAAACGTTCTGCTGCGCGCTTGAAGATCGCTTCGCAGGCGAGCGCCGTCAGCGGTGTCTTCTCGGACGGCTTCCACACCACCGCGTCGCCGCAGACCAGCGCAAGTGCCGCGTTCCACGACCATACCGCCACCGGAAAGTTGAAGGCCGAGATCACGCCGACGACGCCGAGCGGATGCCAGGTTTCCATCATGCGATGGCCGGGACGCTCGGTGGCGATGGTCAGGCCGTACAATTGCCGGGAAAGACCGACGGCGAAATCGCAGATGTCGATCATCTCCTGCACTTCGCCTAGACCCTCGGACGGGATCTTGCCGACTTCGATCGACACCAACCGGCCAAGCTCGGTCTTGTGTGTGCGCAATTCCTCGCCGAGCAGCCGCACCAGCTCTCCACGCTTGGGAGCTGGCACCTGCCGCCACGCCAGGAAAGCCTTGTGGGCATTGTCGATGGTCGTTGCCGCATCAGCCGGCGAGATGGTCTTCAGCGCGGCGATCTGCTCGCCGGTCACCGGGCTGCGCACGATGAGGTCGCCGCCCGTAAGCGCGCCCTCGGCAACGCCCAGTTTCGCCAGAAGCCCGGCCGTTTCCTTCGCAATCGTCATTTTCATCCCTTTCCAGATCCCGTCGCTCATATGGCGTCGGTCCAAGCCTTGCGCCATACCCGCTCCCTGCCGGTCGGCACACCAGGCGCTGTCATGGCGTGGCATTACGCGTTTCAGGGAAAAATCGCCACCCCGGCATGGTCTAAGCAAAGGTCAGACCGTTGAACCAGGCGGAGGCGTCGGATCAATGCGCCGTTTGCTTAGCGCCTTCTTTCATCAGCCGGTCGATATGCATGCGGATATGCGCTGCCTCTGCGGCCGTATTGGCAAGCGCGATGGCGCGGTCGAAAGCGACGCGTGCCTCCTCGCCGCGGCCAAGCTGCATCAGCAGTCCGCCCTTGAGGCCGAAGAAATGGAAATAGCCGGAAAGCCTTCCCTCCAGCGGCTCGATCATGGCGAGTGCGGCTTCCGGTCCACGCACCTTGGAGACCGCGACGGCGCGGTTGAGCGTCACCACCGGCGACGGCTGCATCTGCTCGAGCAGGCCGTAGAGCAGGTCGATCTCGTTCCAGTCCGTATCCTCGGGCTTTTCCGCCCGCGCATGCAGTGCGGCGATCGCCGCTTGCACCTGGTAGGGACCGGGCTTGCGATGGCGCAACGCCTTATCGACCAGCGCCAGGCCTTCATCGATCATCTTGCGGCTCCACAGGCTGCGGTCCTGGTCTTCGAGCAGCACGATCTCGCCGTTCTCGTCGAAGCGAGCCGGCGAGCGTGCATGCTGCAGCAGCAACAGCGCGGTCAGCCCCATGATCTCCGGCTCGGTCTGGAATAGCCTGAGCAGCAGGCGGGCCAGCCGGATCGCCTCTTCGCAAAGCGGCGCACGCGCCGAAGCCTCGCCGCTGTTGCTGGAATAGCCTTCGTTGAAGATCAAGTAGACCATGGCGGCGACGGCGGCGAGCCGTTCGGAGCGCTCGACCGCTCCCGGCGTCTCGAACGGCACCCCGGCGTCGGCGATACGCGCCTTGGCGCGCGTGATACGTTGCTCCATGGCGCTTTCACCGACGAGGAAGGCGCGGGCGATCTGCTTGACCGCCAGGCCGGAGACGATGCGCAACGCCACCGCGATCTGCTGTGTCGCCGGCAGGTCGGGATGGCAGCAGATAAACAGCAGCCGCAAAATATCGTCGCGGTAATGCGCCCCGTCCAGCCGCTCGGCGACGTCGCTCTCGGCATCTTCCAGATCGGAGATCTGATCCTCTTCCGGCAGCGGCGCCTGCTTGGCGCGCTTGCGCACCGCATCGATGCCGCTGTTGCGGCCGACGAAGATCAGCCAGGCTGCCGGATCGCGCGGAGGACCGTTTTTCGGCCAGTTGTTCAGTGCCCTCAGGCAGGCGTCCTGGAATGCTTCCTCCGCCGCGTCGAGGTCGCGGAAGTAGCGCAGCAATGCCCCCATCGCCTGCGGGCGAGCGGTGCTGATTGCCGTGCTGATCCAGGCGAGTTCGGTCATGCGGAAACCTTGGCGGGATTGAAGAGCGAGACCGGCCGGATTTCGTAGGAGCCGCCGCTCGGGTTGACCTCGGAAAGCTCGCGCGCGAAGTCGACGGCCTCATCGAGGTCGGCGCATTCGAGCGTGTAGAAGCCGAGGAACTGTTCCTTGGTTTCGGCAAACGGCCCGTCGATGACGATCGATTCGCCCTTGACCTTCCTCAGCGTCGTCGCCGCGGTCGTCGGCAAGAGCCGCGCCACCGGGCCAAGCCGGCCGGCCTGGGCATATTTTTCCTGCACGCCGATAAGCTTTTCCATGACGGCATCGTCCTGCTCCTTGCTCCAGGAGCAAACGACATCTTCAGAGGCATAGCAGAGGATCGCGTAGAGCATGGGTCGTCCTTTTCTTTATCAAAGGACGAAACACTAGGACCGATGCCGACATGGCGTCGACAAAAAAATACGCTCCGGTCCGGCGTCATTCCCTCGCCTTCAGCCATCTCAAGACCAAGGCTTCCTCGTCGTCGAGCCCGGCGATCGACCGTTTCCCTTTGTTGGCATCCGCCATTTCGTCGAGCAGCCGTCCTTCGGACCAGGCGCGGAAGACTTCCGGATGGATGTAGCATTGGCGACAAACCGCGCGTGTGTTGCCAAGCCGCTCGGCAACCTTGTCGATGACATTGTTCATCACCCGCTTTTGCTGCGCCTGGCTTTCCGGACGTTCGGTTTGCGCAAACAGCGACGCCGCATGAATGGTGCCGCCCCAGGTTCGGAAGTGCTTGGAGCTGAACTCCGCCCCGGCGTTATCCCTGATATAGCGGTTGACGTCGTCTGAGCGCACCGGACGCCTGTTTCCATCCTCGTCGAGATACTGGAACAACTTCTGTCCCGGCAGGTCCTGCGCTCCACGCACGATCTTGGCGATCCGGCGATCGACAAGCTTCAATCTCCATTCCTTGCCGGATTTGCCGGTGAAGGCGAAACGCAGGCTCGAGCCCTTGATGTCGACATGGCGGTCACGCAGCGTGGTCAGTCCAAAACTCTTGTTGTCGCGGGCATAGGCGGCATTGCCGACACGGATCATTGTGTTGTCGAGCAGCCAGACGATGGCCGCCACGACGCGCTCCAGCGGCAGGCCGTGACGACGCAGATCGGCGTCGATCTTCCGTCGCAATTCGGGCAGGCTTTCGGCGAAGGCGATGAGGCTCGAATATTTGACCCCGTCGCGCTCCTCTGCCCATTGCGGATGATAGCGGTATTGTTTGCGGCCGCGCTGGTCCCGACCGGTCGCCTGGATGTGACCGTCGGCATCCGGCGAGATCCACACATCCGTCCAGGCCGGTGGAATGGCAAGCGCCTTGATGCGTGCCAGCGCCTCCCCGTCGACAATCGGCCCGTCGGGTCCTTTGTACGAGAACCCCTTGCCCGAACGCAGCCGGCGAATACCGGGTTCAGTGTCGGTGACATAGTTGAGCGAGGCCCGAACGGCCGAGGCTTGCGCGCCGTTCTCCAGCGCTCCGTTCTGCGGCACCCCGTTCTTTGGTGCAGCTTTCCTCACAGCCGATCGGCCAGACGACGACCCGGATTTGTCCAGCATGTCCTCTCCACGGAATTTCCGTAGATAAGCCGCTTGCCGGCTGCGGGTTCCACCGCCTCTTGATCTCTTGGTTCCAGGACAGCCTATCGACACCGCCGTGCAATGAAGAGGTGCATTCTCACGCCTTTTCGAGCACGACCGGAATGACGTCGACCGCTTGCTCGCCGACCTGTCCACCAGTGGTTTTCAGCACGCCGACGATCGGCGCCACATCGGAGTAGTCGCGGCCATAGCCTACCGTGATATGGTCGTTGCTTGCCCGCATGCCATTGGTCGGATCGAATTCCTGCCAGCCGGCATCGCGCCCGCACCACACCTTGACCCAGGCGTGCATGGCGTCGGCGCCTTCGAGCCGCGGCTTCCCGCGCGGCGGAATGGTGCGCAGGAACCCGCTGACATAGCCTGCAGGGATGCCGAGGCCGCGCAGGCCGGCGATCATGATGTGGGAAAAATCCTGGCAGACGCCGCGCTTCAGGCCGAAGGCGTCGCTGGCCCGCGTCTGCACGGTGGTCGCCTCGCCGTCATAGGTGAAATCGCGGTGAATGCGGTTGCACAGAGCCATGGCCGTGCCGACTGTCGAACTGCCGGCACTGCCTTTCGCATAGGCAGTGATTGCCGCATCGATGCCGGCATGATCGCTGGCGGCCAGAAAGTGATGCGGCGAAGCCGGCGCCAGCGAGTGCACTGCGCCGAGTTCTTCCCTCAGCCGGCGTATGTCCGGCGATACGTCGAGCCCGGGCTCCGGCCGCGACACTGAAACACGCGCGCTCATCCTGATGTCGAGCGCATCATGCGCGTCACGAAAGGCGATCGAGGTGACACTGTTGCCGAAAAAGTCGGAAAAGTCGGAGCGTTCGCTGGGCGCCGGCACAAACGACAGAGAAGCGGCGATGACGCGCTGCACGCCAGGGATGGTCGGCGGCAGCACGCGGACCTGATGGCGGCCGCCGCCGGCCGCCGCATCATAGTCGTAACGCAGGTGAAGCCTGATGTCGTAGAGCATGCCGTCTCTACCCGAAATAGGCTTTGGAGAGGCTGTTGTAGAGCCCGCCGATTTCATTGGCGAGATCGCCGAGGGCCTTGGCAGTCATGTCCGAAGGCTCCTTGATGGCAATCGACGTGTTGAGCTGCAGGATTTCCTTGGCCGCGGGCGACATATGGCCTTCAGCGCCGACAGCGGGCAGCAGCGCGATTTCGGCCTTCAGCCGTTCGAGCTGAAAAAGGATTGAGCGCGGGTTGAGCGGATCGAGCGCCAGAAGGTCGACCACCGTGCGCCGTCCCGCCTGCACCGGATATTGCCGACGGTGGGTCATGACGCTGTCGCCGATCTCCAGCATCATGTCGAGCGCGCCTTCCGGCGCCTGGGCTCTGGTCAGCCGGGCGAGCGTGCGGGCGATCTGGATGCCGCGTTCGAGCCTGCGGCCGATTTCCAGGAAACGCCAGCCGGCAAAGCGGTACATGTTCTCGTGCAGCAGGCCGGAAAACCCGGCCAGCTTGCGCAGGATGACCGTCATTGCCCTTGTCGCGTCGTCGCCCGGCGCCACTGTCGCGGCAAATTGATGGATGGTCTTCGACAGATCTTTCAATGCCAGCCAGCCATCGGGCGAGAAGCGGTCGCGGATCTGTCCGGCACTGTAGACGGCGCTGTCCAGGGTGCCGATGAGCCCCAATGGGATTGCCGTCTCGACGTCGATGCCGAACGGCGCGAGATAGTCCCTGATATCGGCGAGCAGCGGCATCTCGGGATCGGATGTCTCGGCCAGCCGCACATGGTAGGCGCGCAGGATGCGCACCGTGTCTTCCGACCGCTCGATATAGCGGCCGAGCCATGTCAGGTTCTCAGCCGCGCGGCTGGGCAGGCTGCCCGGCAAGGTTCGGGTGAAGCTGTCGTGCTCCTGCGGCAGCAGCGTCTCGCGCTCGACCGGCCTGTCGCTGACCACCCACACATCCGCCGCCTGGCCGCCGCGCTGCATGGCGATGGCCGTCGGGTCGAGCGAAAAGCCGACACGAGCAAAACCGCCCGGCATCACCGTCCAGCCTTCCGGCGTCCGCGCCAGATAGACGCGCAGGCTTGCCGGCCGCGGCTCCAGCCAGCCGCCGACATAGACCGGGGTGGTCGATAGCGTCACCGCTTCCTGGCCGACGAAGTCGCCGCCGTCCTGTTCGATCCGGGCGACGAGCGCGGCCCGTTCCTCGACCGACAGCGCTGACCCGAGCTTGGTCGAGCCGTCGTCCTCGAAGGCAAGCCGTGTCGACAATGCCGGGCCGATCACCATGCGGTCGATATTGGCGAGCACATGCTCGCGCTCCGTCTCCTGCCCACACCACCATGTCGCGACGGTCGGCAGCAGCAGCTCCTCATTGCGCAGGGCGCGCGAAATCTTCGGCAGGAAGGCGAGCAGCGCGCGGGTCTCCATCAGGCCGGAGCCCAGTGCATTGACGGCCGAAACCGCCCCTTGCCGGACCGCTTCGACCAGCCCCGGCGTGCCGATCTGCGAGTCCGGCCGCAGTTCGAGCGGATCGGCGAAGGCGGCGTCGAGTCGTCGCCACAAGACGCTGACCGGCATCAGCCCCGAAACCGTGCGCACCATCAGCCTGCCGCCGGAGACGGTCAGGTCCTCGCCCTCGAGCAGCATGATGCCGAGATAACGGGCGATGTAGGCATGTTCGTAATAGGTTTCGTTCAGCGGTCCCGGCGTCAGGATGGCGACACGGCCGCCGGCTTGCTTGGCCATGCCGATCAGCGCATCGCGGAAACGGCGGAAGAAACCGGCCAGGCGGTGCACATGCATCTCGCCGTAAATGTCGGACAGCGCCCTTGTGGTGGCGACGCGGTTTTCCAGCGCAAAGCCGGCGCCCGACGGCGCTTGTGTGCGGTCGCCAAGCACCCACCAGCGGCCATCCGGGCCACGGCCGAGCTCGAAGGCGCAGAAGTGCAGGAAATGGCCGCTGGCCGGCCTGGTTCCGACGACCGGCCGCAAATATTCGGGGCTGGCCGCGATCAATCCGGCCGGCAGAATGCCTTTCTCGACCAGCCGGTTCGGTCCATAAATGTCGGCGATGGTCTCTTCGAACAGATCGGCACGCTGGACCAGGCCGGCGCTGATGTCAGCCCATTCCTGCTCCTCGATCAGCAGCGGCACATGCGCCAGCGGCCATTCTCGCTCATTGGCGCCGGCCTTGTCATAGACGCGGTAATAGACGCCGGCATCGCGCAGGTACTGGTCGGCGCGGGCAAAGCGCTGGGCAAGTTTTTCCGGCCCCAGGTCCTCCAGTGCCTCGATGAAGTGCCGCCAGGCCGGCCGCGGATTGCCCGACGCATCGACCATCTCGTCGACGACGCCGTCGATCGGCTGGTAGTGCTCCAGCAGACTGTGGGTTTGCGGCTTGCTGCGCAGCCTTTTGTGATTCCCCTTCGCCATTGTTGATCAGAGTCTTTGCGGCCGCCGAAGGTCAAGGGTCATCGGGAAATCTTCAGAGGCTTCTTCGTTGCGCAGCACATAGCTGGACGGCGTATGGCCACGCGGCTCGAAGCGGGCGAGCCGCCGCGCCTCCGCTTCATTGCCGTTGACCGGGAACGTGTCGTAGCTGCGCCCGCCGGGGTGTGCCACATGGTATACGCAGCCGCCGACCGCGCGGCCCGACCAGCGGTCATAGATATCGAAGACCAGCGGCGTGTTGACCGGTAGCGCCGGATGTAGGCCCGACGCCGGCTGCCAGGCCTTGAAGCGCACGCCGGCCACAGCGATCTCGCGGTTGTCGGTCACCTTCATCGGCACCAGGCGGCCGTTGCAGACGACGGCGTGACGCTCCGGGTTGAGTCCCTCGGTCTTCACCTGCAGCCGCTCGACGGAGGAATCGACAAAGCGCACGGTGCCGCCGATCGCGCCTTGCTCGCCCATCACATGCCACGGCTCCAGCGCCTGCCTGAGCTCCAGCTTGATACCGGCATGCTGGACCTCGCCGCAGAACGGGAAGCGGAATTCGAGCTGCGCGTCGAACCATTCCGGACGGAATGCAAAGCCGTTCAGCTTGAGGTCGTCCAGCACATCGAGAAAATCCGCCCAGACATAATGCGGCAGCATGAAACGGTCGTGCAGCGAGGTGCCCCACCGCACGAAACGGCCGTCGAGCGGGTTCTTCCAGGCCCGGGCAATGATGGCGCGGACAAGCAATTGCTGCGCCAGGCTCATGCGCGCATTGGGCGGCATCTCGAAGCCGCGGAATTCGACCAGCCCCAGCCGGCCGGTCGGCCCGTCCGGCGAAAACAATTTGTCGATGCAGATTTCCGAGCGATGCGTATTGCCCGTCACGTCGGTCAGAAGGTTGCGGAACAGACGGTCGACCAGCCACGGCAGGGGTACCGCGCCCTTATCCGGATGCGGCACCTGCGCCATCGCGATCTCGAGTTCGAAGAGCGAATCATGGCGCGCCTCGTCGAAGCGCGGCGCCTGGCTGGTCGGGCCGATGAACAGGCCGGAGAACAGATAGGACAGCGACGGATGCCGCTGCCATTGCAGCACCAGGCTTTTCAACAGGTCGGGGCGGCGCAGGAACGGGCTATCATTGGGCGTGGCACCGCCGACGACGACGTGGTTGCCGCCGCCGGTGCCGGTGTGGCGGCCGTCGATCATGAACTTGTCGGCGCCAAGCCGCGTCTGCCGCGCCTCTTCGTAGATCGCCGTGGTCGTCGCCACGCAATCCTGCCAATTCGCGGCGGGGTGGATATTGACCTCGATGACGCCGGGATCGGGTGCGACACGGATGACATTGAGGCGCGGATCGTGCGGCGGGCCGTAGCCCTCGATGTGCACCGGCAGTCCGATCGCCCTTGCCGCATTCTCCGCCGCCGCGACCAGTTCGAGATAATCCTCCAGCGCCTCGACCGGCGGCATGAACACACAAAGCCGTCCGTCGCGCGGCTCGACCGAAAGTGCCGTGCGCACGGCGCCGCCGATCTCGGTGATCTCCTGTTCGACGCGGTCTTGCTGGCCTGTAACGGCCGTGAAGGATACCGCCTGCTGGCGGCGCGCCATCTCGTCGGCGCCTTCCAGTTCGGCCGGAGCAGGCGAAGAAGCAGCACCGGGCAAGATCGCCTCACGCGCCGGCAATGGTCCGCGCGGCAGCGATGGATCGACCGGCACGATATAGGGGAACTGCGCCGGCGGCACATAAGGCAGCGTGCCGAGCGGCAGGCGGTAGCCGACCGGCGAATCGCCGGGCACCAGGAACAGCCTGCCGCGGCGCGTCTTCCATTTCTCCGAGCGCCAGCGCGGTCCGGAAGCCTGGCTGTTCCAGCGCTGGACCGGCAGCACATAGCCCGACGGCTTGGTCAGCCCGCGTTCGAACACCCGCGCCATGCGGCTGCGCTCCTCCGGGTCCTCCAGCTTCGAATTGGAAGGATCGACGTTGTCCGGCAGCTTGCCTTCCTTGAGCAGCCATTCGGCCGGATCCTCATAGGCTTCGCTGACCATCATCTTGTCGATGCCGAGTTCGTCGGCAATCGCGGTCAGCAGGCTCTCGGCCTGCTTTGGTCCGACATCCGCCTCGCTCTTTTCATGCGCGATCAGCGACGGGTCGCTCCACACCGGCTCGCCATCGGTGCGCCAGTAGAGCGAGAACGTCCAGCGCGGCAGGCTTTCGCCGGGGTACCATTTGCCCTGCCCGTAATGTAGGAAGCCGCCCGGCGCGAAGCGTTCGCGCAGCCGGCGGATCAGCGCATCGGCCTTTTCCCGCTTGGTCGGCCCGACGGCCGCGGTGTTCCACTCGGCAGCCTCGAAATCGTCGATCGAGACGAATGTCGGCTCGCCGCCCATGGTCAGCCGCACGTCGCCGGCCTGGAGCGCGGCATCGACTTGGTTGCCGAGCGCATCGAGCGCCTGCCAGCTCTCGTCGGAGAACGGCTTGGTGATGCGCGGATGTTCGGCGATGCGATCGACCCGCATGTCGAAGCCGAATTCGACATTGGCGAAGCTCGCCATGCCGGAGATCGGCGCGGCATTGCGGAAATGCGGCGTTGCCGCGAGCGGCACATGGCTTTCGCCGGTGAGCAGGCCGGAGGTCGGGTCGAAGCCGATCCAGCCGGCGCCCGGCAGATACACCTCGCACCAGGCATGAAGATCGGTGAAATCGGTCGCCGTGCCAGGCGGCCCGTCGAGCGCGACGAGGTCGGGTTTGAGCTGGATCAGATAACCGGAGACGAAACGCGCGGCGATGCCGAGGTTCCTCAATATCTGCACCAGGAGCCAGCTCGAATCGCGGCACGACCCCTTGCCCGCGGCCAGCGTTTCCTCGGGCGAGAAGACGCCGGTTTCCATGCGCACGATATAGGCGATCTCGCGCTGCAGCCGCGCATTGAGGTCGACGACAAAATTGACGGTATTGGTCGGGCTGCGGTCGAGGGTTTTCAGGAATGCCTCCAACAGCGGCCCCGCCGGTTCCGGCGTTCGGTAGATGGTCAGATCGTCCCTGATCTCTTCGGGGTATTCGAACGGAAACGTCTCGGCCGAGGGCTCGACGAAGAAATCGAACGGATTGTAGACCGTCATGTCGGCAACGAGATCGACCTCGATCTTCAGTTCCGTCACCGGTTCGGGGAAGACGAAGCGGGCAAGGAAATTGCCGTAGGGGTCCTGCTGCAAATTGACGAAGTGATTTGCCGGCCCGACCTTCAGCGAATGGCTGAGCACTTTCGTGCGGGAATGCGGCGCAGGCTGCAACCTTATGACTTGCGGGCCCAATACGACCGGCCGGTCGTATTTGTAGTGGGTCAGGTGATAGACGGCTGCCAGAATTGCCATGGTGCCCCTGAAGTCGGCGTTTCAAAAGGAGTTCGCTGAACCCTGACACGAATGCTGACCATTCTCCAAGCAGAGATGTTGCGCTGCACCTAAATTAAGCAGCTTTCACAGCTTCACGAAACGGAGCGCCGACCCTGGGATTCCGCAGCGTGGCGGTATCGGCAGCACGCGCGATGCTTGGTCGAAAAGAAGCTGAAAAGAAAAACCCGCCTCGGTGGGCGGGTCGTTGGCGCTAATTAGCACCATAGTGAGATTAGTAGCATAGCTGCCGGCACAAAGCAAGAACAAAATGTGGCACCGCGGCAAAAGTTGCGATCTCCCGCTTTGCGAAGGGAGATGCCAAGCAGTGGCGCCCTGGAAGCGGAGGAGACCTGCCAATGCTAAAAGAACGCCTGCAACCCGGTCTGCGCCCGTCCGAGGATCAGCGCATGCACATCATGCGTGCCCTCGTAGGTGTTGACGGTCTCCAGGTTCTGGGCGTGGCGCATGACGTGATAACCGATCTGGATGCCATTGCCGCCATGCATGTCGCGGGCCTGGCGGGCGATGTCGAGCGCCTTGCCGCAATTGTTGCGCTTGACGAGCGAGATCATCTCCGGCGCCATCTTGCCTTCATCCATCAGCCGCCCGACGCGCAGGCTGCCCTGCAAGCCCAGCGCGATCTCGGTCTGCATGTCGGCGAGCTTCTTCTGGAAAAGCTGCGTGCCGGCCAGCGGCTTGCCGAACTGCTTGCGGTCGAGGCCATATTGGCGGGCGCGGTGCCAGCAATCCTCAGCCGCGCCCATCGCTCCCCACGAAATGCCGTAGCGCGCCCGGTTGAGGCAGCCGAACGGTCCTTTCAGGCCCGAGACGTTGGGCAGCAGCGCGTCCTCGCCGACCTCGACGCCTTCCATTACCACTTCGCCGGTGATCGAGGCTCGCAGCGACAGCTTGCCGCCGATCTTCGGCGCCGACAGCCCGTTCATGCCCTTTTCCAGGACAAAGCCGCGAATCTCGTTGTCATGCGCGGCCGACTTTGCCCAGACGACGAACACGTCGGCGATCGGCGCGTTGGAAATCCACATCTTCGAACCGGAGATCCTGTAGCCGTTCGCAGTCTTTTCGGCCCGCGTCTTCATGCCGCCCGGGTCGGAACCGGCATCCGGCTCGGTCAGGCCAAAGCAGCCGATCCATTCGCCCGACGCCAGCTTCGGCAGGTATTTTTTGCGCTGCTCTTCCGAGCCATAGGCATGGATCGGATACATTACCAGCGACGACTGCACGCTCATCATCGAGCGATAGCCGGAATCGACGCGTTCGACCTCGCGCGCGACCAGCCCGTAGGTGACGTAGTTGGCGCCGAGCCCGCCATATTCCTCGGGGATGGTGATGCCGAGCAGACCGGCCTCGCCCATCTCGCGGAAGATGCCGGCGTCGGTCTTCTCTTCGAGATAGGCTTCCTCGATCTTCGGAGCGAGCTTGTCGGCGGCAAACGCCGCGGCGCCATCGCGCACCATGCGCTCGTCCTCCGAAAGCTGGTCCTCGATCAGGAAAGGATCATCCCAGACGAATGCGTTCTTATCGGCGGCCATGGCTCTCGGTCTCCCAAACTCATGCATGTGGCCCAAAGCTTGCCCGCGGGCCTGACCCGACGGTGTTTGGCAGCTTGGAGATAACGACATGCATCGAAACAGAAATCTTGAAACGCGCGGCTTATCGGCTCCCGTCCTGAAAAAATCAAACGAAATAGCTTCGCCGATGCATGAGCATTGGTGATGGATCATCAATATCGAGCGCCGCCGTCTGACCTGGCGCAGCCCGGCTCGCGAAATTACTTCCGCTTCAACGCATCGGCCAAAGCGGCGCCGAAAGCGCCCTGCTGCGCCGGCCGCTCCGGCTGGCGTTGGGGCGCCGGCACACGCGGCACCGGCCTGCTGCCATTGTCGCGCGGCTTCGGTGCGCCACCGTCACCGTCCTTGCGCATCGACAGGCCAATGCGCTTGCGCTTGAAATCGACGTCGACGACACGCACCTTGACCACGTCGCCGGCCTTGACCACCTCGTGCGCGTCCTTGATGAAACGGTCGGCCAGTTGCGAGACGTGCACCAATCCGTCCTGGTGCACGCCAATATCGACGAAGGCGCCGAAGGCCGCGACATTGGTGACGGTGCCTTCAAGCCGCATGCCGGGCTTCAGATCCTTGATATCGTCGACGCCGTCGGCAAAGGTCGCGGTCTTGAAGCCGGGGCGCGGATCGCGGCCGGGCTTTTCCAGCTCCGCCAGGATGTCGCGCACCGTCGGCAGGCCGAAGCGCTCGTCGACGAAGACGCGCGGATCGAGCGCCTTGAGTGCGGCGCTGTCGCCCATCAGCGAGCGAACGTCGCGCCCGCAGGCCGCAACGATCTTCTTGGCCACGCCATAGGCTTCCGGATGCACGGCCGAGGCGTCGAGGGGTTCGCTGCCGTTCGGAATGCGCAGGAAGCCGGCGCATTGCTCGAACGCGCGGGGTCCAAGGCGGGAGACCTTCAACAGTTCGCGGCGGCTGGCGAACGGGCCGGAGGCGTCGCGATGCGCAACGATCGCCTCGGCCAGCGATGCGCCGAGACCCGAAACCCGCGCCAGAAGCGGCGCCGACGCCGTGTTGAGATCGACGCCGACGGCATTGACCGCATCCTCGACCACCGCTTCCAGCGAGCGGCCGAGGCGGTACTGATCGACATCGTGCTGGTACTGGCCGACGCCTATCGATTTCGGCTCGATCTTGACAAGTTCGGCGAGCGGATCCTGCAGGCGCCGGGCGATCGACACCGCCCCGCGCAGCGACACGTCGAGGCCGGGAAATTCCGCCGCCGCCGTTGCCGAGGCGGAATAGACCGAGGCGCCGGCCTCGCTGACGATCACCTTGAGCGGCTTCGGTCCGGACCCGGCAGGCATGTCACCCAGCATGTCGGCCACCAGCCTTTCGGTCTCGCGGCTGCCAGTGCCGTTGCCGATCGAAATCAGCTCGACGTTGTGCAGCCGGATGAGCTTGGCCAGTTCGGCCTGCGTGCCGCGGACATCGTTCTTCGGCGGAAACGGATAGACGGTTGTCGTCGCCAGAACCTTGCCGGTGCCGTCCACCACCGCGACCTTGACGCCGGTGCGAATGCCCGGATCGAGCCCCATCGTCGGCCGCGAGCCGGCAGGCGCGGCAAGCAGCAAATCCTTGAGATTGCGGGCGAAGACGTGGATTGCCTCCTCCTCGGCCCGCTCGCGCAGATCGCGCATCAGATCGAGCGTCAGGTGAAGCGACAGCTTTATGCGCCAGGTCCAGCCGGCTACTTCCATCAGCCAGCGGTCTCCCGGCAACTGGCGGCCGATGGCGTAGGTATCGGCGATCATCCGCTCGACCGGTTTCACCGGTGACACATCGTCCGCATCGACCTCGATCTCGAGCGACAGCACCTCCTCGTTGCGGCCGCGCAGCATGGCCAGCGCGCGATGGCTGGGCACGTTGGCCCAGCGCTCGACATGGTCGAAATAGTCGGAAAATTTCGCGCCCGCCTCCTGCTTGCCATCGACGACGCGCGAGCGCAGGAAGGCGCGTTCCTTCATATAGGTCCGCAACTTGCCGACTAGGTCGGCATTCTCGGCGAACTGTTCGGACAGGATATCGCGCGCTCCCTCGAGCGCCGCCTTGGTATCGACGACGTCTTCGCTGATGTAGGCCAGCGCCAGCTCGGCGGGTACGGCCGTACGGTCGGCGAGAATGGCTTCCGCCAGCGGGCCCAGCCCGCGCTCGCGTGCGATCTCGGCCTTGGTCCGGCGCTTCGGCTTGTAAGGCAGGTAGATGTCTTCGAGTTCGGCCTTGGTAGCGGCCGCAGCGATCTTTGCCTCGAGCTCTTCGGTCAGCTTGCCCTGCTCGCGGATCGAACCGAGGATGGTGTCGCGGCGCGCGTCGAGCTCGCGCAGATAGGCGAGCCGCTCGGCAAGGTCGCGCAGCTGCGTGTCGTCGAGGCCGCCGGTGACCTCCTTGCGGTAGCGCGCCACGAACGGCACCGTCGCGCCGTCGTCGAGCAAGCCGATCGCCGCCGCAGCCTGTTCGGGCCGCGCGCCGATCTCGGCGGCTATGATGGTTGCGATGCGCTTGATGTCGGATGCCATGTCGTACCTGTCGTTGGTCGAAAAGAGCAGCGACCATAGGCGCAGAGCACTGCTGCGCCAACTGCGCCATTTTCAACCCGGCGAGAGGTCCACAGGAAAGGCGCGGCTGTCTGGATCGGATCAGACCATCCGGCTCAGCGCCTCGAAGAAAGAAATCATATCCAGATCGAGCGGATCGTCGACCGGTACCGGCTGCGACGACATCTTTGCGATTACCATTTCGGCCTTCGGATTGACGTAAAGCCACTGGCCGTGGATGCCGATGCCGCAGAAGGCGCCGCTTGCCGCGCCCGTCTGGTACCATTTGTTGCGATAGCGGCCACGCGGAAACAGGAACGCCATCGTGCCGCGTTGCCAAGCCTCGGCGTCACCGCCAGTTTCGGTCGTGTCGCGCACCCAGCTCTCCGGCACGATACGGCAGCCATTGGCCATGCCGCCTTGCCGCATCATCTCGCCGACCCGGGCGAGGTCGCGCGGCGTCACCGAAATGCCGCCGGCCGTACGCGCCGTGCCTTCCATGTCCGCGGTTACCAAAGCTTCGCTGACAGCGCCGAGCGGCTCCCATAATTTCTCGCGCATCAGATCGGCGAAGCGCCGGCCCGACGCACGTTCGAGCAGGATGCCGAGCAGGTCGGAATTGGGCGAACGGTAGCGGAACGTCCGGCCATGCGGCTCGGACAGGCCCTGCAGCGTCATGAGGAAAGTGGCCAGGCTCTCGGTGCCCCCGCCTGGATTCCACAGCATGGCGCGGCGATAGCGGGCGAAGGCGCTTTCCGGATCGAGATAGGCCTCTTCGAAGTCGAGGCTGACACTCATGTCGAGCACGTGCCGCACACTCGCGTCGCCATAGGCCGAGCCTGCGGTTTCCGGGATATAATGGGTCACCGGAGCCTGCGGATCGAAAATCCCCTCCCCTTCCAATATGCCGGCGACAATCGCGGTCAGCGACTTGCTAATCGAAAAGATGATGTGGCGTGCACCGGACTCCATATGCGGCGCGAACCAGTCGCCGACGAATTTGCCGCCCTTAATGATCGTCAGCGCGTCGGTATCGGAGCGCTTGAGAAAAGCTGCGACGGTCTGCGCGCCGCCTGCAAGAGCGACCTTTTCACCAAGTAGCCCGCCGAAATCCTGCGCCGGCGCCTCGCTGCTGCCCGGCTTTGCCGCCACGGCAGCGCTCGGCAGCAGTTCACCGACATTCTGGAACGACCACCGGCTGAACGGGCTTTCCCGCCAATTGCCGAGCAGCACCTCCTTGCGGGCAAAGCCATATCTGGTTTCGAACGCGGTCTTGCCGGCCATTGGCGCTTCCTTCGGTCTTTGGCGTTCTAGGCGAGCGCCGCGGCGATGGCGTGCACGGTTTTCAGTGTCGCCACCGAATAGGCGACGTTGGTAAAATTCGGATAGCTCGAAAGCTTCACCACGACCATTTTCGTGTCCCAGTCGATATGGATCAGCTGCCCGAACACGCCCCGGCACATCAGCGCCCGCGAGCGCGGGTCCTCGATCCAGAACTGGTTCCGGTAGCTGCCTTCCGGCAGGCTGGGACTGAAATCCGGTCCATGCCTGCCATTGCGCGTCGCCTCGATCCAGTCGGCCGGCACGACGCCACCGCCATTGTCGAGGATCAGCTGGCCGAAGCGGCCATAGTCGCGCAGCGTGGCGTTGAAGCCGCCATCGGCAACTGCATAGCCGGCGCTGTCGACGGTGAAGCAGGCGCTTTCATCCGCACCGAGTTTTTGCCAGAGCTCTTCCGAGACCAGCTGCGCCAGCCGTTTGCCGCTCACGCGTTCCATTATGAAGGCGAGCACGTCGGTCTCGATCGAGCGGTATTCGAAGGCAGCGCCGTGTGGCCGGCTCTTTTCCTTGAGGCCCAGGATCAATTCGAATATGTGCGACGGCCAGCGGAAGGCCGGATCGCTGCCCGGCGGCACCGGCTTCCAGCCGGTGGCGACGTCGACCTGGCCGATGTCCGAATAGGGATCGGTGTATTCCTCGGAAAAGCGCACCCCGCTCGTCATGTCGAGCACATGCTGCACGCTGGCGCCTGCCCAGCCGGTCGCTTCCAGCTCCGGCAGATAGGTCGTCACCGGCGAAGCCGGATCGATCAGCCCGCGCCCGACCAGTATGCCGAACACCGAGGCGGTGACCGACTTCGCCATCGACTGCGACAGATGCAGCGTGCGCTCGGTCATGCCGTTGAAGTAGCGCTCATAGACGATCTTGCCGTCCTTGAGCACGAGAAACCCATCGGTATAGGTCTCGTCGAGCAGCCCGGCCAGCGTCGTCGGCTGCCCCATGCTGTCGTCCACCGGCAGCGGGTCGAGGTTGACCTCGGCGCGCTCCAGCCTGTGGCGATGGCCATTGCCGCGCCAGACTTCGACGGTCGGCAGAATTTCGCGGATATGCTGGAACGCCCATCGATTCCATGGCGGCCGGTCCCAGTCGAGCTTCGGCGGAACCATCTGCGGCGGCGAACCCTGCATGATCGGCGGCGCCGGTTCGCTGTTGCGGTAAGAATTCATCCAATCCCCTTGCACAAGGAAGGGAGGCCGAAGCCTCCCTTCGGTCTGATCCTAGAGCAAGGCTACTTGCGCAAATTGGTCCAGATCTTGTTGTAGATCTCGACCACTTCCGGTGGGCAAGGCGGTACGAATTCCGCCGCCGGTGCACCGGCCGGCGGATTGATTTCCGGCGCGCTGGCGAAATCGGGCGGCAGGAACTTGTGGCTGCCGGTGATGCCGTTATCGTAGCCGGCGAATTCCGAAATCAGCGCCGCGTTTTCGGGAGCCATGACAAAGTCCTGGAACAGCTTGGCATTTTCGAGATTCTTGGCGCCCTTCAACACGGCGACATTGTCCATCCAGCCTTCGATGCCTTCCTTGGGATAGGCATATTTGATCGCCGGGATTTTCTGGCGCGCACGATAGGTCGCGCCATTCCAAGCCTCGGTAACGATCACGTCGCCGGAGGTGATCTTGGTGATGGTGTCGTAGCTGAAGGTCTTCCATGACGGCTTGGCGGCCATCAGTATGTCGTTGACCTTCTTCAGATTGGCCTTATCGGCGCCGCAACGCGGTACGCCGGCGTAGCGCTCGGCCGCATGCATCACAGTGTTGACATCGTCGAGCATGTTGATCTGGCCCTTCAACTCGTCCGGCGGGTCGAACAGGATCGCCAGCGTGTCGATGTCCCCCTTGTATTTGTCGGTGTTGACTTCGAAGGTCGTGGTGCCGAACTGCCACGGCACGGTGTAGTGGCGGCCATTGTCCCAGTAGATGTCGACGAAGCGCGGGTCGAGGTTCTTGCCGTTTGGCATCGCATTGGGCTCGGTCTTTTCGAGCAGGCCCTCGTCGATCATGATCTTCACGGTGTAGTCGGAAGGGACGACGATGTCGTAGCCGGAATTGCCGGCGCGTACCTTCGACAGCATGGTCTCATTCGAATCGTAGTCGTCCAGCGTCACCTTGACGTTGTATTGTTTTTCGAATTTTTCGATCAGCTTGGGGTTGGTGTAGTCACCCCAATTGTAGATGTGCAGCTCGCCGTCAGCGAGCGCAGGCACCGCCCATAAAAGCGCCGCCGTCGACACGGCAGCCATCAGTTTCCTAGACATCACACTCTCCTTTGCCTTCCCATTGATTCACTTGGCCTTGAGTCACTTGGCGCGGCGGCGCGCGATCAGGAACGATATCGAGACGAACAGGATCGAGACCAGCAGCAGGATGGTGGAGATGGCGTTGATCTCCGGCGTCATCGGCCGCCTGATCTGGTTCCAGATGTAGAGGGGCAGCGTCGTCTGCCCGGGGCCGGCGACCAGCTGCGTGATGGTGAAATCGTCGAAGGAGACGATGAAGGCGAGCGCCCCACCCGACAGAACGCCGGGAACCAGCAATGGCAGCGTTATGCGCCTGAAAGCATGCCACGGCGTGGCATAGAGGTCGGCCGCCGCAGCTTCGAGCGTCAGGTCCATGTCCTCGAGCCGCGCCCGGATCGGCATATAGGCGAATGGAATGCAAAAGACGGTGTGGGCGAGGATCAGATTGCCGATGCCGAAATTGAGCCCGAGCGTGCCCGCGATCAGCGCAAAGAACGAGAGCGTCGCCACCGCTGTGATAATTTCCGGAACCATCAGCGGCAGATTGATGATCATGAAGGCGGCCGACAGCCCGCGCCACGGCTTCACCCGGGTCATGCCGATTGCCGCCAGCGTCGCGGCGATCGTCGAAATGATCGTGGCGGTGACAGAGATGATCAGTGTGTTCTTGGCGGCGTTGTGGAATTCCTGGTTGAGCAGCGCACTGCCATACCAACCGAATCCGATGCCTTCCCAACGCGTCACCAGCGAACCGGTGTTCAGCGAAAAGATCATCAGGATCAGGATTGGCGCGTAAAGCACGCAGAGGCAGATGATGGCGATCGAGCGGAACCCCGGCTGGTCCTTGATATCGGCACTGCGGGGGTCAGCCATGCCGCATCTTCCCCGACGTGGTGCGGACATAGAAATAGAGCGCCACCAGCACCGCGGCCATCAGGATCAGCGCCTGTGCGCAACCGAGCGGCCAGTTGCGCCCGGAACCGAATTGCTGGGCGATGAGATCGCCGATCATCAGATGGATGCCGCCGCCCAGGATCAGCGGCGTCACATAGGCGCCGAGGGCTGGAATGAAGACCAGCAGGCAACCGGCGATGATGCCGGGCCGCGACAGCGGGATGATCACGCGCCACAGCACCTGCCGACGGGTCGCATAGAGGTCGTAGGCCGCCTCGACCAGGCGGAAATCCAGCTTCTCCAGGCTGGAATAGAGCGGCAGCACCATGAACGGCAGGAACGAATAGAGCAGGCCGAGCTGGATGGCGAAGTTGGTGTAGAGCATGGTGATCGGCTTCTCGATCACCCCAAGTGCCATCAGCGCGTTGTTGATGAGGCCCTCGTCGCGGATGATGAACATAATGGCGAGTGTGCGCACCAGAAGGTTCGACCAGAATGGGATGGTCATCAACAGCACCCACCAGTTGCGCTGCGCCGGCGGTCGCGTCGCCATGAAATAGGCGGTCGGAAAGCCGAGCAGCAGGCAGATGATCGTCGTCACCACGGCAAACAGAAACGAGCGCAAATAGATGATCAGGAAATCCGGCGTGAACTGCAGCGTGTCGTCGAAAATATCGCGCTGGAACAGGAAGTTCAGATAGGCGTCTGTCGAGAACTTCCACTGCACACCGCCATAGGGTGCTGCGGCGAGAAATGAATAGATGAGGATGATGAGAAGCGGCAGCACGCCGAAGACGCCGATGATGACCAAAGCCGGCAACGAAAGCAGGCGGTGGCGCCTTGCAGTGGCTTTCTCCGCCTCCGCTTCGAATACCGCCGCCTTGGAAAAGGTGATTGCCATCAATCCCTCAAAATGCGCGCGCCATCGTCCTCGAACACGACACCGACCTTGGCGCCCGGCTCGAATGAGACGGCGCCCGAGCGGCTGTTCTGGTGGCGCACGATGAAATCGTCGCCGCCTTCGAGCTTCACGTGATAGTGGGTGTCGGTGCCGAAATAGACGACATTTGCCAGGGTTCCCGAGACCATGCCCTTGGCGGCATCGGCGACGAGATCAGCATGTTCCGGCCGCACCACCACAGTCACCGCCCCGGAAGGGTCGAAGTTTTCCGGAAATCCCGCCGCCACCGTAGCTTCGGACGCGATCTTCACCATTGCGATGCCGGATTTCTTCGACACGACAGTGCCCTTGAGGAAATTGGTTTCGCCAATGAAGTCGGCGACGAAGCGCTCGGCCGGCCGGTCGTAAATATCGCGCGGCGTGCCGACCTGCAGGATCTTGCCGGCCGACATCACGGCGATGCGGTCGGACATGGTCAGCGCTTCTTCCTGGTCATGGGTGACGAAGATGAAGGTGATGCCGGTCTGGTGCTGCAGCCGTTTCAGTTCGATCTGCATTTCCTTGCGCAGCTTGTAGTCGAGCGCCGACAGCGGCTCGTCGAGCAACAGCACTTTCGGCTGTGGCGCCAGCGCGCGCGCCAGTGCCACGCGCTGCTGCTGGCCGCCGGAGATCTGGCTGGTGCGGCGGGCACTCAGCGCCTCCATCTTGACCAGCTTCAGCATCTCGGCAACGCGTGCCTTGATTTCGGCTTTCGGTTTGCCCAGCATCTCCAGGCCGAAGCCGATATTCTCGGCCACCGTCATGTGCGGGAACAGCGCATAGGACTGGAAGACGGTGTTGACTGGCCGCTTGAACGGCGGCAGCGGCGCGATGTCCTGGCCGTGCAGCAGGATTTCGCCTTCGCTGGGGAAATCGAAGCCGGCAATCAGCCGAAGCAGCGTCGTCTTTCCGCAACCGGACGGCCCCAGCAGCGTGAAGAACTCGTTCTCGCGGATCGACACCGAAACCGTGTCGAGAGCTGCGACTTGTACATCCCCGGTACCGAATACCTTGCGGACGCCGCGGACTTCGATTGCACTCTTACCCGGCTGATCCGGCACGCACTTCCCCATTGTTATGTCCGCTCTTGTTGGCGGATCCAGTTCCCATTCGATTGTCAGCATATGCCGGTCGGCTTGGCAACCATGCATCTGAATCTCGGTTCAGAACGCAAGCCCCGTGCCATAGTCAGCGCCACCATTAAACCTGATAAGTGATCTTGCCGCCGCAAATGGTGCTGACCGGATGCACCTTGTGTAACAAACCCGGTTCAGCTGCCTCGATATCGGCCGACAGCACCACCAGATCGGCCAGATAGCCTGGTTTCAGCCGGCCCTTGCGGTGCTCCATGAATTCGGCATAAGCGCCTTCGACCGTATAGCCCGCAAGCGCTTCCAACAGCGAGAAGCTCTGGTCGGGAATGCCGTCTGCCCAAGGTTTGCGCAGCATCGCCGCCTGAATGCCCAGGATCGGGTCGATCCGCGACACCGGCCAGTCGGAAGCGAAGACGACATGCGCGCCCGCCTGCTTCAGCGTCCGCCAGGCATAGCTCAGCGGCCATCTTTTGCGACCGATGCGCGAAAGCGTCGGCTCCAACGGGAAGTCCATGGCGCCGGGCGGGTGCGGCGGCTGCATCGAGGCGATGACGCCGAGTTCGGCGAAGCGCGGCACGTCGGCGGCAGTGGTGACCTCGATGTGCTCGACCCGGTGCCGGCTGTCGCGTTTGCCGTTCTTCCGCTGCGCCGCCTCGTACCCATCGAGGACCGCGCGCACCGCGCCGTCGCCGATCGAATGCACCGCGACCTGCAGCCCGCGCCGGTCGGCCTCCACCGCCACCTCGGCGAGATGCTCCGGCGTAAACAGCGGCTCACCGCGCCAGCCCGGCCGGTCGGCATAGTCGTCGACCATGACCGCGGTCCAGCCTTCCAGCACGCCGTCGTAAAACATCTTGACCATGCCGGACGACAGCCATTCCGATTGGTAGGAGTTGGCCATGCTCGATGCCTTTTCCAGCCTGTCGAGCGTCATGAAGTTCTTGAAATGAAAAGGTATCTTGGTGCGGCAGAGCAGCCGCCCTTCCTGTTCCAGCCCGGCTAGCAGCTCGAGCTGGTAAAGATTGCCGTCCATGTTCTGGATCGAGGTGATGCCGTGGCGGGCGCACCATTCCAACCCGCGATGCATCAGGTCACGATCGGCCGCGACTTCGGCGGCGGAAGGGTACGGCTCGGGCTCGCCGCCTGTCGCAAGGCCGAGCCGCACGCGGTTCTGCCCGGAAAGCTCGAGGATCGGCCCGAACGCCTCGCCCTCGCGCAATTCGCCCGCCGCGAGCCCGTCGGCGCCCATCACGATCTCATTGCCGGGGCCGAGTTGCTTGCCGTGCAGGATGCCAGCCAGCTCAAGCGCCTTGGTGTTGGCCCACATCGTGTGGTGATCGGAAGCCGACATCGCGAACGGCCGGTCGGCGATGATGCGATCGAGATGATGGCGGGTGACCGGCTCTTCCTTCGAAAGGATGGTGTAGTCGACGCCGGCCCCAAGCAGCAATTTGGCGTTCGGCCGTGCTGCCGCATAGGCGCGGATCGCGTCGCTCAGCGCATCGAAGCCATGCACGCCCTGAAGGTGCAGATTGTCGAGCTCGGCCGCGCCGCCGAAAAGATGCATATGCGCTTCGATGAAGCCCGGCACCACCGAACCGCCTTGCGCATCGATAATCTTCGTGGCCGGCCCTTTCAGCGCCTCGATCGTCCGACGATCGCCAACCGCCAGGATGTTGCCGTCCTTTACCGCCACCGCCTCGGCCGTCGGATTGCCTTCGTCCATGGTCAGCACACGGGCATTGGTGACGATTAGGTCGGCATTTGAACTCATGATTACCCGCGGTTCGGTTGCGCTGCCGGCAGGCTAGACGACCGGCTACCGTGCCAGCAAGCCATGGCTGGTTGGCCCAGCGCCTTGTGAAAGGCAGTGCAGGACGGTTAGGGTCGCCGCGTCTCACCACGGAACAATTTCATGAAGACTGTTTTTTCGCCTCTCCATGCCGGCCATTCCGGCAATGTCGAATTGATCGCCGGCGCCATCGTGCCGGCATTTGAAAAACCTTCGCGCGCCGAGTTCATCAGGGCGCGGGTGGAGAGCGAGAAGCTCGGTCCGATCCTGCCGCCGGAAATCCACGACCTCGCCGCCGCCAGGAAGGTGCATGCCAGCGACTACATCGATTTCCTGCCGACCGTGTGGCCGCTCTGGGAAGCGTCGGGCCGCAGCGGTTCGGCCATTCCCTTCACCTGGCCGACGCGCGGCCTGCGCGGCGACGTGCGCCCGAAAGGCATCGACGCGCTGCTCGGCTTCTACTCCTTCGACGGCGGCGCGACGTTCGTCAAAGGCACATGGGACGCGATCAAGTCGTCCTATGACGTCGCGCTGACCGCCGCCGCGCTGGTCAAGGCCGGTGAGCCGTCCGCCTTCGCGCTCTGCCGCCCGCCGGGGCACCATGCCGGTGCAGCTTTCATGGGCGGCTATTGCTTCATCAACAACGCCGCCGTCGCCGCGCAATGGTTCCGCGACCATGGCGCCGGGCGCGTTTCGATCCTCGACGTCGATTATCACCACGGCAACGGTACCCAGGAGATCTTCTACCGCCGCGGCGACGTTCAGGTGCTGAACCTGCATGGCGATCCGATGACCGAATATCCGTTCTTCCTCGGCCATGCCGACGAACGCGGCGAGGGCGACGGCGAAGGCTTCAACGACAATTACCCGATGCCCTTCGGCACCGGCTGGGACGTGTGGAACGCCTCACTTGAGGACGCTTGCACGAGGCTTTCGGCTTATGCTCCTGACGTCGTCGTGGTTTCACTCGGCGTCGACACGTTCGAGAAGGATCCGATCAGCCAGTTCAAGCTGAAAACGGGCGACTATCCCAGGATCGGCCGCCGCATCGCCAGGCTCGGCCTGCCGACGCTGTTCGTCATGGAAGGCGGCTACGCCGTCGAGGAGATCGGCATCAACGCCGTCGGCGTGCTGACCGGCTTCGAGGACCGCTAGAAGTGCTGCCGGTGCCTGCCAATTACATGGCAGCGCTCGGCAAGCGGTGCCGCCGGCCTGACCGACCGCTCCGCCTGCAGCGGCACGCGCTGGCCGGTCCGCTATCTTGTTGTTGGACCATGATGTTTTTCCAGAATGCGTTCGCCCTTTGCGACATGATGTTCTATTTTTTGAATCCATGGCTTGAGGGGCCGATTCATCGGAAGAACAAACGCGTTTGAGCCCGGGAAAGCATTTATGAACGACGACATACCGGAAAGCGAAAGCGCCTCGGCGCTGGCGCCGTTCCGGCACGGCATCTTCCGGGCGGTGTGGTCCGCCAGCCTCGTCTCCAATTTCGGTGGCCTGATCCAGGGCGTCGGCGCCGCCTGGATGATGACGACGATCGCCACCTCGTCCTACCAGGTCGCATTGGTCCAGGCCTCGACCACCTTGCCGATCATGCTCTTCGCGCTGCTGGCCGGCGCCATCGCCGACAGCTTCAACCGTCGCAAAATCATGCTGATCGCGCAGATCTTCATGCTCGCCGTCTCGGCACTTCTGACCGTCTTCACCTATCTCGACCTGATGACGCCGTGGACGCTGCTCGCCTTCACCTTTCTGATCGACAGCGGCACCGCGCTCAACAGTCCGTCCTGGCAGGCTTCGGTCGGCGACATGGTGCCTCGCACCAAGGTGCCGGCGGCGATCGCTCTCAACTCGATGGGGTTCAACCTGACACGCAGCGTCGGCCCGGCGATCGGCGGCATCATCGTTGCCGCCGCAGGCGCCGCCGCGGCCTTTGCCGTCAACACGCTGAGCTATGTCGGCCTCATCGTCGTGCTGGCCCGCTGGAGGCCGGAACTGCCGGCATCGACCTTGCCGCGCGAGACGCTGGGCGCCGCAATGGGCGCCGGCCTGCGCTACGTCGCCATGTCGCCCAATATCGGCAAGGTGCTGGTCAGGAGCTCGGCTTTCGGCTTCAGCGCCGGCGCGGTCCTGGCGCTGCTTCCCCTGGTCGCGCGTGACGTCGTCAAGGGCGATGCCTTGAGCTACGGCATCATGCTCGGCGCCTTCGGCATCGGCGCCGTCGGCGGCGCGCTGACCAGCGTCAGGCTGCGGCAGCTGCTGTCCAGCGAAACCATGGTGCGCATGGCATTTGCCGGTTTCGCCGTCTGCGCCTTCAACGCCGCCGTCAGCAATCATGCCTGGCAGACGTCGCTCGGCCTGCTGGTCGGCGGCGCCTGCTGGGTGACTGCGCTGTCGCATTTCAACGTCACCGTGCAGATGTCGACGCCGCGCTGGGTGGTCGGCCGCGTGTTGTCGGTCTACCAGACCGCGACCTTCGGCGGCATCGCGCTCGGCAGCTGGGTCTGGGGTGTCGTTGCCGACGCGCATGGCGCCGAAGTCGCCCTGATGGCGGCCAGCGTCGCGATGCTGGCGGGAGGCGCCATCGGCCTGCTGCTGCCGCTGCCGCAGCAGGCGGTGCTTAACCTCGATCCGCTTAACCGTTTCCAGGAACCGCATCTGGCGCTTGATCTCAAGCCACGCAGCGGCCCCATCGCCATCATGATCGAATATGTCATCCGTAACGAGGACGTGCCGGAATTCCTCGCCACCATGGCCGAGCGCGGCCGCGTTCGCCGGCGTGACGGCGCCCGCAACTGGACCTTGGCGCGCGATCTCGAAAATCCGTCGATATGGATCGAGCACTACCACACGCCGACCTGGGTCGAATACATCCGCCACAACAGGCGCGCCACCTACGCCGACGCCGTCATCGGCGAGCGCATAAGGGCGCTGCACAGCGGCAACGAGCCACCCCGCGTCCGCCGTATGATCGAGCGCCCGACGACAGCAGGCACGGCGCTGGTGATGCCGAAAGGACCGATCGAGCATTAGTGGCCAGCGGGACGTCCAGTTGGTCGAGCAAATGAAATTGCGCCGCCTGGCCCAATCCGCGAATGCACGAACGGGATGGCCATTGCGTAGAGACGGTTTATATCAGTTGATGTGACTATGACCACTAAGGGGAGACGATGCGTTACATACGTCCGCTTTCAATTGAAGACGCCGCCGGGCTGTTGGCCGGTTCAGCCGGCACGGCCGCCATCCTCGCCGGAGGCAGCGACCTCTTGGTGAGAATGAAAGGCGGCTTTATCGAACCCGACCTGATCGTCGACATCAAGGCGATCGACGGGCTTGGCGAGATCAGGGAAACAGCCGAGGGCTTCAGCATCGGCGCGGCGGTCCCCTGCGCAGTGCTGGGCGAGAGCAAGGCCCTGAAGAACGCATGGCCCGGCGTCGTCGAAGCTGCGAACCTGATCGGCTCGAAGCAGGTGCAGGGACGCTGCACCATCGTCGGCAATCTGTGCAACGCCTCGCCGGCCGCGGACAGCGTGCCGGCGCTGGTGGCCGCTGGCGCCAAGGCGGTGGTCGTCGGCCCGGGAACCAGGCGCACGATTGCCGTGGAAGCGGTACCGACTGGGCCGGGCAAGACGTCGCTGGCCAAGGGCGAGATCATCGAGGCAATCCTGCTCGACAAACGTCTGCCGCGTTCGGGCGATGCCTATCTGCGTTTCATTCCGCGCACGGAGATGGACATCGCGGTGGTAAGCGCCGGCGTGAACCTGACGCTCGACGAGCAAGGTCGCGTCAAATCCGCCCGCCTGGCGCTAGGCGCCGTGGCGCCGACGGTGATTCTGGTCGAGGAGGCCGCCGAGGTTCTCATCGGCTCCAAGCTGGACGAAGCCACGCTGGAGAGGCTCGCCAAGGTCTGCTCGGGGGCCTGCCGTCCGATCGACGACAAGCGGGGCACTATCGAATTCAGACGGAAAGTTGCGGGTGTGCTGGCCAAGCGGGCCGCCACGACCGCCTATGCGCGCGCAGGAGGCAAATGATGGCTGGTGTGGCAGTATCAACGACAATCAACGGCGACAATGTCGAGTTCCTTTGCCAGCCGGACGAAACGCTGCTTGATGTGCTGCGCGATCGCCTGGGGCTGACGGGTGCTAAGGAAGGCTGCGGCACCGGCGACTGCGGCGCCTGCAGCATCATCCTCGACGATCGGCTGGTGTGCTCGTGCCTGGTGCTCGGCGCGGAGGCCGAGGGTCGGCACGTCGAGACCATCGAGGGCATGGCGCGTGGCGACAGGCTGCATCCGCTGCAGCAGAAATTCCTGGAGCACGCCGCACTTCAATGCGGCATCTGCACGCCGGGCTTCCTCATGGCGGCCAAGGACCTTTTGGCCAAGAACCCCGATCCGACCGAGGAGGAGATCCGCTTCGGCCTTGCCGGGAACCTCTGCCGCTGCACCGGCTATGACAAGATCGTGCGTGCCGTTCAGGACGCCGCCAGCGTGATGAAGGGAGCCTGACGATGAATTTCGATCCGCGTTACTCCGGACGCAATTTCACCTCTGTCGGCACGCGTCCTATCCGTCCCGACGGCGTCGACAAGGTGACGGGCCGCGCACGCTATGGCGCCGACTTCAACATGGCCGGGCAACTGGTCGGGCGCGTTCTCAGAAGCCCTCATGCGCATGCCACGATCAGGAAGATCGACACGTCGAAGGCGGAGAAGCTCGCCGGCGTCAAGGCCGTGATCACCGCGGCCGACCTGCCCGACCTCACCGACGGCGATGCCGCCATGTACGACATCCTCGACAACTGCATGGCGCGCAAGAAAGCGCTCTATGACGGCCATGCCGTGGCCGCGGTCGCGGCGGTCGATGCCCGCACGGCGAGACAGGCACTGAAGCTGATCGAGGTCGACTACGAGGTGCTGCCGCATGTCACCGACGTCGACGAGGCGATGAAGCACTCCGCACCCCTGGTCAACGACGCCATCTTCACCGAGGGCCTCGAGGAGAAGCCCGTCAAGCCTTCCAATGTCACCAAGCGCACCCAGTATGGCCATGGCGACATCCATGAAGGTTTCGGCCAGGCCGATTTCGTCGTCGAACGCTCCTTCAAGACCGAGCAGACACACCAGGGTTACATCGAGCCGCATGCCTGCGTGGCCAATGTCAGCTCGGACGGCACCGCCGACCTGTGGGTCTGCACGCAAGGCCATTTTGTCTACCGCCAACACTGCGCCCAACTGCTTGGCATGGAAGCCTCGAAGCTGCGCGTCACCTCGTCGGAGATCGGCGGCGGTTTCGGCGGCAAGACCCATGTCTGGGCCGAGCCGGTGGCACTGGCGCTGTCACGCAAGGCCGGGCGGCCGGTCAAGCTGGTCATGACGCGCGACGAGGTGTTCCGCGCCTCCGGCCCGACCAGCGCCACCTCGATCGATGTCAGGATCGGCGCCCGCAAGGACGGCACGATCACGGCGGCCGAGGCGACGCTGCGCTATAGCTGCGGCCCCTATGCCGGCATGTGGGCCGAGATCGGCGCCATGACCGCCTTTGCCTGCTACAAGCTCGAGAACGTCAAGACGGTCGGCTACGAAGTGCTGGTCAACCGGCCCAAGACCGCGGCCTATCGCGCGCCGTCGGCTCCGATGGCGGCGTTTGCGGTGGAAAGCGCGGTCGACGAACTGGCCAAGGAAATCGGCATGGACCCGGTCGAATTCCGGATCAGGAACGCGGCGCAGGAAGGCACCAGATCATCCTACGGCCCGGTATATGGCCCGATCGGCATCGGCCCGACTCTGGAGGCGGTGAAGAACCACCCGCACATGAAGGCGCCGCTCGGCAAGAATCAGGGCCGCGGAATGGCCTGCGGCTTCTGGTTCAATTTCGGTGGCCAGACCTGCACGGACCTCAACATCGGCATGGACGGTTCGGTCTCGCTCGCCGTCGGAACCGTGGATGTGGGTGGTTCGCGCGCCTCGCTTTCGCTGGTCGCGGCGGAGGAGCTCGGTATCCCCTATGAGCAAGTCAAGGCGGTGGTCGCCGATACGTCCAGCCTCGGCTACAACGACATGACGGACGGCAGCCGCGGCACCTTCTCGTCTTCGATGGCGACGATCTCGGCGGCACGCAACGCCATCAAGGTCCTCAGGCAGCGCGCCGCGCAGATGTGGGACATACCCGTCGACGATGTGGTCTGGGAAGAGGGTCACGCGATTGCCAAAGGCGCGACGCACGGCAACCTTTCGCCGCTGTCGCTGAAGGAGATCGCGGCCGCTTCCGGAAAGACGGGCGGACCCATCGCAGGCCACAGTGAGCTCGTCGCCGACGGCGCCGGCGTCTCCTTCGCCACCCATATCTGCGATATCGAGGTGGATCCCGAGACCGGCTCCACCAGGGTGCTGCGCTACACCGTCGTTCAGGACGCCGGCAAGGCGGTGCATCCGACCTATGTCGAGGGGCAGTATCAGGGGGGTGCCGCGCAAGGCATCGGCTGGGCGCTCAACGAGGAGTATATCTACGGCAAGGACGGGCGGTTGCAGAACCCCGGCTTCCTGGACTACCGGATCCCGGTCTGCTCGGACCTGCCGATGATCGACACACAGATCCTCGAGATCCCCAACCCTAACCATCCCTACGGGGTGCGCGGTGTCGGCGAGACCTCGATCGTGCCGCCGCTGGCGGCGATCGCCAATGCGGTGTCGAACGCGGTCGGAGTGCGCATGACGCACATCCCGATGTCGCCGCCGCGCATCCTGGCGGCGCTCGAGGCAGAACGGGAAGGCTGATGGTCGAAGTAACGCTCTGGGGATCGCTCGCCGCGATCGCCGGAGGCAAGAGCAAGGTCGAGATCGAGGCGAAGGATATTCGGGAGCTGTTCAGGAAACTGGCTGAACAGTATCCCGGCCTCGAGCCCTACATCGATCGCGGCATCGCCGTCGCCATCGATGGGACGATCTATCGCGACACCTGGTCGAAGGAATTGCCGGAAGGGGCGGAGATATTCCTGCTGCCGCGTCTTGCCGGGGGATAATTTGGGCTCGACCTCAAGCCGCGAAACGGCCTCGTGCAGCCAACCTCGAGCCCGCCCGTAGCTGGCTTGGCAGCAATTTTTCGCTATTGTGGCAGCCGACTGTTCCGGTTGCGGCCGACGGACGAAGCCGGGCGACTCCGGCCAACCGAAGGGACATGCAATGCCCTACATATGGTCCAGATAAATGGTGCAGTGAGGGCCCGCATGCAGATCGCATCCAAGCCACGCGTCCGCCTGGCAAGCCGTCAGGAACTGGATGAAATTGGCGGGCTCGTCTCCGACGCTTTCGCATCGTTACGGCCCGTTCTGGCGCCACACATCTTCGAGCCCTACGTGAACGATGCACGGGATGTCGCGGGGCGATGGACGAAGGCTAGCGTCGCGGTGCTCGAAGCCGAGGGACGGCTCGTCGGGACGGTCACCTACTACGCCGATGCCGCCTTTGACGGCATGGGCTGGCCGCCCGGGCTGGCAGGCCTCAGGACCCTCGCGGTTGCTCCCTCGGCACGGGGCCGCGGATATGGCCGCGCGCTTTGCGAATGGTGCGTCTTGCAAGCGCGTCTGCAGGGCTCAGGCGGCCTTGCGCTTCACACCGCCTTGTTCATGACGTCTGCATGCAAGCTGTATGAGAGCCTTGGCTTCGAGAGACGCCCCGCCCACGACCTTTTTGCATCCGACATTATTGGTTTTGATCCAGCTCTCGGCGATCAGAAGATCATCGCCTACCTGCTGCCGCTCAAGCAGGTCGAGAGCAGCCGCGATCGATAATGTTCGATCACCGTTGGAACGGAGGGGTCATCATCTCGCTTCCGCATGCTGTCCGCAGCTTCCACCGTTTGTCTCGATGCGAGCAGATCCTAGTCTTTCGTATAGTCAGGCCCAAAACGGGTCGGCAGGTTGTCGGCGAGTTTCAACCAAGGGAGCTTCTCCTCAAAAGCGACATGCAGCGTAGGTGCAAATTTTTCTGGCTCCTCCATCGCTGCCGCAAAAAAATGCATGAC
This sequence comes from Mesorhizobium sp. M1328, assembly GCF_040318075.1. Taxonomy (NCBI): domain Bacteria; kingdom Pseudomonadati; phylum Pseudomonadota; class Alphaproteobacteria; order Hyphomicrobiales; family Phyllobacteriaceae; genus Mesorhizobium; species Mesorhizobium sp. M1328. The sequence goes on along the minus strand of NZ_JAMYLO010000002.1, from coordinate 332,651 downwards.
ATCAGACATGTTCTTTGAGCGGAAGGACAGCGGCGTGCCACAGTGATCGCAAAATGTTCTTTCCACACCGGGAGAAGAGTTGAATACCTTCGGTAGCTTGCCCAGCCATCGCCATTGACCGTTCAAGACGCCAATATAGGAGGTCATCGGCGCAGAACATTGCCGCCGACAACTTTCACAATGACAGACCACGCAGGCCTGTGCCGGGCCATCGACTTCAAAAGCAATAGCGCCACATAAGCAATGACCACGCATGCAAATACTTCTTGAGTCAACAAGGACAGCTTCATGCCTGGGCGTGAGGGAGGCGCCACGAAATGCGCCGAGCTGGCGCCCAGTTCCGACATTCGGCGCCGGCGATCGTCCTCGCGTGCGCGAGGCGTTGCCTCCAAGCTGCGGGCGCTGGCGGATCAGGCAATCTTCGGCAAAGACTTTGGAATACTGGAGAACCTCGGGAGGAAATGTGGCTGAGATTGTCAATACAGCCGTAGAGCACATTGAGAGTTTCCATGCGGCTCTCGACGTTGTCGCGCGGGAGAGAAAATACCTGACCATGCTTCAAGCGTTCCCGCTTCCCGAGACACGCGATTTCGTCTTGAATATGATTAAGCAGCGAAACCCGCATATCGCGGCGACGGAAGGAAACCGTGTTGTGGGATGGTGCGACATCACCCGCCATTTCTTTCCATCCCACGCTCATCGCGGAAGTTTAGCGATGGGAATCATACCCGGTTTTCGTGGACAGGGATTGGGCCGTCGCCTCATCACCGCCGCATTAGAAAAAGCTCGGCAAGAAAACTTCGTTCGCATTGAACTCTCGGTGCACGCCGATAACAGCCGGGCCATAACGCTGTATGAAAAAACTAGTTTCGTTACGGAAGGTGTCCTCAGGCGTAGCGTTTGCATTGATGGTCGCTATGTCGACGCCATATGCATGGCTGTGATGCTTGACGGTCAATGACGGATGCTGGCGCATCCCGGACGACAGTATGTTTGAACGCCTTGATCCTGCTAGTTAACTTCGGATGTTTTCCGACGGCTTCCGGTCAGCTTTGAGCCGATTGGAACGTGGCGAAGGAAGCCCCTTTCGACAACTTCCGGAGCGAGGCTTGGCCAGGCGCGAGGCGCGATTGCCTCCGCATCGAGGGCATTTGAAACCGAACTTCCAGCGTCTCGTTGCGAAGTAGTCGGCGCATGCGTAATCGGCCTAGCAGGTCTATCGCAACCCGAACACCACAGTGGAATTGCGGTCACTTCTTTGGCCGTTCGGATCACGAACATCGTGTGGTATCGCGCGACGTTGCTTCGGTCTCGGAACAGGCGCTCGCACAGCGCATCGAACTCTTCCATCGCGAGGGTCCGTTCTGAGCGCACAGCGATGCTGGTCTCAATGTCCGAGATGAGACGCAAAGCAGCCATGCCGCCGTCGGGTGCGAGACTCTGATTTGGTGACAAGCAAAACAGCGGCCCCCTACGGCTCGTCCCGCACATCGCGCAAATTAGACACAACGCGGCGGTTCTGCGACCTGCAGGCGGTGTCGGGGCACTCGCGGACGAGCCTGTCCTTGCCGTAGCCCTTGGCCCACATGCGGTTGCGGTCTATGCCGCCGGCGGCGAGGTAGTCCATCACCGCATCGGCGCGCTGCTGCGACAGCGCCGTTTCACTTGCGCCGGGATCGTCGGCGAAACCCTGCAGCTTGAGCAGCCAGCGCGGATGCTTTGCTAACCAGGCGATCTGGGTGTCGAGGGTGGCCTTGGCGACAGAATCGAGCGCGGCCGAACCTTGCGTGAAATAGGTGCGGCGGCCGACATTGAGGATAAAATCCTCCTCGCTGCCCGGCTGCACGTTCTGGAAGCCGGCAACCTCGGTGTTGGTGACGTCGGGCGTGGAAGGGGCCAGCGTGTTGCTGGTCGAGCAGGATGCGACCAACACCAGCAGGCCGGCGGCGAGCAGCCGGCGCGTGTTTTCAATCATGCGGTTCATGAGGCGCCAATCATTCGACAGTGGTGGAAGCGGGCGCCTGGTCGGCGATGTGCGGCAGGACCTGCACCGCGGTGCCGATCGGGCAGCGCTGGTAGAGGTCGATGATGTCTTCCGGGAACATGCGGATGCAGCCGCTGGAAGCGTCGGTGCCGATGCTCCATGGCTCCAGCGTGCCATGCAGGCGGTAGCCGGTGTCGGCGCCGTCGCGGTGCAGATAGAGCGCGCGCGGCCCGAGCGGATTGTTGGACGCGCCGCCTGCGATCATGGGCGGTAGTTCCGGCCTGCGCTTACGCATTTCGGGGGGCGGGACCCAATCCGGCCACAGCGCGCGGCGGTCGATCGTCGCGCGGCCGTACCATTTGAAGCCCTCCTTGCCGACGCCGACGCCGTAGCGGATGGCGGTCTTGTTTTCCATGATGACGTAGAGGAAGTGGTGGCGCGTATCGACCACGACGGTGCCGACCGGCTCGCTGCTGAAATACTTGACGATCTGGCGATGCCATCTCTTGTCGATCTTGGCGAAGTTGGTCTTGCGATAGACAAAATTGTTGTCGCTGGCGGTACCGGCGAAAAAGGATTTTGCCGCCGCGGCTTGAGCAATATTGCTGGTTGCACCCACCGCGACCAGCGCCAGGCCGCCAAGCACGACACCCCTGCGTGATAAAACCATCGGCAATATTCCCCCATGCCTAAAGCCTGGCGGACCATAGTTGAGAATTATTTCGCCTCAAAGTGGAAAATGCTGCGGTGCTTCAGTCCGCCGGGAACGAACGGTCCGGTTCTGGGACGAACTAGCCAGAAGGTGCCATTCCGCTGGCGCCCCATCTTGGCCGCAACGACGTTACTTGCCGTTGCCTGAAAACAACTGCGGCGCCGCGTTGGCCGCCTTGCGCCAGCACCTGCCTCTTGACGCTTCCGGCCGTGATACGCTCCTACCAATCGGTCATCATGCGTGTGGCCGAAGGCGGGTGACGAGCGTGGCGAGTTCCGCTTGACGGTATGTGTTGGTTTTGGCGAATACCTCTTTGAGCTGGGTGCGCGCGGTTTCGCGGCTGACGCCGAGTGCAATTGCCGCCGCAGCATCCTCCCGTTTGACCAACCGGATGGACGCGCCGAGATGATGTCCTTCATTCCACGCTTCGCTGGTCGGAGAAAACCCGAACGGGCACGAGGCGTGCTATTCCCTCTGGCGGTGAGCCTGACAACGTCGCTGTCGGCCACGGCGGAGCAGGTTTCCTCGGTGGATCTCGAACTGGTTCTTTGTGTCGATGTATCGTCTTCAATGAGCGAGACGGAACAACGGCTGCAGCGGGAGGGATATGTCAACGCACTGCTCGATGCCGCAGTGTTGCAGTCCATTTGAATCCGGCCGGCGTGGTAATGCCCATATCGGTCTCCTTCGAGCAATATGAATCATAAGCCGTCCATCAAAGGAATCCTGAATCCCTTAATTCGCGACTGACTTTAGCCCGGTGGCAGGGCAGCCACAGGGTGGACATTTCAGCCCACATGGAAAATGATCATGTTGCCATGCACAACACTGCAATGCTCTGATCTCGACGAGAAGCCTGAGCGTAGAAGCGGATCAACCGACCTCCGGTCCAGCGAGCGAGGACGCAAATGGACACCCCAGAGAATGGGCAATTGCATCGCGACGCGGGCGGGCGACCCCGTCGATCGGCCGGCTGGCTTGCCCGCGCCGCCATGTCGGCGGCATTCCTGCTCGGCATGGCTTTCAGCAGCACTGCGTTTGCGCAGGACCAGCAGCTTCCCGAGGTGACGGCGGCCAAGCCGGTGGTCCGTGAAATCGTCGAAGACGACGAGTTCGTCGGGCGCTTCGAATCCGTCGACCAGGTCGCCATCCGTTCGCGCGTCAGCGGCTATCTGGACAAGGTCAGCTTCCAGGACGGCGCACTGGTCAACAAGGGCGACCTGCTCTTCACCATTGACCAGCGTCCGTACCAGGCGGCTTATGATGCCGCCAAATCGCAAGTGGACGTCGCCAAGAGTCTGCTCGAATTCTCCAAGATGCAGCTGGATCGCGCCGACGAACTCGCCAAGACCGGCAATATCTCAACCGCGACGGTCGACGACCGCCGGCGGGAATACCTTTCGGCGCAGGCGCAGATGCAGGGCGCGACGGCTGCGCTGACGACGGCCAGCCTGAACATGGAATTCACCGAGATCAAGGCGCCCTTGTCCGGCCGCATCGACCGCCGGCTGGTGTCGGTCGGCAACCTCGTGCAGCCGGATACCACCTTGCTGACGACCATCGTTACGCGCGATCCGATCGACTTCTATTTCGACGTCGATGAGCGCCTGTATTTCAGCTACGCCCGCGACGCGAAGGAGCGTGGCGGCAGCATGCAGGAAGGCGCCGGCGGGCTCGAGGTGGTGGTTCGCGTCGCCGACCGCGCGGAGGCGGTATTCAAAGGCAAGCTCGATTTTGCCGAGAACCGGATCGACAACGCGACCGGCACCATGCGGGTGCGTGCAAGGTTTCCCAACGCCGACGGCATTCTCCAGCCAGGCATGTTCGGGCGCATCAACGTGCCGGGGTCGCTGCCGCATAGCGGCGTGCTGGTGCCCGACGAGGCGATCGGCGCCGATCAGGATCGCCGCATCGTGTTCCTGGTGGATGAGGCCGGGATGGTGTCGGCGAAGCCCGTGCGCACCGGCCCGCTTCTCGACGGCTACCGGGTGATCCGCGGGGGCCTGACCGGCGACGAGACGATCATCGTCAACGGGCTGATGCACGCCAGGCCCGGCACCAAGGTGAAGGTCGAGATGGTGACATTGCCGCCCAAGGCCGAGACCGCCGAGTTGCAGCAATGAGGTTCGCACATTTCTTCGTCGACCGTCCGATCTTCGCATCGGTCGTTTCGATCGTCCTGCTGGTCCTCGGCGGGATTGCTTATACCCAGCTGCCGGTCGCGCAATATCCCGAGATCGCGCCGCCGACCATCGTCGTTCGCGCGCAGTATCCGGGCGCCGACGCCGAGACGGTTGCAGCGACGGTGGCAACGCCGATCGAGCAGGAGATCAACGGCGTCGAGGGGATGCTCTACATGTCGTCCTATTCGTCGGGCGACGGGGCGATGGCGCTGACCATCACCTTCAAGCTGGGCACCGATCTCGACCAGGCGCAGGTGCTGGTGCAGAACCGCGTGTCGGTCGCCGAGCCGCGCCTGCCCGAAGAAGTCCGCCGCGTCGGCATCACCACCACCAAGAGCTCGCCCGACCTGATGATGGTCGTGCACATGCTGTCGCCCGACAATACCTACGACCAGCTTTACGTCTCGAACTACGCCCGCTCGCGGGTGCGCGACATACTGCTCAGACTCGACGGCGTCGGCGACCTCATCATCTTCGGCGAACGCGAATATTCGCTGCGCATCTGGCTCGATCCGGAAAAACTGTCCGCCCTGGGGATGACCTCGGGCGATGTGGTGCAGGCGTTGCGCGACCAAAACGTCCAGGTGTCGGGTGGCTCGATCGGCGCGCCGCCGACCAGCACTGGCATGGCGTTCCAGTACACGGTCACCACGCAAGGCCGCTTCAACGACGCACGCGACTTCCGATACGTGATCGTCAAATCGACCGACGACGGCCGCCTGATCTCGCTGCAGGACGTGGCGCGCATCGAGCTCGGCGCCAAGGATTACGTCACCAACTCCTATCTCAACGGCAAACCGGCGGTGGCGCTCGCCATCTTCCAGCGGCCGGGCACCAATGCGCTCGCCGCAGCCGCGGAGATTCAGGACAAGATGAAGGAGCTTTCCCGCGACTTCCCGAAGGGGTTGAGCTACGACATCGTCTACAATCCGACCGAGTTCGTCGCCGAGTCGATCCAGGAGGTCTACAAGACAATCCTCGAGGCGATGCTGCTGGTCATCATCGTCATCATCGTCTTCCTGCAATCGTGGCGCATGGCGATCGTGCCGATCGTGGCGATCCCCGTGTCGCTGATCGGCACGCTGGCGGTGCTTTACGCCGCCGGCTTCTCGCTCAACATGCTGACGCTGTTCGGCCTCGTTCTGGCGATCGGCATCGTCGTCGACGATGCGATCGTCGTGGTCGAGAACGTCGAGCGCAATATCGCCAGAGGGCTGGCGCCCAATCCGGCGTCGCACCTGACCATGGACGAAGTCGGAACGGCGGTCATCGCGATCTCGCTGGTGCTGATAGCCGTGTTCGTACCGACAGCCTTCATCCCCGGCATTTCTGGGCAGTTCTACCTGCAGTTTGCGATCACCATCGCGGTGTCGACGGCGATCTCGGCATTCAATTCGCTGACGCTTTCGCCGGCGCTGGCCGCACTGCTGTTCAAGCCGCACCACGCCGCGGCGGCGCCGCCGCGCTTTTTCCTGGCGCGGTTCGGACGCGCGCTCGCCGACGGCTTCAATCGCGGCTTCGACAGGGTCGCCCACTGGTATTCGAGCATCATCCGCGTGCTGGTCGGCTCGTGGATAACGATCGCCGCCATGCTGGCCGTTTTCGCGGCCCTCATCTACGCCACGGTCTACATGGTGCAGGCGGTGCCGCGCGGTTTCATTCCGTCGCTCGACCAGGGCTATGCGATCGTCGTCGTCCAGTTGCCGGACGGCGCCTCGCTGTCGAGGACCGATGCGGTCATCCAGCAGGCGTCGCAGATCATCCAGAAAACGCCAGGCGTCGACTACGCAGTCGCCTTCGCCGGCTTCTCCGGCGCGACCTTCACCAACGCCAGCAACGCGGGCGTGATCTTCGCCAGGTTCAAGCCCTTTGACGAGCGACTGAAAGCCGGCCAGTCGGCGACCCAGGTCATCGGCAATCTGTTCGGCAGCCTGCAAAGCATCAAGGAAGCCTTCATTATCGCACTGCCGCCGCCGCCGATCCGCGGCGTCGGCAATGCCGGCGGCTTCAAGCTGCAGATCCAGGAGCGCAACAGCGCCGACATGCGGCAGATCCTGGCGCTTGCCAACGAAATCGCCGGCAAGGCCAACAAGACGCCGGGGCTGACGGGCGTGTTCACCACGTTCTCCGCGTCGAGCCCGCAATTCTTCCTGGCGATCGATCGCGACAAGGCGCGCATCCTGAACGTGCCGATCCCCAACATCTTCGAGACGCTGTCGATCAATTTGGGCACCGCCTACGTCAACGACTTCAACGCTTTCGGGCGCGTCTACCAGGTGCGGGCGCAGGCCGACCAGGCGTTCCGCCTCGATCGCGCCGACATCTTGAAACTGAAGGTGCGCTCGGCGACCGGCGCGCTGGTTCCGCTCGGCACGTTGATCGAGATCCGCGACGTCACCGGCCCGGCGCTGGTCCAGCGCTACAACATGTACGTCTCGGTGCCGCTGCAGGGCAACGCCGCGCCCGGCGTTTCCACGGGCGACGCGCTGGCATTGATGGAAGGGATCACGACAAAGACGCTGCCGGCCGGTACCTCCTATGAATGGACCGAGCTCGCCTATCAGGAGCGCAACACCGGCAATGCCGCTGTCTATATCTTCGGACTGTCGGTGCTGTTCGTGTTCCTGGCGCTGGCGGCGCAATATGAAAGCTGGGTGCTGCCGTTCGCCATTGTGCTGGTGGTGCCGCTCGGCGTGCTCGCGGCGTTGCTCGGCGTGTCTTTCCGAGGGCTGGACAACAACATCCTCGTGCAGATCGGCCTCATCGTGCTGATCGGGCTTGCCGCCAAGAACGCGATCCTGATCGTCGAATTCGCGCGCCAGGCGCAGGAACGCGGCCTGTCGGCCGCCGAGGCTGCCGTCGAAGCCTGCCGGCTCAGGCTGCGGCCGATCCTGATGACCGCTTTCTCGTTCATCCTCGGCGTCGTGCCGCTGGTGATCGCAACTGGCCCGGGCGCAGAAATGCGCCAGTCGCTCGGCACCGCGGTGTTCTCCGGCATGCTCGGCGTCACCTTCGTCGGCCTGTTCCTGACGCCGGTGTTCTACGTCACGCTCAGGTCGCTGTTTTCACGGCGCAAGCCCCGTGCCGAGGCCGAGCCTTCGGAGCCGGCAGAGGCGCCATCGGAGACGGCCGCCGAGTAGGGTAACGAATTCGCCGCGTCGGGCGCGGCTTATCACTCCAGAAAATCGGCGGCGCGTAACGGCCACGATCTGCGCGACAACCGCGGCCTCCGGAGTCCTCGCTTGCGATGTCTGCTTTCAGGACGCGGCGAAGCTGATCTCTACGACCGAAATGAGGCGCAAAGCAGCCATTCAGGATTCGGTGTGCGAAGGTCAACGTCGGGCTCGTATCCAAACGTTGGCTCTCCCCCGCCCTACCCTTCGCCCGACAGATCGCGCCGCGCCTTGTCGAGTTCTTCGGCATAGCGGCGCATCAGATGACCTTCGGTCAACAGCCCGACGTCCTTGCGATCTGTGAAATCCTCGACCACCGCGAATCCCCTCGGCGCCGGCACTGGAAGGTCTCTGCCGCCGATTGCACGTTCGGCACCAGCAGCGATTCGTTCAAATTGGCGAACGACAGCACCGCCGATTGCGCCAAAGTGCCTCCGGCTAATAAGGGCTATGTCTTGACTGACCTACTAACGAACCCTGCCGAATGCGATCTTCGGCAAGTCGATGCTCTTTCGGTGCATGCCGCTATCGCGAGAGGACGCGAATCCGGCTCTGGAACTCACCACGATCGACATAGCATCCGCGCAGATGTCGCCGCCCGGTGTTCGGGTTGAACGATTGGCGGCCATGCAACACCCGGCGATTGTCGAAGACCGCCATTTCGCCGGCCTTCAGGCGGTAGGCTATCTGGAAACGCGGCCCGCGGATCATCATCATCAGCTTGCGATAAGCCCCATAAAAGGGCGCGCATAGCTCGGAGGGAAGGTCGATGACATCGACAAGATGGGCGTTGAACCGCAACTCCGTCACTTCCCCGTTGCGTCGAGTTACAATCACGGGAAACCTGCCCCGCAAATCGTAGTTTTCATCGTGAAAACGATAGGGGATCTCGACCTCGCACAACAGGCGGTAGGCTTCCGGATCTTCCGCCTGTAGCGCGGCGACGACCGCAAACCCGTCGGCCAAGATCGATCCACCACCCTCAGCGTCGTTTGCGATACAATGCAGGAACTGGTAGCCGGGCGGCACCTCCTGGTTGGCGAGATCGGTGTGTAGCGGCAAGGCGACCGGCGTATAGGCCAGATTGTTCGGGTTCGGCATCGACACGACTTCGAACATCGCGCCAAAATTTGTCTGGCGCAGGAAACCAATCCGCTCGGCCGCACGCCGCCCCGCGTCGGGATCATCGTCAAGCCCATCGACGATGGAGAGCCCGTATGCAGCCGTTGCCCTCAGCCAAGCGAGCAGATCGTCATCGCTTTGCAAGATGTCTCCGGCGGCGTGACGCGGTATGGTTTCAAGATCGACCGAGGCGTCCCAGAGTTTCGGAGCGATGTCGGCCGGATCGTCCCGCTTTCTGCCGGGACGGTAGGACTCAAAGAACTGGCTCGGGAATTCCTCCTCAGCCTGGTCGTTCTGCCAGACAATGCCCACAGCGCTGCCCCTGTTCCGCACGCTGATGGGTCTGAGCGAGGGGTCTACGCTGGTCAGATCGAAAGTTCGTTCTTCGGTCTGCGGGTGAAACGCCGATGGCGCATTGTCCTTTAGCCAAAGCCAGGGATAGCAGACTGTTTCGCCCGACACGAAAGTCACGGCAAGCGCGGTCTCCCGGGCCTCCACGGAAAGCAGGGTATTCATGATGATGTCTCTCTGAACACAGAATTTGATTTTCAGGTTGGATCAGGCCCGCAGGCCATCAACCCAACGGTGGTGGCCACCACAAGCTCGGCTTTCCATAGCGATGGGATCCGGGATTTCTGTTCGGTTCTTCGAGCACGCCATCTCCAGGCGGAATCTGGCTCCAGATGAAATCTGGTTCAAAGCCACCGCGATGGTAGCGATCATTCGCCGGCGGTGTCCAGCTAAATGCAGCGGGATCGCCATCCCCTCTCGGCTACCCCTCGCCCGACAGATCGCGCCGCGCCTTGTCGAGTTCTTCGGCATAGCGCCGCATCAGATGGCCTTCGGTCAGCAAACCGACCACCTTGCGGTCGGTGAAATCCTCGACCACCGCCAATTCCTCGGCGCCGGCGCGCTGGAAGGTCTCGGCCGCCGACTGCACGTTCATGCTCGGCACCAGCACCGCATCTCTGAATTTGGCGAAGGACAGCACCGGCATCTCGTCATCCGACAAATGGCTGTGCAGTTCGGCGACGATCAGCACGCCGAGATAATGCAGGTCGGCGTCGACCGCGATGACGCGCTGCGAGGCACCGAGCGGCACCTGCTTGCGGAATTCCGCAAGCGTCGTCGAGGCGTCGATGGTGCGGACATCCTTTCGCATCATCGAGCCGACAGTCAGGCTGCGCATCCAGCCGACGTCATGGGCGCTGCGGATGGTTTCGCCGCGCAGGTGAAAGCGCCATGTCGAGAAGGAATAGCCGAACGTTTCGCGCACCAGGATCGCCGCCATGAGCGAGGCGGCCAGCACCACGCCGGTCAGCGTCAGGTCGCGGGTCGATTCCAGCGCCAGGAAGGTCATCGTCAACGGGCCGCCGACGACGCCGACGGCGAGCGAGGTCATGCCGACGACGGCGGCGACGGCGGGATCGATGCCGGTCGCCGGCGAGACGAATGCCATCGCGCCGGCAAACATCTTGCCGAGCAGCGCGCCGAGGAACAGCGAGGCAAAGAACAGGCCGCCACGGAAGCCGGAGCCGAGCGAGATCGCCGACGCCGCCAGCTTCAGCACGAAGACGCTGGCCACTACGGCCAGCCCGTAATTCATCGCGAATTCGCGGTGCAGCGCGCCATGGCCGCTGGACAGGACTTGCGGCGTGACCAGCCCCAGCAGCCCGACCATCACGCCGCCGATGGCGGGGCGCAGCGAGGCGTCGATCGACAGCCTGGCAAAGAGGCGCTCGATCAGGCTCACCAGATGCATGATGGCGATGGAAGCACCACCGCCCAGAAGCCCGAGCAGCATGAACGGCAAATACTGGCTGACGGTGAGCTGCGGCAGGCCGGCGAGCTCCAGCGGAAACGGCACGCCGCCAAACACCTCGGCGGTCAGCGAGGCCGAGATCGCGGCGGCCATCACCGGCGCGACATTGGCGACCGAATAGATGCCGATGACCAGCTCGAAACCGTAGAAGGCGCCGGTCAGCGGCGCGTCGAAGGCGGCGGCGATCGCGCCGGCGGCACCGCAGCCGACGAGGATGCGGACATCGTTGCGGCGCAGCCTGAACAAGCGCGCCAGCCGCGACGCCAGGCCCGAACCCACCTGCGTATAGCCGGCCTCGAGCCCGACCGAAGCGCCGAAGCCGCTCGAGATCATCGTCTGCCCGGCGATGATGAAGGTGTCGGTGAGCGACATGCGGCCGCCATAAAGCGCGTTGGCTTCGATCGGATCGACCGGCGTGCGGAACTTCCGCTTTCTCAGCCAGATCACCGTCAGCCCGAGCAGGATGCCGCCGATCGCCGGTATCAGCGCCTGCTCCGGCCTTTGCAGCGAAAACATCGCTGAAAGCCGACCGCCGGGCTGAACGCCGAACATAAGCCCATGCAGGACCTGCACCAGTCCGCTCATGCCGGTGACCAGCGCACCCGCCATCACCCCGACCAAAGCCGCCAGAATGACGACGGCGATGCCGCGCGCCTCGAGCAGCGGGATCGATCGGATCAGCACCGCGCGCAACCGGCGGGCATAGACTTGCGGTTCGTTTCTGGAAAGCACCAGGGCGGCTCGCCGACATCAAAGGGGAGTGGTGCCTGATACGCCCGGCGGCTTCGCATGGCAACAATGCCGGCCGCCGAGGTGTCATGCCCGCGTGATGCTGCGGCGATAAAGCCCATCTTCGGCTCGGGGAACTGCGTTGACGTAAACGTCAACCCGAAGCTATATGCGCCGGCGGCCGTGGCTGTAAAACCAGGCAAGCGGCTTCGGCCAGGTCGGAGCGCCGGCGCGCGACAAACGCAACCAGACGAGGAGAACCGCCATGAGCGTTCAGGAGATTGCCGACAACATCAGGTCGCGCGTGGCGAGTGCCGGGTTCGATCGCTCCGTGAAATTCGACACCGGCAGCGACGGCGTCATCGTCATCGACGGCGCCGATGTCTCGACCACCGATGCGCCGGCCGATTGCACCATAAAGCTGTCACTCGACGATTTGGACTCGCTGATATCAGGCGATCTCAACCCGACCATGGCCTTCATGTCCGGCAAGATAAAGGTCGAAGGCGACATGACAGTCGCCATGGCGCTCAGCCAGTTGATCGGCTGATCCAGTTAAGGCGAAACAAGCCGCCGCGATCGGCGGCTTGTTTCGAACCATCAGGCAGCGAGCGGCAGTCTCTGCGCCTTCAGTTTGCGCCCGGCCGCCTTCAGCGTGCCTTGCGCGCCGTCGAGCGCGCCGACAACCAGTTCCCGCACCAGCAGACGGTGCCGCTCGTAAGGCCCCGGCATGGCCAGCGAGCCGGTCTTTGCGGCCGAAAACCCGAAGCGCTCGTAATAGGGCGCGTCGCCGACCAGCAGGATCGCCGCATGGCCAAGCCGCTCGGCCTCAGTGACCGCATGGCGCATAAGCGCCGAGCCGATGCCTGCATTCTTGAACGCCGGGTCGACCGCAAGCGGGCCGAGCAGCAGCGCTGCCTTGCCGCCCTCGCCCAGCACCACGTCCCACAGCCGCACGGTGCCGGCAACAGTGCCCGACGCATCGCGCGCGACAAAGGCCAGGCCCTCCGAAGGCCGGCGGCCGCGCCGCAGCTTTTCCGACGACTTTTTCCGGCGCTTCGGCCCCATGGCGCGATCGAGCAAAGCCTCGCGCGCGCCGGCGTCGGCGGCGGTTTCGGCAGTGATGACAAAAGCGCCGGCAATCTCCCCCCTCGAGGGGGAGATGTCGCCACAGGCGACAGAGGAGGTCGGCACGTCCTGACGCGACACCCTATCGTAGGCCAAGAACGTCGGCGCTTCACGCGCGGCGACCCCCTCTGGCCACTTCGTGGCCATCTCCCCCTCGAGGGGGGAGATTCCCGCGGCGCCTTCAACAATGAAATCCAAAACGTCCATTTCCGCGATCCTTCACGAGCGGATTGTTCCACAGGCGAGCCCGGGCGGGCGACAGGCGCCCACCTCGGATGATCTGACCGGTTCTTTCGAACCGTCAGATCACGTAGGATCGGAGAGGCTCGAAGCCGTTGAAGGCGACCGAGGCGTAGGTCGTCGTGTAGGCGCCGGTGCCCTCGATCAGCACCTCGTCGCCGATGGTCAGCGACAAGGGCAGCGGATACGGCGTCTTTTCGTACATCACGTCGGCCGAATCGCAGGTCGGGCCGGCGAGTACGCAAGGCGCGGTCTCGCTGCCGTCATGCGCGGTGACGATCGGATAGCGGATCGCCTCGTCCATGGTCTCGGCGAGACCGCCGAACTTGCCGATGTCGAGGAACACCCAGCGCACATTGTCGTTGTCGGCCTTCTTCGAGATCAGCACGACCTCCGACTTGATGACGCCGGCATTGCCGACCATGCCGCGGCCCGGCTCGATGATCGTCTCGGGGATGGCGTTGCCGAAATGCTTCCTGAGCGCCGAGAAGATCGCCTGGCCATAGGCCTGCGCCACCGGCACATCCCTGAGATAGCGGGTCGGGAAGCCGCCGCCCATATTGACCATCTTCAGCACGATGCCTTCGTCGGCCAGCGTCGCGAACACCTTCTTGGCGTCGGCGAGCGCGCGGTCCCAGGCGGTCAGGTCGGTCTGCTGCGAGCCGACATGGAACGACACGCCATAGGCGTCGAGGCCGAGCGCCTTGGCATGGCGCAGCACGTCGACCGCCATCGCCGGCACACAGCCGAACTTGCGCGACAGCGGCCATTCGGCGCCCTCGCCGTCGGTCAGGACGCGGCAGAACACGCGAGCGCCGGGAGCGACGCGGGCGATCTTCTCGACCTCCTCGACGCAGTCCACCGCAAACAGCTTGATGCCGAGCTGGTAGGCACGCTGGATGTCGCGCTCCTTCTTGATGGTGTTGCCGAAGGAGATGCGGTCCGCTGGCGCACCGGCGTCCATCGCCATCTCGACTTCGGCAACGGAAGCGGTGTCGAAGGACGAGCCCATCGCAGCAAGCAGGCGCAGGATTTCCGGCGCCGGGTTTGCTTTCACCGCATAGTAGATCTTGGAATCGGGAAGCGCCTTCTCGAAGGCGCGGAAATTGTCGCGCACGACATCGAGGTCGACGACAAGGCACGGGCCGTTCGGACGTCGGGTGGCGAGAAAGTCAAGGATGCGCTGGGTAGCCATCGGGGTCTCTCCATCAGCGCCTTTCGGCGCGCACAAAGGCTTGCGGACGCGGGCTCTCGGCCTCGCGAACACGCGGTGGACAAAGGCGGGACGGAAATCCATGGAACCAGCCGGTGGAGACCCCGGAACCATGAAGCGCCGTCTCGCGGCGGTGAACCTTGGCCTTGCCCGGCCTCGGTTCGCTTTGTCTGCCTTGGCTTGGATGGGAGACCCGTCCGCACTGCCGGCAATGAAGGTGTGCCTCTTCAGTAACCCCGGTCTTTGGACGACCGGCAGAACACCAGAAAGGCCCGCACCGTCGTTGCTTCAAGGTGTCCTCGGTTGGCGGTTGGCCGCTAAACCGACTGGAGGGGTTGGCTCCAGTTACCTTACCGATTGCCCTCACCATTCGAGGATCGGCGGACACCCACAGGCACGTGCGACTTTGGGCAAGCGCGATATAAGATCGAAAGATTTCACAATCAATAAAAATCGTATGGCAGGTTGTAAAATTTGTGGCATCGAACAATGCTGCGGCAACCAGAAGAACAATGCTGCGGCAAGCACATCCGGATATCGAACGCATGACAGGCACTCGTGGCCCGCTGAACGCTTTGCTCGACCTTGATCAAACCCCTGTAGCCGATACGAAATCCGGCCCGCTTGCCGGCTTGCGGCTTGCCGTCAAGGATATCTTCGACGTCGCCGGCTACCGCACCGGCTGCGGCAATCCGCAGAGATACCGGGAGGCTTCGCCGGCCATGGCGACCGCGCCGGCCGTCCAGGCGCTGCTTGATTCGGGCGCGCGCTTCGTCGGCAAGACGCAGACCGATGAGCTGGCGTTTTCCCTGCTGGGGCTGAACGCGCATTTCCCGTCGCCGGTCAATCCGGCGGCGCCCGACCGGGTCACCGGCGGCTCATCCTCGGGTTCTGCCGCGGCGGTTGCCGGCGGGCTTGCCGATATCGCCACCGGCTCCGACACCGGCGGCTCGATCCGTGCGCCGGCAAGCTTCTGCGGCCTGGTCGGCCTCAGGACGACGCATGGCCGCATCCCGCTCGACGGCACCATGCCGCTGGCCCCTTCGCTGGACACGTTCGGCTGGTTCGCAAGCGACATCGTCATCTACGAAAAGGTCGGCACGGTGCTGCTCGGCGATGATCCGCATTCCCACGAACTGGCACGCCCCGTCACCCTCGCTGCGCTGGACGGCCTTGTGCTCGGCCCGCACGAGGCCGACGAATATCGCGCCATGCTCCGCAGTGTCTCGTCGGTGCTGGGCGCGCCGCGCAGCGTCGGCCCGCTGTCGCATTCGACCGACGATCTCTATTGGTGCTTCCGCAAGCTGCAGGGCTATGAAGCCTGGCAAAATCACGGCGCCTGGATCGCCGGCGGCGACCGCATGCTGGGACCCGGGGTCAAGGAGCGTTTCGAGCACGGCGCGACAATCGACGTGGCAACCGCGCATCGCGAAACGGAACGTCGCGTTTCGTTTCGACTCGAGCTTGCCGGCCTGCTTGGCGATGACGGCGTTCTTGTGCTTCCGACTGTTCCGGGTGCCGCGCCGCTTAAGGCCGCATCATTCGACGATTTGCAGACCTATCGCGAGCGCGCGCTGAGACTGCTATGCCTTTCCGGCCTGTCCGGTTTTCCGCAAATCACGCTGCCGCTCGGCAAGACCGGCGGGGCGCCGTTCGGTCTTTCGCTGCTCGGCCCGAAGAACAGCGACCGGCAGTTGATTGCGCTGGCCGCCCGCATCCTTTCAGCCCACCAAGGAGGCGCATGACATGGATACGCTGACCCGCATGCGCGCCTTCATCGACGTGGTCGAGGCCGAAGGCTTTTCGGCGGCGGCGCGCAAGATCGGCCGCTCGAAGGCGCTATTGTCGAAATATGTGCGCGAGTTGGAGGACGAGCTCGGCGCGCTGCTGCTCAATCGGACGACCAGGCAGTTCTCCCTGACCGAGGCCGGCCACACCTATTACCGGCGCGCCTCGGAGATCGTGCGCGAGGTCGACAGCCTGGCCGATGCCGTGCGTGAATCCTCCGGCGACGTGCGCGGCAGGATCAAGCTGTCGGCGCCACGTACCTTTGCCGACGCGCCGATCGGCCAGTCGCTGATCGACTTCGCCAAGCAGCACCCCGATATCGTCCTCGACATCCATCTCGACGACCGTTTCGTCGATCTGGTCGAGGAGGGTTTCGATCTGGCGGTGCGCATTTCGCGGCTGGAAAATTCCTCGCTGATCGCCAGGCGTCTGGCGCCATTTTCGGTACGGCTTTGCGCGTCTCCCGAACTGATCGCCAAGCACGGCATGCCGGTCAGGGCGCAAGACCTTGCCCGCGTGCCTTGCATCATCGACACCAATGGCCGCTGGCTCACCAACTGGCCGTTCAAGGGCGACAGCGGCGATACGGTGAGCGTTTCGGTTTCCGGCCCGATCGAGGTCAACAGCCCGATGGCGGCAAGGGCCGCTGCCGTGGCTGGATTGGGATTTTCCATCCTGCCGGATTTCATCGCCGCGCCCGACATTGAAAACGGCAGGCTGGTGACTGCGCTGGATGACCGCATCCTGCCCGGCGGCGGCATCTTCGCCGTCTATCCGCACCGGCGCTATCTGCCTGCAAAGGTTCGCGTTTTCGTCGACTTCCTGGTGCAGTGGTTCAAGACGCTGGACAACGCATGAGCTTTCAGCCGCGTTGCGGTCCCATTTTCGCCCGCTTTCTGGTAACTGTCGGCAATTCACCGAAGCCGATTGAATCGCGACCGAGAATGCACCTGAAACAGCAAGCAATGATGCTGGCTTCGGCCTTGACCGCGACGTTTGCCGCCGTCGGACCGGCTGAGGTGCATCCCCACGTCTTTGCCGAGGCCCGCCTCGAAGTGGTCCTTAGCCCGGATCACCAAACTGTGAAGGCATTGCGCCATGTCTGGCGCTTCGACGATTTGTTTTCGAGCACAGTGATGATGGAGTTCGACAAGAATTCCGACCTGAAACTCGACGACAAGGAGTTGAAGGATGTTGCCGACACCGTCCATGCCTCGCTTGCCGAATTCAACTATTTCCAGCTCGTCACCGTCGACGGCAAGGACGTGGCAATGACCCCGCCGCCGCATTTGATGGCCAATTTCGACAATGACCAGTTGATCATCCTGTTTGAATCCGAACCGAAGGTGCCGATCAAACTGAGCGGCAAGATAGATATCGGCGTCTACGACCCGACCTTCTACACCGCCATCGATTTCACCGAGGATGCCCATCTGCAGGTCGATGGATTGCCGCCGACCTGCACCAGCAAGGTTGTCCGCCCGAATCCGGATGAGGCGATCGCCCAGAACCAGAAGACCCTGACCGACGCGTTCTTCAACGATCCGACAGGCACCGACATGAGCAAGATCTTTGCCACCAAGCTTGAACTGACCTGTCAGCCGGAAGGATAGATCCAGTGACCAAACCGTCCCTGCGTTTGGCATTCGGTCTTCTGGCCGTCGCCTTTGTGATGACGCACTTTCTCGGCTCCGCCCACGCCCAGAGCTCACTCGGCATCGGCACCAATGACGGCATGGCTCCAACCGCCACCGGCCCGTTCGCCCACATCCTGATGTGGATCAATCTGCGCCAGCAGGAATTCTATCATGCGCTTGCCGGCGCGATGAAGGCGATGCGCCAGGACGGCAGCAAGTTGTGGCTGCTCATCGGCCTGTCCTTTGCCTATGGCATTTTCCACGCCGCCGGCCCCGGTCACGGCAAGGCGGTGATCTCGTCCTACATGGTGGCCAATGAAGTGGCGCTCCGGCGCGGTATCATGTTGTCCTTCGTCTCGGCCCTGCTGCAGGCGCTGACCGCGATCGTGGTGATGCTGGTGGCCTATTTCGTGCTGCGCGGCACTTCTGTCTCGATGACCGACGCGGCATGGTTCCTCGAAATCATGAGCTATGTCTTCGTCACTCTGTTCGGCGCCTGGCTGCTGTGGCGCAAGGCCGGCCCGGCAATCCTTCGCCTGTTCGGGGCAAATCCCGGCTACAGCCTCTCGGCTGCCCACGCCGGCCATTCACATGCCGGCCATTCACATTCCGCGCATGCCCATGCGGCACATTCCCATGCGCTTCATGCCCACGACCACCACCACGCCCATGCCGCACACGGTCACCACAGCCATGCCGCGGGCGAGGTCTGCGAGACCTGCGGGCATTCGCACGCGCCCGACCCGGCGCTGCTTTCCGGCGATCGCTTCGATTGGCGCACGGCCTGGTCGGCGGTGGCTGCCGTCGGTATCCGCCCCTGTTCCGGCGCACTGATCGTGCTGAGCTTCGCCTTGCTGAATGGGCTGTGGTTCGGCGGCATCCTGTCGGTGCTGGCCATGGCGCTCGGCACCGCAATCACCGTCTCGGCCCTGGCGACGCTTGCGGTGACCGCCAAGAACTGGGCGGTGTATTTCGCCGGCGACGGCCGCATGGGCAACCGCATCCACTCCTTCGTCGAGATTGGCGGCGCCGCCTTCGTCTTCCTGTTCGGCCTGCTGCTGCTTTCGGCCAGCCTGACTGGCGCCTGACCTCGTTGCGTCCGATCAGGGCGCGTTAACTAGGGATCTTGCCACCCAACTCATCCTCGATATGGACGCGGATGATGTCGTCGAAGCTCGTTTCAGCGGCAAAGCCAAGCTCCCTCGAGCGCCGCGCCTCGAAGCGTGTCGGCCAGCCCTTGACGATCGCCCAGATCGTCTCGTCGGGCGCCTCGCGGATCGGTTTCACCGCCTTGGCGCCGGCGACGCGTTCCAGCGCTTCGATCTGCTCGCCGACACTGACGGCGACGCCCGGCATCGTCAGGTTGCGGCGCGGGCCGACGGCGGCACCGTCGATCTGAGCCGCATGGATCAGGAAATTCACCGCCGAACGCGGGCTGGCGTGTGTGTGGACGACCGAGCGCGGCACCGGCAGGATGGCTTCATGGCCGCTCAGCGGTTCGCGGATGATGCCGGAGAAGAACCCTGAGGCCGCCTTGTTCGGCTTTCCCGGCCTGACGCAGATGGTCGGCAGCCTGATGCCGATGCCGTCGAAGAAACCGCGGCGCGTATAGTCGGCAAGCAGCGCCTCGCCGATCAGCTTCTGCGTGCCGTATGAGGTCAAGGGCGTCGGGTGGAACTCGTCCGGAATGATGTCGGGAAACGGTGCTCCGAACACGGCGATCGACGAGGTGAAGACGACGCGTGGCGTATAGGCGGCTAAGCGGATGGCATCGAACAGCGCCCTTGTGCCGTCGAGATTGACGCGGTAGCCGAGATCGAAATTGGCCTCCGCCTCACCCGACACCACGCCGGCGAGATGGAAGATCACGTCAGGGCGCGGCGCGACCAGATTTGCCGTCGCCCCGGGCGCTGCGAGGTCGCTGGTGTGGACGCTGATGCTGACGCCTTCGAGGACCGGCGCCTGCGGCGGCACGATGTCGTGAAGGTCGAGCGCGGCGATCTTGCGGCCGCCGAGCGTCCCGTCCTTGGCCAGCCTGGCGATGAGCTTGCGGCCGACCATGCCTGCCGCGCCGGTAATCAGAATGCGCATGTCACTTTCCCTTTTTGCGCTGGCTGCGGCTACGCAGCCAGAACACGACGAAGATTGCCACCATGAAGATCGCGGCGACGACGCCGGCAAGCACCGTCGAGACCTTGCCGACAGCCAGCATCACGGTTGGAAGATAATAAGCAGCGATGCCGAACAGCAGCAAAATCCAGGCGGCGCCGATCGCCGCATTGCGGGTGTCGCGGTCCATTATGCGGCCCGAGAGTAGCGGGAGTTCATGTCGATCGTTGCCAATGCCCAGAACTCCCGAAGTCAGTGATAGTGGCGACGGTGTTGTGCCGTATCATGCGCATGCTCGTGCTCGTCATCATGCTCATGGCTATCGGCACATTGGCCGAATTCCGGTTCGACCGTGGCATGGGCTATGCCATGTTCCGCCGCAAGCCGCTTCTTGATCGCGCTGACCGCCATATGCGCATCGACGCCGTCATTGAGGCAGGCATGCAATGTCGCCATGTTGCTGGAGCCGTCGAGCGACCAGACATGCATGTGATGCACCTCGCGCACGCCCTTGACCGAGCCTTCGATGTCCCTCGCGATCAGGTCGCGGTCGAGGCTCGCAGGCACGCCCTCGAGCAGGACGTGGGCAGCCTCGCGCATCAGCGACCAGGCCGTGGACAGGATCAGCAGCGAGACCAGGATCGACAGAATCGGATCGATGGGCGTCCAGCCCGTCGCCAGGATCACCAGCGCCGCGACGATCGCCGCCGCCGAGCCGAGCAGGTCGCCGAGTACGTGCAGCATGGCACCGCGCATGTTCAGGCTGCCGCGGTCGCCGCCATGCAGCACGTAGAACGAGCCGAGATTGACCAGCAGGCCGGCGATCGCCACGACCAGCATCGGCCCGCCGAGCACCGGAACCGGCGCTTGCAAGCGGCCCCAAGCCTCGTAGACGATCCACAGCGCGATTGCGAAGATGGCGATGCCGTTGGTGTAGGCGACCAGCGTCTTGACCCGGCCGAAGCCGTAGGTGAGGCGCACGGTCGCCGGCCGGCTCGCAAGATGAAAGGCATACCAGGCAAGGCCGAGCGCGACGCAATCGGCAAGCATATGGCCGGCCTCCGCCAGCAGCGCCAGTGAGCCGGTGAAGATGGCGCCCAGCGTCTCCGCAACCATGAAGCCGGCGGTCAGGCAAGCAGCGATCAGCACGCGCTTCTTGTCGGTCGAGCCGTGCACATGACCTGCGCCATGGCTGTCGTCATGCCCTTGCGAAGCGTGGTTGTGGATATGCGCCATTCTATGAGCCCTTGCTAGGCGCCGAACTCGGCGCGAATATCCTCGAGCCGCCGCCTCTGCTGGCCATCGCCGTCGAAATTGGCCGGATCGAGCCACGCCTCATAGGCTCTGCGCAGATCAGGCCACTCCTTGTCGATGATCGAATACCACGCGGTATCGCGGTTTTCGCCCTTGACCACAAGATGTTGACGGAAAATGCCCTCGAACTTGAAGCCGAAACGTTCCGCCGCGCGCTTCGACGGCTCGTTGCGATTGTTGCATTTCCATTCGTAACGGCGGTAGCCAAGCTCGTCGAAGACGTACTTCATGAACAGGAACTGCGCTTCCGTCGCCGCCGGCTTTCGCGAGATCAGCGGGCCCCAATAGATGTTGCCGATCTCGATGACGCCGTAGGTGGCGTCGATGCGCATCAGCGTCTGGCGCCCGGCGACCTTGCCGCTGGCCTTGTCAATGACGGTAAAGAACAGCGGGTCCTCGCTGGCTTCGACCTTGTCCAGCCACGGCTGGAAATCGGCGCGGGTCTGGGGCGGGTAGTCGAACAGCCAGGCGAAGCGATCGCCGGCATCGGCCACCGACGAGGCCTCGAACAGGCCGTCGCCGTGCTTTTCGGCGTTGAGCGGCTCCAGCCTGACAGTGCGCCCTTCCAGCACCTTGCGTCCAGGCCGCGGGCGCGGTTGCCAATTCTCGAGATTTTCCGACACCGAAAACTCCAATCCGTTTGACTTTTGCGGGCGGACGCTCACAAAAACGCACGCTCGCTGAAAGAACCACACGGACGGGAAAAATGCTCCACACGATTTCGGCCTTCGACCGCCTCGGCGAGGAAAATGCGTTCGCGGTGCTGGCGCGTGCCACTGCACTTGCCCATCAGGGCCGCGACATCGTCAATCTCGGCATCGGCCAGCCCGACTTCAAGACGCCGCAGCATATCGTCGAGGCCGCGATCAAGGCGCTACGCGACGGCCATCACGGCTATACGCCGGCCAACGGCCTGCTGGCGACGCGCGAAGCGGTGGTACGCCGCACGCTGGCCACTACCGGCGTCGAAGTCTCGCCCGAAGCGGTGATGATCCTGCCCGGCGGCAAGCCGACCATGTTCGCGGCCATCCTGATGTTCGGCGAGCCGGGTGCTGAAATTCTCTATCCCGATCCCGGCTTTCCGATCTACCGCTCGATGATCGAGTTCACTGGCGCTGCCCCCATCCCGGTGCCGATGCGCGAGGAGAACGGCTTTGCCTTTTCGGCTGCGGAGACCTTGGCGCTGATCACCCCGAGGACCAGGCTGCTGATCCTCAACTCGCCCGCCAATCCGACCGGCGGCGTCACGCCGCGAACCGAGATCGAGAAGCTGGTCAAAGGGCTGGAAGCGCACCCGGACGTGGCCATCCTCTCCGACGAGATCTACGACGTGATGACCTATGACGGCGAGACACATTGTTCGCTGCTCGCCTTCCCCGAGATCCGTGACCGGCTGATCGTCCTCAACGGCTGGTCGAAGACCTGGGCGATGACCGGCTGGCGCATGGGCTGGTCGATCTGGCCGAACGGCGACAAGGGCGCGCATCTCTACGACAAGGTGCGCAAGCTGGCGGTCAATTGCTGGTCCTGCGTCAACGCGCCGAGCCAGTATGCCGGCATAGCCGCCATCGACGGCCCGCAGGACGACGTCGACAGGATGATGCGCGCCTTCGACCGCCGCAGGAAGGTCGTGGTCGAGGGGTTGAATGCCTTGCCCGGCGTTTCCTGCATCACGCCGAAAGGTGCTTTCTATGCCTTCCCCAATGTTTCAAAAACCGGCTGGAAGGCCAAGAAGCTCGCCTCGGCGCTGCTCGAGGATGCCGGCGTGGCGCTAATCGGCGGCCCCGATTTCGGCATTCTCGGCGAAGGCTATGTCAGGCTGTCCTACGCCAATTCCGAGGAGAACATCCTGCGCGCGCTGGAGCGGATCGAGGCGTTCCTGGCGAAGTGAGGACGCACGACCGACGCAAGGAGACGCCAGATGTTCTATGCCATTCTTGCCTATCACGAGGAAGAAGCGATTACGGCGCTGACGCCGGAGCAGGATGCGGCGCTGATGACCGATCTTCTCCAGATCAACGATCGGCTGTACCGGCAAGGCACCCTTGGGCCGGCGGCGCGGCTCGGCGCGACACAAGACGCCTGTACCTTGCGCGGGCCAGGCACCGGAATGGTTGTCGACGGACCCTTCGCCGAGACCAAGGAACAATTGCTGGGGCTCTATGTCGTCGACTGCGCCAACCGTGACGCCGCTGTCGACATTGCGCGCGACCTTCGCCGCGTCAATCCGACCGCGGTCTACGAAATCCGTCCGATTTCGCTCTATCTTCCGGCGTGCCGCTTCCGGTCACGCGACCCTGATTTAGGACCGGGTGAGACTAATTTAGCCTCGCCCGACAAACGGCATCTTGGTCGCCATCACGGTCATGAACAGCACGTTGGCGTCGAGCGGCAGGCTGGCCATATGGAGGACGGCGTCGGCGACGCGCTCGACATCCATCACCGCTTCGGCGGCAATGGTGCCGTTGGCTTGCGGCACGCCGACCGTCATCGCTTGCGCCATGTCGGTCAGTGCGTTGCCGATGTCGATCTGACCGCAAGCAATGTCGAAGGGCCTGCCGTCCAGCGCCAGCGTCTTGGTCAGTCCGATGATGGCGTGCTTGGTCGCCGTATAGGGCACCGAGCCCGGCCGTGGCGCATAGGCCGATACCGAGCCGTTGTTGATGATGCGGCCGCCCATCGGCTGCTGCCTGCGCATGGCGCCGAAGGCGGCGCGAGCACACAGAAACGAGCCGGTGAGATTGACCCCGACGATGTCGTTCCACACCTCGACCGGGATATCGTCGATCAATGTCGATTTGTAGCTCGTGCCGGCATTGTTGAAGAGCAGGTCGACGCGCCCGAAAGCCGCAGCCACCGTCTCGAACAGATCGTCGACCTGATCGGCCTTGCTGATGTCGCAGGCGAAGGCCAATGCCTTGGCCTGCGTCGGCCCGGCGGCGGCAATCGCCTCCTCCAGCACCGGCTTGCGGCGGCCGCAGAAGACCGTGTTCCAGCCGGTCTTGAGCAGCGCCGTGGCGACGCTCTTGCCGATGCCCGTGCCGGCGCCGGTGACGATGGCGGTTTTATAGTCGGTCATGGCTGTACTCCCTGAAAGGGATGAGCCATCGCAAATGACGGGAACCATGGCAAGCCGGCCCAAAGCCTGTGCTCACAAAAAGGGCGGCCATTGGCGACCGCCCCTGATCCGAACCGGGCTTGGGAGGAGGAAAGCCGATCCGACTGCCTGAATCATGCGCTCACCGGATTAACGAGAAGCTAACGCCAATGGCGCACCGGGTCTCCGCCGCCCAACCTTCAAGCTACCAGCGCGAGCCTGCGACCGGCTTGGCCGTGCTGCCCGCTGCCGGCACCTTCGCCGCCGTCACCGTCGCCTCGACATGATCGACCAGCGCGTCCGGCAGGCCGAGACGGCCGGCAAGCAGGTCGAGATAGCCGCGTTCGGCCCGCGTGTCCGGATCGATGGCAAGACGCGAGGCGGTGTAGAGTTCCAGCTTTTGCGCATCGGTCTTGGCGCCGGCGATCAGCACATCCAGATCGAGCGGTGCCTCCAGTTCCGACATCAGGAATTTCTCCGCTTCGGCGCCGACGCCGGCGAGGCTGAGCTTGCCGGCGATCTTCTGCCGCTCTTCGTCATCGACGTGGCCGTCGGCCTTCGCCGCCGAGATCATCGCCCTGACCAGCGTCAGCGTGAATTCGTCTTCGCCCTGCGGCGCTTGCGACGGATGGAAGGCGGTATCAGCCGGCGGCGGCAGCAATTCCGGTTCGCCGGCAGCTTGTGTCTCGGCTGGCGCGTTGCCGTTCTTGTAGTTCTGGTAGGCCTTGTAGGCGAGGCCGCCGATCGCAGCCAACCCACCAAGCTTCACCGCCGCACCGGTAACCTGACGGCCCGGGCCGGTTCCGAGCAGCACCGCGGCCAGCGCACCGGCGGCAAGCGGATTGTCCTTGGCCATCTGCACCGCCTGCCCGGCCTTGTCGCGGACAGTCGATCCGGTACCGGGAACCTGCGAGCCGAGCAGATCGTCGAGGAGCTTCTTGGGATCGAACATCTATGCCTCCAGAATTGGCCCGGCCGAAGGTGCGCGGGCAGGTTTGCACGTCGAAGACCTAGGTCCCGCAGTTTGACATTACAATGACGGCGTACATCCTTTTGCCCGCTGCCACGCATGACCTCGCACCGGCATCTGCTGGGATTTCACGCGGAAATCACAGTGCTGCAGCCTCCTTCCGCGCCCAAAAAAACACGCGGCGCTCTGGACATTGGACGTGTCGAAACCGCCCCCGACTTCGACTAATGTCGCGGCATGTCGCTTGAGAGGAGCCTGGCATGACCGATGAGACAGACCGCCAGCCGGCACGCGATCCCCAGGAGCTGGAGCGCCTGCTGATTTCGCGGCAGTGGGTCGGAGACATTGACGGCATGGCGGCGCTTTTTGAGCCGCATGCAGTCATCGACAGCGGTGGCGAACAACTAACGTTCGGCCGCGAAGCCATCCGAACGCTGTTCGCGGAGATCACCGCAACCGGCCGAAAATTTCAATCCGGAGATCAGCGTCCGGCTGTCATCAGTGGCGACCTGGCGCTCACCTCGACCCGGCTTCCCGACGGCACGATCACTACCGAGGTCGCGCGCCGGCGGAACGACGGGACATGGCTGTGGGTCATCGATCGCTTCTCTGTTGCTTGAAGCTAACTTCCGATGTGGCGGTCGCCGCGTGCTTGCGCCAGCTCGACCTGGCGCTGGCGCTCGGCATAACGGGAGCGATCTTCGTCCGAGCGGGCATCGAAGCAATGCGGGCATGAAACGCCGGTGGCATATTTCGGCGACAGCCGGTCTTCTGCCGCCAGCGGATGCCGGCAGGCGCGGCAGAGTTCGGCCTCGCCTTCGAGCAGCCCGTGCGACACCGAAACGCGCTCGTCGAAGACGAAGCATTCGCCTTGCCAGAGGCTCTGTTCGGCGGGCACGTCCTCGAGATATTTCAGAATGCCGCCCTTGAGGTGGAACACATCCTCGAAGCCGAGCGACTTCACGTAGGCCGTCGCCTTCTCGCAGCGTATGCCGCCGGTGCAGAACATGGCGACCTTGCGCCCCTCGAGCTCATGCCGATGCTGCTCGACCCAGGCCGGGAATTCGCGGAAGCTGGTGGTGGTGGGATCGACAGCGCCCTTGAAGGTGCCGAGCGACACCTCGTAGGCGTTACGCGTGTCGATGACGATGGTGCCTGTATCCGAGATCAGTGCGTTCCAGTCAGCTGGCGCAACATAGGTGCCTGCACCTGCCGCCGGATCGATATTCTCCACGCCCATGGTGACGATCTCGCGCTTCAACCGCACCTTCATGCGGTGGAACGGCATCGTTGCGGCGTTGCTGTATTTGATCTCGAGGCCGGCGAGACCGTCGATGGATTCGAGATGATCGATGAGCGCGGCGATTGCCGATTCACTGCCGGCGACCGTGCCGTTGATGCCCTCACGCGCCAACAGCAGCGTGCCTTTGATGCCGCGTGCGCAGCAGAAGGCGGCGAGCGGCGCTCGCAGCACCTCGAAGGTGTCGAGCCGGGCGAAGCGGTAAAGCGCGGCAACGCGGAAGGCTTGGCTGGGCAGTGTCATCACCAAGCCACTAAACGCTCACGACAGCCGGATCAAGGCAGAGCCGGGAGCGGTCTTACCGCGGGTGCGTTTCGACACCACGCGTGACATCGCGACACGCCGCGTTTCGTGGACAGAAAAACCGCCTTCTGCTAACCGGTCGACTTGATCAACAGAGGAGAGACGACGAATGCCCAGCACGACCGAAAAGCTCCTGTCGCTCCTCAACGGCCAGCCGGTCATACCGGTGCTGAAGATCGCCAATCCCGCCGACGCGGTGCCGCTGGCCCGGGCGCTGGCCCGCGGCGGCCTGGCGGCGATCGAAATCACGCTGCGCACCGCCGACGCTCTGGAGGCGATCCGCCGGGTGGCGGGCGAGGTCGAAGACGCCGTCGTCGGCGCCGGCACCATCCTGGACGCCCGCCAGTTCGGCGAGGCGGCGGCCGCCGGTTCGAAGTTCATCGTCAGCCCAGGCATCACCCGCGAGCTTCTCGCGGCAGCCAGGGACAGCGACGTGCCGTTGCTGCCCGGCGCCATCACGCCGGGAGAGGTCATGGCCGCGCGCGAAGCCGGCCTGCGCTTTCTGAAATTCTTCCCGGCCGAACAGTCGGGCGGCATCGGCTCGCTCAAGGCTTTCGCCTCGCCGCTTGCCGACGTGAAATTCTGCCCGACCGGCGGTATCACCGGCAAGAATGCCGCCGACTACCTCAGCCTGCCCAACGTCATCTGCGTCGGCGGTTCCTGGGTGGCGCCGGACGATCTGGTCAAGGCCGGCAAATGGGACGAGATCGAAGCCTTGGCGCGCGCCGCAAGCAAGCTCGGGCGCTAGCACCTTCTGTATGAAAAGCCGCTGCCGATCTGGCCTGCAGCCGATCTGGTTCGCCGGCTGGTTCCCGCTCATGGGCTCGAACCACGATTCACGCCTTCAAAGGGCGCTGTCCTACCATTAGACGAAGCGGGAGAATGCTGACCAGTGGTTAGCATCCCGGGACGAAGGAAGCCAGTGCCGGCGGTGGAGGCAGCCGCGCGGGATGCCCAGCGCGGCCTACTCTGTCTTGAAGCGGGCTACCGACATGAACTTGACGGCCTTGCCGGTGAAGCGGTTGGCGTCGGCCATTTCGTTGCCCGGCTGGAAGCCCACGGTATAGACCTCGCTCGGTGCCGTACGGACGAAGTCGTAGGCGTAGCGCGGCGCCGTTGTCGCATCTGAAACGGTTGCGACATACTCACCGCTGTGCAGCGCCCAGCGGGCAGCCTGCGGCGCGGCGGCGACCACCACCGGCTTGGGGCCGGGTTTCAGGTCGCGGGCAGTGGCCCTGGGCTCCTTGCGTGTGGTCTTCACGCCCGCACCGATGACGGCCGCCGGATCGGAGCCGGCCGGGCGGGCAACGATGGCCTCGCGCGGCGATGCCCCGTCGCTCGATGCCCCGTCGTCGTTCGCCGGTTCCTCGAACACCGATGCTTGCTCGGAAAGCGACGCGACCTTGTATTCGTCGGTCGCGCTGACCCGTTCCAGAACGGCCTTGACCTCGTCGGGCTGGGAGCTGTCTGGCCGCGCCGACGGCAATACCGAGAATGCGTCGGTGGCGGTGTTGCTCCGCTCGGCCGCACTCGCCAGCGCCAGCAACACTTGCTTGTCCTGCGGTGCAAGACCCGCCTGCGAAAGATCGGCCGGCAGCGAATGATCGGGCCGCCAGCTCGGCACGGGAATGGTGTTGGCCGCGACCTGCACCGGGCCGGCCGCAGCAGACGGGTCTGCCATGCCGAACGGAACGTTTTCAGGCGCCATGCTTGCCGGCGCTTGCGCGGTCGCCACCGCCTGTTCGGTCGATCCAGCCGCATCCGCCACGCCGAACGGAACGTTTTCAGGCGGCTGGGCGCCGACTTCGGTCTTCGGACGCGGAGCAAAATCCGGCAGCGGAATGCTGCGCGCCGGCAATGCCGCGATGATCGTCTCCGGCGTGTCGTTCTCCGGTTCAGGCGCAGGCGCCGGAGCATCGGCGGCTTCCGGAATCTCGGCGCGCTTGGCGTCCTGAGGCGCCACGATGGCAATGCCAGGCAGGTTGCTGCTCTTGGCGGACGGCGCCGGCTTCACGTTACGGGGCTTTGGCGCTGGCTCGGCCATCGCCACATCGGCGCTGTCGTCCGCCTCGTCGTCGCCGCCGCCGAAGAAGGCTGCCAGGAAGCCGCGGGATTTTTTGCCACCGCCGCTTGCGCTGGCCAGTTCGATGGCCGGCGCGCCGGCGCCCTTGCGGGCCTTGTAGGAGGCGAGCGCCTGTTGATAACCAGGCAGCGGCTTGCCGTCGCTCGGTACATGCAGCGTCTTGCCGTTGGGGAACACGCGCGCCAGTTCCTGGCGGCTGATGCCGGGCCAGTGGCGCACGTTGCCGACATCCATATGCACGAAGGGCGAGCCGGAGCTGGGATAGTAGCCGACGCCGCCGCCCTGCATCCTGAGGCCAATGTCACGCAGCTTCTTCAATGGGACGCCAGGAACGTAGAAATCCATCGCCCTGCCGAGCATGTGCTGGCTCTTCTCGGCGACGCCCCTGCTGCGGCTGCGCAGCATCGAATTCGTCGACGGCGAACGATAACCGCACACGACCTGGATATAATCGGTGGCGCCGCTCTCCCGATACGCTTCCCAGACCAGGTCCAGCAGGCGCGGATCCATCTTGGTCGGCTCGTTGCGACGCCAGTCGCGCAGGATGATGTTGATCTTTCGCAATCCCGCCTGGTCGTAGCGGCCATTGCGCTTGTAGACGATCTCCGCCTTTTCATGCGTGTGGAGATGATAGAGTTTCAGCGAGCGTGTCTCGGCGCTGGCGCCGGTTGCCGCCGCTGCAAGGAACCCGACGGCAACAATCACCGCTGCCAGCCATCTCGGCCAGACGCTCATGTGATAATGCCGCCCGTTTTTGTGTCGTTCGATTCTGTTCAAATCAAAAGGCCTTGCAGGCTGCCGTTTTGTCCCCGGATTTGACCAAACGGATGCGTGGTGTGTGCATCCGAATATCGATCCTAATGGTTAATCATCGCTTATTGAAGCCGAAATGCGGTAACACGGTGGCGATATCCCGCCAAAAATATTGCGCAGGATATCTTGGTAAACCGCTGGTTTAGATCATGTTTTGGCGCTAGCTCGAAACACGATCTGTTACCGTCCGCCTTAATACGTGAACACTGCGGCGAATACCTCGTTTCGAGGCGTGCTTGCTTCGAATGGATGCCCGGATGAGAACCCGCTTGGCCCTGTGGCTCAGGAAGCGAGCCGTTCGACCCGGCCGGTTTCCGGGTCGATGCCGTATTCCTTGAGCTTGCGGTAGAGCGTCGACCGGCCGATGCCGAGGCGGCGGGCGACTTCGCTCATCTGGCCGTTGTAGTGGTCGATGGCGAGCTTGATCATTTCGAGCTCGACGTCGGCCAGCGCACGCACATTGCCGCGATCGTCGAGCGCCCGCAGCGTGCCGAAACGAGGCCTGGCCGGCGCATCGGGCTCGGCGGCTGCGATGCCGCCGGCGGCCGGTATGCTGTCGCGCGGCTGGCTGCCCGAAGCCAATCCGGAAGCTGGCCACCCTGGAGCTGCCCCCCCTGGAGCTGGCCCCCCTGAAGCTGGCAAGGCGATACCCGCATCGAGATTGACCGTGCCCTCGACCTGCGCCCGGATCTGCGGGAATTCTTCTTCGGTCAGCATGTCGCCGTCGGCGAGCACCGAAGCCCGGTAGACGGCGTTTTCGAGCTGCCTTATGTTGCCCGGCCAGTCGTAGGCCTGCAGCATGGCAAGCGCCGCAGCCGAGATGCCTCGCAGACGGTGGCGCGGATCGGTGGGCGCCACCTTCTCCATGAAGTGCTCGACCAGATAGGGGATGTCGTCGCGACGGTCGCGCAATGGCGGCACGAAGATCGGATAGACGTTCAGCCGATAGAACAGGTCCTCGCGGAACTTGCCGTCCTTGACCTGTTGCAGCAGGTTGCGATGGGTTGCCGAAATCAGCCTGATGTCGACCCTGACGGTCGAGCGCCCGCCAACCGGATCGACTTCGCCGTCCTGCACGGCGCGCAACAGCTTGACCTGCACGTCGAGCGGCAGGTCGCCGATTTCGTCAAGGAACAGCGTGCCGGTGTGCGCTTCGACGAACTTGCCGGTATGTTTTTCGGTGGCGCCGGTGAACGAGCCCTTCTCGTGTCCGAACAGGATCGATTCGACCAGATTGTCGGGGATGGCGCCGCAATTGACGGTGACGAAGGGTTTCGAGCGGCGGTCGCCGCTGCCCTGGATGGCGCGCGCCACCAGTTCCTTGCCGACGCCGGATTCACCTTCGATCAGGATCGGAATGTTGGAGGCCGCAGCCTTGCGGCCGAGCCGGATCACCCGATCCATCGCTGGACTGTGGGTGATCATGTCCTTGAACGTCAGATGGCCGCCGCGCTGCCGTGACGAGCGCTTCACTTCGCCTTCGAGCGCTTCGACCTTGAGGGCGTTGCCGATCGACGCCTGCAGCCTGTCGGGAGAGGCCGGCTTGACGACGAAGTCGAAGGCGCCGTGACGCATTGCCGAAACGACGGTTTCGATGCCGCCCTGCGCGGTCTGCACGATGACAGGAATGTGGATGCCGCGCTCGCGCATCGCCTTCAGCACGCCGATGCCGTCGAGGCCGGGCATCATCAGGTCGAGGATGACCACCGACACGTCGCGCGCATTGGGCCCGTCGACGAGATCGAGACCGGCCTCGCCGCCATCGGCGACGATCGCCGTGTGGCCGAATTTCGTCACCGCCGCCTCGAGCAGCCTGCGCTGCACGGGATCGTCATCGACTATGAGTATGGAAGCTGCCATGACTGATCCGACCGTGCCCCGCCCGAGAATGCGCCCTATGGATCATCTTGGCACAGGGTTCTAAATAAGCTTTCAAAAAACCCGGTGAATGAATTCCTTAGGATTTGACCGGCTTCTCGTTTCCTCGAATTTTTGTGTCTGGAAGGATCGGCAATGCGCATGGTTTTTGCTCGAAAGCTGGCGGCGGCGCCCGGTCAGGGCGTGGCGGAGCTTGGCGATCTTCCGGAATGGAATCTGGCCGATCTCTATTCGGGCATGGAAGCGCCCGAGTTGAAGCGCGACATCGCCAAGGCCGCCGCGGATGCCATCGCCTTTGAAAGCCGTTGGAAAGGCACGCTCGCC
Organism: Mesorhizobium sp. M1328; assembly: GCF_040318075.1. Classification (NCBI taxonomy): domain Bacteria; kingdom Pseudomonadati; phylum Pseudomonadota; class Alphaproteobacteria; order Hyphomicrobiales; family Phyllobacteriaceae; genus Mesorhizobium; species Mesorhizobium sp. M1328. The sequence continues at coordinate 300,729 of NZ_JAMYLO010000002.1, read as the reverse complement.
GCCGAGGCCGGGCGTGGAAGCGCCGGCAGGCTGGGCGAGGCGCTTCAGGCCTATGAAGCGCTGGAGGAGCTGATCGGCCGCATCGTCTCCTATGCGGGGCTTGTCTATGCCGGCAACACGTCGGATCCGCAGCGCGCCAAGCTCTATGGCGACATCCAGGAAAAGATGACCGATGCCAGCGCGCACCTGCTGTTTTTCGCGCTCGAGCTGAACCTCATCGACGATAGCGCGATCGAAACCGCACTCGCCGCCGATCCGGCCTTCGCCCATTACCGGCCCTGGGTGCTCGATCTGCGCAAGGACAAGCCCTATCAGCTCGAAGACCGCATCGAGCAGCTCTTCCATGAAAAATCGATCACCGGGCGCGGGGCCTGGAACCGCCTGTTCGACGAGACGATGACCGATTTGCGCTTCGACGTCGACGGCGAGGAGTTGACGCTGGAGCCGGCACTCAATCGCCTTCAGGATGCCGACGGCGAGGTGCGCCGCCGGGCATCCGAGGCGCTGGCCGCAACCTTTCGCAAGAATTTGCGCGTCTTTACGCTGGTCACCAACACGCTGGCCAAGGACAAGGAGATTTCTGACCGCTGGCGCGGCTTCGAGGACATTGCCGATTCCCGCCATCTCGCCAACCGCGTCGAACGCAGCGTGGTGGATGCACTCGCCGCCGCGGTTCGCGACGCCTATCCGCGCCTGTCGCATCGCTATTATGCGATGAAGGCGCGCTGGCTCGGCATGGAGGTGATGAACCACTGGGACCGCAATGCGCCCCTGCCGGAGACCCCGCAGGCGGTCATCGGCTGGGACGAGGCCAAGAACACCGTGCTTTCCGCCTACCAGCGCTTTTCGCCCGACATGGCGGAGATCGCCAGAACTTTCTTCGACCGCAACTGGATCGATGCACCGGTTAGACCCGGCAAGTCGCCTGGTGCCTTCGCGCATCCGACCGTGCCGTCGGCGCATCCCTATGTGCTGCTCAACTACATGGGCAAGCCGCGCGACGTGATGACGCTGGCGCACGAGCTCGGCCACGGCGTGCACCAAGTGCTGGCCGGCGGCCAGGGCGCCTTGATGGCGTCGACGCCGCTGACGCTGGCCGAAACCGCATCGGTGTTCGGCGAAATGCTGACCTTCCGCTCGCTGCTCGAGCGGACCACCGACAAGCGCGAACGCAAGGCCATGCTCGCCCAGAAGGTCGAGGACATGATCAACACGGTCGTGCGCCAGGTCGCCTTCTACGAGTTCGAGCGCAAGGTGCATGCCGAGCGCAAGAGCGGCGAATTGACCTCCGACAAGCTCGGCCAGTTCTGGCTTGAAGTGCAGGCGGAAAGCCTCGGGCCGGCGATCAAGCTGCGCGACGGGTACGAGGTTTTCTGGACCTATATCCCGCACTTCATCCACTCGCCTTTTTACGTCTATGCCTATGCATTCGGCGATTGCCTGGTGAACTCGCTCTACGCGGTCTACCAGAATGCCGAGCGCGGCTTTCAGGACAAATATTTTGCCATGCTGCGCGCCGGCGGCACCAAGCATCATTCCGAGCTTCTGGCGCCGTTCGGCCTCGACGCGGCCGACCCTGCCTTCTGGCAGATCGGGCTTGGCGTGATCAGCGGACTGATCGACGAGCTGGAAGCATTGGACAATTGATGCGCAACACTGGGTGATGCGCAACACCGGATGACCGGGTTTTCCAGAACAGTTTAGCTGCAATGCATATTGGCGATGGTTCTATTCTTGTCTTGGATATTTGTTCTTAAATAACTTTCCATGGAAGTTTTCCGTTAGATTCCCGTAAGCTGTATGATAGCGTCCGCCCTCAAGCTCAGCCGGGCACGTATGGATCCGGTCGGAAAATCCCGACCGGTCATGTCGCGTCGGCGGATGCGACAACGGTTGTTGGCCAGGGGCAAACCGGTCGCCGACAGCTCGATCGAAGCCGGCTGTTCTGCAGATTGCGGAACCACCATCGAATGGTCCTTCGCCGAGGTCATGGCCCCACAGGCCAGGGCGGACGGATCGGACTGGAGAGAGAAAGACAATGGGCACTTTTTTCTACATGCTCCTGGCGTTCCTGGTAGGTGTGTTGGTTGGCTGGTTCATTTGGGGACGCCTGCGTGGCGAGCTCGACAGTTTGCGCGGCGATCTCGACCGCACGCGCAGCGAACGTGACAGATTGCGGGCCGATAGCGACCGTCTGACCGGTGAGTTGGATGCATGCGGCCGCGCCCGCGCCGACCTCGAGCGGCGGCTAGGCGAGGCGCCGGCCGCCAAGGCGCCAACCGCGGCAACAGCCAAGGCGCCAGCCGCCAAGACCGGCGCGACCAAAGCCGCGATGCAGGCGCCGTCAACCCTGATGTCGACATCCGCACCAGCCAAACCGGCGCCGAAAAAATCTGTAACGGCGAAGGCCGCGACTGCGCCACGCGCAAGTGCCGCGAAAACGGCAACGCCGAAACCGCCTGCATCGAAAGCAAGCGCCGCGCCCAGGGCCGCGCCAGCGGCAAGCAAGGCTGCGCCGGTGGCAAGCAAGGCCGCACCAGCGGCAAAGAAAGCCGCGACCGGCAACTCAACGACCGCAGCGGCGGGCAAAGCCAACGATCTGCGTCGCCTGATCGGCATCGGCCCGACCAACGAGCGGCTGCTCAAAGGGCTTGGGGTCACGACCTATGCCCAGATCGCCGCCTGGACGCCCGACGATGTCAAGCGGATCGAGGCGACATTGAATTTCGACGGCCGCATCGAACGTGAACGCTGGATCGAGCAGGCGAAACTGCTTGCCGCCGGTGACGAGAAGGAATTTGCGCGCCGCTTCCCGACCGCGGGAGAAGCCAGCAATACCTGATCCATGGCAAGACGGCATCTGGAACAAGGCGGCGCCCTCTGGCGCCGCTTTTGTTTTTGCCCCCCGCGCCTTTGCGTCTTGAGACGCCGTTCCCTCGATTGCGCACGGTCGAGCCCCCATATAGATCGATCGCTGGTGACCGCAGCATCCGAGCCTTATGTCCCTGCCCCTGCCCTTTGCAATCTTCCGGAACGACGAGACCGCGCGTCAGCTCGTTTTCGACCGGCCGGCCGAGATAATCGCAGCGCATTGCGAGGCGGACTTTTTGCCGGCCCTGGAAGCAGTGCAGGCCGCACATGACGGCGGCAAATGGCTGGCCGGCTATTTCTCCTACGAGGCCGGTTACCTGCTCGAACCCAAGCTCGTTCCGCTGCTGCCGGCCGGCCGCCGCGCCCCGCTTTTCTGCGTCGGCGTGTTCAACGCGCCGGTCGAAGAGACGGTCGCGCCAGGCGATCTGCCGGCTAGCAACGGCCCGATTTTTGACGCCAAGGCAGCCTGGTCTTCGGACGACTACGCCAAACGCTTTGCCAGGCTGCATGACCACATCCGCAAGGGCGACTGCTACCAGGGCAATCTGACCTTTCCTGTCCACGCGCAATGGTCGGGCGATCCACTGGTCGCCTTCAACGCGCTAACCGAACGCCAGCCGGTAAAGTACGGGGCGCTGGTCGCGCTCGGCGATCCGATCGTCTTGTCGCGTTCGCCGGAACTGTTCTTCGAGGTCGACGCGGAAGGCATGATCGAGACACATCCGATGAAAGGCACCGCGCCGCGCGGCGCCACCAAGGCGGAGGACGATCGCCTGAAAGCGTTCTTGCGCAACGACGAGAAGAACCAGGCCGAGAACCGGATGATTGTCGATCTCCTGCGCAACGACATTTCACTAATCAGCGAGGTTGGCACGCTCGATGTGCCGGAGCTTTTCCGCATCGAGAGCTACCCGACCGTCCACCAGATGGTGAGCCGCGTACGGGCGAAACTCTTGTCCGGCCTCACCATCCGCCAGATTTTCGCCGCGCTGTTCCCCTGCGGCTCGATCACCGGCGCGCCGAAGATCCGCGCCATGGAGATCCTGCGCGAGCTGGAAGGTGGCCCGCGCGATGTCTATTGCGGCGCCATAGGCTGGATCGCGCCCGGCGGCCGGATGCGCTTTTCGGTGGCGATCCGCACCATCTCGCTCTTTGCCAATGGCGAGGCGGTCTACAACGTCGGCGGTGGCGTCGTCTTCGATTCGACGACCGAAGAGGAGTACCAGGAGTGTCTGCTGAAAGCCCGTTTCGCGACGGGAACACTACCGATTTCGAACTGATCGAAACAATGCGCTGGGAGCCCGGCTCGGGTTTCCTCCGCTTCGACCGCCATCTCGCGCGGCTTTACGGCTCGGCAAGCGAACTCGGTTTCGCCTGCGATCCGCAAAGGGTCGGCGAAGCGCTGATGAATGCGGTTGGCCACCAACAGATCGCGATGCGCACCCGCCTCGTCCTGTCGCGCAAGGGCGAAGTCGCGGTTTCGGTGCAGCCCTACGAGCCGCTCGCCGCAGACAAGGTCTGGACACTGCAGCTGGCGCGGGTGCGGCTTGATTCGAGCGACATGCTGCTGCGTCACAAGACCAGCCGCCGACAAACCTATACGCGCGCCCGCGCCGAATATCTTGCCAGCTGCGCCGACGAGGTGCTGCTCGCCAATGAGCGCGGCGAAATCTGCGAGGGCACGATCACCAATGTCTTTGCCGATTTCGGCGACGGCGTGCTGGCCACGCCGCGGCTCGATTGCGGCCTGCTGCCTGGCGTCCTGCGCGGTGAACTGCTGGATCAAGGCCGCGCCGGCGAAGCGGTCTACACGTGGAACGAACTGAAATCGGCCAAGGCGCTGTTCGTCGGCAACTCGCTGCGCGGATTGATCCCGGCGCGGCTGGGCTGAAGCATCGGGAGACAACAATGTTCGTGGTTTCGCTGAACTACAAGGTGCCGCTGGCCGAGATCGACCGCCTGCAGCAAGCGCACATCGAGTGGCTGAAGGCCTGTTATGCGGAAGGCATTTTTGTCGCCTCCGGGCCGAAGCGGCCGAGGACCGGCGGCATCATCATCGCGCACGGTCCACGCGAGGTGCTCGATGCCAGGCTGGCGGACGATCCCTTCGCCAAGGCAGGCGCCGCCGATTACGAAATCACCGAATTCACGGCGAGAATGGCCGCTGCCGCACTGGAAGTCTACAAAGAAGCATGAGTTTCCGCCCACCGACCCACACACCCTATGACGGCTCGTCGAAACTGTTCACCATCGGGCTGAAGCCGCTCAATCTCGATAGATGGATCGAGGTCGACGAATATCTGCTGCCCTATCTTGCCGAGAAACGCCGGCTTTACGCGGAAATTCCCGACAAGGTTTTTGTCGAGGAGCAAGCCACGCGCGACGCTCAGCGCGAAGTGCTCGATCTGCTCGGCGCGCATCTGGCGGCGAACTTTCCTGAGACCCACAGGCGTACCGACAACGCGATCGAGGTGATCGGCGGCACCGACAATCTCGAAGGCCCAGGAACCGCAGCTTCTTTCAGCGATGCGCCGCTTGTCGCGGCCTCGTTACTCGTCCAGGAGGATTTGATCCTGATGCGCCGCGACGAGAGCGGCTGGCGTCTGGCGGCCGGCTCGCTCTGCTTCCCCTCGTCATGGTCGCTGATCGAAAAATTCGGCAAGCCGCTGCAGCAGATCCACGCGCCGGTACCGGGTTTCGGTCCGGGCACACGCCCGGCCGATCTCATCAACCGCATGTTCGACGGCCTCCAGGGCCAAGCCGTCGAACGCTATAACTGGTCGATCCAGGCGGGCGACGCGCTCTACCATCCGCTCTCGAACCTCGAACGCATCGACCGCGCCAGCAGTCGCCCGTCGAGATTCCCGGACGGCGACATCGACGCCCACGCCTTTATCCGCGTCGAGCGGCAGACGCTGAGAAAGCTCCCCGTTTCGGGCGACGTACTCTTCACCATCCGTATCCATCTCGACCCGCTCGCCGTGCTGGAGCGCCACCGCGACCGCGCGTCACTCGCAGTGTCCTTGGCCGAACAACTTCTGGCGCTGGACGAGGCACAGCTCGACTACAAGGGGATGACCGCCGACCGTGACCGCCTGGTCGCGTGGCTCAGGGCGCTGGCGCTGTCCTAGAGCAGTTCATCGTTTCACGGAAACGCCGAACCGCTCTACCTCTTTGTTCTTGCGCAATTCCGGACGGAAAACCGTTTCACACCTTTCCTGGAATTGCCCTAAATCGCAGCCAGGCCCAGCAGCAGGATCGCGGACATCGCGGTAAAGACGGTGACGTTGACGTCCCACCGCCAGCCCGCCGGTCCAAACGGCGGCCGGAATGGTGGATAGCCGTTCTCGTCGTAAAGCACTCCGCCATAGATCGGCCGCGAGAGCATGGCCACGAAGAACGCTCCATACATGGCCGCGGCCAGTCCCCCCGCGAGATAGAGCCGCTCGGCCTCGAGTTGCCCCTTGATCCAGATAAGCCCGAGCGCAATCAGCGCCACTCCGGTGTAGCTCAGCACCTACCAGACGACGTGAAACCGGGCGTGGGGGGTCCACAACGGATTGGTCGCGTGGGTGGCGTTCAAGTCGGCTTTGATCGTCACCACACCCTAGCCCACGGTCGCGACGCTCAGCAGAATTCGGGCAAGCAGATGACCGTCGTAAGCGAGTTCCATCGCATTTCCTCCCTCACGCCGGAACGGCTTGAATGGCGCCCTGGGCACAGAAGAGCTGCCCATCGGCCAGCCGCGCATAATTATGGACGATCCCGTTCTCGTGATCCTGCAACTGCACAATGAAGTTGCCGCTCTGCTCCGTCCAGCTCGCGAGCACGAGATTCGGGCGCACGCTGGTCAGGCCGACGTTGACCACCTCGTCGATTTCGGTGGTCCCGATCGACGCCTGGATATGCAATTCCTGCGGCGAGAGAAATGTCAGCCGCGGTACGAAGGGGCCGAAAACGCAGTCGAAAGTCTTGCCTACGAGCGAGGCTGGAAAAGCATCGGTTGCTGCCATCATCCTCTCCTTGGGCATGGCCGCTGCGACCACGCCATTTGACGATTCTCGGTATCGCAGTCGCAGAAATATTCCGAATAGGTGCCCTTGGAGCGCTCCAAGGAATACGATCCCTCTATTTCGGTTTTGAGTCAATAAAATTCTTGGAGCGCTCCAAAAAATGGTCTATCTCAGGGAAAACGAGTGAATCGCCAATGCCCACCCTAGCCGATGTCGGCAAGGCTGCCGGAGTTTCCCGGGGGACTGTCTCCAACGTCTTCAACCGGCCGGAGCTGGTTAGGCCTGAATTGCGCGAGCGCGTCGAAGCGGCCGCGCGAGCGCTCGGGTTTGGCGGCCCCGATCCGAAAGGACGATTGCTGCGGGACGGCAAGTTCAATGCCATCGGGTTCATGCCGCCTGGCGCCTACGCCATCTCCGAAGTGATGAGAAGCCCTTACGGCCGCGAGCTGGTGCTCGGCGTTTCGCTCGCCTGCGACGAGGCTGGAACGACGCTCAGCCTTGTAAACGGCACCGTCAATACGCGCTTCGCCAGCATCCGCGATGCCCTGGTTGACGGCTTTATCCTTGGTCACAGCGCCGACATTGGTCTCATAACTTCGGTACAGAGACGGCGTCTGCCCTTCGTCATTCTCGAAAGCGACGCAGGTCCCGGCATCAATTCGATAAAGATCGACGGCAGGAGTGGAGCGGTTGCTGCTGTCCGGCATTTGACCGGGCTGGGGCACCGGCATTTTGCCATCCTTTCGGTGCGCCGGACTCCCGGCCCGCCGATTGTCCACATGCCCGGACAGGCAACCCGCCCGCTTCTGGCCGGCTTCCCGCTCGACGATGAAAGGCTCGACGGTTTCAAACAGGGTTTGGCGGAGGCGAATTTGTCGATCGACGATGTCCCGATCATCGAGACGATCCCAGGCGAGCCATCTGCCGGAGCAGTAGTGTTCGACAGAGCACCTGAAGCAACCGCGATCCTGACAATGTCGGATTGGCAGGCGATCACGATATTGGACGAGGCGGTTCGCCGCGGCATAGACGTGCCGGGCCACGTATCGGTCGTCGGCTTCGATGGCACCGCCGAATCCGCACGCACCACGCCTCCGATGACCACTGTCGCACAGGACGTGATCGGAAAAGGCAGGCTTGCCGCCCGAATGGTTCTTGACAATGAAGCCCCCCGCCAGGTCGTTCTGCCGGTAGAACTGGTGGTTCGAGCCTCCACAGCCGCGCCGAGGGCAAAAATCCGCTGAAACGGGCGGGCGCGCCATCCGCACCAGGGGCGGCGCTCGCAGCGTCTTTTCTCTGAGCAGCGTCTGGCACTGGACGAGGCACAACTTGACTATAAGGGCCTGACAGCCGACCGTGACTGCCGGCGGAAGACAACTGTAACTTGTGGCTTGGGGGAACAATGATCCAGCATCTTGGCAGGCCGGTCACGTTCATGGCCGCGATCCTGGGACTGTTGACAGCAGCCGAGGCGGAGCCGGTGACGTATGCCGGCAAGCTTGGAAAGAGCGATATCGTCGTCGAATTCGCCGGCGACCCCGCGGCCGCCGGCGGCCCGCTGGCCGGCCGTTATTTCTACCGCTCGAAGGGCGTCGACATCCCGCTGCAGGCCCGGTCTCAAAAGGGCAGCAAGTTCGAACTGGCCGAGGAGGAGGCATGCGGCGCCGACAATTGCGATAACGGAAAGGCCGCGCCGATTGCCGCCGTCTGGCGCCTGGCCTCATCGAGTAACGGCAAAACCCTTGAAGGCAGCTGGAACGGAAAGAAGGCGCTGCCGCTCAGATTGGAACGGGTCGCAAGTCGGCAGGTGACCGAGAACGAGCCCAGCAGCCCGCTCGATCTCTACGATTTCAGCTTCATGAAGTTCTTCGGCAATGACACGCCGCTCACCATGGAAACGTCCCCTTATGACTATCTGCGGATGGACACTCGGCTCGATAACGGCAAGACGACTGGTTGGCCGGACGCAACCTACCGCTATGTCGTCGACCCCCGCACCAAATTTGCCACGCCGCGCATTGTCGAACTGTTCGGCGACGTTCCAATCGAGGCCGCGAATGCTCTGCTGCAAGACAGGCACTGGCGCGCAAACATCGGCGCACTGGGCTGCGTGGCGGCGCAATATGCCGGCTTCAACGAAGGCGGGTCGATTGAGGGTGCGGACGGCGGCACACTCGGCGGCTATGAGGACAGCACATTCGAATTGACCTCGCTGACGCCGCGGCTGATGAGCTGGCGGGAGTCCGGCAGCATCTTCTGCGGCGGAGCGCATCCGACCAACTATTCGGACGCCTACATCATGGATGTGCGCCGCGGCGTCCTGCTCGGGCTTCAGGACATTTTCTTGGATACGGTGGATGGCAAGCCCGGTCCTTCCCTCGCCTCCTTGGTCAAGCAACGGCGCAAGAAACCGACCGATCAGACCGATATCGATCACGAAGCCGAATGCGGCATGGACGATCTCATCGGCGAATATCTGGCGGTCAGCCTTTGGCGTCAGGGTGACAAGCAGGTTCTGGTTTTCGGGCTCCAGACCCTGCCGCATGCCATCCAGGCCTGCGCCGACGATCTGCTGGAACTGCCGGTCGCCGAGGCACGTGACCTCTTCAAGCCTGAATTCGCAAGACTGGTCGAGCCGTAGCCGGGATGGCGCGGCGTGAGGCCGGCCGTCCGCTTTTCGCTTTATTGTGACAATGATCTATGGTTTGTCGCGCCGCGGCCAAGCCGCTGTTCCGAAGCGTTTTTTGAGGGAGTAATCGATAAATGGCGAATGAAAACTGGCCCGTTTACGGTGAGATCACCGGCCCTGTCGTGATGATCGGCTTCGGCTCGATCGGACGGGGAACGCTGCCGCTGATCGAGCGCCATTTCAAATTCGACAAGTCGCGCATGACGGTCATCGACCCGCGCGACACCGACCGCAAATTGCTCGACGAGCGCGGCATCACCTTCATGCAGGATGCGGTGACCAAAAAGAACTACAAGAAGCTGCTGACACCGCTTTTGACCAATGGCGGCGGCCAGGGCTTTTGCGTCAACCTGTCGGTCGACACTTCCTCGCTCGAGCTGATGAAGCTCTGCCGCAAGCTTGGCGTCCTCTACGTCGACACGGTGGTCGAGCCCTGGCTCGGCTTCTATTTCGACGAAAAGGCCGACAATGCCTCACGCACCAACTATGCGCTGCGCGAGACGGTGCGTACTGAAATCGCAAAGAACCCGGGCGGCACCACGGCGATCTCGTGCTGCGGCGCCAATCCCGGCATGGTCTCGTGGTTCGTCAAGCAGGCACTGGTCAACCTCGCCACAGATCTTGGCCTCGACTTCTCGGAACCCGCGCAGCACGATCGCGAAGGTTGGGCCAGGCTGATGAAGAAGGCCGGCGTCAAGGGCATCCATATCGCCGAGCGCGACACCCAGCGCACCAAGAAACCCAAGCCGATGAACGTGTTCTGGAACACCTGGTCGGTCGAAGGCTTCATTTCGGAAGGCCTGCAGCCGGCCGAGCTCGGTTGGGGCACGCATGAGACGTGGATGCCGAAGAACGCCAAAAAGCACAAGAACGGCTCGAAGGCCGCAATCTTTCTGGAGCAGCCCGGCGCCAACACGCGCGTGCGCACATGGTGCCCGACGTCCGGTCCGCAATACGGCTTCCTGGTGACGCATAATGAGGCGATTTCGATTGCCGATTTCTTCACTTTGCACAGCAAGAAGGGCAAGGTGCAGTACCGGCCGACCTGCCATTACGCCTATCATCCCTGCAACGACGCCGTGCTGTCACTACACGAGATGTTCGGTGCCGCCGGCGAGGCTCAGCCCGTGCATCACGTGCTCGACGAAAACGAACTGGTCGATGGCATCGACGAACTCGGCGTGCTGCTCTACGGCCACGCCAAGAACGCCTACTGGTATGGCTCGCAGCTGTCGCTGGCCGAGGCGCGCAAGCTGGCGCCCTACCAGAACGCCACCGGCATGCAGGTCACGTCGGCGGTGCTGGCCGGCATGGTCTGGGCGCTGGAAAATCCCGAGGCCGGCATCGTCGAAGCCGACGAGATGGATTACAAGCGCTGCCTCGACGTGCAGAACCCATATCTCGGGCCGGTCAGGAGCTATTATACGGACTGGACACCGCTCGACAATCGGCCTGGTCTGTTTTCCGAGGACCTCGACACCAAAGACCCGTGGCAATTCCGCAACATCCTCGTTCGATAGCAGCGTTGCCTCGACACTCCGCCAGCTTGCAATCGCCCGGAAATCGGGCGATTGAAGAGGGCGGACCGAGGAGAGGAATTTGATGATGACGATTGTGCAAAGGTTGCTTTCGGCTGGCGTTGCCGCAGCCGCTGCCGTCACGTTGGCGGCCTGCACCACCACCGGCCCAGGCGAGCCGCCGGTGATCACGGCCAAAGGGGTCGAAGGCTCCTGGATCGACGCGCAGGGCACGGGCTTGTCCACCTTCAGGGGCGGCAGCTTCGCGACCGTCGCCACCGATACCGGCCAGAAGCTTGCCGATGGCAGCTACACCATGACCGGCGGCACCTCAGTCGAGATCCATGGCACTTCGCTGATCCGCCAGACGCCGATCAGCTTCAACTGCTTGATGGTCTCCACCAGCCAGCTCAATTGCACCAGCGCGAGCGGGCAGAATTTTGTGCTGACCAGGCGCACCTGAAATTCGATTCCGACTTGACTTTGCAAAGGGCGGCGGCTTCAAGCCGCCGTCTTCTTGCGCCGGCAAAGCTGATGCCGATTTCCGCTTGCATCGACTGAAACGCGATGTGAACATGGCCCGAGAGGGCTGTTACATCCCAGTCAAACAAGAGCGTTAAACGCGTCTGGTCCAGTTATCCGGGAGACGAGAATGAAGAAGATCGCTGCCATCGCCGCGCTGTCGGCATCGGCGCTTGGCCTGTCGGCAGGGGTATCCTTTGCCGACTACACGCTGAACATCCTGCACATCAACGACTGGCACAGCCGCATCGAGAGCAACAACAAGTATGAATCGACCTGCTCGGCCGAGGAGGAGACCAAGGGCGAATGCGTCGGCGGCGCCGGCCGCCTGGTCACCGCGATCGCCCAGGAGCGCAAGAAGCTGCAAGGCCAGAACGTGCTGCTGCTCAGCGCCGGCGACAATTTCCAGGGCTCGCTCTTCTACACGACCTACAAGGGTAAGACCGAAGGCGAATTCCTCAACCAGATGAAATTCGATGCCGAGGTGGTCGGCAACCATGAGTTCGACGATGGCGAGTCGGCGCTGGCGCCGTTTCTCGACATGATCCAGTTTCCGGTGCTCGGCGCCAACGTGAAGGCCAATGCGCAATCCAAGCTCGGCGACCGCGTCAAGCCGTCGATCGTGGTCGAGGTCGGCGGCCAGAAGATCGGCATCGTCGGCGCGGTCACCAACGACACGCCGGAGCTTGCCTCCCCTGGCCCGAACATCGCCATTGAAGACGACGTCAAGTCGATCACCGCTGAGGTCGAGAAACTGAAGGGAGAGGGCGTCAACAAAATCATCGCGGTCACCCATATCGGCTACAAGCGCGAGCGCGACGTGATCGCCAAGATCCCGGGCGTCGACGTGGTGGTCGGCGGCCACAGCCATTCGCTGCTTTCCAACACCGACCCCAAGGCGGAAGGCCCTTATCCGACGATGGTCGACAATCCGGACGGCTACAAAGTGCCGGTCGTGCAGGCGGCGTCCTATTCGAAATATCTCGGCGAGTTCAAGGTCGTGTTCGACGACAACGGCGTCGTCAAGGAGGCCAGCGGCGATCCTATCCATCTCGACAAATCGATCATTCCCGACCCCGCCGTGCTTGCCCGTATCAAGGAACTCGGCGCGCCGATCGAGGCTTTGAAGAACAAGGAAGTCGCCGAGACCACCAAGGCGATCGACGGCAGCCGCGAAAACTGCCGCGCCCGCGAATGCGAGATGGGCAATCTGGTCTCCGACGCCGTCCTCGACCGGGTCAAGGGCCAGGGTGTAGAGATCGTCATCTCGAATGGTGGCGGCTTGCGCGCCTCGATCGACCAGGGCACCGTCACCATGGGCGAGGTTCTCACCGTCCTGCCGTTTCAGAACACGCTGGCGACCTTCCAGATCTCCGGTAAGGATCTGGTTGCCGGCCTCGAAAGCGGCCTCAGCCAGGTCGAGGACGGCGCCGGGCGCTTCCCGCAGGTTGCCGGCCTGAAATATGCGTTCGACAAATCGGCGCCGCCTAACGGACGCGTCAAATCGGTCGAGGTGATGGAAGGCGGCGCCTGGACGCCGATCAAACCGGAGAAGGACTACCTGGTCGCCACCAACAACTATGTCCGCCAGGGCGGCGACGGCTACAAGGTGTTCGCCGAGAAGGCCAAGAACGCCTATGATTACGGCCCGGGGCTGGAACAGGTCGTTGCCGATTACCTCGGCGCGCACCGGCCCTATACGCCGAAGCTCGATGGCCGCATCACCGAGATCGCCGCGACCGGAGCCCCGACCGCAGAACCTGCCAACCCGGCCGAACCGCCAAAACCTGCTGAGGCAGCGCCGATAAAGCCTGCTGAGCCGGCAATGCCCGAAATGCCGGCCGGCTCCGGCGACATTTCCAAAACGCCGCCGGCCGTCCCGGCGGAAACCGCGCCGGCAACACCCGCACCCGCCGAGCCGGCCCAGCCGGCGGCACCTGCGGCTCCGGCCACACCGGCTCCGGCGACCCCTGCTCCGGCCGAACCGGCCAAGCCCGCCGAGACAGCGCCTGCCCCGAGTCAGCCAGCCCCAAGTGAGCCGGCAAAACCTGCCGAGCCGGCTGCGACGGCACCAGCCGAAAGCAGCCATGTAATCGTCGCCGGCGATACCTATTGGGATCTCGCGGTGAAGGCCTATGGCGACGGCACCAAATGGAAAATGATCTACGATGCCAACAAAGCCTACGAGCCACGCCGGCTGCCGGTCGGCGCAACCTTGACTATCCCGGCGGCCTCGAAGTAATCCGGCCGCATGAACGCAATGCACCCGCCCGGCAAACCGGGCGGGTGCTGCATTTCTGGGATAAGGTGCGGCCAGACGCTGCATTTGAAAACCGGCGCGGCATCGCTACTTTCGCCGCGGCACCGTTGGTTCGCGGTGTTGGAGAACCTCATGACGCGTGCCAGCCCTGCTGAAATCAAAGCCGAGAGGACCACCGCCTCGCCGTCGGCAGGGCGCCCTCTGGTCAGGACCGGCAAGGTCGGTGTCATGCTGATCAATCTCGGCACCCCGGACGGCACCGGCTTCAAGCCGATGTGGCGCTACCTCCGGGAGTTCCTGTCCGATCCGCGCGTCATCGAGCTCAACAAGGCGATCTGGTATCCGATCCTCTATGGCGTGGTCCTCACCACCCGGCCGAAGAAATCGGGCGCCAACTATGCCAGGATATGGAACCGGGAGCGCAACGAGTCGCCGCTGCGAACCTACACCCGTGCCCAGGCCGAGAAGCTCGGGCTTGCGCTCGGCGATTTACCCAACGTCGTCGTCGACTGGGCGATGCGCTACGGCAACCCTTCGACCGAGAGCGTGGCCAACAGACTGGTCGAGCAAGGCTGCGACCGCGTCCTGTCTTTCCCGCTCTATCCGCAATATTCGGCGACGACGACTGCGACTGCCAACGACCAACTGTTTCGCGCGCTGATGAAGATGCGCCGCGCCCCGGCCATTCGCAGCGTGCCGCCCTATTACAACGAGCCGGCCTATATCGAGGCGCTCGCCCGTTCGATCGAAAAGCATCTGGCGAGCCTCGACTTCGAACCGGAAATTGTCATCGCTTCCTATCACGGCATTCCGAAACCCTATTCCGACAAGGGCGACCCCTACCAAGCCCATTGCCTCGAGACGACGCGGCTGCTGCGCGAAAAGCTCGGCTGGGATGAAAAGAAGCTGATCACAACCTTTCAGTCGCGCTTCGGCGCGCAGGAATGGCTGCAGCCCTACACCGACAAGACGGTCGAAAGACTAGGGCGCGAAGGCGTGAAATCGATCGCCATCGTCAATCCGGGATTTTCCGTCGACTGCATCGAGACGCTGGACGAAATCGGCAGGGAAGCGGCCGAGACCTTCCACCATGCCGGCGGTGAAAAGTTCGCACACATCCCTTGCCTCAACGACAGTGCCGAGGGCATGGCGGTGATCGAGGCGATGGTGCGGCGCGAGTTGTCCGGCTGGGCCTGAACAGATCACCCGTCCATGCACCTGCAATCCGTGATCACCTGATTGTAACGTTGCTGAAACACACTTAAGTGTTTGGTCAAGTCGGCCGCGTGGAATGTCCAACATGGCCGGCTTTTGAGGGGAGAGCCAAATGGGTTTCAGTGGTTTTGATATCGCGCTTCTTGTTCTTGTCGCCCTTGTCGTCCTGGTGCTTTTCAAGGGCATCCGGACAATTCCGCAAGGCTATAATTATACCGTCGAACGCTTTGGCCGTTACACCAGGACATTGAACCCAGGCCTAAATCTGATCGTGCCTTTCGTCGACCGTGTCGGCGCCAAGATGAACATGATGGAGCAGGTTCTCGACGTTCCGACGCAGGAGATCATCACCCGCGACAATGCCACCGTTGCCGTCGATGGTATCGCCTTCTATCAGGTGCTCAACGCGGCGCAGGCCGCCTACCAGGTCTCCGGCCTGCAGAATGCGATTCTCAATCTCACGATGACCAACATCCGCACCGTGATGGGCTCGATGGACCTCGACGAACTTTTGTCGAACCGCGACGCCATCAACGAGCGCCTGCTGCGGGTCGTTGACGAGGCGGCGCATCCCTGGGGCATCAAGATTACTCGTGTCGAGATCAAGGACATCAACCCACCGGCCAATCTCGTCGAATCGATGGGCCGCCAGATGATGGCCGAGCGCAATAAGCGCGCCCAGATCCTCGCCGCCGAAGGCCTCAAGCAATCGCAGATTCTGGAGGCCGAGGGCCGCAAGGAAGCCGCCTTCCGCGACGCCGAGGCGCGCGAGCGCTCGGCCGAGGCTGAAGCACGCGCCACGCAGGTGGTGTCGGAGGCGATCTCCAAGGGCGACGTGCAGGCGCTCAACTACTTCGTCGCGCTGAAATACACCGAAGCGCTGACCAAGATCGGCTCGGCGACAAACAGCAAGCTCGTTCTGATGCCGATAGAGGCCTCATCGCTGATCGGCACGCTCGGCGGCATTGGCGAAATCGCCAAGGAGGTTTTCCGGAGCGAAGGCACCGCCGGCGCCGCACGACAGGCCGCCCGCCCGCCGGTGGTTCGCCCGAGCGAAACCTGAGGCCGCCGCCATGCTCGACCGCATTGTTTCCGAACTCGGCCCGTGGAGCTGGATGGTCCTCGGCTTCGTCCTGCTGGTTATGGAGGTTATCGCGCCGGGTATTTTCATGCTGTGGATCGGCATTGCCGCGCTGTTGATCGGCGTCGTCTCACTTCTCATCTGGGATGCCGGTTTCTGGACCTGGCAGGTCCAGGTCCTCGCCTTCCTCGCGCTGTCGCTGGTCTCGGCCTATGTCGGCAAGCGGCTGGTGGGCGGGCGCCATGATGAAACCGACCAGCCGCTGCTCAACCGTCGCGGCGCACAGATGGTCGGCCGGACGGCGACCCTTGCCGAGCCGATCAAGGACGGGCGCGGCCGCATCAAGCTGGGCGACACGTTGTGGCGCGTCTCCGGCCCTGACCTGCCGGCCGGCACGCAGGTGCGCGTGACGGGCGCCGCTGATACCGACCTGGAACTGACGGTCGAGGCGGTCTAGAAGCCCGCTAGGCAGCACCGATGCGCAGCAGGTCGTGCAGATGGACGAGCCCGATCGGCCGCCTGCCTTCGACCACCATTAGGCTGGTGATGGCCGAGTCGTTGATCGTCTGCAGCGCCGTCGCAACAAGCGTGTCGGGCGCGGCCATTTTTGGCTCTCTGGTCATCACCTGATCGACGCTCATCGCCAGGAGATCGCTGCCGATATGGCGCCTGATGTCACCGTCGGTGATGATGCCGATCAGCTTGCCGTCCGCGCCAGTCACCGCCACGCAGCCAAACCCCTTGCGCGACAATTCCAGGATCGCTTCGCGCATGCCGGTACCTGACGACACCAGCGGCAGCCTGTCGCCGACATGCATGATCTCGCGGATCTGCGTCAGGTTGGCTCCGAGCTGGCCGCCGGGATGGAACGTGCGGAAATGGTCCGGGGTGAAGCCGCGTGCCTCGAGCAGCGCGATGGCCAGCGCATCGCCCATCACCATTTGCAGCAGCGTCGAGGTCGTCGGCGCAAGGCCGTGCGGACAGGCTTCCGGGGCTCGCGGCAGCAGAAGCACCACGTCCGCTGCGCGCGCCAGAGCCGATTTTTCGCCCGCAGTGACCGCGACCAGCGGGATCGAGAAGCGCCTCGAATAGGCGATGATGCCTTTGAGCTCGAGGCTTTCCCCCGACCACGACAGGGCGACGATAGCGTCGTTCCTGGCGATCATGCCGAGGTCGCCGTGATTGGCTTCGGCAGGGTGGACGAAGAAGGCCGGCGTGCCGGTCGAGGCGAGCGTCGCGGCGATCTTCGAGCCGATATGGCCGCTTTTGCCGACCCCGGTGACGATGACGCGGCCATCGATCTGCGACACCATGTCGACGGCCCGTGCGAACGGCTCGGCCAGCCCGTTTTCGAGAGCGTCTGCCAGTGCCGCGACGCCGGCCTGCTCCGTCGCCACCGTTCTCAGCGCCGAGGCAATCGCGGCCTGCCCGTCGTGCCGCTTCCTGTCTGGGGATTTCACGTCCATGGACGATGCGATTAGCGCTTCGGCGCGCGCCTGTCCAACGGAATTGCCGCCCCGAACACCTTGACGGCCCATCCCTCAACGCTCCGTTAACCATCCCCATTTACGGTTTCGTAAGTATGGCGCGCGTGCGCCGCGCAAGCAGTGGTGCCGATGTCCGGGTTTCAGCCTCAAAGCAAAATGGGACGAAAGGGCAAGGCGATCTGCGCTTTGCTGCTGGCAACCAGTGTCCTTGCGTTGTCGCGGCCGGCGCTGCTTTGCGCCCAGGAAACCGAGCTGCGCGGCGAGGTTTCGGAATCGACAATCCTGGACGACCAGCAGTACAAGATCAGGCAATCGAGCATGGCTGGAACCCAGGCCGCGCAGGCTGCTGCAACCGCCAACGACAATACGCCGCTGCCTACCTATCGTCCGGCCAGTCCGGGGGCCTTGCCTGACGACGGCACGGGCGAAGCGGCCACAACCGGCGGCACTTTCGATCCGCCAGAGGCCAGCGGCGACCCATTTCCCGACAACCCTGCTCCGCCGCCGCGACGGCGGCCAAGCGCAACGCAACGCGCCACCAATGCGGCCAACGCCGAAGACGAGACCGCGGACAGTACGAAGAGCAAGGGAACCGCGACTGCAGGCGCGGCGACGACCGATGACACCGATACAGCTGCCATAGACGAGCAGGATACGGTCAACCGCCGTGCCGTCACCGTCGATTCCGCCGAGAGGCTCAAGCTCGACCCCGGCGCCGAGCGCACCGAAGCCATCGAAGGCCAGAACAAAAAGAACGAGGACGATCCGTTCGCCGCCACAGGCATCGAGCTCGGCTCCTTCGTGATCCGGCCGACGCTCGAGCAAGGCCTGACGTCTTCGACAAACGCCGATTCGAGCAGCCTCGGCAAGCCGGCATTGCTGTCGGAAACGACGCTACGCTTCAACGCCGTCTCCGATTGGCGGGAGAATTCGGCGACGGTTGAGGGCTATGGCATCTTCCGCGAAACCTTGTCCGGCTATGACATTCACGAGGCGCAAGGCCGCGTCGACGGCACGCTCAACATCGATCTCGACAATGATCTGCGCGCCATCGCCAAGCTGGGCTATGAGGCCGTGCCCGAATCAGCCTCGTCGCCGGACGCCATCGTCGGTGCCGTTGGGCAGCCAGTGCGCCAGACCGTGAACGGCAGTCTCGCCGTCGAGAAGGATGCCGGCAAGATGCGCTTCGCGCTGACCGGCGCGGTCGAGCACGACATCTTTGGCGACGCCAAGCTTTCGTCGGGCGGATCGCTGTCGCAGAAGGGCCGCGACTCGACGCTCTACACGGCCATTTTGCGCACCGGTTACGAGATCTCGCCTGCCATCACCCCGTTCACCGAAATCGAGATCGGCCGGCGCGCTTATGATTTGCGAGTCGATCCAAACGGTTTCCAGCGCTCCTCGACCAGGCTTGGCGCGCGGGCCGGCGTCGAGCTCGATCTCCGCGAAAAGCTTAGCGGCGAGTTCTCGGTCGGCTGGCTGCGCGAAGCCATCGACGACGACGCCCTGCCGGCGATTTCGGGCGCGACGGTCAATGCCGATCTCAAATGGTCGCCGGAACGCGGCACCACGATCGGGCTCACCGCACAGACGACCGCCGAGAACACGACGAACGCGGGCGAAAGCGGCGACATGCTCTATTCCGGCAGCCTCACGGGCGAGCGGCAAATCCGCGCCAACCTGACCGGAAATGCCGCACTCGGCCTTGAATGGCGCGACTATACCGGCTCCGACGATCATGATTTGACGCTGAGCGCCGAGGCTGGGCTGACGTGGTGGCTGAACCGCTACACCGGGCTCACCACCCGCGCCAGGACTGAAAAACTGACCAGCAACCTGGTTGGGCGCGACTACACGGCCAACAGTATCTTCGTCGGCTTGAAGTTGCAGCGCTAAACGCATGTCGCGCAAAAGTGTGCAGCGGTTTTGCGATAACGACATTCATAAAACAAGAACCTAATGCGCGTCGCATGAGGTCGGTCGAACGCGGCGCGCTTTAGCCGGTCTGCGGCAGCCGGTGTTGAAAACTACAAGGCTACGCCGCGGCGTTCTGACGGCGCGAGTTCGTCCAGAAGCGTGCGAATGACACCGGCCATGCTGGCATTCATGTCGCTGCGCCACAGTGCGAAGGCAACGTTGGCCTCGACGAAGCCTTCGGGCGAGCCGCAGTCGAACGTCCGCCCGCGGTAGTGGTAGCCGTAGAAGGGCTGTTGCTTCTGCAGCTTCAGCATTGCATCGGTGAGCTGGATCTCGTTGCCGGCGCCTTTTTCCTGACCTTCGAGTATCTTGAATATCTCCGGCTGCAGGATGTAGCGCCCGTTGATGTAGAGGTTCGACTGCGCCGTGCCGGTCTTCGGCTTTTCCACCATGCCGGTGATGCGGAAACCGTGATGCGCGTCCTCGCCGCGGCCGACAATGCCGTATTTGTGCGCCTCGGCCGGATCGCATTCCTGCACGGCGACGATGTTGTTGCCGGTCTCGGCGTAAAGCTCGACCATGTCCTTCATGCAGCTTTTTTCCGACTGCATGATCATGTCGGGTAACAGCAGCGCAAAGGGCTCGTCGCCGACAAGCT
This sequence comes from Mesorhizobium sp. M1328, assembly GCF_040318075.1. NCBI lineage: Bacteria > Pseudomonadati > Pseudomonadota > Alphaproteobacteria > Hyphomicrobiales > Phyllobacteriaceae > Mesorhizobium > Mesorhizobium sp. M1328. Next base: position 280,499 of record NZ_JAMYLO010000002.1, on the reverse strand, counting down.
CGCGCGCGCACCAGACGGCGTGACCAAGGCCGAGCGGTACCTGCTGGCGGGTGAAGCTGGTCTGCCCCGGCGCCGGCTGCAGCCGCTGCAGGCGGGCGAGCTGGTCGTCCTTGCCGCGCTGCGCAAGCGTGTCGTAGAGCTCGAACTGGACATCGAAGTGATCCTCGATGACCGCCTTGTTGCGGCCGGTCACGAAGATGAAATGCTCGATCCCCGCATCGCGGGCCTCATCGACCACATACTGGATGACCGGCCTGTCGACGACCGTCAGCATTTCCTTGGGAATGGCCTTGGTAGCGGGGAGAAAGCGCGTGCCGAGACCGGCAACCGGGAACACTGCCTTGCGAACTCTCTTCATGTGCCAATTATCCATTTGCATGCCTGTTCGGCAATCCCGATTCGAGACATTTTCATGCCGAAATCGAGGATTACTGAACGGCGGGTCAGAAATCTCAGTTGGTAAAGCATTGACGCATCTTTTCACCCCGGACGGCACCTATGGTAAACCAAATGCTAACCGGGTTCGGCGATGAATAGTCTTCCTGAGATGAAGAAGGAGGAAAAGATGTCCGTTCGCAACGCCGCAAGGCGCTTCACCAGCGTCCTGACGGCCGCCAGCCTCTCGCTTGCCTTGCTCATGCCCAGCGGGCCGGCTTTTGCCGATGCCGGCTTCCGCCAATGGGTCGCCAGCTTCCGTGCTACCGCCGTGGCGAGCGGCGTTTCCGGCTCCGTCTACGACCAGGCATTCAAGGGCATCAACGACGCTGACCCGGTGGTGCTGGAAAAGGCCCGTACTCAACCCGAATTCACCGCGCCCGCCTGGGATTATTTCGACAACCGCGTCCATGACCAGTCGGTCGCCGTCGGCCAGCAGATGGCAAGGAAATGGAAGCCTTGGCTGGACAGGATCGAGGCAAGATACGGCGTCGACCGCTACATCCTGCTGGCCATCTGGTCGATGGAATCGAACTACGGCGAAACGCTCAAGCGCGATGATATCATGCGCAGTGTCGTGCGCTCGCTGGCGACGCTTGGTTATGCAGACCCGAAGCGCGCGAAATTTGCCCGCACCCAGTTGATCGCCGCGCTGAAGATCCTGCAGACCGGCGACATCGACGAAAGCCATCTCAGCGGCTCATGGGCCGGCGCGATGGGCCATACCCAGTTCATCCCCACCAGCTACCTGTCCTATGCGGTCGATATGGACGGCAACGGCAAGCGCGACATCTGGAATTCGATTCCCGACGCACTGGCGACAGCCGCCAATTTGCTGCGGAAGAACGGCTGGCAGGCAGGCAAGACTTGGGGTTATGAGGTCAGCATTCCGGACGGCAAGAAGCTGCCTGGGGGCTCGAAATCGCTGTCGCAATGGCAGGCGCTGGGCGTCACCCGTGCCAACGGCAAGCCGTTCAAGAACGGTGCGGACAAGGCGACGTTGAAGCTGCCCGGCGGCCGCGGCGGGCCAGCCTTCCTGATGATCAAGAATTTCTCGGTCATCAAGCGTTACAACAATGCCGACAAATATGCGCTCGCCGTGGGCCTTCTTGCCGACGAAATCGCCGGCTATGGCGGGCTTGTGCAGGACTGGAAGCGCCCGTTTACCAGGCTCTCCTTCGAGGAAAGGCAGGAGCTTCAGAAGCGACTTTCCGAGCACGGCTATTACGACGGCAAGTTCGACGGCAAGATCGGTGACGGATCGAAAACCGCCATCATGGCCTTCCAGGCAAAGGCCGGCTTGACCCAGGACGGGTATCCGAGCAAGGAAGTGCTCAAATGGCTCAGGCAGAACTAGAGCCGGTTACGGGATGGAGAGGGTGATTGGTTTCGGCTGCGCGCATCCGGTTAATCGTTCGTCGCGTGCCGATCCTCGTTCTGGCGATCGCCGTTCTGGCAGTCGGCGCCGCCAGTGCCTTTCATACCTCGGCCATGGCGCAGGAGCCGGAAAGTCGTGGCTGGTCGCTGCGCGACCTGTTGTTTCCGCGCAGAAGCGAGCGGTTTGAGCAGCCGCCGCCCGAATTCCAGAGAGAATTCCAGAGAACAAAGCCCAGACCCAAGCTGAGGAAGCCCCGGTCCGGTCGCCGGCCGCCGCCGGCCGAACCGACAACCCCGGTGGCCGAGAAGGCGCCGGATGCACGCGTCGTTCTGGTGGTCGGCGATTTCATGGCGTCTGGGCTGGCTGAGGGGCTCGACGCCGCCTTTGCCGAGAACACCGGCGTCAGGATCGTCGTCCGTGCCAACGGATCGTCCGGCTTCGTGCGTGACGATGTCTACAACTGGCCAGAACAGGTCAAGTCGCTGATCGCTGCCGAAAAACCGGCAGCCGTCGTCGTCATGCTCGGATCCAACGACCGACAGCAGATGCGCGTCGGCGATGTGCGCGAGCAGCCGCGATCCGAAAACTGGACCAAGGAATACGAGCGCCGGACCGATGCGTTCGGCAAGGCCATCGCCGCAACCAAGGTGCCGTATCTGTGGGTCGGCATGCCGGCCATCCGGGTCTCGAAGATGACCTCCGACATGCTGGCCTTCAACGACATATTCCGCTCGTCCGCCGAAAGCCACGGCGGCGAATTCGTCGACGTCTGGGACGGGTTCGTCGACGAGAACGGCGCCTTCATCACCAGCGGTCCGGACATCAACGGCCAATCGGTGCGCCTGCGCTCCGACGACGGCATCAACATGTCGAAGGCCGGCAAGCGCAAGCTCGCCTTCTATACCGAAAAGCCGCTGATGAAGATCCTTGGGCTGGCCGCGCCGGGAAGCGTGATGACAGCTTCTGCCCCGGCCGGCGCTCCCGTCGAGGCGCCGGCACCTGCTGCCGCACCGATAGCGGTCGATCGCACCGTGCCGATGCTGCTCAGCGATCCGGCGCTGGACGGCGGTTCGGAACTTCTCGGCGCCGCCCCGCCGGCAAAAGCTGACAAGAATTTGCCGGGCGAAAGGCTGATCGTCGAGGGCAAGGCGCCCGACGCCTCACCGGGCCGTGCCGACGATTTCTCCTGGCCGCCGAAGACACAGCCTGCGACGGCGGCCGCATCCGACACGACGACGGCGATCCGGCAGTAAGCAGAACCTCTTCGGAACGGACTCAACGCGGCAGCACGCTCGATCCCATCAGCGCCTCGTCGATGGCGCGCGCCGCCTGGCGGCCCTCGCGGATCGCCCAGACGACCAGCGACTGGCCGCGCCGCACGTCGCCCGCCGCATAGAGCCTTTCGACGCTGGTCCTGTAATCCCGATCATTGGCCTCGACATTCTTCGAACGGCGGCTGTCGGTGACGATCGTCATCTGCCCGTCGAGCTCCGACACCGGCCCTCGAGCGGCTGGCCCGGCAAAGCCGATGGCGATGAACGCGAGATCGGCGCGGATAACGAATTCGGTGCCGGCGATCGGCTTGCGCTTTTCGTCGACCTCGCAGCATTTGACCCCGGTCAGCTGGCCGTCTTCGCCGATGAATTCGAGCGTCGCCACCTGGAATTCGCGCTCGGCGCCTTCGGCCTGCGAGGACGAGGTGCGCATCTTGGTCGCCCAGTAGGGCCAGACCGACAGCTTGTCTTCCTTTTCCGGCGGCTGCGGCCGGATGTCGAGCTGGGTGACGCGCACCGCGCCCTGGCGGAAGGCAGTGCCGACGCAGTCGGAGGCAGTGTCGCCGCCGCCGACGACGACGACATGCTGGCCGCCGGCGACGATTGGGCGGGACGGCCATGCGACCGACTGGATCGGCTCGCCGCCTATGCGCTTGTTCTGCTGCACCAAATAGGGCATGGCGTCGTGCACGCCGTCGAGATCATCGCCCGGGATGTTGGCCGGACGCGGTGTTTCGGAACCGCCGCAATAGAGGACCGCGTCATATTCGGCGAGCAGTTCGGCGACCGGCTTGTCGACGCCGACATTGACGCCACAATGGAAGCTGACACCTTCGCCCTGCATCTGCTCGATGCGCCGGTCGATATAATGCTTCTCGATCTTGAAATCGGGGATGCCGTAGCGCATCAGCCCGCCCGGCCGGCTCTCGCGCTCATAGACGTGAACGTCATGGCCGGCACGACCGAGTTGCTGGGCAGCGGCCATTCCCGCCGGCCCCGAGCCGATGACCGCGACGCGCTTGCCGGTCTTCCGTTCCGGCGGATAGGGCCGGATATGGCCGGTTTCATAGGCCTTGTCGGCAATCGCCTGCTCGATCGTCTTGATGGCGACCGGAATGTCCTCGAGATTCAGCGTGCAGGCTTCCTCGCAAGGTGCCGGACAGATGCGGCCGGTGAATTCCGGAAAATTGTTCGTCGAATGCAGGTTGCGGATCGCGTTGTCCCAGTCGCCATTGTAGACGAGGTCGTTCCAGTCCGGGATCTGATTGTGGATCGGGCAGCCGGTCGGTCCATGGCAATACGGAATGCCGCAATCCATACAGCGCGCGGCCTGCTTCTCGACCTCCTTGTCCGACATCGGCAGCGTGAACTCGCGGAAATGCCGGATGCGGTCGGAAGCCGGCTGGTACTTGTGCACCTGCCGGTCGATCTCGAGAAACCCTGTTACCTTGCCCATAGTCCAGTCCCTGCTGTCTGGAAGGCACGCCTGGCGACGCACCCGTTAACCTCATAAGGCAGCCGTGGCAACCTTCAGTCCGAGGTCAGGATTGTTGATGAAGATGGTTGCCGGGACGCATGGCCTCCCGGCAATTTCCAAATCTATTCCGCCGCCACGTTCATGCGCATCCGTTCCATCTCGATCAGCGCGCGGCGGTACTCGACCGGCATGATCTTCCGGAATTTCGGCCGGAAAGTTGTCCAGTCGTCGAGGATTTCGCGACCTCGTACCGAGCCAGTGTAGTGGACGTGGTTGGAGATCAGCTGGTAGAGCCGCTCCTCGTCGTGGCTGGTCATATCGCCGGATACGTCGACACGGCCCTTGTGGTCGAGATCGCCGCCATGGTGGAGCAGCTTTTCCATAAGGTCGTCCTCTTCCGGAACCGGCTCCAGCTCGACCATCGCCATGTTGCAGCGCTCGGCGAAATCGCCCGCCTCGTCGAGCACATAGGCGACGCCGCCCGACATGCCGGCGGCGAAGTTGCGGCCGGTCTGGCCGATGACGACGACGATACCGCCGGTCATGTATTCGCAACCATGGTCGCCGACGCCTTCAACGACGGCGGCGACACCCGAATTGCGCACGGCAAAACGCTCGCCGGCGACGCCGCAGAAATAGGCCTCGCCCTCGGTTGCGCCGTAGAGCACGGTATTGCCGACAATAATGGACTCGGCAGCAACGATTTTCGTGTTCTCCGGCGGGCGAATGACGATGCGGCCGCCCGACAGGCCCTTGCCGACATAGTCGTTGGCAGCGCCCACCAGTTCGAACGAGACGCCGCGCGCCAGGAAGGCGCCAAAGGACTGGCCGGCCGTGCCGGTGAGCTTCACCGAGATCGTGTCCTCGCGCAGGCCCTTGTGCTTGAAGCGCTTTGCCACCTCGCCCGACAGCATGGCGCCCGTCGAACGGTCGACGTTGCGGATCGGCAGTTCGATACTGACCGGCTGCCTGGCTTCGAGCGCCGGCTTTGCCAGTTCGATCAGCTTGCGGTCGAGCACGTCGTCGATCGGATGCTTCTGCCGCTCGGTCCAGTGCACCGCCTCGTGCGGCGCATCAGGCTTGTAGAACATCTTGCTGAAGTCGAGCCCGCGCGCCTTCCAGTGCTGGATCAGCTCGCGCTTTTCCAGAAGGTCGGTGTCGCCGATGATCTGGTCGAGATGGGTATGGCCCATCTCGGCAAGCAGCGCCCGCACCTCTTCCGCCACATAGAAGAAGAAGTTGATGACGTGCTCGGGCGTGCCCTTGAAGCGCTTGCGCAGCACCGGGTCCTGTGTCGCGACGCCGACCGGGCAGGTGTTGAGATGGCACTTGCGCATCATGATGCAGCCGGCCGCGATCAACGGCGCGGTCGAGAAGCCGAACTCGTCGGCGCCGAGCAGTGCGCCGATGATGACGTCACGCCCGGTGCGCAGGCCGCCATCGACCTGCAGCGCGACGCGCGACCTGAGACCGTTGAGCACCAGCGTCTGGTGCGTCTCGGCAAGGCCCATCTCCCACGGGCTGCCGGCATGCTTGAGCGAGGTCAGCGGCGAGGCGCCGGTGCCGCCGTCATAGCCTGATATGGTGATGTGGTCGGCACGCGCCTTGGCAACGCCGGCCGCAACTGTGCCGACGCCGACTTCCGAGACCAGCTTGACCGATACATCGGCCGCCGGATTGACGTTCTTCAGATCGTAGATGAGCTGCGCCAGATCCTCGATCGAATAGATGTCATGATGCGGCGGCGGCGAGATCAGGCCGACGCCCGGCGTCGAATGCCTGACCTTGGCTATGGTCGCATCGACCTTGTGGCCCGGCAGCTGGCCGCCCTCGCCGGGCTTCGCCCCTTGCGCGACCTTGATCTGCATCATGTCGGAATTGACCAGATATTCCGCCGTGACGCCAAAGCGGCCCGAAGCGACCTGCTTGATCGCCGAGCGTTCGGGGTTCTTCCCGCCGCCCGGCAGTGGCAGATAGCGGTCGGCCTCTTCGCCGCCCTCGCCGGTGTTCGACTTGCCGCCGATGGCGTTCATGGCGCGCGCCAGTGTCGTGTGCGCTTCCCTTGAGATCGAGCCGAAGGACATCGCCCCGGTCGAGAAGCGCTTGACGATATCGGCGGCCGGCATCACCTCGTCGAGCTTGACCTTCTTGCGCCCGGTCTCTTGCGCCAGCCTGATCTTGAACAGGCCGCGAATGGTCTGCGCCTGTGCCGTCTCGCTGTCGATCTGGGCGGAATAGTCCTTGAACGTTTCCCACGAGCCTTGGCGCACGGCGTGCTGCAAGGTCGCCACTGCGTCGGGCGACCAGATGTGGGCCTCGCCGCGCATGCGGAACATGTATTCGCCGCCGACCTCGAGGCTGTTGCGCAGCACCGGGTCGTTGCCGAAGCCGTCGGTGTGGCGGCTGACCGTTTCGGCGGCGATCTCGTCCAGCCCGACGCCTTCGATCAGCGTCGCCGTGCCGGTGAAGTACTTCTGCACGAAGTCCGACTTCAGCCCGATGGCATCAAAGATCTGCGCACCGCAATAGGACTGGTAGGTGGAGATGCCCATCTTGGACATCACCTTGAGGATGCCCTTGCCGATTGACTTGATGTAGCGGGAGACGACCTCGTAGGCATCGACCTCCGCCGGCAATTCGCCACGCTTGTGCATATCGAGCAGCGTGTCGAAAGCGAGATAGGGATTGATCGCCTCGGCGCCGTAGCCGGCGAGACAGCAGAAATGATGCACCTCGCGCGGCTCGCCGGATTCCACGACGAGCCCAACCGAGGTGCGCAATCCCTTCCGGATCAAATGATGATGCACGGCCGCCGTTGCCAGCAGCGCCGGAATGGCGATGCGGTCCGGCCCGAGCTGACGGTCCGACAGGATGATGATGTTGTAGCCGCCGGCGACCGCCGCCTCGGCGCGCTCGCACAGCCGGTCGATGGCGCCCAGCATGCCGGCCGCGCCTTCATTCGAAGCATAGGTGATGTCGATCGTCTTGGTGTCGAAACGGTCCTCGGTGTGACCGACCGAGCGCAGCTTCTCCAGATCGCCATTGGTCAGGATCGGCTGGCGCACTTCGAGCCGCTTGCGGCGCGAAGTGCCGACAAGATCAAAGATGTTGGGCCGCGGCCCGATGAAGGAGACGAGGCTCATCACCAGTTCCTCGCGAATCGGGTCGATCGGCGGGTTGGTGACCTGTGCGAAGTTCTGCTTGAAATAGGTGTAGAGCAGCTTCGATCTGTCCGACATTGCCGATATCGGCGTGTCGGTGCCCATCGAGCCGACCGCCTCCTGCCCGGTGGTCGCCATCGGCGACATCAACAGCTTGGTGTCTTCCTGGGTGTAGCCGAACGCCTGCTGGCGGTCGAGCAGTGAGACATCCCTGCGCAGGGCGCGCGGCTCGACCGGGTTCAGATCCTCGAGGATGAGCTGGGTGTTGGCGAGCCAGCTCTTGTACGGGTGCCTGGTCGCAATCTCCGACTTGATCTCCTCGTCGGAAACGATGCGGCCCTTGTCCAGGTCGATCAGCAGCATGCGGCCGGGCTGCAGCCGCCACTTCTTGACGATCCTTTCCTCTGGCACCGGCAGCACGCCGGCTTCCGAGGCCATAATGACGCGGTCGTCGTCGGTGACGATGTAGCGCGCCGGCCGCAGCCCATTGCGATCGAGCGTGGCGCCGATCTGGCGGCCGTCGGTGAAGGCAACCGCCGCCGGCCCGTCCCACGGCTCCATCAGGGCTGCGTGATACTCGTAGAAGGCCTTGCGGTCCTGACCCATCAGCTTGTTGCCGGCCCAGGCTTCCGGGATCAGCATCATCATGGCATGGGCGAGCGAATAGCCGCCCTGCGTCAAGAATTCGAGCGCATTGTCGAAGCAGGCGGTGTCCGACTGCCCTTCATAGGAGATCGGCCATAGCTTCGAGATGTCGTTGCCGAACAGTTCGGAATCGACCGAGGCCTGCCGTGCCGCCATCCAGTTGACGTTGCCGCGCAGCGTGTTGATCTCGCCATTGTGGGCGACCATGCGGTAGGGATGCGCCAGCTTCCACGACGGGAACGTGTTGGTCGAGAAGCGCTGGTGGACCAGGATCAGCGCCGTCTCGAAACGCGGGTCGGTGAGGTCCTTGTAGTAGGCGCCGACCTGATAGGCCAGGAACATGCCCTTGTAGACGATGGTCCGCGACGACATCGAGACGACATAGAAGCCGTTGTCGACGCCTTTGGTCTCCTCGTGGATACGGCCGGAAATGACCTTGCGCAGGATGTAGAGCCGCCGCTCGTAATCGTCGTCGTTCTCGATCTCGGCGCCGCGGCCCAGGAACACCTGCCGGTGCACCGGCTCGGAAGCGGCGATGTCGGGCGCCTTGGACAGCGACGAATTATCGACCGGCACGTCGCGAAAACCGAGCAGCGGCTGGCCTTCGAGCTGCGCAACCTCGGCGATGATGCCTTCGATATGCGCCTGCAGCTCCGGGTCGCGCGGCATGAATACATGGCCGACGGCGTAGTGGCCAGGCTTCGGCAGTTCGACCCCTTGCTTGGCCATCTCCTCGCGGAAGAAACGGTCCGGCAGTTGCACCAGCACGCCGGCGCCGTCGCCCATCAGCGGATCGGCGCCGACGGCGCCGCGATGCGTCAGGTTTTCGAGCACGGCAAGGCCGTCCTCGACAATCTGGTGCGACTTTACGCCCTTCATGTTGACGATGAAGCCGACGCCGCAGGCATCATGCTCGTTGCGCGGATCGTAGAGGCCGTGCGCGGCATAGCCGGTGCTGGTTCGCCCAATATTGGTCAGGGACGGATTTTTGACGGCTGCCGCTTTCGTCTGCGCGGCCTTCGTCGCAGATGGCGTCATGTCCATCATCGTCCTGTCCTCCGTTCCGTCCCCTTCGGGCGCTGGTTTCCGTCGGGAAGCGCGTGGCTCCCCTTTCAATCTTGCGGCACGTCTTGCGAAATTCTTGCCGACCGTGCGGCTTTCCGCATGGTTCGCATATGGTATTCGTACAGGCCAGAGCCAGGCTGTCTAGCTATCGCTCGCGGCAATTGCCGCAGAGGCGCAATCATATGCCAATGCGGCCAGTTTTGTGCGACAAAATAAGACAGCACTACTGTCCTAAATTTTTATGACAGAAATTTTGGATGCACACAAGACCGATTCACAAAATTCTTGAAGCTTTCGCGACAGAAAATTGCGCGGAACGCGGTCACAGCGTAACCTTCCGTCGCTGCGTCTACGGTCAGGCTTTCGCTGGCTTTAGCGGATTTTCTGCATCTGCCACTTGCGGCCGGCGTGCGAAAGCGGCCAAGCTCGCACCGATTTTCCCCAGCATAGGCAGACGCATGATTTTCGCTTCCGACAATTGGGCAGGCGCCCATCCCCGTATCGCTGCCGGCCTCTCGGCCCATGCCGACGGCTTCTCCACCGCGTATGGCGACGGCTTCCTCGACAAGGCAGTTTACCAGCGCTTCAATGAAATCTTCGAATGCGAAGTCGCGGTGTTTTTCCTCGCCACCGGCACCGCTGCCAATTCGCTGTCGCTGACTGCCTATAACAAGCCAGGCGGCATTTCCTTCTGCCATCGCGAATCGCACGTCATCGAGGACGAATGCGGTGCACCGGAATATTTCACCGGCGGTTCGCGGCTTTATACAGTCGAAGGCGCACTCGGCAAGATCGATGCCGGCAATCTGGAACGTGCGGTGGACCGTTTCGCACCCGAAAACGTCCATTCCGGGCGGCCGATGGCGGTTTCGATCACGCAGTCGACCGAGGTTGGCACCGTCTACACGCTGAACGAAATCGCCAGGATTTCGGCGATCGCAAAGCAGCGGGGATTGCCGCTGCACATGGACGGGGCCCGCTTTGCCAATGCGCTCGTCGCGCTGGAAACGACGCCGGCCGAAATGACCTGGAAGCACGGTGTCGACATCCTCTCCTTCGGCGGCACCAAGAATGGCTGTTGGTGCGCCGAGGCGATCGTGCTGTTCGACCTCGAGCGAGCCAAGGAATTGGCCTTTTTGCGCAAGCGCGCGGCCCAGCTGTTCTCGAAATCGCGCTTCATCGCCGCGCAATTCGATGCCTATTTCAGGGGTGGGCTATGGCTCGACACGGCACGGCACGCCAATGCGATGGCGGCACGGCTTGCCGCGGCGATAGAAGATTCCCCTTCGGCCCGGCTGGCCTGGCTGCCGCAGGCGAACGAGGTCTTCGCGGTCATGAAAAAGGCCGACGCCGAAAGAATGCAAGCGGCAGGCGCGGCCTTCCACGACTGGCACAGGCCGCTCGGCTACGACGGCCATATTGGCGAGGACGAAGCGCTCTATCGCTTCGTCACCAGCTTCGCGACCACGGCCGACGAGGTCGACCGTTTCGGCTACCTGCTCGCCGGATAGCAAGCCTTGCCCACCAGCAAAAAAGAGCGGCGCATTGCTGCACCGCCCTTTCTTCCCGGGGAGTTGGCATCCCGGGAGAGTTTAGCTGCCTGGCTTAGGCGGCAGTCTTGGCCTCGATCTGCTTGGCCTTGGCCGGAGCCGAGGTGATCGCGATCTTGCGCGGCTTCAGCTCTTCGGGGATGTTGCGCTTGAGGTCGACGAAGAGCAGGCCGTTCTTCAGCGCGGCGCCGACAACCTCGACGTGATCGGCAAGCTGGAAGCGGCGCTCGAAGGCTCGGCTGGCGATACCGCGATAGAGCAGTTCGGAGCCTTCGCCATTGCCTTCCTCCTTGCGCTCACCCTTGACGGTCAGCACATTGCGGTGAGCTTCGATCGAAATCTCATCTTCCGAGAAGCCGGCCACAGCCATCGAGATGCGATAGGCATCCTCGCCCGTACGCTCGATGTTGTAAGGCGGGTACGTCTGGCCTTCCGGCTGCGCAAGCGAATCGAGCATGGTGAACAGCCGGTCAAAACCGACGGTCGAACGGTAGAGCGGGGAAAAATCAACGTGACGCATGGTGTGTTCTCCTGTTGAGCAACAAGGTTGCGTATGGCCGGTGCGAAACCCGTGACGGCGTTCCGGATGGGCCAGCGGCCCCGACATTGGCGGCCGCATGACAAATTTGGGAAGCGGACGACGGCATTTCAAGATTTCCCGCGTCCGAACGGGACCGGTCCCGGCCCACGTCCCGATGCCGATGAACGGCAGATGAACCGTGGCTTCGGCGAGCGTTCAGCCAGGCGGCATTAAAACTGTTCTCGAGATCACGAACAGGTCGCCGGAAAAGGCGACACGACGAGGCCGAACCGGGTGTAACGTCCCTTCCTCCCGGTCGACAGAGGCCGGAAGCACGCCCACGGCTGCTTCCGGCCTTTCTTGTTCGCTGCCTGGATCGACCTCCCCGACGTCCCGAATTCCTTTGCTTTTGGCGCATGGGCGTTTATGCCTGATTTGCGCCCGTCGGCACCGACACCAACCAAACACCGTATGACCGATCTTTTCCACCAGCCCCCTCTCTTCCACGAAACTCCGGGCAATCCGCTGCCGGAAAACGCGGCCGGCGGCTTCTTCACCACGCGCGACGGCAAGAAGATCCGCTATGGGCTGTTTGCCGCGGTTGCCCGCCCGATGAAGGGCACCGTCGTCGTCCTGACCGGCCGCAACGAGTGCATCGAGAAGTATTTCGAGACCATTCGCAACCTTGCCGACCGGGGCTTTGGCGTGGCAACCCTCGACTGGCGCGGCCAGGGCGCTTCCGACCGGCTGATCGGCGACCGACAGCGCGGCTTCGTCCGGAGCTTCTTCGACTACACCGGCGATCTGGAGCAGTTCTTCGAGGAGATCGTGCTGCCCGATTGCCGAGGGCCCTACTACATACTGGCCCACTCGGCCGGCGCGGTGATTGCGCTGCTCGCCGCGCCCGCAATGGCGAACCGCGTGCGCCGCATGGTGCTGATCGCACCGTTCTTCACCGTGCCGGACCTCCCGGTTTCGGTAAAAACCGTCCGCCGCATCTCTTCGCTGTTCTGCCTTCTCGGCCTTGGCCGGCTCTATGCCGCATGGGGGCCGCGGCCCAAGGAATCAGTGCCCTTCGCCATGAACAAGCTGACCAGCGATCCGGCGCGCTATCGGCGCAACACGCTGATCTACGAAACCTGTCCGCAGCTGGCGCTTGGCGGACCGACGATCCGCTGGCTGAAGGCGGCCACGGAGGCGTCCTTGATCGTCAGCAACCCGGATTTCATGGCCAAGATCCAGGTGCCCTTGCTGATGATCGCCGCCGGCGCCGACCAGGTCGTCTCGACCAGGGCAGTCGAGGCCTATGCGAGGCGTCTGCGCGTCGGCTCGCTAGTGATGATCGACGGCGCCCGCCATGAGATCCTGCAGGAAGCCGACCTCTATCGCGAGCAACTGCTTGCGGCATTCGATGCCTTCATCCCAGGAACCGGCGACGCTGTTTGACCGCTTCGCCGGCGCCCGGCAATAAAGCCTGCGCGGGTCGCTTGCCCGGCACAGCTCGCCCCCTTATTCCCGTTCAGGCATCGCGCGCTAGGTTGCTGCCAAAGAGGTTGGAGGTCATTCGCCGGGAGAAAAACGACCATGAACGCATCGAACACGCTGTCACGTCAGGGGCATCGGCTGCAGATTGGCGTCGCGCTGCTGCTGTTTTCGTCATTCGAGGGGTTTGCAATACCGTACCTCGCCGCACCGCGGCTCGGACTGTCCGCGCACACGCTCAGCGCCTTGGAGGGCGTTCTTTTGCTGGCGCTAGGCCTCACATGGTCTAGGCTCAATCTCGGCGCGGCGATGTCGCGGATTGCGTTCTGGCTCCTGATCTATTCGGCTTTGGCGATCCTGGCCGCCTACGTGATTGCCAGCGCCTGGGGGGCCGGCAACGAGACAATGCCGTTGGCCGCCGGAGCCGTCCACGGGAGCGCCTTTCAGGAAGCCGTGATCAAAGGCGTGGCGTATTCGTCCGCGCCGACCGGCCTCATCTCTTTCGTGCTCATTTTGTGGGGCCCGCGTCTCTCGGACGCTTGGCCTGCCGACTGCTAATTTAGAACCGCGGTTTCCGTCGGATTTGCGCAAAAACAGACGCTTGGGTGCACCGGATGCTCAGCCGCGCAGCGCCGTCATCGCCGCCGCGTGCAGCTCCGGTGTCGCCGCCGCCAGGATGTCGCCGCCGTTTTCCGCCGGTCCGCCCTCGAAAGTGGTGACGACGCCGCCTGCCTTCTCGATGATCGGAATCAGCGCCACGATGTCGTAGGGCTTCAATCCCGGATCGGCGACGATATCGACGCTGCCCGCCGCCACCATGGCGAAGGCATAGCAGTCGGTGCCGTAGCGGGCGAGCTGGACCTGCTTCTCGAACAGGTCGTAGCGTGAGCGCGCGTCTCCCTTGAACAGCGCCGGCGTGGTGGTGAACAGCGTCGCTTCGGCGAGATTTGTGGTCTTGCGCGTCGTGAGTTTTCGCGGGCCACCCGGACCTTCATAATGCGAGCCGGAAGCATTGGCGTAGAACAGCTCGCCGGTGAAGGGCTGCGACATCATGCCGGCGACGGCATCGCCGTCGACCGTCAGCCCGACCAGCGTGCCCCATACCGGCAGGCCGGAAATGAAGGCGCGCGTGCCGTCGATCGGATCGATCACCCAGACATGCCGGCTGGAGATGTTTTCGCTGCCATGCTCCTCGCCGAGGATGCCGTGATCGGGGTATTGCGCGCTGATCACCGCCCGGATGGCGCGCTCGGCTTCACGGTCGGCCTCGGTGACCGGGTCGAAGCTGCCGCGCTCCTTGTTGGTGACCGCGCCCTGATTGCGGAAGCGCGGCAAGGTCTCGGCTGCGGCGGCACGCGCAATGCGCCGCATGAACTCGATACTGATGTCCAACTGATTCTCCCGCTTCAGCATGTTTGAGATGCCGGTTTGCCTACGGATTTATGCCGAAACAAGGGCGTTTGTGCCGAAACAAAGGGCGTTCGGAGCCTTTTGCACGGTGCCAACTGTTGCTCGAATGCAACGCAGCCGTCATGGAAATGCAATTTCCACTTCACAGTGAATTAAAAAAGCCGGAACGCGCCTTGACATTTGTGCAGCGCACAATACGTTTGTTCTCGGACAGGGTTCCTGTCCATGCCCTCCTTGGGCGTTTCCTCCCTAGACTTCGACCGTGTCGTGCAAACGATGCGGTCTTTTTTTACGCTGCCCTCATGAGCCGCGAATGCCGCGATTCCGGCGCTATTCGGCGGCCAGCGGCAGATCCATGAAATTGTCATCGGGCATCGCCATCAGTTCGGCCGAAAACCGCGCCAGATCGTCGGCCAGGGCGTCGAAACCAGCTGATCTCTGGAACGTCCGCTCATTCATGTAGAGCCCGCGATTGACCTCGATCTGCAGCGCATGCAGATGGCGCACGGGGCGGCCATAGTGCTCGGTAATGAAGCCTCCGGCATAGGGCTTGTTGTGGGCGACGCTGTAGCCCATGCCGGTGAGCAGGCCGATCGCCGTCTCGGTCAACGCCGCCGCGGCGGAAATGCCGAAGCGGTCGCCGACGATGAAGTCCGGCCGCAATCCGCTGTCGCCGACCCTTATGCTTGCCGGCATCGAGTGGCAGTCAATCAGCACGGCGTAGCCGAAGCGCGCATGGGTTCTGGTCAAAAGCCGTTTCAGCGCCTCGTGATAGGGCTTGTAGACCGCTTCGATGCGCGCCACGGCTTCGGCCAGCGGCAAGCGGCCGGAATAGATGTCGAGCCCCTCGCCGACCAGCTTGGGCACGGTGCCGAGCCCGCCGGCCACCCGCGCCGAGCGGATGTTGCAGAATGACGGCACCGGTTCGGCGAACATGCGCGGGTCGAGTTCCCACGGCTCCCGGTTGACGTCGAGATAGGCGCGCGGGAAGTTTGCCGCCAGCATCGGCGCCCCGAGCGCGACGGCGCCGCCGAACAATTCCTCGACATAGCAGTCCTCGGAGCGGCGGATGGCGTTGCGGTCCAGCTTGGCCATCGCCATGAACCGGTCCGGATAGTAGCGGCCGCTATGCGGCGAGTTGAAGAGGAAGGGAACGCGCTGTTCGGCGCCCGATCGGATTTCGAAGGGTGGAACGACCGAAAAATCCTCGGCTGCCGTTTTCAATTTGAACGAACCCGGAAACACCAATGCATCATGATAGGAAAGTGCCACCTCGCCGCCCGCATGTCCAGCCGCCGAAGTGCCAGCCAAATCAGGATTGTGCGGCCAACGTTCACTTGATGTTTACCGTCACCTCCTCATATACAGCATGGTTAACGGGCTTGCCGCACGGCATTGTCGGTTGGGTGATTCGGACGGGACAAGATGGCACGCATTCTGCTGGCGGAAGACGACGACGACATGCGCCGGTTCCTCGTCAAGGCGCTGGAGCGCGCCGGTTATCAGGTCAGCGATTTCGACAATGGCGCCAGTGCCTATGAGCGGCTGCGCGAGGAGCCTTTTTCGCTGCTTTTGACCGACATCGTCATGCCCGAGATGGATGGCATCGAGCTCGCCCGTCGCGCCACCGAGATCGATCCTGACCTCAAGGTGATGTTCATCACCGGCTTTGCCGCCGTCGCGCTGAACCCCGATTCGAAAGCGCCGAAAGACGCCAAGGTGCTATCGAAGCCGTTCCACCTGCGCGACCTCGTCAACGAGGTCGAAAAGATGCTGCAGGCCGCCTGACGCGCTTTTTGTCGCCGCTTGACCGACGCGGCAAGCCAGCCATTCTTTCCCTTTTCCCGCTATTGACGTGCCGAACCAAAAATGGTGTATGCGCGGCTTCGGATGGGCGTGTAGCTCAGCGGGAGAGCACTGCATTGACATTGCAGGGGTCACAGGTTCAATCCCTGTCACGCCCACCATCCAGATAATCCCTCAATTGGCCGTCGGTGTTTTCATCGGCTGGCGTTCTCAGCCTCATCCAGTCCTGATGCCGAGCTCGCCAATACCGGCCTCAGGCCGCGCCGAGGCGCAGATCCCCGGTCTCGACGTGCTCCAGAAACCAGGCATAGGTCTGTTCCAATCCGCTGCGCAGCGAGTAGCGCGGGCGCCAGCCGGTGGCGAATAGGCGCGACACGTCCATCAGCTTGCGCGGCGTGCCGTCCGGCTTCGTCGCATCGAATGTGATCGCCGCATCGGCGCCGGCGACCGACACGATGGTGCAGGCAAGGTCGGCAATGGTGATGTCTTCCCCAGAGCCGACATTGATGTGGCTGTCGCCGGCATAATTCTTCAGCAGCCAGACCAGCGCGTCGGCGGCGTCGTCGACATGCAGGAATTCACGCATCGGCGTGCCCGAGCCCCACACCTCCAGGCTCTTGCGGCCGGCGCGCCTGGCCTCGTGCGCCTTGCGCATCAGGGCGGGCACGACATGGCTGGAATTGAGGTCGAAATTGTCGCCCGGACCGTAGAGATTGGTCGGCATCGCCGAGATGTAGTCGACGCCGTATTGGCGCCGATAGGCCTGGCACAGTTTCAGCCCGGCGATCTTGGCGATCGCATACCATTCGTTGGTAGGTTCGAGCGGGCCGGTCAGCAAGGCGTCCTCGGAGATCGGCTGCGCCGCGAATTTGGGATAGATGCAGGACGAGCCGAGAAACAGCAGCTTCTGCACCTCGTTGCGGAAGGCGCTGTCGATGACATTGTTCTGCATGACGAGATTGTCCTGCAGAAAATCGACGGGAAGCCTGTTGTTGGCCAGGATACCGCCGACCTTGGCCGCCGCCATCACCACTGTATCCGGCTTGCGGTCGGCCATCCAGCGCCGCACGCCGGCCTGGTCGAGAAGATCGAGCTCGGCGCGCGAGGCGGTCAGAACCTCGCAATCCTCGTCGGCCAATCGGCGCAGGATGGCCGAGCCGACCATGCCGCGATGTCCGGCCACGAAAACGCGCTTGCCCCGAAGGTCGAAGGTCATCAGCTTATCCCAATGCAGAACGGCAGCTTTGCCGGTTGGCCGGCAGAGCGCCGGATCGGCTTCTCTGTTGGACGCATACCGCATACAGATTTGCCCAGACAAGCCAAATCGCAAAGCCACCCGAAACCGGGCTTGCAGATTGGACGCTGCAATGTCTTGCGATCAGACGCCCGCTACCGCGCAGAGGCTTGTCATTCTGGCAATGGCAAGCTCCGGCTCGGCCAGCAATCCTGCCTGGTCGGCAAGGCGAAAGACATCGGCATAGTGACGTATGCCGCGCGCCGACTGCATGCCGCCGACCATCGAAAAATGGTCCTGATGGCCGTTCAGCCAGGCCATGAAGACAATGCCGGCCTTGTAGTATTCGGTCGGCGCCTCGAAGATCTTGCGCGACAGCGGCACTGTCGGCGCCATCAGCGCGTCATAGCCGGCGCGGTCGCCGTCGGCCAGCTTTGCCAGCGCCGCATTGGCGACCGGCGCGATGGTATCGAAAATGCCGAGCAGCGCGTGCGAATGTCTGTCGCCGTCGCCGGCGATCAGCTCGGGGTAGTTGAAGTCGTCGCCGGTGAACATCACCACGCCCTCGGGCAGCCGGTCCCTGAGCGCGATCTCCTTGCCGGCGTCGAGCAGCGATATCTTTATGCCTTCGACCTTGCCGGCATGGCGTTCGATGATCGCGATCACCGTCTCGAGCGCGGTTTCGAAATCGCTGCTGCCCCAGTAGCCTTTCAGCGCCGGGTCGAACATGTCACCCAGCCAGTGCAGGATGACCTTGCCGGATGCCTGGGACAGGATGCGGTCGTAGACGCTGACATAGTCGTCGGGGCTTTTGGCGATCGCCGCCAGCGCCCGGCTGGCCATCATGATCGCCTTGCCGCCAAGCCCTTCGATGAAGCCGAACTGCTCCTCATAGGCCGCGATGACATCGTCGAGCGTGCTCGCGGCCCCCGGCGCCAGATGGTCGGTGCCGGCGCCTGACGCGAGATCGGCGCCCTCGACGCTGCGCGCCTCGATAATGGAGCGGCGGATCAATTCCTTGGCATTTGCCCAGTCGAAACCCATGCCGCGCTGCGAGGTGTCCATCGCTTCGGCGACGCGAAAGCCGAGCCGCCAAAGGTGACGGCGAAACGCCATTGTCTTGTCCCAGTCGACCGCGGGCCTCGACCACGGATCGGTCATGGCGAGGGGATCGGCAACGACATGGGCGGCGGCGTAGGCGATGCGCGAGAACCGCGCGCCGGCCACAGGCTGCACCGGCTGGCCGACAAGCCGGTAGCGGATACGGCCGCCGCCTTCCCCGGGCAAGGTGATGTCCATGGCTCTCTCCTTCCCAGCGCCTATTAAATGGAACGTTCCAATAAATCAAGATACTTTGCCGCCCTTCGTCGCGCCGGTCAAATTGCTGCATCGCAGCAGGTGAAAGCCGTACTTGCTGGAGGATTGCGCCTATTGAGCCGCATTTTTCTCCGGTTCGAAAAAACGCGATTGACTCAAATGCGCCGCAGGGATTAGATCGTTCCAATAAATCGCACAAGAAACCACCGGGAGGACAGATCTGGATGGCCAGCCGGGCCAAGGCAACGATACTCGACATCGCCCGTGAGGCGGGCGTGTCCAAATCGACGGTATCGCTGGTGCTGCAAGGTAGCGGGCTGATCCGGCCTGAAACCGCGCTGAAGGTGCGCAAGGCGATCGAGGATGTCGGCTATGTCTACAACCGCGGCGCCGCCAATCTGCGCAAGGCCCATTCCAATGTCATCGGCATGGTCATCAACGATCTCACCAATCCGTTTTTCGCCGAACTGGCGGTCGGCATGGAGCGCGTCTTCCAGTCGGCCGGCGTCGTGCCCTTCATCGCCAATACCGCTGAAAACCCGGTGCGCCAGGAAGAGGTTTTGAAATCACTGATGGAGCAGGGTGTCGCCGGGCTCGTCGTGTCGCCGGCGCGCGGCACCACGCCTGGCGCGTTCCGCCGCCTTGAGACCGCGGGCGTTCCGGTCGTCTTCGTCATGCGCCGCCTTCCCGAAAGCCGCATCCCGGTGATCACACCCGACAATCATCGCGGCGCCTATCTCGCCACCGCCCATCTGATCGGTAAGGGCCACCGCCGGCTGGCCTTCTTCGGCGGCTCGTCCGACCTTGTCGTCTATCACGAGCGGCTGGGCGGCTTTCGCGAGGCCTGTGAAGCGCTCGGCATCGCACCGGCCGACAGGCTGGTCTTCGAGGGCGAAACCAGCCGCAAGGGCGGCATTGCCTGCCTGGAAACCGCGCTCGCCATGGCCGCGCCGCCGACTGCAGCCCTTTGCTTCAACGATGCGGTCGCCTTCGGCGTCTTGCTGGCGCTGCGCAAGCGCGGCCTGGAACCCGGCGCGGACTTTGCCGTCGTCGGCTTCGACGACGTGGCCGAGGCCGAGCACTATATGCCGGCGCTGACCAGCGTGTCGGTGAACACCGCCGGCCTCGGCGAGCGCGCCGCCCATGTCGTGCTGAAGATGATCCAATCGCGCACCACGCGCGCCGAGGATCATATCGGCGCCGTCAACCTCGTGGTCAGGGAAAGCTGCGGCCCCGATCGCAAGGAGCATGGCTGCGCAGGAATGGGAGACGCGGCATGACCGTCAGTTGGGGGCTGATCGGCGCCAGCACGATCGCAAGACAGTTCATGATCGGCGCCATCCGCGCGCAGCCGGACGGCGAAATCGCCGCAGTGATGAGCTCCAGCCCGGAGCGCGCCACCGCCTATGCCAGCGAAAACCGTATTCAGGCGGCGGTCTCGACGCTGGACGCCCTGCTCAAATCCGATATCGACGCCGTCTACATCTCGACCACCAACGAATTGCATCTCGAACAGGCACTCGCCGCCATCGAGGCGGGAAAGCATGTGCTGTGCGAAAAGCCGCTGGCGCTGACCAGCGCCGACGCGCGCAAGATGGTCGCCGCCGCCAGGGCCGCCGGCGTCGTGCTCGGCACCAACCACCATCTGCGCAATGCCGGCTCGCATCGGGCGATGCGCGAAGCGATCGCTGCCGGCCGCATCGGCAGGCCGATCGCTGCGCGCGTCTTCCACTCCGTCTATCTGCCGGAAAACCTGCAGGGCTGGCGCATCACCAGGCCGGACGCCGGCGGCGGCGTGGTGCTCGACATCACCGTGCACGATGCCGACACGCTGCGCTTCGTGCTCGGCGACGATCCGGTCGAGATCTCGGCATTCACGCAATCGGCCGGCATGGCCGCCGGCGGGCTGGAAGACGGCGCCATGTGCCTCTGGCGCTTCGGATCGGGGGTCATTGCCCAATCGCATGAGGGCTTCACCACCAAATTCGCCGGCACCGGCTTCGAGGTGCATGGCAGCGAAGGCTCGCTGATCGGCAAGGATGTGATGACGCAGAAGCCGGTCGGCTCGGTGTTGCTGCGAACGGCACAGGGCGAGGAGGAATTGAGCTTCGACCGCGAAGACCTCTATGCCCGTTCGCTGCGCCAATTCCACGCGGCGATACGTGGCGAGGGCCAGCCGTCCGCCACCGGCGAGGACGGCGTCTGGTCGTTGACCGCAGCCGAGGCGGCATTGCAATCGGCCAAGTCCGGCAAGGCCGTCGCCATCGACTCGAAGCTCGGGGGTGCTGCGTGAGCAAGCTCGTCTCCGCGGCTGAGGCCGCCGGCCTGATCAGGGATGGCATGGTCGTTTCCGTATCGTCGTCGAGCGGCCTCGGCTGCCCGGATGCAGTGCTTGCCGCCATCGGCGAGCGCTTCGACGCCGAAGGCCATCCCAAGGACATCACGACGCTGCACCCGATCGCCGCCGGTGACATGTACGGCATCAAGGGCATCGACCATCTAGCCAAGCCCGGCCTGTTGAAGCGCACTTTGTGCGGCTCCTATCCATCCGGGCCGTCATCTTCCGAGCCGCCGCAGATCTGGAAGATGATCGGCGACAATTCGGTCGCCGCCTATAACGTGCCGTCCGGCATCCTGTTCGACATGCATCGCGAGGCCGCCGCCAAGCGCCCCGGCGTGCTGACCAAGGTCGGGCTCGATACCTTTGCCGACCCGCGCCATCAGGGTTGCGCGATGAACGCGGCCGCCAGCGAGCCGATCGTTTCGGTGCAGCAGTTCGACGGCGAGGAGTGGCTCTATTTTCGCTCGATCGTGCCGCAGGTCGCGATCATCCGCGCCACCACGGCCGACGAGCGCGGCAACCTCACCTATGAGCATGAGGGTGCCTATCTCGGCGGCCTCGAACAGGCGCTCGCCGCCCGCAACAATGGCGGCATCGTCATCGCGCAGGTCAAGCGCGTCGTCGAGAACGGCACGCTGAAACCGCACGATGTGCGCGTGCCCGGCGTGCTGGTCGACCATATCGTGGTGGCGCCCGACCAGTTGCAGACGACGCTGACGCCCTACGATCCGGCCATCTCCGGCGAGATCTTCCGGCCGTTGTCGAGCTTCCGCAACGCCGAGATGAACGTCCAGAAGGTCATTGCGCGCCGCGTCGCCATGGAGCTTGCCGACGACATGGCGGTCAATATCGGCTTCGGCATCTCGGCCAATGTGCCGCGGATCCTGCTCGAGGAAGGCCAGCACGGCAAGGTCACCTGGGTCATCGAACAGGGCGCGGTCGGCGGCGTGCCGCTGCTCGACTTCAAGTTCGGCTGCTCGTCGAACGCCGACGCCTTCATGCCCTCGCCGCACCAGTTCATCTATTTCCAGGCCGGCGGCTTCGACGCCTCGCTGCTGTCCTTCCTGCAGATCGACCGCCATGGTTCTGTCAACGTGTCGAAGCTTTCGGCGCGGCCCCACGTCACCGCCGGCGCCGGCGGCTTCGTCGACATCACCGCGCGGGCGAAGAAGATCGTCTTTTCAGGTTTCTTCAATGCCGGCGCCAAGCTGTCGCTTGCTGATGGCGGCATCCGCATCGACCAGGAGGGCAAGGTCAAGAAAGTCGTCGGCGAGGTTGAGCATATCTCCTTCTCGGGCAAGCGTGCCGTCGCGCAGGGACAGGATATCACCTATGTCACCGAGCGCTGCGTGATGAAGCTGACGCCAGCAGGGCTGATGGTGACGGAGCTGGCGCCGGGCATCGACCTGGAGCGCGATGTGCTGGCGCAGGCCGAGATCCCGCTCGCCGTAGCCAACGATCTCAAAGTGACGCCGGATGCGCTCTACAGGGACCGGCCGATCGGCCTGTCGCTCAATGGCGGCGCCTCGCTTGGAGGCGCCCATGGCTGAGCGCCTCGTCACCTTTGAAACCGACGGCGCCATCGGCATTGTCACGCTGCGCCGGCCGGAGAAATTCAACGCCCTCGACATTCCGATGCTGCGGGCGCTGGAAGCAGCACTCGATGAGGCCGAGGCGGCGGACGGCGTCCGCGTCGTGCTGATCTGCGGCGAAGGCAAGGGCTTTTGCGCCGGCGGCGACGTCGAGGCATGGGCAGAAATGAGCGCCGCCGATTTCCAGGTGCAATGGGTTCGCTACGGCCACCGCGTCTTTGATCGGCTGGCGCGGCTGCGGCAGCCGACGATCGCCATTCTTGCCGGCCATGCGCTGGGTGGTGGGCTGGAACTGGCGGCGGCTTGCGACTTTCGCGTGGCGGAAACGCAGGTGAAGCTTGGGTTCCCGGAGACCTCGATCGGTGTCGTTCCCGGCTGGTCCGGCACACAGCGCGCCGTGCGCCGCTTCGGTGCGCAGGCGGTGCGGCGGATGGCGCTCGGCGGCGAGGTGTTTCTGGCGACCGAGGCTCTTGCTCTGGGGATTGTCGACCGGGTGGTCGAGACCGGTAAGGCGTTCGCCGAAGCCAAGGCCTGGGCCGGCAAGATCGCCGAGCGCGGGCCGCTCGCGACCGAAGCCGCCAAGCTGATGATTGCCATCGCCGAGGGCGAAGAGAGTGCTGCCGCGACCGAAGCGCTGGCCAGCGGCTTCATCGCGCTGACAAGCGATCTCAGGGCCGGCGTCGAGGCTTTCAAGGCCAAGCAGAAGCCGGCGTTCTCAAGATCTTAGGAACCTGAAACTCACATGAACGCACCTCTCAACATCGCCATGCCCGCCGAGGCAGCCGCAGCGCCGAAAAGCTACCGGCTGCTGATCGGCGG
This sequence comes from Mesorhizobium sp. M1328, assembly GCF_040318075.1. Classification (NCBI taxonomy): domain Bacteria; kingdom Pseudomonadati; phylum Pseudomonadota; class Alphaproteobacteria; order Hyphomicrobiales; family Phyllobacteriaceae; genus Mesorhizobium; species Mesorhizobium sp. M1328. Next base: position 256,993 of record NZ_JAMYLO010000002.1, on the reverse strand, counting down.
CAAGTTCATCGACGCCCAGGACGGCCGCACACTGGAGCGCAGCAGCCCCGGCCACGGCTTCACCGTCTCGCGCTATGCACAGGCCGGCGCGGCGGACGTGGAGGCGGCGGTACAGGCCGCGCACAAGGCCTTCGAGACCGGCCCGTGGCCGCGCATGAAGGCCGCCGAGCGCGCCGCGATCCTGCTCAGGACGGCTGACCTGATCGAGGCGCGGCTGGACGAGATTGCCCGGCTCGACGCACTGGAATCCGGCAAGCCGATTGCCCAGGCGCGCGGCGAGATCGGCGGCGCCGTCGACATCTGGCGCTATGCCGCGGCACTTGCGCGGACGCTTCACGGCGAAAGCTACGCCAATCTCGGCGACGCCATGCTCGGCGTCGTGCTGCGCGAACCGATCGGCGTCGTCTCGATCATCACGCCGTGGAATTTTCCCTTCCTGATCGTCAGCCAGAAGCTGCCCTTCGCGCTCGCCGCCGGCTGCACGGCAGTGGTCAAGCCGAGCGAGATGACCTCGGCCTCGACTTTCGTACTCGGCGAGATCCTGATGCAGGCCGGCCTGCCGGATGGCGTCGTCAACATCCTTGCCGGGCTGGGCGCCGATGTCGGCGCACCGATGGTCAGCCATCCGCTGGTCGAGATGGTGTCGTTCACCGGCTCCACCCGCGTCGGCAAGATGACCATGGCGTCTGCCGCCAACTCGCTGAAAAAAGTCGCGATGGAGCTCGGCGGCAAGAACGGCCAGATCGTCTTTCCCGACGCCGACCTCGAGGCCGCCGCCGACGCGGCGGTTTTCGGCGGCTTCTTCAATGCCGGCGAATGCTGCAATGCCGGCAGCCGGCTGATCGTCCATGAGGCGATCGCCGGCGAGTTCCTCGGCGCCGTCAAAGCACTCACCGCCAAGGTGACTGTCGGTGACCCGCTCGACGACCGCACCAAGGTCGGCGCGATGATCTCCACCGACCATGTGGCCAAGGTTACCGGCTACGTGACGGCAGCGGAGAGCGGCGGCAGCCGGATCTATTGCGGCGGCAAGCAGCTTGCTTCGAGCGCCGGCCAGTATCTTGATCCGACCATCGTTGGCGACGTCACCGAAGACATGGCCATTGCGCGCGAGGAAGTGTTCGGGCCGGTGCTCTCGGTGCTGACTTTTGAGTCGATTGAAAGGGCGTTGCACATCGCCAACAACACGCCCTATGGTCTGTCGGCGGGCGTGTGGAGCGCCAGCATCGATACCTGCATGTCGGTGGCGCGGAATGTGCGTTCGGGAACCGTTTGGGTGAACACGTTCATGGAGGGTTACCCCGAACTGCCTTTCGGCGGCTACAAGCAGTCCGGTCTCGGACGCGAACTCGGCAAGCGCGCCGTCGAGGATTATACCGAGGAAAAGACAATCCAGTTTCATCGCGGCCAGCGCACCGGATGGTGGGTCGGCTGAGTTGGGAAGAACCCGGCGGGCATCCGCCGGTCGTGTAGGTTCAACAAGGGAGGAAGTACATGTTGCGCAAACTGCTTATCGGGACGGCTCTCGCATCAGGCGTTGCGTTCGCGGCCCATGCCGAGGACGTCAAGGAAGTCCAGATGCTGCATTGGTGGACGTCGGGCGGTGAAGCTGCCGCTCTGAACGTGCTCAAGCAGGATCTGGCCAAGGAAGGCTTTGCCTGGAAGGACGTGCCGGTGGCCGGCGGCGGCGGCGACGCCGCCATGACCGCGCTGAAGGCGATGGTGGCGGCCGGCAACTACCCGACCGCCTCGCAAATGCTTGGCTACACCGTGCTCGACTATGCCGCAGCCGGCGTCATGGGCGATCTGACCGAGACGGCGATAAAGGAAGGCTGGGACAAGTCCGTTCCCGCGGCCCTGCAGAAATTCTCCGTCTATGACGGCAAGTGGGTCGCGGCTCCGGTCAACGTCCACTCGGTCAACTGGCTGTGGATCAACAAGGCGGTGATGGACAAGATCGGCGGCACCGAGCCCAAGACCTTCGACGACTTCATCGCGTTGCTCGACAAGGCCAAGGCGGCGGGCGTCGTCCCGCTCGCGCTGGGCGGCCAGAACTGGCAGGAAGCGACCATGTTCGACTCGGTCGTGCTGTCGACGGGCGGGCCTGAGTTCTACAAGAAGGCCTTCAACGACCTCGACGAGGAGTCGCTGAAGTCCGACACGATGAAGAAGTCGTTCGACAATCTCGCCAAGCTCGTCACCTATGTCGACCCGAACTTCTCGGGCCGGGACTGGAACCTCGCCACCGCCATGGTCATCAAGGGCGATGCGCTGGTGCAGGTGATGGGTGACTGGGCCAAGGGCGAATTCAACGCCGCCAAGAAGGTCCCGGGCACCGACTTCCTGTGCTACCGCTTCCCCGGCACCGACGGCAGCGTCGTCTACAACTCCGACATGTTCGGCATGTTCAACGTTCCGGAGGACCGCAAGGCCGCCCAGATCGCCCTGGCCACCGCCACGCTGTCGAAGAGCTTCCAGTCGGCCTTCAACGTCGTGAAGGGCTCTGTTCCGGCCCGCACCGACGTGCCGGATACCGATTTCGACGCTTGCGGCAAGAAGGGCATGGCTGACCTGAAGGCCGCCAATGAAGGCGGCACGCTGTTCGGCTCTCTGGCGCAGGGCTATGGCGCGCCTCCGGCGGTTGCCAACGCCTACAAGGATGTCGTCTCGAAATTCGTCCACGGCCAGATCAAGACCTCGGACGAGGCCGTGACCCAACTGGTCAGCGCGATCGAAGACGCCAAGTAAGCGCCCGCCGATGTGAATGATCTCCCCGGCGCAAGCCGGGGAGAGTCCTCTGCGGTGGGGTTTGCGGTTGCGCCGACCGGCACGCTTTCGTGCCGCAGAGGCCGCGACGACAGAATTCCGGACCCGCGATACGGAATGGACAGATGAGCACAGTTGCTGAAACCAGTATCACGCTGACGCCGGAGCACGGTGCCCGTCCGGGCGCCTCGGTGCGCTCGCGCCTTCAGGACGCGCTGCCGAAGCTCGTGCTGGCGCCAAGCTTTGCCGCCACCGTCGTCTTCGTCTACGGCTTCATCCTGTGGACGATCTATCTGTCCTTCACCAATTCCAAGACCTTCCCGTCCTATGCGATCACCGGGCCACGCGCCTATCAGCGGCTCTGGCGCTGGACCTTCGAAAGCGACCCGCCGTCCAGCTGGTACACGTCGATCACCAATATGGGGATTTTCGGCTTCCTCTACATTTCCATCTGTCTGGTGCTCGGCCTGTTCCTGGCGATCCTGCTCGACCAGAAGATCCGCGGCGAAGGTGTGCTGCGGCCGATCTATCTCTACCCGATGGCACTGTCGTTCATCGTCACCGGCGTTGCCTGGAAATGGTTTCTCGACCCCGGCCTCGGCCTCGAGCAGACGCTGCACCAATGGGGCTGGACGAGCTTCCATTTCGACTGGATCAAGAACAAAGATTTTGTCATCTACACGGTGGTCATCGCCGGCGTCTGGCAGGCGTCGGGCTTCATCATGGCGATGTTCCTGGCCGGCCTGCGCGGCATTGACGGCGAGATCCTGAAGGCGGCGCAGATCGACGGCGCCACCACCTTCCAGCTCTACCGCCGCATCGTTATCCCGCTGCTGCGGCCGATCTTTCTCTCGGCCTTGATCGTGCTCGCGCATCTCGCCATCAAGTCCTACGATCTGGTCGTCGCGCTGACCAGCGGCGGGCCGGGCGGTTCGGCCTGGCTGCCGTCCAATTTCATGTATGAGTACACCTTCAAGCGCAACGAGATGGCCGTCGGCTCGGCCAGCGCCGTGATCATGCTGATGACCATCACCGCGATCATCGTTCCCTATCTCTATTCCGAGCTTCGGGAGAAGCCGCGATGAGCGCTATAGCCACTCCTGCTCGCCAGAGCACTGGCGGTATCAGCGCCAGGACGGTCAACCGTATCGTCATTTACGGGCTGCTGGCGCTGTTCGCGCTGTTCTACCTGATGCCGCTGTTCGTCATGCTGGTGACCTCGTTCAAGACCATGGACGAAATCCAGAACGGCAACATGCTGGCGCTGCCGCAGGCGCCGACCTTCGCACCCTGGATAAGGGCATGGAGCGAAGTTTGCTCGGGTCTCACCTGCGTCGGCATGAAGGGTTATTTCTGGAATTCGATCAAGATGGTGGTTCCGGCCGTCGTCATCTCGACCCTGCTCGGCGCACTCAACGGCTATGTGCTGACGAAGTGGCGCTTTCGCGGGGCGACGCTGGTATTCGGGCTGATGCTGTTTGCCTGCTTTATCCCGTTCCAGTCCGTCCTCTTGCCCATGGCAACGATCCTCGGCAGCCTCGGCCGGTTCGGCGTCAAGCTGCAGAACGCGACCGGCCTCACCTTCGGCTTCGGCAATCCGACGGTGAACCTGGTATTCGTCCACGTCGTCTACGGCATCGGCTTCACCACCCTGTTCTTCCGCAATTATTACGAGGCGTTTCCGAACGAATTGGTGAAGGCGGCGCAGATCGACGGCGCCAGCTTCTTCCAGATCTTCCGGCGCATCATGCTGCCCAACTCGCTGCCGATCATCGTGGTGACGGTCATCTACCAGTTCACCAACATCTGGAACGATTTCCTCTTCGCCTCCGCCTATGCCGGCTCAGGCGACGTCATGCCGATGACGGTGGCGCTGAACAACGTCGTCAACACCTCGACCGGCGTCGTCGAATACAACGTCAACATGGCGGCGGCGATGATCGCCGCGCTGCCGACGCTCCTCGTCTATGTGCTCGCCGGCCGCTATTTCGTGCGCGGCCTGATGGCCGGCGCCGTCAAAGGATAATCGGATGGCTTTTCTGGAAATTGACGGGTTGAAGAAGCGTTTCGGATCGGTCGAGATCCTGAAAGGCATCGACCTCGATCTCGAAAAGGGCGGCTTCCTCGTGCTGGTCGGGCCGTCCGGTTGCGGCAAGTCCACGCTGCTCAACACCATTGCCGGCCTGGAAACCATCACCGAAGGCGAAATCCGTGTAGACGGACGCACGATCAACGATCTCCACCCCTCCAAGCGCGACATCGCGATGGTCTTCCAGAGCTACGCGCTCTATCCGAACATGACGGTCGCCGGGAATATTGCCTTCGGCATGGAGATGCGCGGCGTGCCGGTCGGCGAGCGCCAGAAGGCGATCGACAAGGTGGCGAAGGTCCTGCAGATCGGCCATTTGCTGAAGCGCAAGCCAAGCCAGCTTTCCGGCGGCCAGCGCCAGCGCGTCGCCATGGGCCGGGCGCTGGTGCGCGATCCCAAGCTGTTCCTGTTCGACGAGCCTTTGTCGAACCTCGATGCCAAGCTGCGCGTCGACATGCGCATCGAGATCAAGCGCCTGCACGCCACCACCGGCACCACCATCGTCTACGTCACGCACGACCAGATCGAGGCGATGACGCTGGCCACCAAGATCGCGGTGATGCGCGACGGCGAGGTGCAGCAGTTCGGCACGCCGGCCGAAATCTATAACAATCCGACCAACCTGTTTGTTGCCGACTTCATGGGCTCGCCGGCGATGAACCTGATCCCGGCTACGATCGGCAGCAACGGCAGCGGCTTCTCCGTCGTCATGGAGCGCGAGGCGCGCCAGCCGATTTCGCTGCCGCTGGCCAATGCGCCGGTCGGCCTGTCGGCATTCCAGGGCAAACCGATCATCTTCGGCGTCCGCCCGGAAGCACTGACCGACCCCGAGGGTGCCGAACGCAACGCCTCGAACATCGCCCGCGCCGACTGTCACATCGAGGTCATCGAGCCGGCCGGCTCGGATACTTTCGCGGTCACCAATCTCGGCGGCAAGGCGGTGGTCGCGCGGCTGCGCGCCGACGCCAACATCCAGCCCGGCACGGTCACGCCGCTCGCCTTCAACCTGACCAAGGCGGTGTTCTTCGATCCGGCGACCGAGAAACGCATCGTCTGACGGCCATGACAAATCCCGACATCGTCATCATCGGCTCCGGCATAGGCGGCGCCACGATCGCCTCCGGCCTTGCCGGCAGTGGCGCCTCGATCCTGATGCTGGAGCGCGGCGAACCACTGCCGCTAACGCCGCACACACGCGACACCCGCGCAATCTTCGTCGACGGCCATTATCGGCCTAAGGAGATGTGGCTCGAGGCCGGAGGTGCTGCGTTCAATCCCGGCAATTACTACTATGTCGGCGGCAATTCGAAATTCTACGGCGCCGTGCTGATCCGCTACCGCGGGCAAGACTTTTCGGAGATGGAGCACTATGGCGGCATCTCGCCGGCCTGGCCGTTTTCCTATGAGGAATTCGAACCCTGGTATTCCAGGGCCGAGCAGCTTTTCCGCGTGCGCGGTGCACTCGGCGAAGACCCGACCGAGCCGTTCCACTCGATGCCCTACCCTTTCGGGCCGGTGCCCGACGAGCCGCCGATCGCGCGAGCGCGCGCCGAGCTCAGGAGCCTAGGCCTGCACCCGGCATCGCTGCCGCTCGGCGTCGACATCGAAGCCTGGCTGAAGGACGGCAGCACGCCGTGGGACGCGTTTCCCAACACAGGCGCCGGCAAGGTCGACGCCCAAACGGGACCGCTGGCCGCCGCACTTGCCGACCAGAACATCAAGCTCGAGACCGGCGCCCATGTCGAACATCTCGAGGCATCGCCGGATGCGAGGACAATCGCCGCCGTCCATTATCGACAGAACGGTACGCTGAAGAAAGTCGCGCCGAAACTGGTCATCCTATCGGCCGGCGCGGTCAATTCCGCCGCCATCCTGCTGCGCTCGCCCACCCCTGAGGGCAAAGGCGGTGGCAAAGGCCTGGCCAACCGCTCCGACCAGGTCGGCCGCAACTTCATGAACCACAATTCGAGCGCCATGCTGGCGATCGATCCACGCCGCCGGAACAAATCCGTCTACCAGAAGACGCTGATGCTGAACGATTATTATCTGTCCGACGGCAAGGGCGGCAAGCCGCTCGGCAACGTCCAGCTCCTCGGCAAGATCGACGGCAACATCCTCAAGGCCAATGTCAGGCGCGCGCCCAAATTCGCGCTCGATTTCATGGCCGGCCACGCCGTCGACTGGTATCTGATGTGCGAAGACCTGCCCGATCCCGAGAGCCGCATCATGGTCGACGGCAAGGACATCGTCATGCAGTGGCGGCGCTCCAACATGCAGTCGCTCGACGGACTGACCAAGGTGATGCGCGAGAATTTCCGCGCCTGCGGCTATCCGATCGTCCTGTCGCGGCCGTTCGACAAGCGCACGCCCTCGCATCAGTGCGGCACGGTGAAGATGGGCAACGATCCGGCGACCTCGCCGCTCGACCCGTTCTGCCGCTCCTTCGACCACAGCAATTTGTTCGTCGTCGATGCCGGCTTCCTGCCGAATTCGGCCGCCGTCAATCCGGCTCTGTCGATCGCCGCACAGGCGCTGCGCGTCGCCGATCATATCCGCAAGACGGAGCTTGCAACATGAGCCGCCCGGCAGCGATCGTCACCGGCGGCGCGCGCGGCATCGGCCTTGCCTGCGCCGAAGCGCTCGCAGATTCCGGCTTCGACATCCTCGTCGCCGACCTTGCCGACGAAGCCGCCGACGGGCTCGCCGCCGACATCACCGGGCGCGGCGCGAAATTCGCCTATGCCAGCAGCGACATCGCCGATCTCGGCGGCCATGCGGCACTTGTCGATGCTGCATTGAATGCCTTCGGCCGCATCGATTGCCTGGTCAACAATGCCGGCATCGGCGCCGTCCTGCGCGGCGACCTGCTCGAGCTCAAGCCGGAAAATTTCGACCGGGTGCTCGGCATCAATCTGCGCGGCACCGTATTCCTCGGCCAGGCCGTTGCCAAAGCGATGCTCGGCCTGCCGAGCGATGGTGCGAGATCGATCATCACCATCACCTCGGTCAGCGCCGCCATGGCCTCGCCGGAACGTTCCGAGTACTGCATTTCCAAGGCCGGGCTTTCGATGTGGGTGAAAAACCTGGCACTGCGGCTTGCCACTGAAAACATCGCGGTGTTCGAAGTGCGGCCGGGCATCATCCGCACCGACATGACCGCAAGTGTCACCGCCAAATATGACGGGCTGATCGACGGCGGGTTGGTGCCGGCGATGCGCTGGGGCGAGAGCGAAGATATCGGTGCCGCCGTGGCGGCGCTCGCCGGCGGCAAGCTCGGCTTTTCGACCGGCTCGGTCATCAATGTCGACGGCGCGCTGTCGGTGCCGAGGCTATGAACAGGTGACGCCATGACGGACTACATCCCATGACTGGCTACATCCCATGACCGACTACATAATCGTTGGCGCCGGCCCGGCCGGCTGCGTACTCGCCAACCGGCTGAGCGAAGATCCGTCGCATCAGGTGCTGCTGCTCGAAGCCGGCGGCAAGGACTGGCATCCGCTGATCCATATGCCGGCCGGTTTTGCCAAGATGACCAAGGGCATCGCCGCCTGGGGCTGGTCGACGGTGCCGCAAAAGCACATGAACGACCGCGTCTTCCGATACACGCAGGCCAAGGTGATAGGCGGCGGCTCGTCGATCAACGCCCAGATCTACACGCGCGGCAACGCCCGCGACTACGATGCCTGGGAGAAGGAAGAAGGCCTTGCCGGCTGGGGCTATCGTGACGTGCTGCCCTATTTCAAGCGCGCCGAGAACAACCAACGCTATGCCAACGATTTTCACGGCGACCAGGGCCCGCTCGGCGTGTCGAACCCGATCGCGCCGCTGCCGATCTGCGAGGCCTATTTTCGCGCGGGACAAGAGATGGGCATGCCCTTCAATCCCGACTTCAACGGGGTAGCCCAGGAGGGCGTCGGTTACTATCAGCTGACGCAGAAGGACGCGAAGCGCTCCTCCGCCTCGGTCGCCTATCTCCGGCCGATCCGCGAGCGCAAGAATCTCACCGTCAGGACCGGCGTTCTGGTGACGCGCATCGTCGTCGACAAGGGCCGCGCCATCGGCGTCGAGATCGTCGACAGGCCGGGCGGCCAGCCAACGATCCTGCGCGCCGAGCGCGAGGTGATCGTCTCGTCCGGCGCCATCGGCTCGCCGAAGCTTCTGATGCAGTCGGGCATCGGCCCGGCCGACCATCTGAAGGCGGTCGGCGTCACACCGGTGCACGATCTGCGCGGCGTCGGCTCCAACCTGCAGGATCATCTCGACCTGTTCGTCATCGCCGAATGCACCGGCGATCACACCTACGACAACTACGCCAAGCTGCACTGGACGGCTTGGGCCGGCCTGCAGTATCTGCTCCTGAAGAAAGGCCCGGTGGCTTCCAGCCTGTTTGAGACTGGCGGCTTCTGGTACGCCGATCCGACCGCCGCCTCTCCCGACATCCAGCTGCATCTCGGCCTCGGCTCCGGCATCGAGGCCGGCGTCGAGAAGTTGAACAATCCGGGCGTGACATTGAACTCGGCCTTCCTGCGCCCGCGCTCGCGCGGCACGGTGCGGCTGAACAGTGCCGACCCGGCCGACCGCCCGCTGATCGATCCGAACTATTGGTCCGATCCCTATGACCGCGACATGTCGATCAAGGGGCTGAGGCTGGCGCGCGAGATCATGCGGCAGAAGGCGCTGCAGCCCTATGTGCTGCGCGAGGTACTGCCGGGACCTGACCTGCAGAGCGGCGACGAGTTGTTCGACTACGCCTGCCGCAGTTCCAAGACCGACCACCACCCGGTCGGCACCTGCCGCATGGGCCACGATGCGATGAGCGTGGTGACGCCCGATCTCAGGCTGCGCGGTATCGAGGGCCTGCGCGTCTGCGACGCCTCGGTGATGCCGCGCATCCCCTCCTCCAACACCAATGCGCCGACGATCATGGTCGGCGAAAAGGGCGCCGATCTGATCCTTGGCCGCGAGCCGCTGCCGCCGGCAGTGTTTTCCACCAACCGAGCGGCATGAAGGACAAGGAATGATCAGGCACTGTGTCTTCGTCAGATTCCGCGACGATGTCGCCAACGCCGAGCGCGCGGCAATCCATGCCGATCTCGAAGCGTTGCGGTCGGTGATCGACGGCATGGGCAAGGTCGAATTCAGCGCCAATACCAGCCCGGAACCCTTCGCTCGCGGCTTCACACACGGCTTCACCATCGACTTTCGCGACGCTGCGGCACGCGATGGCTATCTCGAGCATGAAGCGCATCAGCGAGCCGGCGCAAGACTGGTCGCGGCGCTCGAAGGCGGCATCGACGGGCTGATGGTGTTCGACCTGGAGATCGTGTGACTATCCCATTCTCAGCGCAACAACGCCGGCGACGATGCTAAGCACCGCGGCACCTCGCCATGCCGTCATCTTCTCGCCGAGTGCGAACACCGAGATCATCATGGCGAACAGGATCGATGTTTCTCGCAGCGACGCCACCGAGGCGATCGGCGCCTTGGTCATCGCCCACATGACGATCCAGTAGGCGCCGCCGCTGAGCACGCCTGTATAGATTCCCGCCTTCCAGTCGCGCGCCAGCACCGGCAGCGCCTGTGGGCCGCGAAAGACGACGCACAGCACCAGCGCCCACAGCGCATCGCAGACGAACAGCCAGGCCGCATAACTCGACGCGGTGGCGGCCAGCCGCGCGCCGCTGCCGTCCGACAGCGTGTAGCTGGCGATGAAGATCGATGTGCCCAGCGCGAAGCCGACGGCGCGCAGGTTCAATTTCTCCAGATGCGCGCCGCCGCGAAACGACAGCACCAGCGTGCCCGCCGACAACAAGAGGATGCCGACGATGGCGAGCGGCGCCGGCATCTCGGCAACCACCACAATGCCCCCCAAAGCGGCCAGCAACGGCGCGGTGCCGCGCGCCAGAGGATAGGTCTGGGCGAAATCGCCGGCCTTGTAGGCGCCGATCAGGAACGTCCTGTAGCCCATGTGGAAGACAACCGAGGCGAGGATGTACGGCCACACTTCCGGCTTCGGCACCTCGACAAAGGGCAACGTCACCAGCGCCGCGGCACCCATGCCGAGCGTCATCAGCGTGATCGACAGGAAACGGTCGAGATGGACCTTGACCAGCGCGTTCCAGATCGCATGCACGGAAGCGGCGGCGAGCACCGCGAAAAAGACAAACAGGCTCATCGTCGGTTCATCCGCCGCCCGTTCCGATGGCGATCGGCGTCTCCAGGTCGATATCCACCCAGAGCGGAAAATGGTCGGAGGCGATTTGGCCGATATCGGCGCTGACCGAGCGCACGCGCCCCGCAAACATGCCGCCGACGAAGCAATGGTCAAGCCGGCGCCTTGCGATCCTGCCGTCGATGGTCTTCACATGGGTATGAAAGTCCGACGTCGGTTCGCTGGCGACGGCGGCGGCATCGACAAAACCGTCGAGATAGGCGGCACCGCGATGATAGGGCGTGCTGCCGACGATGCGCCGGTACTCGGCGCTGCCCGGCTCCATGTTGAAGTCGCCCATCCAGATCGCCGCCACGGGGTTTTCCGGCTCCTGTTCGCCATTGCTCCAGTTGCGCGCCGGCTCGTCGTCGGCGCCGCTCCATGGCCCGCCCTCGGAGGGCGTACGGCGATGCTCGGCGAGCAGGTATTCGATCTGCTCCAGCCGCTCCTCGGCGGCGATATGCGCGAGATGCAGCGACAGCACCCGCACCGGGCCGGCAGGGGTGCGGATCATGCATTCGAGTGCCGCGTTGCGGGTGTTGAGCGGACGCAGCGTGCGCCTGAGCGGCAGCGTATGCAGCCGCGACCAGACGATCGGCAGCTTCGACAGAACCATGGTGCCGAATTGCCGCCGCCGGTTGGCGACGCGGCCGTCACGCCGCTCGCTGGCATCCATGTCGAAGGCCGGACCGTAGACCCAATGGTAGTCGGGCAGCAATTGCGAAAGAAGTTCCGGCTGGTCGTCCTCGTTGCTGCGCCGCCAGTGCCGCTCCACTTCCTGCAAGGCGATAATGTCGGCACCGGCCACGACATTGGCACAGCGCGCCAGGTCGTAGCGGCCATCGCTGCCGAAGCCGTACTGGATGTTATAGCTGACCAGCTTCATTGCTTATCCGGCTCAATTTCTTGCTGGCAGTAGCCGTTCGCTGGATTGGTTGCAATGTGCAGCCGGACAGAGGCAGCTTGGGCCAGATGCTAAGTGGTCAGCGGCTGGAACCGACCGGGCGGGGATGCTGCCAGTTCCGACCAGTCGATCTCTTCCTCGAGGCGGTGGTAGGCCTCGTCGCCGATCGTTCCGTCGATGCGCAAGCGCTCCAGCGCATCGCGCTGGCTCTTGATGGCATAAAGACGCAGTCTGTCATACTCGGTCGCCGCCTGGGCATTCTCCGGGTTTTCGGCGATGGCGCGCTGGGCGGCATATTGCTCTCGCACCGCCCCTGCCGCGCTCGATGTCTTGCCGCTGAGCACGTCGAGCGCCGCCTGCATGATGGCGACGCGCGCCTGCGCCACCTCCCGGTCGACCGTCCGGTCGAGGTCGAGATTGAGCAGAAGCAGCAACGGTTTCAGGCTGACGCCTTGCAGCACCAATGTGCCGAGCACGACCGTGAAAGCGGCGAGCACGATCGGATCACGGCCCGGAAAGTCGGCCGGCAAGGCGAAGGCTGCCGCAAGCGTCACCAGGCCGCGCATGCCGCACCAGCCGATGAGCACGCCGCCGCGGAATGTCGGTGCGTCCTTCCGCCTGTCCTCGTCGCCCAGACGTGCCAGCTGTCTGAGGATCGCGCCGCAGCCCAGCACCCAGACAAGCCGCGATACGATGACGACGGCCAGCACGGCCAGGGCAAAGACGAACGCCTCGCTTTGCCCTTGTTCGGCAAGTCGGCCGACGATCGATCGCGCTTGCAGGCCCATCAGGACGAAGGCCAGGACGTTGAGCACGAACACCGCCGTCTCCCAGACCGAGTAGGAGCTGACACGATTCCTTGCCGGCATGCGGCGCGGCGACGTACGTGCGATCGTCATGGCATAGACGACGATCGTGATGATGGCGGAAAGCCCTATCCTGTCGGCCAGGATCCAGACACCGAAGGTTGACGCGAATTGAACCACTGTGCCGCTCGCCGGATCGTCGATGCGGCCGAGTATCGCGAGAGACAACCGGCCGAGCACATAGCCTGCGGCAAGGCTGCCGACCGTCGACAGCAGGATCATTGGAACGGCACTGCTCAACAGGATGGAGCCGGCGGCTGCGGAAACCGACATCCTGTAGATCAACAGCGCCGTGGCGTCGTTGAGAAGGCTCTCGCCTTCCAGGATGGCGGTGATGCGGTGCGGCACCTTGAATTGTCCGAGTACGGCCGCGGCTGCCACGGCATCGGGCGGCGCTACGATCGCGCCAAGCGCTATGGCGGCGGCAATGGGCAGGCCTGCCATCGTCCAGCCGACCAGCGCGACCGTCACGGTGGTGAAGATGACGGCGCCAAGCGCCAGCAGGATGAGCGAAACCTTGTAGCGGTTGAGATCGCGCAGCGACGTGTCGTAGGCCGCGTCGAGCAGAACCGGCGCGATGAACAGAGCGAGTGCCAGTTCCGGGTCGATCTCGATGGTCGGTGCAAACGGCAGGAAGGCGATACCGGCGCCGGCCAGCGCCAGCAATGACGGATAGGGAATCTGCAGACGCCGCGACAGCGCGGTCAGGGCGACCGCGATGAGAAGCAGGACAAGGGTGAGTTCAAAAAGCGCCATGTCCTATCGTAGCGGTGAAGCCGGGCGATTGGCACTGCAAAAACGGCCACGGCTTTGGCTGCTGGTGAATGGTGAATGGTGAATGGTGAATGGTGAATGGTGAATGGTGAATGGTTGCTTGCAGAGAAATTTCGGCGCGTAAAGTGCCCTCTTACTATTCACTATTCACTATTCACTATTCCCTAATGCAGCACCAGCATGTCGCCCGACGAGAACGAAATCTCGGCCTTTTCGCCGACAGCGGGTGGCGGTGTGGCCGGACTGTTGAACGTGTCGAGCGAGACCGTGCTGCCGCCGATGCCGACGCGCACCCGGATGACCGAGCCGAGGAAATGCACCTCGGCGATTTCGCCCGAAAGGCTGGAATCGCGACCGGGGTGGCGGCCGAGCGAGATCGCCTCGGGCCGCAACGCCAGCGACAGCGTGTCGCCGGACTTCGAGCCGTTGAGCTTGCCCTTGAGCGAGACCTCTTGCGAGTTGACGCGAACCTTGCCCGAAGCCGCGTCGGTGACCGTGCCTTCGAGCACGTTCAGCGTGCCGACGAAATTGGCGACGAATTTGGTTGCCGGCCGGTTGTAGATCTCGAACGGCGTGCCGACTTGCTCGGCCTTGCCGCCATACATGACAGCAATGCGGTCGGAGATCGACAGCGCCTCTTCCTGGTCGTGGGTGACGAAGATGGTGGTGATGCCGAGCTTCTTCTGGATCGAGCGGATTTCCTCGCGTAGCGACACGCGCACCTTGGCGTCGAGCGCCGACAGCGGCTCGTCGAGCAACAACAGCTTCGGCTTGGGCGCAATCGCCCGCGCCAGCGCGATGCGCTGCTGCTGGCCGCCGGAAAGCTGATAGGGATAGCGGTCGCCCATCTGCGGCAGCTTGATGATGTCGAGCATTTCGGCCACGCGCCTGTCGGCATCGGCTTTCGGCATACCGGCGACCTTCAGCCCGAAGCCGATATTCTGCGCCACGGTGAGGTTCGGAAACAGCGCATAGGCCTGGAACACCATGCCGACATTGCGCTGATTGGGCTTCAGCCGGGTGATGTCCTTGCCGGCCACGACGATCTTGCCGGCGGACGGCTCCTCGAAACCGGCGACCATGCGCAGCACCGTCGTCTTGCCGCAGCCCGATGGCCCGAGGAAGGAGACGAATTCGCCTGGCTCGACGTCGAGGTTGAAATCCTGCACCACGGTGATGGGGCCGAAGGATTTTCGCACATGCTGGATTGAGAGGAAGGGCTCGGTCATGGCTTTTTCCTTCGGGTCAGTTCGGACGGTTCGCCGATCGCGGCGCGAAACGCGACAGGATCTGGATCAGCGACATGCAGCCCCAGGTGATGGCGAAGGCGATGATGGCAAGCGCCGCCGGCTCGTAGGCGCGGTTGGCGCCGACGTTCTGCAGATAGGGTCCGAAGGCAGGCCGGTTGAGCAGGCTGGCCATGGTAAATTCACCGATGACGATGGCGAAGGTCAGGAAGGCGCCCGACAGCACCGCGATCAGCACGTTGGGCAGGATGACCCGGGTGATGATCGTGCCCCAGCCGGCGCCGAGGATCTGCGCCGCCTCGGTCAGTGTCCGCACGTCGATGGTGCGAAGCCCGGTGTCGACGGCGCGATACATATAGGGCAGCGCCAGTGTCGCATAACCGATGACCAGCAAGGCATTGGCTCCTGTGTCGCTGGCCAGGAACGGCAGCGGTGAATTCGACCCGTACATTCTGATGTAGCCGAAGACGATGACGATGGCCGGGATGACCAGCGGCAACAGCGTGATGAACTCGACGACGGGCCTTAGCTGCGGCAGCCGCAGACGAATCCAGTACGCCGCCGGCACCACCACCAGCACGCCAAGGACGATGGTGAAGATGGCGGCGACCACCGAATAGATGAAGGTCGCCTGGAAGCGGGGATCGCCGAGCACGACCTGATAGGCATCGAAGGAATAGGCGCCGCGCCGCATGCGCATGGAGAATTCCACGGTCGCGATGAGCGGAATGAAGAAATAGGCAGCGCCCAGCGCGAAGACGATCCAGGCCCAGAATCTGCCGGACTTCATTTGAGCCACCTCTCAGAGCGCGTCCGGAACCAGATGTAGAAGACATTGGCCAGCCCGGTGATGACGATCATGCCGAAGGCGATGGCGTAGCCGAGATGGGCATTGTGCAGCACGTCACCGCGGATCTGCGCGTAGAGCAGGATAGGAACGATATTAAGCGCGGAGCCGGTCAGAGCGTAAGCGGTGGCGATGGCACCGAAGGCGTTGGCGAACAAGAGGATGACGGTGCCGAGGAAGCTTGGCCAGATCACCGGAATGACGACCAAGCGCCAGAACTGCGCCTGGGTCGCGCCAAGCGTTGCCGCCGCTTCGCCCCATTCCTTCTTCAGCCCATCGATCGCCGGCACGATGATCACCACCATCAGCGGGATCTGGAAATAGACATAGGTCAGCGTCAGGCCCCAGAACGACAGGATGTTGAAACCATGGGCATAAATGTTGAAGCCGACCAAGACGTTGAGCAGCACCGTGGCGAGCCCGAGCCGGCCGAGCGTCGCGAGAAAGGCGAAGGCCAGCGGCACGCCGGCAAAATTGGAGGCCACGCCGGAGAAGGTCAGCGTCGCCGAGCGTATCCAGTCCGGCAGCCCGCCGCGCACGATGGCGATGGCAATGGCAAGCCCCGCGAAAGCACCGATCAGCGACGAGGCGAGGCTGACCTTGATTGAGATCCAGTAGGCGGCAACGATCGACGGCTGCGCCAAGGCCGCTATGTTTTCGAAAGTGAATTCGCCGGCATCGTTCCGGAATGCGCCCAGCATCAGATAGAGCGTGGGCAGGATCAGGAACATGATGGCGAAGATGAAGAAAGGCGCAACGCCAAGCCATTGCGTCGGCAGCCTCATGCTGCGGGCGTCGGCAGGAGGCGCGGTCTTCCCGGCAACAGCGTGATCGGACAACGAGATATCGGTCATGCGCCGGCTACCGTCCTGGAGGTATGCCGGGCGGCGATCTAAGCCGCCCGGCTGATCTCAAGTCTTACTTGACGTTGGCGCCGACGACGGCATCCCAGTTCTTGGTGATGGCTTCCTTGGCCTTGCCCTGCTCGTCGAGCGTCGGGAACACCGCGGCTGCATAGGACTCGGCCGGCGGCAGCTTGGCCATCACGTCAGCCGGGAGCTTGCCATTCTTGGCGAGGTCGTTGAAGCGGATCGGGTGACAATAGCCCTTCAGCCAGCCGATCTGGCCTTCGTCCGAATAGAGATATTCCAGCCATAGCTTGGCAGCATTCGGGTGCGGCGCGTAGGCACTAATCGCCTGAACATAGACGCCGGCGACGACACCGGTCTTCGGCACGACGACGTCGACCGGCGGATTGCCCTTCAGCGTATCGCGGCCGGCAAGCGCGTTATAATCCCAGGTCACCAGGATTGGCGTCTGGCCTTGGGCAAGCGTCGCGGGCTTGCCGATGACCGGCACGAAATTGCCGGCGGCGTTGAGCTTCTTGAAGAAGTCGAGACCAGCCGTGCCGGCGGCTTCGCCGGCAGCCGCACCGCCGGAAAGGCCGGCGGCATAGACGGCCTGGATGGCCTGGTTCGAAGCGCGCGGGTCACCGGCGAGCGCAACGGTATTGGCGAATTCCGGCTTCAGCAGGTCGGCCCAGTCGGCCGGCGCTTCCTTGACTAGGTCCTTGTTCACCAGGAACGAAAGCACGCCGTAATAGTCGCCGGTCCAGAAGCCATCGGCATCTTTGGCGCTGTCCGGGATCGAGTCCCAGGTTGATACTTTGTAAGCCTGGATCAGGCCATCCTTCTTTGCGGTGGGGCCGAACGACAGGCCGACGTCGATGACGTCGGGCGCCTGCGGGCCCTTGTTGTCCTTGTTGGCCTTGATCGCCTCGACCTCGTCACCGGAGCCGGCATCGGGGTTGAGTTCGTTGATGGTGAGTTCCGGATATTTCGCCTTGAAGCCGTCGATGACCGCGCCGTAGCCGCACCAGTCATGCGGCAGCGCGATGACCGTGAGCTGGCCTTCAGCCTTGGCTGCGGCGACCAGTTCATCCATGGACTGGGCCGACGAGATGGCAGAGGTCGCCATCAGGGCGACGGCCGAAAGGGAAAACAGTTTTCCCGTGAATTTGAACATGTGTTCTCTCCGTTGAACTGACGCCGTTGGACGCCTGCGATGCGGTATCGTTTTCGTGTGACAGCCAGATGAAAGCTTTGTGAAAGCGACGCCCTGCAGTACGAAAAAGTAAACTCTTTTTAACCGGCTGTAGCAATCGCTGCGCCGTTATTTTTCCGGCTAACTAGTTTCGGCCTTGCCTTTCATCCTTTCCCCCTTTCTTCGCCTCTTTTCCCAAGTGGATTTCCAATGCTGAAGTTGTCTTAGACGGCGCCGGCGATGGCATTTTCGAGCAGCGTCAGCGCCGCCTTCTTGGTCAGCTTGACCGGGTTGCCGCCGGCGGTCGGGTCGACCACCGCCATGTCGGCGATCAGGCCCTTGCGCTTCTTGTCCATGTCGAGCCCCTTGATCAGGTCGGGCAGCGCGTGCGGCACCTTGAGCTCCTTGCGCAGCTTGATGATCGCCTTGGCAAAGCCGTCGAAGCCGCCCTTGATGCCGCAATAGGCGGCGAGCCGGGCGATGCGCGGCTCGATCGCCTCGCGGTTGAAGGCCAGCACATAGGGCATGAACACGGCGTTGGTCATGCCGTGGTGGGTGTCGTAGAGCGCGCCGATCGGATGCGACAGCGAATGAATCGCGCCAAGCCCTTTCTGGAAGGCGGCGGCCCCCATCGCGGCGGCACTCATCATGTTGGCCCGGGCGACCAGATCCTTGCCGTTGGCATAGGCTTTCGGCAGGTTTTCGAAGACCAGCCTGATGCCTTCCACGGCAATGCCGTCGGCCATCGGGTGATAGCCCGGCGCGCAATAGGCTTCGAGGCAATGGGCAAGCGCATCCATGCCGGTGCCGGCGGTGATGAAGCCGGGCATGCCGACCGACAGTTCCGGATCGGCAATGACGATCGCCGGCAAAAGTTTCGGATGGAAGATGACCTTCTTGGTATGGGTCGCTTCATTGGTGATGACGCCGGCGCGGCCGACCTCCGAGCCGGTGCCGGCCGTGGTCGGCACCGCGATGATCGGCGCGATCGCATCGGCATCGGCGCGCGTCCACCAGTCGCCGACATCCTCGAAATCCCAGACCGGACGTGTCTGCCCGGCCTGGAAGGCGATCAGCTTGCCGAGGTCGAGCGCCGAGCCGCCACCAAAGGCGATGACGCCGTCATGCTTGCCCTTCTTGAACACGGCAATGCCGGCGGTCAGGTTGGAATCCACCGGGTTCGGCTTGACCTCCGAAAACACGCCATACGGCACCTTGGCGTCGTCGAGGATCTTCAGCGTCGAGGCCACCACCGGCAGCTTGGCCAGTCCTGGATCGGTGACGAACAGCGGCCGCTTGATGCCGGTCGCCGCCAGCACCTCCGGCAGCTCCTTGATGCGCCCGGCGCCGAAGCGGACGGTCGTCGGGTAATTCCATTTGGAAACGAGTTTTGTCATTTCGACCTTCTTGACTGCTTTCATGCTCTCGGATGTCGTTAATTCGCAAAGGTATTGGCCACACGGTCTGAGCGCATCATGTACGGAATCCAGATGGCTGCGGCCCAGACGGAGCGGTAAATTCCGCGCATCGTTTCCCTGTCGAACGCATCAGCCAAGGTTGGAAAGGTCTCGGGAAAAACCAGATGCGCGGCCCATGGGTCGAGGATGGCATATACCGGCATCGCGACTGCCCAAATCATGTACCAGCCGGGGAATATCTCCCAGCGCTTGAACATGAAGAACAACAACAGGGCCGGGGCTGTAAAGCTTAGAACGCCTGCTGTCACCAGTTCGGCAACGAGCAGCGCACCTTGAGAAAAACTGAAGGCCTGCCAGTCGAAGCCGAGATAGTCGACACCAAACATTTGCATCAGCCCCAGTATCGGCGTGAGCATCAACCCGAGCATCGGCAGGACAAGCCATCCGCCGATACCCTCGGGACCTTCACGATCTGGCAGGGCCGATTGTTGCGTATCCGCCATTACTCCCCCTCAACAGCGATCGTATGCTTGTCGATCGCCACCTTAGATCGCTTCGCGTAGATGGTATGATTTCGGCCTGGTCAGATTGTCGTAGCCGATGGCCGACAGTGCCGCGCCCTTGCCGGTGTCCTTGACGCCGGTCCAGACCAGCGCCGGATCGAGATAGTCGCAGCGGTTCATGAACACGGTGCCGGTCTCGACGCGATCGCCGATCGCCGCTGCATGGTCCGTGTCGCGCGTCCAGATCGAGGCGGTCAGCCCATAGGGGCTGTCGTTCATCAGCGCGATCGCCTCCTCATCGTTGCGCACCTTCATGATGCCGACGATCGGGCCAAAGCTTTCCTCGCGCATGACGCTCATCTGGTGGTCGACCTGGGTCAGCACTTCCGGCGCCAGATAGGGCGAACCTTGCCTGTCGTTGGCCACCTTCATATTGATGTGCGCCTTGGCGCCCTTGCGCAGCGCCTCGGCCTTCTGCTCACGGATCAGGTCGGCGAAGCGCGCCTGCGCCATCGGCCCCATGGTGGTCGCCTGGTCGAGTGGATTGCCGATGACGTAGTTCCTGGTCTCGGCGATGAAGCCTTCGACGAATTCGTCGTAGACCTTCTCGTGGACATAGACGCGCTCGATGCCGCAGCAGCACTGGCCGGAATTGAAGAAGGCGCCGTCGACCAGATTGGCAACGGCATGGTCCATCTTGGCATCCGGCAGCACATAGGCCGGATCCTTGCCGCCAAGCTCGAGGCCGAGCGTCATGAAGGTGCCCGCCGCCGCCTTTTCGATGGCGCGGCCGCCGGCGACCGAGCCGGTAAAGTTGACATGGTCGATCTTGCCGGAGCCGAGCAGCCTTTCGGTCTGCGCATGGTTCAGGACGAGGTTCTGGAACAGGCCCTTGGGCAGGCCGGCTCTGTCGAACGCCTGCTGAAAACGTTCGCCGACCAACAATGTCTGTGCCGCGTGCTTGAGGATGACGGCGCTGCCCGCCATCAGCGCCGGCACGATGGTGTTGACGGCGGTGAGATAGGGATAGTTCCACGGCGCGATCACCATGACCACGCCGAGTGGCACTTTTTTCACATAGCGGCGAAAGCCGTCCTTCGGATTAGAGGCCATGACCGGCTTCAGTGCCGCCTCGGCGATCTCGACCATGTAGGAGACGCGCTCTCTGACGCCGCCGAACTCGCCGCCATAACGCACCGGCCGACCCATCTGCCAGGCGATCTCCGGCACGATCTCGTCTGTCATGGCGACCAGCGCTTCCAGCATGGCAAGCATGTACTTGCCGCGCTCGACGACCGGCGTCTGCGCCCACTTCTCCTGCGCCGCCTTGGCGCGCTCGACCGCGGCACCGATCGCCTGGTCCGTCGCCAGAGGCCGTTCGGCATAGATCGAACCGTCGACGGGGGATTTTATCTTGACCGTTTCGGTCATGCCTTGGGTCCTCGCATTCTACAATAATTCTCGTTGGTCACGCCGCCCCTCATCCGCCTGCCGGCACCTTTCCGCCTATAGTGACGGAGAAGGGACAAGCTCCAGCGCTGGCGACCCCCCTCTCCCCGTTCTTCACGAGAGGGTAGAGGTGAGGGGCGGGCGGTGCTGACATTGCCAGGTCATCTAATACCGCTCGAACCCTCTGTGCAGTTCCCAGTCCGTAATCCGGCGGTCGTACTCGAACTGTTCCCAGTGTGCCGTGTGGACGTAATGTTCCAGCACATCGTCGCCGAGCGCCTGCCTCAGCATCTTCGATTCCGCCAGCGTCGCCGTGGCATCGCGCAATGTCTTTGGAATTTCAGGCAGCTGCGAGGCCTGGTAGGCGTCACCGATGAAAGGCTTCTGCAGTTCAAGCTTTTCATCGATGCCGGCAAGCCCGGCCGCGATCAGAGCGGCGAAAGCCAGATAGGGGT
The DNA here is from genome assembly GCF_040318075.1 of Mesorhizobium sp. M1328. Lineage (NCBI taxonomy): Bacteria > Pseudomonadati > Pseudomonadota > Alphaproteobacteria > Hyphomicrobiales > Phyllobacteriaceae > Mesorhizobium > Mesorhizobium sp. M1328. Next base: position 235,418 of record NZ_JAMYLO010000002.1, on the reverse strand, counting down.
TCAAATCGGCGCCGCCGATGCGGCATTCCATGCGAATGCCCTTGGTGCCCTCGCCGCAAAGACGGAAACCGGCGGTGCGGTTGTCCTCGCTCCACATGATCTTGGTCGGCGCAAAGGTGCCGGCCTGGAAGCGCTTGTAGGAGTTGATGTAGGGCGCCAGGAACCAGGTGAATTCCTTGGCATATTTGAGCTGGCCGGCCGCCCATTGCTGGCCGAGCGTAGACAGCGTCCACTCGGCATTTTTGTCGTAGAACAATGGCGTCTTGCCGTCGGCGCTCCACAGCGAATTATGGATGTGGCTGGAATTGCCGGCGAGCCCGTAATTGTACTTGGCCATGAACGAGATCGCCTTGCCTTCGGACTCGGCGATTTCCTTGGCGCCGTTCTTCAGGATGACGTGGCGGTCGGCCATGTCGAGCGCCTCGGCGTAGCGGACATTGATCTCTTCCTGGCCGGGACCCCACTCGCCCTTCGAATTCTCGATCGGGATGCCGGCCGCCTCCATCTCGTTGCGCAGCCGGCGCATGACGCCTTCTTCCTTGGTGGTGATGCCGATCTGGTAGTCGCCGATGTAGGGCGATGCCGTCTCGAGGCCCTGCCAGTGCTTCTTGCGGGCGGAATCGTAGGTTTCGCTGAACAGATAGAATTCGAGCTCGGAAGCGAAATAGCCGATATAGCCGCGTTCCTGCAGCCGCTTGACCTGCTTCTTCAGTATGGCGCGCGGCGAATGCGCCAGGTCGTCATGGGTATGGTGGTCGAGCACGTCGCAAATCACCAGCGCCGTCTTCTCCAGCCACGGAACGAGCCGCAGCGTCGCAAGGTCCGGCTTCATGACGAAATCGCCATAGCCCTTCGACCAGCTCGCCGCCTTGTAGCCGGGCACCGGTTCCATATCGATGTCGGCGGCCAGCAGGTAGTTGCAGCCATGCGTCTCGTCATGCGCGGAATCGACGAAGTACCGGGCCAGGAACCGCTTTCCCGCAAGCCGCCCCTGCATGTCGACGATGCAGGCCAGCACCGTGTCGACCTCGCCGCTGGAGACCGCTTGCTTCAACTGATCGAACGAGAAATTTCCGGCCATTCTTACGGCACTCCAGCGTTTGTCGTTTTGAAAAGGGAATGAAAACCATGGCCGGCGCGATGCCGGCCATGGTCACGAGAGAGCGTCAGGCGCCGGCTTCGCCGACGGCTATCTCGGCTGCCTTGATCGCCGCCTGGCGCTTTGCGATCTGGTCGCCGATGGGCGGACCCTGGAAGCGGCGGTTCTCGAAACCGAACCAAAGGACCGCGGTCAGTACAATGAAGCCCAGGGTGATATAGAGCACTTTGTCGTTCGGCGGCTGGATGGCGATGTAGAAGATGATCGCCATGCCGATGACCGACAGGACGCAAAACAGCTTGAACAGTCCTGCGCCGAGATTCCACGGGCCGGGATTCGGCCATTTCGCCGTTCCGAAAGCCATCATGCCGAGCGCGATCGGAATCGTGAAGGACAGGAACAGGAACACCAGCGTCGAATTGACGACGATGGTATAGATGTTGGTGCCGCCGATCGAAATGAACTGGGCAAGAAAGACATAGATGATCTCGAGGATCGCAGCGGTCCAGATGGCGTTGACCGGCGTGCGCCAGGTTGGGCTGACTTTGGCGAGCCCGGCCGAACCGACCGGCATGCCGCCGTCGCGAGAGAAGGCAAACAGCATGCGCGAGGCCGAGGTCACCGTGGCGAGGCCGCAGAGGAACTGCGAGATCAGGATGGCCAGATAGAGCAGTTCTTTCAGCCAGCCCGGTAGGATTGCATCCATTGTCGAGAAGAATACGCTCCAGCCCTGCTTGGCGCCGGCAGCCAGGTCCGGAATTGCCAGAACGATCGCGCAGACCATCGCCCAGCCGATCAGCGACGACCAGAGCACGGACGAAATGATCGCCCGCGGAACGGAATGCGCTGCCTTCAGCGTTTCTTCCGAAGTATGCGCCGACGCATCGTATCCGGTGATGGTGTAGACCGGCAGCAGCAGGCAGAGCAGGAACAGGTAGCTCATGGAATCCGACTGTGGGAAGACACCGCCCCCGGCATCACCTGAATAGTTGGTGAAGGTCCAAAGCCGCGTGATGTCGATCGCAGGCGCAAACACTAGGCAGGCAACGATCAGCACAGCTGTTGCGCCAAGGATCAGGAAGCCGGAAGCGTCAGTCAGCATGGCGGTCAGCTTGATGCCGAAGTGATTGCAGAGCGCCTGGATCACAGTGATGACGGCAACAAATCCGACAATTTCGCCCGGAGTACCAGTAATGCCGAACCAGCTCCCGAACGTTCCAACGAAGAAGAATGCGGTACCGATATTGATGGCGCCCAGAACGGTGATCAGGCCGAGCAGGTTGAGCCAGGCGGTCAGCCAGCCGGTGAAACGATTGCCGAGGATCGACGCCCAGTGATAGAGGCCGCCGGCGGTCGGAAATGCCGAGGCGATCTGGGCCATGGCGAGCGCGAAAAATCCCGAAACCATGCACCCGACGATCCAGCCGATACCGGCGCCGGCGCCACCGATGGACGACGTCGCCTGCGCGAAGGAATTGATGCCGCCTGAGAGGATGCAGATGATCGAGAACGAGATCGCGAAATTCGAGAAGCGGCTCATGCTTCGCGACAGTTCCTGAGCATAGCCCATTCCGTGGAGAACTTTCAGGTCCTCCTTCTTGTCACCTTCGCTGTAACCCGGTGCTACCATTTTGAAGTCCCCTTTTGGTTTCTTAGCTGGCCGATTGAACTGACTTTCCGACTGCGCTTGGTCTGGAGGCCTTGGCCGCTTCGGGCTCCAGATTGAGAAAAATACCCGTGAGCAGATCCGCCCATTTCCGTTGCCCGGCTGCGCCGGAAATCTCGTCGTTGCGGATTTCGATCATCGCGCAGGGCAGCCCGCGCGAGCGGGCATGACGTTCCAGCGTGAAATAGACGCGGTCGGCCGGCGAATAGGGTTCATTGACGCCGACGGTGACACCGGCAAGCTGCTGCAGCGCCGCGATCAGTGGCGCCGCCAGCCGGCGGTCCTCGTCATGGATGATGCCGATGTGCCAGGGCCGGCACTTGCCCTTGTACACCGGCGTGAAGGAATGGATGGACACCAGCCGCGTCTCCCGCCCGGCCGCCAGGCGCTCGTCGATGATCGTCGCGATCCGGTCGTGGAACGGCCGCCAAGCCAGCGCGATGCGCGCCTCCCGCTCGTCGGCGGAAAGCCCCTGGTTGGCCGGGACAACGGTTTTTTCGCTGGCGCTGATCGTCACTATCAGGTCCGGCGCGTCGAGCGGTCGGTTGCAGTCGATGACGAGCCGCGAAATGCAGGTCTCGACCAGCGTCGCATCGAGCACCTCGGACATGCGGCGCGCCACCGGCAAGGCGCCGGGATCCCAGGCGATGTGGCGGGAAAGCTCCTCGGCGGCAAGGCCGAGCGTTCCGAATTCCGGCGGCAGGAAGTTGGAGGCGTGGTCGCAGGTTAGCACGAAAGGGCTTGATCCGCCGGGGTTCGTCACCCTTACGGTTTCAGGCGATGCAAGGCTGGCGGGCCGTGCTGTCTCCATTGTCTGCTGTCCCCGGGGAGCGCTGTACCGTATGTTACGTATTTTGCCTCATTGCGTCCCTGCGGATGATTTCATACAGTTTGGCCGGCTTTGTCAAACGCGATTTCGATAACGCGGTAACGGCCCGGCCAGGGTGGGGAAAAACATGGTTTCGAGCATTGCCGAACTGATCTCCGACCGCATCGGCACCATGCCGGCCGGCGAACGGCGCGCAGCGCAAACGCTGATCGCCAGCTATCCGCTGATCGGGCTGAAGACGGTCGCCGAATTCTCGACCACGGCCGGCGTATCGTCGCCGACGATCCTGCGTTTCGTCGCCCGGCTCGGCTTCCAGAACTACCCGGAATTCCAGTCGGCGCTGCAGGACGAGCTGGCGGCGCAATTGCAGTCGCCGGCCTCGCGCACGCTCAATCCCCCATCGCAGGGCAGCAGCGCCGTCTCGCCGATGCTGGAGGCGACGCTCGACAATATGCGCGAGACATTCCGGCATCTCTCGGACAAGCAGCTTGCCGACATCGTCGCCAAGCTTGCCGACCGGCGCGGCAAGACATTCCTGATCGGCGGCCGCTTCACCGACCCGCTGGCGCGCTACATGGCCGCCCACCTCGCTATCATCCAACCCAATGTCTTCCATCTCGCCGGCCAGGAAAGCGTCTGGCGCGACCGGCTGATCGACATGGGCAAGCGCGACGTGCTGGTGATCTTCGACATCAGGCGCTACCAGGACAGCCTGGTCCGTTTCGCCGAGACTGCCAACCAGCGCGGCGTGCAGATCGTGCTGTTCACCGACCAGTGGCTGTCGCCGATCGCCCGCTTCGCCCGCCACGTCATCGCCGGGCGCACCGCCGTGCCTTCGGCCTGGGACTCATCCGCCGCACTTTTCGTCGTTGCCGAAACGCTGATCGGCGCCGTCACAAGGCAGCTCGAGGCCGACGGCGCCAAACGCATCCGCGAACTGGAAAGCCTGCGGTAGCACAGGCTTTCGGAAAGGCACGCTTGCTGGCTGGGCTAGTCAACCAAAAGGCTGACCATCTGCAGAATCAGGATCAGCAAAAAAACGCCAAAGACAGACGCAAAGACCGCTGCCAGCAGGACGGTGCGTTGTTTCTTACCCATAGCTTTCGCCTTGAAAGCATAGTCCCCGTCCACGAATACGAACGTCAGTCTCGCCCCACTGCTCGGCCACCCTCCCGACTCCTCAAGACCCGCCTGCGGCTTGGGCGGAGGAGTAATGACGACTGGTTCACGCGCGAAATGAACAGCTTACCAAGGTGCTCGCTAACGGGGATGGCCGCATCATTCATCCGACCCATGTCACGGCCGAATGAACACCTTGCCGCTGGCGCCTAACCAATTCAGCCGCAAACCCTGCCATCGCCCCAGTCCGGGTACTTTAGCCGTGGCAAGGATGATCGTAGTTCGGCTAGCCTTGTCGACTTGAAGCCGCTTCCTTGAACCACCAGTCAAAGCGCGGTGAACTGCGCGGAGGAATTCGATGAGCTATCTGGACGAACTGTTTTCCGTCGCCGGCAAGACGGCGCTGGTCACCGGCGCCGCGACCGGCATCGGCCGCATGGCGGCGACCGCTCTGGTCAAGGCCGGCGCTTCGGTGATGATCGCCTCGCGCAAGGGCGAGGATTGCGTCAGGGTAGCCGGCGAGTTGAACGGCCTTGGCGCCTCCGGCCGGGCCGAGGGTTTCTCCGCCGACGTCTCCAGTGAGGCCGGCATTGCGGCGCTCGTAGCCGAGGTCAGGACACGGACCGAGCGGCTGCATATCCTGGTCAACAATGCCGGCATCTCCTGGGGCTCGCCGCTGGAAAGTTTTCCCTACCATGCCTGGGCCAAGGTGTTCGGCGTCAACGTTGCCGCGGTCTTCCACCTGACGCGCGAATTGCTGCCTCTGCTCGAAGCCGCCGCCAGCGATGCCGACCCGGCACGGGTGATCAATCTCGGATCGGTAATGGGCACGCAGCCTTTGGCCGAAGATGCCTACTCCTACTCTGCCTCGAAGGCTGCGGTTCACCACCTGACGCGCATCCTGGCGATCGAGCTCGCCGGCCGCCGCATCACCGTCAACGCCTTTGCGCCCGGCCCTTTCCAGAGCCGGATGACGGCCTTCGCCACCGGCACCGAGGACCAGGCAAGACATATCGGCAACCATGTACCGATCGGCCGCATCGGCGCGCCGGATGACATTGCCGGCGCAACGCTCTATTTGTGCAGCCGTGCCGGCAGCTATGTCACCGGCGCCATCCTGCCGATCGATGGCGGGCAGTCGGTGCAACACGGGCTGACATTGTTCAAGGAATGAGACGCACGCCATCCGGCGAGTGAAATGCCGGGGGTGAAGATGGAGGACATCAGCGTGGAACCGATCAGTCTCGATGTGCTTCTGGCCAATGTCGGCAAGGAAGTCGGCGTGTCGCCATGGCGGGTGGTCACCCAGCGCATGATCGACCAGTTCGCCGATGCCACCGACGACCATCAGTTCATCCATTGCGATCCGGAACGCGCCAGCCGCGAGACGCCGTTCGGCGGCACCATCGCGCATGGCTTCCTGTCGCTTTCGCTGTTGTCGGCGATGACCTTCGAAACCATGCCGCCGCTGGAAAACAGCAAGATGGGCGTCAATCACGGCTTCGATTCGCTGCGCTTCCTGGCGCCTGTGAAGACCGGCTCGCGCATCCGCACGCGCTTCGTGCTGGCCGACGTCAAGGTCAGGCCGTCGGGCTGGGTGCAGACGGCGCACGACGTGACGATCGAGATCGAGGGCTCGAAAAAACCGGCGCTGACTGCCCGCTGGCTGACCCTGACGCTGATCGAACGCCAGCCGGAAGCGGTTTGACTGGCATCCGAGCCTGGGGACCTAGAGCAATTCCAGGAAAAGTGTGAAGCGGTTTTCTGTCCGGAATTGCGCAAAAACAAAGAGATAGAGCGGTTCAGCGTTTCCGTGAAACGATGAACCGCTCTAAGTCTATTTGGCTTCGGCCGCGACGTACTTCATGTGGCGGCTGACCTGCAGCGCAATGTAGACGACCAGTGAACAACCGATTGGGAACACGATCTCGTTGAGGCCGGTTGCGATCGCCTGTGGCATTGCGAGAGCAGCGTCGTTCGCCGCGGCCGTCTCGATCGTCAGCACCGTGATGCCGCCGCCGAATACCGCACCTATCAGGGCGCCCGCCAGCGCGAAATGAAGCGGACGCGGTTCTTCCTTCGATGCCAGCGACGCCAGTATCCAGCCGAGCAGCCCGTATTCGATCGCACGCAGCACGCCCAGCGTGGTGAGCGACAGGATGGCCGGCTTCGCGGCCGCATCGAGCGCGCTGACCATCACCTTTTGCGTCCCTTTGGCGATGCCCATCGCCAGTGGCGCCGAAATCGCGCTGACTAAGCCGCCGAACGAGGCTCGCACCTTGGTGAGCGCCGTGCCGAGGCTGACGCCGGCGCAGACGAAGAACGACCAGGTCACGCCTTGCGCCAGTTCGATCAGAACCTGTGTCGTCGCCGGATAGGCACCTGCCGCAAATCTGACGGTCAGAATGAGAGCTTCCATGGCGAAGCCGAGCGCGATCGCCAGCCATGCAACCATGACGACGCGCCTGAGCGCCATCCTGGCGCGATGGGAAAGCGGGTCCACGTCCGGCACGCCGGACGAAAGCTCAGTCGGGGCCATGTTGGCCTCCCAGATCACAATTGTTGCAGAGCCGCGAATTAGTCTTTGTCTGTAACAGTCCGATGTTGCCGGCTTTATTGCCGGGTTACATCGTTTTGTGACAGTCAAGCTTCTGCTTCGTGCCACCTTGCCCGACGCCGTACAGCGTATATATGCTGCATCCAGCCATCATTCATTTAAGGCAGTCGAACAATTGCAGCTAAGCGTCCAGGAGCGCCGCGAAAAACAAAAGGCCGAACTGCGTTCCGAACTTGTCGACGCCGCGCACAAGCTTGTCCAGGAAGAAGGCTATGACGGCCTCACCATCCGCAAGCTCGCCAAGCGCGTCGGCTATGCGCCGATGTCGGTCTATTCCTATTTCGCCGACAAGCAGGATATCCTGTTCGCCTTGGCCGAGGACGCGTTCGAGACCTTGGCCAGGCGCATCGAACGTCACACGGCCGACGACCCGATCGAGGCGCTCAAGGCGGTGCTTGTCGAATACGCTGCCTTCGGGCTGGAAAATCCCAACGAATACCGCACCGTTTTCATGACCGAAAAAGTCAGGCCGCCAGCCGGAAAGACGTTCGCCGATATGGAGAGCGGCAACCCGGCGATGAAAGTGCTGATCGAGAGGGTCGAAGCCTGCGTTGCCGCCGGCAGACTCAAAGGCGATTCACGCGCCATCGCCACCATGTTGTGGGCAGTCGGCCACGGCGCCATCTCGCTGCTGATCACCTTCCCGTTCTACCCGTTCGGCGACCAAAAGACGTTCATCACACGGATCGGCGACATCATGCTCGAAGCCATCGCCGCGCACGAGATCGCGCCGCTCACGCCGCCGGTCAACTGCTGAAGAGCGGCGCTTCTCCCGATCTGTAGGATCTTCTCCGAACGATCCGCGCTCCGGCGCCGAGCGTTCGGCAATTCCTGCGCTCAACTTCTCCGTACATGTACGATTTTGCTTGAACTCCCTAAGTCCTGGGCGTATCTGTACGCAATGCCGTACATGTACGAATCCAATAACTGGACCGGAGACAGACCATGAAGAAGGCAATCCTCACGCTCGCCGCCCTGCTGGCGCTCTCTGGCGCCGCATTTGCCGGCGGCAGTCAGCCAGCCAAGCAGGAAGCGACCTGCATCGGCACCAAGACCGATGTGAAGCTCGATTGCGCGCCGACCGGATCGCTTGAAAAGGTGGATGCCGCGACCCACAAGGCCGACACCAAGGGCCCGAGGCTCGGCATCGGCATTGACCCGTGGATCGTGCCAAGCAGCTTCTGAGGACTTCGAGCGGCATGAAGATGAGGAGCGGCAGGATATCCTGATTGCCCGTCCTCGTGGCTGGTCGATGCCGGCACCGAAATGGGCGCCATCGGCGAAGCTGCCGATCTCCCCACTTGCAGGCTGGGCAATCGCATTTGGATTCTTGCGAAGATGGACCCACCCTAACCCTCCCCACAAGGGGGAGGGAACGCTGCCGCGCGCCTTTCCTTCCGCTTTGGCGCCGAAAGGCAGGCCATTTGCCCGAGGTTAGCGCCAACAGAAGTCTCCCTCCCCCTTGTGGCGGAGGGGTTGGGGTGGGGGTACATCGTAGAGTGAAAGCCTCGGCTTTCCACCTGCGATAGGCCTGCCCTTGCGTGGGAGATCGCCCTCGTTCGGGCTTTCGCCAATCATCGACGCTGGAACGCATATCCACATGGAACCGCGCAAACCTGCTGGTCGAGGCCGGCTCCGCCGGGCCGATAGAAATTATCTCTTGCGCTTCTGTCCCGCCACGCTTTTGGGCTTGCCGGGTCTTGCGGGTGCGCCGGGAATGGCCGTTCCGGTGATCGACACCGGATCGCTGGCCGGGAATGTATCCTCGAGGCCTTCCTCGAGTTCCTCTTCAATATCCGTCCCAGTGCGCTGCTCGCCTTCGAAAGAGCGCACGGCCGGCGTCTTGGCCGGCGACTTCGGCGCGGAGTTCGACGGCATTTGCATTCTCCCTCGGCTCGCTGTCGCAGAACGGTCGGGCACGGCGAACATGCCTATGCTGCCGCGTCGCGCGCTGCCTCCGACAGAAAAGTAAAGACATAATCGGAGAACGAACGCCAGCATTCGACGCGGAACGCGTCGGCCGCGGTGCGCAACAGGACGATTTCGACCTTGCCGAGAATGGTACGCGACGCCGCCCCGACCGGAAAGGCGTCGAGCGACAAAACCTGCGGGCAGCCGGCATTGATCGTCGCCGCGGCAGCCGGACCGGTGACCGATATGGCGACGTTGCGGTGCGAGATGCCGACCGCCGAATGCAGCGCGGAAACCCTGGCGCAATCGGCGAGCGGGTCTTTGCCGCTCTCATCGATGACCAGCCACTCGTCCGGCCCGAGCCACAAGGCCGTGCGTCCGGCCTTTGCCGCCGAGGTTTTCGGTCTCTGCGGCAGGACGACGCCGAGCGCTTTCGAAAGTGCCGCGATCGAGGTGTCCGGCGCGCGCAGCGATATGCGCTCGGCCGGCGGCAGCACGGCAAGTGTGACGCCGGCGCCGGAAAGCGACTGGCCGGCGAGCGCCGGACGGCGTTCGACCGAGGGTCCGGCGGCGGCAGTTTTCAAAGCGGCCTTAGCCATTGAGGCGCTCTCCCTTCTCGTCGAAGAACACCATGCCGGTGACCTCCACCTCGACCACCCCGTCCGGCATCGGCACGTAGAGCGTCTCGCCCATGCGATCGCGGCCGCCGGCGACCAGCCCCAGCGCGATCGAGCGGCCGCAATTTTGCGACCAATAGCTCGAGGTGACATGGCCGATCATCTTCATCGGGATTGCCTGCTTCGGGTCCGCGACGACCTGCGCGCCCTCCTCCAGCACCACTTTGGGATCCCTGGTCTTCAGGCCGACAAGCTGCTTGCGGCCCTTGGCGACCAGGTCCGGCCGCGCCATGCCGCGAATGCCGACGAAGTCGGTCTTCTTCTTGCCGACCGCCCAGTCGAGCCCGGCGTCGTTCGGCGTCACCGTGCCGTCGGTATCCTGGCCGACGATGATGTAGCCCTTTTCGGCGCGCAGCACATGCATCGACTCGGTGCCGTAAGCACAGGCGCCATGCTTCTGGCTCTCGGCCCATAGCGCTTCCCAGACCGCCTCGCCGTAATCGGCCGGCACGTTGACCTCGAAGCCGCGCTCACCGCTGAACGACATGCGAAACAGCCTTGTCGGAACGCCGCAGATCCGGCCTTCGCGCACCGACATATGCGGCAGCGCTTCATCCGACATGTCGATGCCCTCGACCAGCGGCGCGATGATGTCGCGAGACTTCGGTCCCTGCACGGCGATCACCGCCCACTGCTCGGTGATCGAGGTCAGCCAGACGTTGAGATGCGGGAACTCGGTCTGGAGATAATCCTCCATATGGTTCATGACGCGCGGCGCGCCGCCGGTCGTCGTCGTCACGTGGAAACGGTCGGCAGCCAGTCTTCCCACCACGCCGTCGTCATAGATGAAACCGTCCTCGCGCAGCATGATGCCGTAGCGGCAGCGACCGGGCTCCAGTTTCTCCCATGGATTGGTGTAGAGCAGTTCCATGAATTTGGCCGCATCCGGCCCGACCACCTCGATCTTGCCCAGCGTCGAGGCGTCGAACAGGCCGGCCGTCTTGCGCACCGTGACGCATTCGCGGTCGACGGCCGCATGTATGTCCTCGCCCGGCTTCGGGAAGTACCAGGCGCGCTTCCACTGGCCGACATCCTCGAACATCGCGCCCTGGCGCTCTGCCCAGGGATGGATCGCCGTCTTGCGGGTCGGGTCGAACAGGGGACCGCGCGCGTGCCCGACGATCGAGCCGAATGTCACCGGCGTATAGGGCGCACGGAACGTCGTCAGCCCGACCTGCGGGATCGGCTTGCCCAACGTCTCGGCGGCAATCGCCAGGCCGTGCATGTTGGAGGTCTTGCCTTGGTCGGTCGCCATGCCGTTGGTGGTGAAGCGCTTGACGTGCTCGATCGAGCGCATGCCTTCATGCACCGCCTGGCGGATGTCCTTGGCGGTGACGTCGTTCTGGAAGTCGACGAACGCCTTTACCGTCGTATCCGCGCCGGCGCCGGGTGCCGCACCCAGCATGCCGCGTGACCAGCTCTCGCCGGCATCGACCTTCGGCTTCGTGCCCTTGGCTGGCTTGCTGCCGGCGTCCTTGGCCGCCTTGGCACCCGCTGCATAGGCCTCCTCGATCGTCGCCGACAGCCCGTCCGTACCGTTGCAGGCGCCGACGGAGACGCAGTCCTGCGCGTAGATGCCGGGCACGAAGCGCTTGGTCTCGTCATTGAAGGCGACCTTGCCGCGCGATTGCGAGAACAGATGCACCGATGGCGTCCAGCCGGCCGACATCAGAATCGCGTCAACCGGGATGGTGCGCTCGCCGCCGCCATTCTTCGGCTGCACGGTCATCGACGACACCCGCAGCTTGCCGCCGGCGCGGATCACGGCGCGGCCGAAATTGACCTCGATGCCGAGCGCCCTCGCCTCGTCGATCACCGGCCCGGTCGGGTTGTCGCGCAGGTCGACGATGGCCGCCACGTTGATGCCGGCCTTTTTCAGGTCGATCGCCGCCGCATAGGCGGAATCGTTCGCGGTGTAGACGCCGACATTCCTGCCGACGGCGACACCGTAATGGTTGAGATAGGTGCGCGCCGCCGATGCCAGTATGATGCCCGGCCGGTCGTTGTCGGCAAACACCATGTGGCGCTCGATGGCGCCGGTCGCCAGCACCACGCGTTTGGCGCGAACCTGCCACAGCCGCTCGCGGGGCAGGTCGCGGCCGGGGTTCTGCAGATGGTCGCTGACGCGCTCGACCAGCCCGACGAAATTCTGCGCGTAATAGCCGAAGGCCGTGGTGCGCGGCAGCACGCGGACATTGTCCATCGCCCTCAACTTAGCGACAGCGGATTGCGCCCAGGGAAAGCCGTCCTGGCCTTCAATCTTCGCGCCGCTCTCGAAGCGCAGGCTGCCACCGAATTCCGCCTGCTCGTCGGCAAGGATGACACGCGCGCCGGTCTCGGCCGCGGCCAATGCCGCGGCGATGCCCGCGGCACCGCCGCCAAGCACCAGCACCTCGCAATGGGCGAAGCGCGCCGAATAATGGTCGGGATCCGGCTGGTTGGGGGCGACGCCGAGACCGGCGGCGGCCCGGATCTTGGGCTCGTAGAGGTTTTTCCACGCAGCCTTCGGCCACATGAAGGTCTTGTAGTAGAAGCCGGCCGAAAGCATCGGCGAGGCGATGCTGCTGACTGCACCGATGTCGAAAGCGAGCGACGGCCAGCGGTTCTGCGACTGTGCGGTCAGCCCGTCATAGAGTTCCTGCACCGTGGCGCGGACGTTCGGTGTCTTGCGTGCCTGGTCGCGCTTGATCTCGACCAGCGCGTTCGGCTCTTCGGCGCCTGCCGACAGGAAGCCGCGCGGCCGGTGGTACTTGAACGAGCGGCCGACAAGGTGGACGCCATTGGCAAGCAGCGCCGAGGCCAGCGTGTCGCCCTCGATCCCGGTATAGGGGCGGCCGTCGAAGCTGAAGCCAGCTATCTTTGCCTGCTTGAGCCGCCCAGCGCCGGCAATGCGGAACGTGGCGCTCATTTGGCGGCTCCCGGCAGCTTCGTGGGCTTCGGCTCGCCGGCCTTGTAGGTCATCAGGAACCTGTCGCTGACGGTGTCGCGCACGGCGTTGAAGAACCGCGCGCAGCCATGCATGTGCCGCCAGCGCTCATAGATGATCCCCTTGGGATTGGAGCGGATGAAGAAGAACCTTTCGAAATCGTCGTCGCTCTCGCCGGCGATGTTTGGGGAACGCGCAATATGCGCCTCGCCGGCGTTGCGGAATTCGAGCTCCGGACGCTCTTCCTCGCAATAGGGGCAGCGGATGAGAAGCATGGTTGGTCCTACAGTTCGCCGTGGCCGACGCGAGCGCCGGCAGGTTGGTCGCAAAGCCTCTGGCCCATCGTCACGAAGGGCGCGACCAGCCGGATGCGCTCCTCGATGCTGGCTACCGGGCGGAAAAGGTCGCGATACGCCATATTGCCGACCGAAAGCGTCATCGGTTCGGTCGTCACGATGACGTAGCGCCGCTCGAATTTTTCGCCTTCCTCGAGATCGGCTGGCCGGTTCTCCATAAAGGTGACCACTCTCTGACCGGCGCTCCAGGCGCAGGCGAGTACACCCTCGTCGACGGAAAACGGCCAATCCGCTTCATTGCCGGCGCGGCTGATGGGCTGCAGGCGCACCTCCTCTGGCGTCGGGATATGAAACAGGCCTTGCTCGCCGGCGAGCATCAGCGGCATGGCGACAGCCATCTCGGTCATCATCAGTGCGCCACCGCTGCCGCCGCCGCCTCGTCGATCAGCCGGCCGGTGCGGAAGCGCTCTATGGTGAAGGGCGCGTTGATCGGGTGCGGATCGTCCCTGGCGATCGTATGGGCAAAGACATGGCCCGAACCCGGCGTCGCCTTGAAGCCGCCCGTGCCCCAGCCGCAATTGACATAGAGGCCGGGCACCGGCGTCTTGGCCAGGATCGGCGAACGGTCCGGCGTCACGTCGACGATGCCGCCCCATGAGCGCAGCATCTTCATGCGGGTGAAGATCGGAAACATCTCGCAGATCGCGTCGAGCGTATGCTGCAGGATGTGCAGGCCGCCGGTCTGCGAATAGGAGACATATTGGTCGGTGCCGGCGCCGATGACCAGCTCGCCCTTGTCGGACTGCGAGATATAGGCATGCACCGTGTTCGACATCACCACGCAAGGCACCACCGGCTTGACCGGCTCCGATACCAGCGCCTGCAGTGGATAGCTTTCCAGCGGCATGCGCACGCCGGCCATGTTCATGATCACCGAGGAATGGCCGGCGGCGACCACGCCGACCTTCCTGGCGCCGATGAAGCCGCGCGTCGTCTCGACGCCGGTAACCGCGCCGTTCGGCGCCCGCTTGACGCCGGTGACCTCGCAATTCTGGATGATGTGGACGCCGCGCGCCGAAGCGCCGCGCGCATAGCCCCAGGCGACGGCATCGTGGCGCGCCGTGCCGCCGCGGCGCTGCAGGGCAGCACCCATAACCGGGTAGCGCGCATCGCGCGAAATGTTGAGCGGCGGGCAGAATTCCTTGGCCTGTTCCGGCGTCAGCCATTCATTGTCGATGCCGTTCAGCCGGTTGGCGTGGACGTGCCGCTTCAGCACCTGGATGTCGTGGATGTTGTGGGCGAGCATCATGACGCCCCGCGGCGAATACATGACGTTGTAGTTGAGCTCCTGGCTGAGCCCGTCCCACAGCTTCAGCGCATGGTCGTAGATGCCGGCGCTCTCGTCGTAGAGATAGTTCGAGCGGATGATGGTGGTATTGCGGCCGGTATTGCCGCCGCCGAGCCAGCCTTTTTCCAAAACCGCAACGTTGGTGATGCCGTGCACCGTGGCGAGATAATAGGCCGTGGCCAGGCCGTGGCCGCCGGCGCCGACGATGACGACGTCATACTCCTTTTTCGGCTCCGGCGAGGACCACTGTTCCTCCCAGCCTCTATGACCGCGCATGGCCTCGCGGGCGATGGCAAATACCGAGTATTTCTTCAACGTTGCAGGCCTCGCAAATGGCGGCCGGGCAGATCAGCCAACCCCGGCGCGCGAGCTGTATCACTAGCGAAACCGTGCTGCCAGCCTTGCACTGTTTGCGACGGCGCTTGCCGTTTTGCGCCGTGCCTTTCAACGGCCGCTGTTCTGCGTTTCGCCTTTTGACGTTTCAGAGGACGCGCGCTTCAAGATGGACGGCCCGATTGCATAGATCGATCGCAAATAACCCTCACGGCAATCGGCCGCGATTTTACGAACTTCCGCATCGTTCGACTGCTCCGCCATGGCCACGAAGCGCTCGACGATCACCTGGCGCGGCCTGATGGCCACTGCCGCCGCAAAGCGCCGCAACAGTGCGTCCGGATGCTCGAGCAACCGCTGCAGTTCCTTGGCTCTCGGCATGAAATGCCGTCCGTAAGCGTTGACCAACGTCGCAAAAGCCGAGTCGGGACGCAGCGCTGCGGCATTTTCCACCGCGAGCTGCAGCTGCCACCGCTTCGCAAAGCAGACGAACTGGACGACTTTCCATCGAACACCGGCATGTTCGTCACCCAGCCGCAGCATGACGCGGCCGAGAATGGCGCCATCGGCCGGCGTGGTACAGCCCCTGAGCGCCCCGATTGCATCGAAGCGGAGATGAGAAGCTTTGCTATCGAGCAGATCGGCTATCTCGGCGACAACACAATTTAGCTTGTAGCTCAGCCTGGAGCCCATTTCGGTCGCTATGAACACCGCTGCAGCTTGTGTCCGGGCGTTGCTGGAGACCAGCAGCGGCCGGAGGTTTTCGAGGGGAAAGCCCTTGTTGAATTCCGATTGAAGAGCGAACGTCAACTCGCTGTCACCCTCGAAGCCGGGGGCCAACAACTTGCTCATTATGTCTTGGGGGGTCATTGGAATGGGTGGCGCGTCCACCCGCAAAGTTGAATGGCGACTTGGTAGCCCGGTGCCCATCCGGCGTCAAGGAATCTTCGCAGATGCCTTCGCAGGTATCGGGTGGTTCGCACCGCCCCGATTTGCGACCAAGCATCCCGATTGCCGGCAAGGGCCGGCGCGAAAAAAGGATGCAAAAAAATGCTCGCACTTGCCAACAAAGTTGCCATCGTCACCGGCGCCAGCTCCGGCATCGGCCGCGCCACGGCCAAGGTGTTTGCGGAGGAAGGCGCCAAGGTGGTCGTCGCAGCCCGTCGCCAGGCGGAGCTCGATGCGCTGGTTGCCGAAATCGAAGACGCCGACGGCACGGCCATTGCCCTTCCCGGCGACGTACGCGACGAAGCCTACGCAAAAGCCCTCGTCGACCTGGCGGTCGGGAAATTCGGCGGGCTCGACATCGCCTTCAACAATGCCGGCTCGGTCGGTAGGATGGGGCCGGTTTCGGAGCTGTCGCTGGAGGGCTGGCGCGAGACGCTCGATACCAATCTGACCAGCGCCTTTCTCGGCGCGAAATACCAGGTGCCGGCGATGGTCGAACGCGGTGGCGGCTCGTTGATCTTCACCTCCACCTTCGTCGGCTACACGGTCGGCATGCCCGGCATGACCAGCTATGCCGCAAGCAAGGCCGGTCTGGTCGGATTGACGCAGGTGCTGGCGGCCGAATTTGGCGCCAAGGGCATTCGAGTCAACGCGCTGCTGCCGGGCGGCACCGACACGCCCTCGGCAACGTTCAAGACACCTGAATCGCGAGCCTTCGTCGAAAACCTGCATGCCTTGAAGCGCGTCGCCGAGCCAGTGGAGATCGCCCGCTCGGCGCTTTACCTGGCTTCCGATGCATCGAGCTTCACCACCGGCACGGCACTGTTCGCCGACGGCGGCGTCTCGATCACCCGGACGTGAAGCGTTTCGCGGTCGGCGCATCGGCGCGCAAGCCAACGTCAAAAAAACCGGTCTTGCTTTTTCCGGCGATTTGACGATTCCGTCTTCTCCTCGAAAACGGGTTGGAAACATGCTGCTGATCAGGACCTATATCGCTGCAAGCGCAATCGAAGGCGTCGGCGTGTTCGCCGCCGAGCCGGTCCGCAAAGGCGCGCAGATCTGGCGTCTCGATCCGGACTTTGACCGGCTGATCCCGGTCGAAAGATACGAGACTGCGCCGCCGCACCTCAAGGAATTGCTCGACAGATATGCCTATCCCAGTCCGGACCGGCCGGGCTTCATGGTCTATGAGGTCGACAATGGCCGTTTCATGAACCACGCCGACAAGCCGAACACCGACTTTTCGCAGCATGGCGGGGCCACCGCGACCCGCGACATCGCCGCCGGCGAGGAGATAACCTGCGACTACGGCGAATTCTTCGAGGGTTTCGAGCAGCTCCACCTGGCCACAGCGTAGCGGCGCCTATCTGGTCCAAGATGAATTTTGTTCTTGCTTTGTGCCGGCAGCTATGCTATTAATTTCGATATGGTGCTGATTCACACCGAAGACCCGCCGCCGAGGCGGGTTTTTCGTTTCGGGGTCGGCACCGTCTCTCAATCGGCTGTGGACAGCGCCCCTTGATTCTGCTATCAGCCGCCCCAATTCGTGGTGTAACGCGCCGCGGAGGCTTGTGGCTATGGCCGCTTGCCTGTTGATTTCAAACCGAAAGACAGGATTGCACGTGCAGGTACTCGTCCGCGACAACAATGTTGATCAGGCGCTTCGCGCGCTCAAGAAAAAGATGCAGCGCGAAGGCATCTTCCGCGAAATGAAGATGCGCGGACATTACGAGAAGCCCTCCGAGAAGCGCGCCCGTGAAAAGGCGGAAGCCGTGCGCCGTGCCCGCAAGCTGGCCCGCAAGCGCGCCCAGCGCGAAGGCCTGCTGCCGATGACGCCGCGTCCGGTCGCGGCCGGTGCTGCCGGTGCCGGTGCTCCGCGTCCGCCGCGGTTCTGACGTCAATTTTTCGTCCTTTTCCAAGGATATCCAAGGTGGCGCGATGCGGAATCGCCGCCACCTTTTTGTTGTGAGTTCGACCCGGTCCGAGAGGACCGGTTGGGAGAGATGCCGGTTCGGAGGGGCCACGGACCAGACGGCGCAGTAAGGACAGGGCAGACATGGACGCAATCACCGTAGAGCGCAGAACCGCGTGGCGCGGCCTCGCCCTGACGGCAGCCCTGCTTTCCGGGATGGCGCTTGCCAGCTGCCAGAGCGTTCCAACCGGCGAGTTCAACAACATCGACAAGGCGCAAGCCTCGAGCGAGAACATCTCCTCGCTGTCGGCGGTGATCCAGCGCAACCCCCAGGATCCGGAAGCCTACAATGTGCGAGGCTCGGCCTATGGCCGCGGCGGCCAGTACCAGGCGGCGCTGAAGGACTTCGACACCGCCATCCAGCTCAATCCGAATTTCTACCAGGCCTATTCGAACCGGGCGCTCATCCAGCGCTTCCTCGGTGACCAGGCAAGCGCGCTGGCCGACTACAACCGCTCGATCCAGATCAATTCCAATTATGACGCCGCCTATATCGGCCGCGGCAATCTCTACCGCAGGGCCGGCCGGATCCAGGAAGCCTTCAACGATTTCCAGAAGGCCATCCAGCTCGACACGACCGACGCGCGCGCCTATCACAATCGCGGCCTGATCTACCAGAGCCAGGGCCAGCACGCCTTTGCCATCGAGGATTTCTCGACCGCCATTTCGCTAGCGCCGGATGCTTCCGAGCCTTACAACGGACGCGGCCTCTCCTACCTTGCCATGAACGACGAGGACAACGCCTTCGCCGACTTCAACATGGCCATAAAGCTCGACGGCAAGAACGCCGAGGCCTGGTCCAACCAGGCGCTAATCTACGAACGGCGCGGCGACAAGGTCAGGGCCGCGAAATCCTACCGCGAGGCCGTGCACCTCAATCCGACCTACCAGCCGGCCAAGGACGGCCTGGCTCGCACCAGCGCCGGCTGAGCGGGCCGGTTTATCGGGCCGCCCTTTCCGCACCCCGACAACCCTGCGTTTACCCTTGCCTTGCTGGCGCCAAGTTTTCGGCGGAACGCTCGGCGTGCTCAGCCGTTTGTACAAAGCCATTGGAAAGGACCCTGCCATGATCAAGAAACTCGCCTGTGCCGCCGCTCTGGCGACGACCGTCGTTGTCGCTCCCGCCAGCGCCAGCAAGCTCCAGCTCGGCGTGCTCGACTGCACCATCGACGGCGGCACGGCCTATCTCGTCACCTCCAACAAGGGTGTTTCCTGTGTCTTTCGTCCGCATCGTGGCGGTCCCTCCGAAGTCTATACCGGGGTGATTTCCAAGCTCGGCGTCGATGTCGGCCGGACGCACCAGGGCCAGCTGGTATGGGCGGTTCTGGCGGCGACCCGCAACCACGATGAGGGCGACCTTGCCGGCAGCTACTATGGCGTGAATGCCGAGGCCAGCGTGGTCACCGGTGGCGGCGCCAATCTCTTGGTCGGCGGCCTCGACAGCGCCTTTTCGCTGCAGCCGCTCAGCGTCCAGGCACAGACCGGCGTCAACCTGGCGGTCGCCGTCACGTCGCTGGACCTGATCCACTCGTTCAAGTAACGGCGTAGCATGGCTCCCCGAGCGGCGGGGAGCGTAGGTGTCGGCCTGCGAATAGCTGCCGAAAGCTCATGGATTCCGGCAGGCCCACTCCGCAGAGGATGGGCCGCCCTGATGTTCAAAGTTGCAGCGCTC
This sequence comes from Mesorhizobium sp. M1328, assembly GCF_040318075.1. Classification (NCBI taxonomy): domain Bacteria; kingdom Pseudomonadati; phylum Pseudomonadota; class Alphaproteobacteria; order Hyphomicrobiales; family Phyllobacteriaceae; genus Mesorhizobium; species Mesorhizobium sp. M1328. The sequence continues at coordinate 216,005 of NZ_JAMYLO010000002.1, read as the reverse complement.
GAAGATCACGGCATGGCAACTGTGTTCATGCCGTTACCGTGACCGAAGATTGCGGCGATCCAATATTGCTCGTCTTCGGTCTGACCAGAATCTCAATGCCTCGTGATCGTCCCCCCATCGCACAATTTTGACATCCGCCACGACAACGGCGATCAAAACCGCTTGATCTCAACTGTGGTTGAGGTTCTACAAGCCCTCCCGCGAGGCGGCGCGCGTCCATTTCGACGCGACGAATGCTCAGTATCTTAGATCGGCGCCCAAGAAAATTCGGGAGGACGGGGTGACCAAAACAAGCACAAATAGAGTTGACTGGCGCGCGCTGTGGGCGAGCGGCGACCTGGCGCGCTTCTGCTTCATCAGCCTCGGCATCCTGCTGCACGCCACCAACGAAACGATGGTGGCAACGGTCATGCCGGCCATGGTCGGCGAGCTCGCCGGTGTGCAACTGGTCGGCTGGTCGCTGGCGATCTACGAGCTCGGCGCCATCGTTGCCGGTGCGGCCGCCGGACGGCTGGTGAGCTATGTCGCGCTGCGTACCAACATGATGGTCGCCGCAATGCTCTATGCCGGCGGCGCGCTGGTCTGCGCCACCGCGCCTTCGATGCCGCTGTTCCTCAGCGGCCGCCTGATCGAGGGGCTCGGCGGCGGCGCGCTGGTGTCGCTGGCCTTCGTCTCGGTCGAGCGGCTGTTTGCCCGCGCGATCTGGCCGCAGCTTTTCGGCGTCATGTCGGCGATCTGGGGTGTCGCCGCCTTCAGCGGGCCGGTGCTCGGCGCGGTCATGACCGAATTGCTGTCCTGGCGCTGGGCCTTCGGCGTCTTCACCCTCGGCGGCACGGCCATGGCCCTGGCAAGCTTCATCGTGCTCGATACGCCTGAAGCAACAAGGCCGCAGGCGACCGGCGGCTCAGCGCCGCCTTTCCCGTTTGCAGCACTTGGCTGCCTTGCCGTCAGCGTCGTGCTGATCGCCACCGCCGGCGTCGACATCGCCCTGCTGCGCTCGTCGCTGCTGCTCACCCTCGGCCTGATCGGCCTGGCGCTGTTTATCCATATCGACGCGCTGAAGCCGCGCTCGCGCCTGTTCCCGTCGCGGCTGTTCTCATGGCGCTCGCCGGTCGGCGCGGGCATGACCATGGTCGCGGCGTTCTCGGTGGCGACCTGCTCGTTCGCGGTCTACGGGCCACTGCTCCTGACCAGCCTCCACGGCATTCCGATCCTCACCACCGGCTACATCATCGCCGCCGAATCGATCGCCTGGTCGATCCTGTCGATCCTCGTCGCCAATGCGCCGCCGGAGCGCGAGCGGCTGATCATCGTCGGCGGAGCGCTGATGATCGCCACGGGCATCGCCGGTTTCGCCTATACGGTGCCGGCGGGCTCGATCCCGTTGATCCTGCTTTGCGCCTTGCTGCAAGGCGGCGGTTTCGGCATCGCCTGGCCGTTCGTCACGCGTGTCATCGTGGCATCGGCCAAGGAAGGCGAGCAGACGGTCGCCTCGGCCGCCGTGCCGACCATGCAGCGCATCGGCTATGCCGTGGGTGCGGCACTGACCGGCATCGTCGCCAATGCCAGCGGCTTTTCCGAAGGTCTGAACCGCGAGGCCGCGGCAAATGTCGCCGCCTGGCTGTTCCTCGCCTTCATCCCGCTCGGAATCCTGGGATGCCTCGCCGCCTTGCGGATATCGGGGACGAGCGACGCGCAGCCGGCGAAGCTGCCAATCTCCGTCGGGGATTGACTAGACCACGACCGTCTTCAGCCGGTCAGCGATCAGTGCCGCGAGCCGCGTCGCCACCTCGTCCTTGCTCATCTCCGGCCATTCCTCGACGCCGGCCTTTGAGACGATCCGCACCTTGTTGCGGTCGCCGCCCATCACGCCCGGAGAACCGCCTTCATGCGAGACATCATTGGCGACGATAAGATCGGCACCCTTTTTCGCAAGCTTGGCCTCGGCATTCCTGACCAGGTCCTGCGTCTCCGCGGCGAAACCGACCACCAGCATCGGCCGCTTTTTGTGATGCCCGACACCGGCAAGAATATCGGGATTTTCCACCATCTGCAGCACCGGCGGACCCTCGCCCGCCACCTTCTTGATCTTTTCCCCGGCCGAGCTTTGAGCGCGCCAGTCGGCGACAGCCGCGACGAACACTGCCGCGTCGGCCGGCAGCAGCTGTTCGACCGCATCCTTCATCTCGACGGCAGTTTCGACATGCAGCGTGGCGACGCCGGCCGGATCGGCAACGCCGACCGGACCGGAGACGAGACGCACGTCGGCGCCAAGCCTGGCCAGCGCCGCCGCGATCGCATGGCCCTGCTTGCCCGACGAGCGGTTGGCGATGTAGCGCACCGGGTCGATCGGTTCATGCGTCGGTCCGGAAGTGACGATGATCTTTCTTCCCGCCAGCGGCTTTGGCCGGCTGTCGAGCAGCGCCTCGATCGCGGCGACGATCTCCAGCGGCTCGGCCATGCGGCCCTCGCCCGCCTCGTTGCTCTCGGCCATCTCGCCCTTCGACGGGCCGATAAATGCGATGCCGTCCTTCTGCAACGTCGAGCGGTTGCGCCGGGTCGCCGGATGCGCCCACATCTTCGGGTTCATGGCGGGCGCCATTAAAACCTGCTTGTCGGTGGCGATGAGCACGGTGGAGGCAAGATCATTGGCGTGGCCGTTGGCGAGCTTCGCCATCAGGTCGGCGGTGGCCGGCGCCACGACGATAAGGTCGGCCTCGCGCGACAGGCGGATGTGGCCGACATCGTGCTCGTCATTGCGGTCGAACAAATCGGTGAAGACATGATCGGCCGACAGCGCCCCGACCGACAGCGTGGTCACGAATTCCTGCGCCGCAGCCGTCATCACCACGCGCACCGAAGCACCACGCTCGCGCAGCCGGCGGATCAGGTCGAGCGCTTTGTAGGCAGCGATGCCTCCGCCGATGATGAGCAGGATGCGCTTGCCGGAGAGGACACCTCGCGCGACTTGGCTGGGGACCGCGACCACCGGAGCTGCAGGATTCTGCAAGCTTATCAGTTCGCGCAACGTTTTCTCGATCTGGTCGATGCGGCCGGACGAACCGAGTTGACCTTCGACCGCTGCGCGGATCATGACCCGCGCCTGGTCTTCCATTGACCGGCCATTCTCCGCAGCCAATCGGCGCAGCATATCCTTGACCTCGTCATCAAGGTTGCGGATCGTGATGCTGGCCATGTGATTGCACTTTATCCGAAATCGCCGAAGGCAATGATAGCAATGCAATCAATCGACAACAAGGCGTTAGAGCAGCTTCCAGGCGATATACACCAGCGTCAATGCGATTACCCACAGCGCCAGCCGGCCGGAGCGGGTGTAGCGCGCCTCGGCCCTGCCGATTGCGTGCGCGGTCCTTTCGTCGAAGCGCAGGCCGTGTTCGGCCATCAGGTCGATCTCACGCGACAGCCGCTCGGTGCGGGCAGCGAGGTCCGGCGCCTGGCGGGCCAGCGCCAGCAGCGCGTTGGCGCCGTCGCGCGCATCGGCCAGTAAAGCGCGCGGGCCGAGATTGCGCGTAATCCAGCCGCTCACCACAGGTTCCGACGTCTTCCACATGTTGAAGGCCGGGTCGAGGGTGCGGGCGACGCCTTCGACGACGACCATGGTCTTCTGCAGCAGCACCAGCTCGGATCGCGTCGCCATGTCGAAGAGGTCGGTCACCTCGAACAGCAGCGTCAAAAGCTTGGCCATCGAGATGGTCTCAGCCGGCTGGCCGTGGATCGGTTCGCCGATCGCCCGGATCGCCTGGGCGAAAGCTGCGACATTGTGCTGGCGCGGCACGTAGCCGGCCTCGAAATGCACCTCGGCGACGCGCTGGTAATCGCGCGTGATGAAGCCGTAGAGGATTTCGGCGAGGAAGCGACGCTCCTTCCTGCCGAGCCGGCCGGCAATGCCGAGATCGACAGCGACGATGGTGCCATCGGCCTCGACGAACAGGTTGCCCGGATGCATGTCGGCATGGAAGAAACCGTCACGCAGCGTATGACGCAGGAACGACTGGACCAGGTTGGCGGCAATCGCCTTCAGGTCGTGGCCGGCGGCGGCGAGGCCGGCAATATCGTTCAACTTGATGCCGTCGACCCATTCCATGGTCAGCACGTCACGACCGGTGCGCTCCCAGTCGACCGACGGCACGCGAAAGCCGGGATCGTCCTTGGTGTTCTCGCCGAGCTCCGAAAAAGCCGCCGCCTCCAGCCTCAAATCCATTTCGATCTTGGTGGTCTGGGCCAGCGTCTCCGTCACCTCGACCGGCCGCAGCCGGCGCGACGACGGGATGTACTTTTCCTGCAGCCGGGCGGCGAGGAAATAGCTCTCGAGATCGCGAAAGAAGCGGCGGCGCACGCCCGGCCGGATGACCTTCACCGCCACTCGCCTAACGACGCCGTCCTGCATCGTTTCGGCGGTATGGACCTGCGCGATCGAGGCGGCGGCGACGGCCTCGCCAAAACTGGCATAGAGCTCACCGACCTTGCGTCCGAGCGATGCTTCTATCGCCGCTATGGCCTCGGCCTTGGGAAAGGTCTGCATCTTGTCCTGCAGCATGGCGAGATCAAGCGCGATATCGTTGCCGACGACGTCTGGCCGTGTCGCCAGGAACTGGCCGAGCTTGACGTAGGACGGGCCGAGCCGCACGACCGCCTTGGCCAGCCTGTCGCCGCGCTCATAGGCAAGCGCGCGCCGGCGGGTGAACAACCGGGCCATGCGCCAGCCGAATTTCGGCAGGCCGAAGAGTTCGTCGCCAGGCAAAGCCGCGATGACCCCTTCGCGGACCAGCACCCAGCCGGCCCGCACGAGCCTGAAACCAGCGCCGATGCTGCTCATGGCTGGCTTTGCCCTGCCGGTTTCCCGAACTGGCGAAAGGCACGTCGGGTTATGAAAATGCGGGCCAGCCTCAAAGCTTCCAGCCCGAATGAAGCGCGGCGATGCCGCCGGAATAATTGCGGAATGAGGCGCGGTCAAAGCCCGCGCGCGAGATCATCGCCGCGAAATTCTGCTGATTGGGAAATTTGCGGATCGATTCGACCAGATAGGAATAGGGCTCGCCATCGCCGGTCACCACCTTGCCGATCCGCGGGATGGCGTTGAACGACCATGCTTCATAGACCTTGTCGAGCAGCGGCATCTCGACCTCGGAAAATTCAAGGCAGAGAAAGCGCCCGCCAGGCTTCAGCACGCGATAGGCTTCGGCAAGCGCCACATCGATGCGCGGCACGTTGCGGATGCCGAAAGCGATGGTGTAGGCATCGAAAGCAGCGTCGGCAAAAGGCAGTTCCTCGGCATTGGCTTCGACGAAATCGGTATTTGCCGACAGGCCCTTTTTCTCGGCCCGGTCGCGGCCGACGGCGAGCATCGAGCCATTGATATCGAGAACAGTTGCATGAGTGTGCCTGCCGCTCGCCTCGACGATGCGGAAGGCGACATCGCCGGTGCCGCCGGCAACGTCGAGAACGCTCCAGCCCGGCCGCTTCGGTGGATTGAGCCAGGCGACCATGGCGTCCTTCCACAACCGATGCAGCCCGGCCGACATCAGGTCGTTCATCAGGTCGTAGCGGTTCGCCACCTTGTGGAAAACATCATTGACCAGGGACTGCTTGTCGCCTGGTCCTACCCGCTTGAAACCATAGGAGGTTTCCATGCCGCCCGCAGCAGTGGTTCTTTCAACCGACATCGTTTTGATCCGCCATAAAATCGGCGGGACCATAGCCGATCGATGGTGCGGGCGCTATTGTTTTAGGCGCGGTGTTCGGCCGCGCTTCGAAGCAGGTTCCGGAAAAGTGTCACACGGTTTTCCGACAAGAACTTGCGTCATAAGAAAAGCCTGACGGGATAATCGAATGCCTTTGAAAGCAGAACTGCACTGCCACATCGAAGGGGCAGCGGCGCCTGAACTCGTCCTCCGCCAGGCTGAGAAATACGGCAAGGATGCCTCGCCCTACATCCAGGACGGCTCCTTCGTCTGGCACGATTTCACCTCTTTCCTCGCCGCCTACGACTTCTCCTCCGACCTGTTCCGCACTGAAGAAGACTATGCGCGGCTGGCCGATCACTACCTGACCAGCCTTGCCCGCGACGGCGCCATCTATTCCGAGGTTTTCACCTCGCCCGACCATGCCAGCAAGGCCGGGCTGTCGCCGAAGGCCTATACCGACGCGCTCGGCGAAGGCATGGCCCGCGCCAAGGCGAAGACCGGCATCGAAGGCCGCATGATCGTCACTGGCGTGCGCAATTTCGGTGTCGAATCGATCGAGCGGGCGGCGCGTTTCGCGGCCCGCAGCGGGCATCCGCTGGTCACCGGCTTCGGTGTCGCCGGCGACGAGCGGATCGGCGACCTGGAAGATTATGTCAGGGCCTTCGAGATCGCCCGCGAGGCCGGCCTCGGCATCACCGTTCATGCCGGCGAATTGTTGGGCTGGGAAAGCGTCGAGGCGGCACTCGACCACATCCGCCCGTCTCGCATCGGCCATGGCGTGCGCGCCATCGAGAACCCCGAGCTTGTGCGGCGCATCGCCGACGAAGGCGTCGTGCTCGAATGCTGCCCCGGCTCCAACATCGCCCTGAAAATCTTCGACAGCTTCGCCGACCATCCCTTTCCCGCCTTGCGCGCGGCGGGCTGCAAGGTGACGCTCAACTCCGATGACCCGCCCTATTTCTGGACCTCGCTGAAACGCGAATACGACATCGCCGCCGAGCATTTTGCCATGGATGACAAGGCGCTCACCGCCGTCACCAGGACGGCCATCGAGGCAGCCTTCGTCGACAGGAAGACCAGGGCGGCGCTGCTGGGCAGGCTCGGCGCCAAGGGCAGGTGAATGGTGAATAGTGAATGGTTCACCCGGCGCTTCGGTCCATCAATCGCGAGTTTTTCCGCGCAACCAAGGACTGGCAAACCAGTTCACTATTCACTATTCACCATTCACCATCCACTATTCACCTGCGCAGTTCGGAGAACACCATGAAGGGCGTCACCGTCGTCGACCATCCGCTTGTCCAGCACAAGCTGACCATCATGCGCAAGAAGGAAACCTCGACGGCCGGTTTCCGGCGGCTGCTGCGCGAGATCTCGCTATTGCTCGGCTACGAGGTCACCCGTAACCTCGAACTGACGACGACGACGATCGAGACGCCGATCGAGACGATGGAGGCGCCGACGCTGGAGGGCAAGAAACTGGTCTTCGCCTCGGTGCTGCGCGCCGGCAACGGCTTGCTCGAAGGCCTGCTCGATCTGGTGCCGGCGGCGCGTGTCGCCCATATCGGCCTCTACCGGGACCATGAGACGCTGGAGGCTGTCGAATATTTCTTCAAGGCGCCGGGCGACCTCGCCGACCGGCTGGTGATCGTCGTCGACCCGATGCTGGCGACCGCCAATTCGGCGATCGCGGCGATCGACAAGCTGAAAGGCCGCGGCGCCACCAACATCCGCTTCCTCTGCCTGTTGGCGGCACCAGAGGGCCTCGAGCGGTTTACCCAGGCGCATCCCGATGTTCCGGTCTTCACCGCTTCCATCGACCGCCAACTCAACGAGAAGGGCTACATCATGCCCGGTCTCGGCGATGCCGGCGACCGCATGTACGGCACCAAATAGGTCCGTTTACCGATTGTTTACGCAAACGGCTGGTTTCCGCATTCGTTAAAGCGGCAAACACCATATCGGACTAAGGATCGGCAACCACAAAGGCCGGTCCATGCTGCGCAAGCTTCTCATCCTTGGCGTATTTGCCGGAACGTCGGCATCGCTGCCGATCGTCTATCAGTCGAATCCACAGGTAATCGAGCGGCTGTTGAAATCCGCCGTCGGAACCAAGCCGGCCGACACACAAACCGACCTGAACCTCGCCGCCGTTCCGGACAGGCCGGCGACGCCGCAGCCGCTCGGCCGCAAGGTCGTCGTCACCGCGGACGCGCGCGGGCATTTCATGTCGGCCTTCAAGTTGAACGGCCGCCAGATCGACGGCATGATCGATACCGGCGCGACGCTCGTCGCCATCAACAGCTCGACCGCACGCAGGATCGGCATCTCGCTCAATTCGTCGGACTTCAGCCATCAGGTCAACACCGCCAACGGTGCGATCAAGGCCGCCGTGGTGACGATCGACCGCCTGCAGATCGGCAGGATCACCGTCGAGGGCGTCGAGGCCGTCGTGCTCGACGACAGGGCGCTGCACACCAACCTGATCGGCATGAGCTTTCTGCAGCGGCTCGAAAAATACCAGGTCGAAGACGGCACGCTGCTGCTGGTTCAGTAGACCGTGATCCCGAACCGCAGGTCCGCGCCAGCGAAAAGAGGGAACCGGTTTTCGGACAAGATCATGGTCCAAGAGAGATAGAGCCCATCCGATACCCATCGGAATGGGCTCTACCCGCGCGGCAGGATCCGCCGGATGACGGTTTTCTCCGTGGCCGGTTTGGAAGTGCCGATCGTATAGGCCGAAAGCACGGCGGCGGCGGCCGCTTCGGCATCCCCGGTATTGCGGGCATGGACCAGCGCCAGCGCTTCGCCGGTCCGCACTTCAGCGCCGACTGGCAACAGCCTGGTGATGCCGACGGCGTGATCGATCCTGTCGTCCGGCCGCGTCCGCCCGCCGCCAAGCCCGACCACCGCAAGCCCGATCTCGCGGGTCGCGATGCCGGTGACAAAGCCGTTCGCGCTCGCCTTGACGGCAAATTCCGTTGCCGTTTTCGGCAGATATTTTTCCGGATTTTCGATGAAGTCGGCGGGACCGCCAAGTGCCGCCACCATGCGCGCGAAGATGGAAGCGGCGCGGCCGCCGGCCAGCGTCTCGGCGGCGCGGCGCAGGCCGTTCTGGTTGGACGACACCAGGCCTGCCGATTGCAGCATTTCGGCGGCCAGCGCCAGCGTCACGTCCTCCAGCCGCCGGTCGCGAAAGCGGCCGGTGAGAAAATCGACGGCGTTGCGCACCTCGACCGCATTGCCGGCGGCGGATGCCAGCGGCTCGTTCATGCCGGTGACCAGCGCCGAGGCCTTAAGGCCGGCGCCATTGGCGACGTCGACCAGGCTGTTGGCCAGCGCGGTTGCATCGCGCGATTTCTCCATGAAGGCGCCGTTGCCGACCTTGACGTCCAGCACTAGCGAATTGAGGCCGGCGGCCAGCTTCTTCGATAGGATCGAGGCGGTGATCAGCGGCACCGATTCCACTGTTCCCGTCACATCGCGGATGGCGTAGAGCCTGGCGTCGGCGGGAGCCAGATCGGCGGTCTGGCCGATGATGGCGCAGCCGGTTTCCAGCACCGTCTTGCGGAAGCGTGCAATGTCCGGCTGGCTGATATAGCCGGGGATGGCATCCATCTTGTCCAGCGTGCCGCCGGTATGGCCCAGACCCCTGCCGGAAATCATCGGCACATAGGCGCCACAGGCAGCGACGATCGGTGCCAGCATCAAGGAGACATTGTCGCCGACGCCGCCCGTCGAATGCTTGTCGGTGACCGGCCCAGGCAGATCCGACCAGTCGAGCACATCGCCGGAATCGCGCATCGCTATTGTCAGCGCCACCGCCTCGTCGCGGCTCATGCCGTTGAAGAACACCGCCATGGCGAAGGCGCCGACCTGCGCGTCGGTAACGGTGCCGGCGGTCAGGCCCTCGATAAAGAACGCGATCTCCTCAGCCGAGAGCTTCTGGCCATCGCGCTTGCGGCGGATGATTTCCTGGGGAAGCATCAGGCGTCGACCCTGTGCTCCGGAAGCCCGTCCTGAAAAACGCGCTGCAGGATGGTCGCCAGCCGCGCGCCGCCGACCGGCGCCATGTCCTTGGTCTCCTGGTGCGACAGCTCGGCTCCGGTCATGCCGGCGGCAAGGTTGGTGACGACAGAGCAGGCGGCGACGCGCAGGCCGAGGAAGCGGGCGAGAATGACCTCCGGCACCGTCGACATGCCGACCGCGTTGGCGCCCATGACGCGCGCCATGCGGATCTCGGCGGGCGTCTCGAAGCATGGGCCGGAGAACCACATATAGACGCCCTTGTGCAGCGTGGTACCGGTGGCCTTCGCCGCCTGCTCGATGGCGGAGCGGAGACCGGCGTCATAGGCTTCGGTCAGGCCGACGAAACGGCGGTCGCTCGGCTCGCCTATCAGCGGGTTGGAGCCCGAGAAATTGATGTGGTCCGTGATCAGCATCACCGAGCCCGGCCCCATCCCGGGATCGACCGAACCGGCGGCGTTGGTGAGGATCAGTTTGGAGATGCCGAGGCCGGCAAGCACCTCGAGTGCCGGCCGCATCGCCGCCGCGTTGCCGTGCTCGTAGTAGTGTGCGCGGCCGGACAGCATCAGCACCGGCGTGCCGGCAAAGAGCCCCGCCACCACCTCGCCGGCATGGCCGCTGACGCCGCTTCTGGGAAACCCCGGCAAGTCGGCGTAGGAAATGCGCACTGCATCCTCGACCTTGTCGACAAGCCCGCCAAGCCCCGATCCCAGCACCAAAGCGGTGGTCGGCGCCAGCCCGTCCAGCCTTTCGACGAGGTGATCGAGCGCTTCTTTCATTTCAGCACATCGCCCTGGAATCCGTATGGCAGCAACTCGCCCATGGTCACGGTCTCGACCACGCCACTGTCATCGCAGAGATAGAACTTCGTTTCCGGCCGGCAGAATTCCGCCAGCCGCTGCCGGCAGCCGCCGCAGGGCGAGCATTTTGCCACGCGTTCGGCGATCACGGCGACTTCCGTGATCTTGCCGCCGCCGCCCATGATGTAGTTGGCAAGTGCGGTGGTTTCAGCGCACCAGCCCTCCGGATAGGACGCGATCTCGACATTGGCGCCAGTGAAGACACGGCCGTCCTCGGTGCGCAACGCCGCGCCGACCGGAAATTTCGAATAGGGCGCATAGGCCTTGGCCATGGCGGCTTTCGCCGCTTCGAACAGATCATGAGCCATGATAGATCAGCGTTCCTTGACATAAGGCACGCCGCCGGCGCGCGGCGGGATTGCCTTGCCGATGAAGCCGGCAAGCAGGATGACCGTCAGGACATAGGGCAGCGCCTGCATGAATTGCACCGGCACCTTGCCGATCAGCGGCAGCGGCGTGCCTTGCAGGCGGATCGACGCCGCGTCGAGGAAGCCGAACAGCAGGCAGGCGAACATGGCGTTGACCGGTTTCCATTTGGCGAAGATCAGCGCGGCCAGCGCGATGTAGCCCTTGCCGGCGGTCATGTCCTTCACGAAGCCGCCATTCTGCACCATCGACAGATAGGCGCCGGCAATGCCGGTGAGCACGCCGGTGCAGATCAGCGCCCGGTAGCGCAGCCAGGCGACGGATATTCCGGCGGTATCGACCGCGGCCGGGTTCTCGCCGACGGCGCGCAGGCGCAAGCCGAAGCGGGTGCGAAACAGCACCCACCAGGTGAACGGCACGGCCAGGAAGGCGAGATAGACCAGCACGGAGTGGCCGGAGATGAGTTCCGAATAGATCGGCCCGAGGATCGGAACGCTCCTGAGCGCATCCGCGCCCGGCCAGATGATTGCCTCGAAGCGCTCGCCGGCGGCCAGCGCTGGCGTGCGCCCGCCTTGCTGGAACCAGGCCTGGCCGAGCATGATCGTCGATCCGGCCGCAATGAAATTGATCGCGACGCCGGAGACGATCTGGTTGCCGCGATGGGTGATCGAGGCAAAGCCGTGGATCAGCGCGAAGGCAACCGAGATGAGGATGGCCATGCCGAGCCCGAGATAGGCCGAGTGGAAGACCGAGGCGGCGGCGGCACCGGCGAAGGCGCCGACAAGCATCTTGCCCTCGAGCCCGATGTCGAAGACGCCGGCGCGCTCCGAATAGAGGCCGGCGAGGCAGGCGAGCAGCAAGGGAACCGACAGGCGGATGGTCGAGTCCAGGACCTGCACGATGGCATTGAAGAAATCCATCTCAGGCACCCTTCCCCTTGACCGCTTCCATACCAACCGATCTCGGGCTGAGCGAGGCGAACAGCGCCTGGACGTAGGGCCGGAACATATGCTCGAGCGCGCCGGCGAACAGGATGACGAGGCCCTGGATGATGACGATCATGTCGCGGCTGATCGCCGGCATCTCGAAGGCGAGCTCGGCGCCGCCCTGGTAGAGCATGCCGAACAGTATTGCGGCAAGCACGATGCCGACCGGGTGCAGGCGGCCCATCAACGCCACTGCGATGCCGACGAAACCGGCGCCCGAAACGAATTCGAGCGCGACATTATGCTGGTCGCCCATCGTCGGATTGAGCGCCATCATGCCGGCCAGTGCGCCCGAGATCATCATCGCGATGATGATGATGCGGATCTCCGAAATGCCGGCATAGCGCGCCGCTTTCGGGCTATGGCCATAGGTGCGCATCTCGTAGCCCAGCTTGGTGCGCCAGATCAGCACCCACACGAGAAAGGCCATGGCCAGCGCCAGCAGCGAGCTGACGTTGAACGGCGCCGAACGGATTTTGGCGCCGAACAATTCGATGATCCAGTTGAGCTTCGGCAATTGTGCGCCTTCGAGGAAGGTGCGCGTCTGCGGCGCCATCGAGCCGGGCGGCTTCAGCATGCCCACCAGCGCATAGACCATGACGCTGGCGGCGATGAAATTGAACATGATGGTGGTGATGACGATGTGCGAGCCGCGCTTGGCCTGCAGATAGGCCGGGATCAGCGCCCACAGCGCGCCCATCGCCGCTGCGGCGACAATGGCAATCGGGAAGGTCAGCCACCAGGGCAGCACGCTGTCGAAGGCCAGGCAAACGATGCCGATGCCGAGACCGGCGATATAGCCCTGGCCCTCGCCACCGATGTTGAACAGGCCGCAATGCGCCGCAACCGCCACCGAAAGCCCGCTGAAGATGAAGGTGGTGGCATAGAAAAGCGTGAACGCGATGCCTTGGCCGCGACCGAAGGCGCCCTCGACCAGGACGACGGCTGCGCGCAGCGGGTTCTCGCCAACCAATATGACGACGAAGCCGGCAACGACGAAGGCGACGAACAGATTGATCAGCGGGATCAGCACGTAATCGGCCCAGGCCGGCAGCTTGGCATAGGGAGTGCTCACTCGGCCGCCTCCCGGTGCTCGACGCCGGCCATCAGCAGACCGAGTTCGCCCTCGGTCGCGTCGGGGCCGCGCTCGCCGACGATGCGGCCGGCAAACATCACCAGAATGCGGTCGGAAAGCGAACGGATCTCGTCGAGCTCGACCGAAACCACCAGCACCGCTTTGCCCTGGTCGCGCATCGCGATGAGGCGCTTGTGGATGAATTCGATGGCGCCGACATCGACGCCGCGCGTCGGCTGGCCGACGATCAACACGCCGGGATCCTGCTCCATTTCCCGCGCGAGCACGATCTTCTGCTGGTTGCCGCCGGAGAAATTGGCGGTCTTGAGGCGGCAGTCGGCCGGGCGGATGTCGTATTTGACGATCTTGTCCCTGGCATCGTTACGGATGGCGTCGATGTCGAGGAACGGCCCCTTCAGATAGCGCTCGTCGTCCTGGTAGCCGAGGATCGAATTCTCGTTCTCCTCGAAGGCCAACACCAAGCCGACATGGTGGCGGTCCTCCGGCACATGGGCAAGGCCGCGCTCGCGCAGCTCGCCAGGGTCGGCGGCGCCGGTCAGGTCGATCGGCTTTCCGTCCAGCATAACCGAGCCCGACACGGCATGCCTGATGCCGGAAATCGCCTCGAGCAGTTCGGATTGCCCGTTGCCGGCGACGCCGGCAATGCCGACGATCTCGCCGGCGTGGACGTCGAAGGAGACGTCGTCGACCATGGTGACGCCGCGGGAATCCTTCACCGTCAGATTCTTGACCGCGAGCTTGACGCCGCCGGCCTTCGCCTCGCCCTTTTCGACGCGCAGCAGCACGCGCCGGCCGACCATCAGCTCGGCCAACTCCTCGACCGTGGTCTTCCTGGTTTCGCGTGTCGCCACCATCGTGCCCTGGCGCATCACCGAGACCGTGTCGGTGATCGCCATGATCTCGCGCAGCTTGTGGGTAATCAGCACGATCGTCTTGCCCTGCTCCTTCAGCTGCCTGAGGATGCGGAACAGATGGTCGGCCTCGGCCGGCGTCAGCACGCCCGTCGGCTCGTCGAGAATCAGGATCTCGGCGCCGCGATAGAGCGCCTTGAGGATTTCGACGCGTTGCTGCAGGCCGACCGGCAATTCCTCGATGATCGCGTCGGGATCGACTTCGAGCCCGTATTCGCGCTCGAGCCGCTCCAGCTCGGAACGCGCCTTGGCGATGCTCTTCTTCAGCAGCGCATCGCTTTCGGCGCCGAGAATGACGTTTTCCAGGACCGAGAAATTGTCGACCAGCATGAAATGCTGATGCACCATGCCGATGCCGAGCGCGATCGCATCGTTCGGCGTCTTGATCGATGCCGGCTGGCCGCCGACACGGATTTCGCCGGCATCGGCCTGGTAGAAACCATAGAGGATCGACATCAGCGTCGACTTGCCGGCGCCGTTTTCGCCGACGATGCCATGGATGGTGCCGCGCATGATCTCCAGATTGATGTCACGGTTGGCGCGCACGGCGCCAAAGCTCTTGTCGATGCCGATCAGCTCGATTGCGGCTTGCGCCATGCAGCCTGTTCCCACTGTTATTTTTTTACCGCTTGGTCAAACGCCTAGCATGACGCCCAGTCTGTGCCAATTGGGTCTGCGCCAATTGGCCGGAGCAGCGTTCACTCTCGACAAATCCCGCCATGCTTGTCAATTTCCAACGTGGCCGCAGCCTGCACAATCGCCTGATCGAGGATTTCAAATGACCATGCCCGAGGACCGGCTGACGACGTTGGAAATCCGCGCCGCCGAGCAGGAGAAGACCATTGAGGAACTGTCCGGCCAGATCGCCGAACAGTGGAAGGTGATCGAGCGCATGCAGCGCAAGCTCGACGCGCTGGCCGAGCGCTTCCTGGCGCTGGAGGAACAGGCCGCACCCGACGTGCCGGTAACCAAGCCGCCGCACTGGTGAGCGGCTGACAATGCAAAACCGCCGGGCTTTCACCCGGCGGCTCGTCAGTTCAGCAGTGCCAGTCGATCAATAAGGGCAATCGATCAATACGGGCAGGCATTGTCCGACATGTAGTCGTGCACCTTGATGGTGCCGGCAATGATGTCGGCCTTGGCTTTTTCGACCGCCGCCTTCATCGCATCGTCGACAAGTGCCTTGTTGTTGTCGTCCATGGCGTAGTCGACGCCGCCTTCCTTGAGGCCGAGATCGTTGATGCCGGCCGTGAACTTGCCGTCCTTGGCATCCATGAAGGTGTTGTAGACGGCAACGTCGACGCGCTTGACCATGGAGGTCAGCACCTTGCCGGGCTGCAGGCCGTTCTGGTTGGAATCGACGCCGATGCCGAGCTTGCCGGCGTCGGCCGCTGCCTGCAGCACACCGACACCGGTGCCGCCTGCCGCTGCGTAGACCACGTCGGCGCCCTGGTCGATCTGCGTCTTGGCGATCTCGCCGCCCTTGGCCGGATCGTTCCAGGCTGCCGGCGTATCGCCGGTCATGTTCTGGATGACGTCGGTGGCGCCGGCCGCCTTGGCGCCGCCGACATAGCCGCAGCCAAACCTGCGGATCAGCGGAATGTCCATGCCGCCGACGAAGCCGACCTTCTTGGTCTTGGAAGCCATCGCCGCCATCACGCCGACGAGGTACGAGCCTTCCTGCTCCTTATAGACCAGGGAGCGGACATTGGGCTTGTCCACGACCATGTCAATGATGGCGAATTTGGTGTCGGGGAACTCGGTGGCAATCTTGTCAAGCGCATCCGACCAGGAGAAGCCCGCCATGACGATCGGATTGCGGCCGTCCTCGGCGAAACGGCGCAGCGCCTGCTCGCGCTGGGTGGCGTTGCTGACCTCGAATTCCACATAGGGGATGCCGGTCTCGGTCTTGAACTTTTCGGCGCCGTGGAAGGACGCCTCGTTGAACGACTTGTCGAACTTGCCGCCGAGATCATAGAGAAGCGCGGGTTGAATGTCCGCGGCGAAGGCCGGAAGAACCATTGCAGCTGCGGCCATAAGGCCGAGAACGATACGTTTCATGTGATCCACACCCCTGTCGGTTATTTGTCCATTATGCACCGCATGCCGGCCCGGTTCTCCGGCAGGCACGCGGCGTCAGGCAGGAGTGTCGTCCTCCCGCTTCGGGCCAATCTGGCACGGCCCGAAACAAAATTCACGTGGAATTTTGACCCTTTGGAAAAGCGTGGCGCCGCATCGCGGCGTCACAGCATATTCCTTGCGTCAGGGTCATAAAATCAGGCGGATACGGCGGCCGGAATGGCGCAGGAGACGCCGGTTCCCTGCAGGCCGCAATAGCCGTAGGGGTTCTTCGCCAGATATTGCTGGTGGTCTTCCTCGGCGAAATAGAATTCCGGCGCCGGCGCGATCTCGGTGGTGATCTTGCCGCGTCCGGCACCGCGCAGCGAAGCCTCGTAGGCGTCGCGCGAGGCGATCGCAGCCTGGTGTTGCGCGTCGTTGAACGTATAGATCGCCGAGCGGTAAGTGGTGCCGACATCATTGCCCTGGCGCATGCCTTGCGTCGGGTCGTGGCTTTCCCAGAACAGCTTCAAGAGCTCGGCATAAGACACGATCTTGGGGTCGTAGACGACGAGCACGACTTCGGCATGGCCGGTGAGCCCGGTGCAGGTTTCCTGGTAGGTCGGGTTGGGCGTGACGCCGCCGGCATAGCCGGCCGCCGTGACCCAGACGCCCTCGACCTGCCAGAACAGGCGCTCGGCGCCCCAGAAACAGCCCAGGCCGAACATCGCCGTCTCCAGCCCTTCGGGATAGGGACCCTTGAGCGGCCTGTTCGAGACAAAGTGCTTCGATGCCGTCGGGATCGGCCGGTCGCGGCCGGGCAGCGCCTCGGAGGGCTTCGGCAGGTTGAGCTTCTTGTTCAGCATGTCGCTGAGAAACATAGTGCGGTTTCCTTTTCTTCTTGGTTGAGCCTCCCCGCTACGGGAACACCGGGTCAGGCTGGAATTTCAGGTCGCGGCGAACCGCCCGCTGGGGCGCTGCCGCCTGTAGCCGATGGCGTAAAGAATGAACGCCAGCACCGCGAACACGGCGAAGCCGGGCTGGCTGAGCACCCAGGCGATGGTGCCATCCCACAGCAGCGGATTGACCTTGTCGCGGACGAAGCTTTCGAAGGCGCTGCGCGTATCCGGCGAGACCGCGAGCCAGCTGGTATTAAGCGGGGTCATCACCAGCGCCGAAGCCGCCACCGACCGGGTCGCATCGAGCACGGCCATGATGACCGAAACCGACAGCGCGACCATTGCAGCGAGACGAAAGATGAAGCGGAACATCCAGACCCTTCCTCCCCAGGAGATTATCAGAATGTCGTATCGGACTGTTAGATAGGATCTACTTGCTTCGCCTGCAATCGCGACACGCGAAGTTGAACCCGCGACCGCCGGTTCGCCGGAACCGGCGGCGCGCCGGACGGCGAGCACACCTCCGCCGCCCCTTTCGATAGGCTCCCAACGGGTGCTCCGGTAACATGGGGTGAGCATCCGTATCCGGCAAAGCGAATAGACTGTCGTTATGTCTTGGCATTCGGCACCGGATCGACTAGATGAGCCCCGCGCCTGTTGCTTTGACGGCTCAGGTGCGGGGAAAGGGTATCCGCTGGTTGACGGCGCCCACGGCCGGAATTCCGGTCCGGAATCCCCAAGGGAGATGCATCTCCCCAACCCGCGCGGCGAAACCGGCCGCAGCGAAAATGCTAAAGACGGAGAGGTGGCCGAGTGGTTGAAGGCGCACGCCTGGAAAGTGTGTTTACGGGAGACCGTAACGCGGGTTCGAATCCCGCTCTCTCCGCCAGCAACACGAATATTTTGTAAGACATTTGACCATTTTTTTGCTTAAGCTATTTGGCTGGCGCCCTTCCCCAAAACAATTTACTTTAAGCTGGGGAATTGACTATCACCCCTAAGGAATTTGGAGACCTGTTGATCATCGCGTAGGAAGAATTGCGCAAGGCAGGGTGGCACTGGTTTTCCTATCATTTCTTCAACGGTCCCCGCCGTTCGCGGTTAGCATTATGGAGGCCGGTGCCAGCATCAACAGCCACGCAAGCGGAATGGGTACGGCGCTCTTTCGAGGACTTCTGAGTATAGGCGGTCTCGACCGCCAATAGCCTGGAGCTCGTCGCTGGCTTCACTATCGGAGACGTCGGGCCTATCGTGGCGGTCAGCTTGGTGGCAGTGGCAGTGCGAACGCTTGATCGGGCGTGACTGCGGGCGGAAGGGCACTAAGTCGTCGCCGGGCGGGCATTAGGACGGCAAAACGAAATGCCTGGAGGGGCATGGGCGAAGGGTCTCGCGAGGCGGCGTCTGATATGTGAGACCCAAATTTCATTTTGCATCCCGTTCCATACTCTCAAACTGCAAAGCAGCACGCGCATGAATTGGGACCTGACGCACTGGAATTGGATTGCCATTGTCCAGATTTTCCTGAGTGCAGGCTTGGGGACTGCTGCCATTAACGGGATGTTTGGCGGCTATCGAGAATATATGGAGCGCCGGCGCAAGGCTGAACATTTAGCGCTTTGCATTGCAGTAATTCTCGAGGAATACGGGGATCAGCGCAGGAGTGCTGGTCCGGCAGGACATATACAAGATGTCACCCGGAGCCCTGATGCCCCCGAACCTTCCGGCCTATCCCGACGATCCTACCGCTTGGCAGTCTTTGCGAAAATCTCTTGCCGAACAATCAATGAATTTTAGGAGGGAGGTTGCGATCCGCCAGAGCATTAGCAAGGATGTGATTGATGCTGGCTTCATAGAGGTGAGAACCGATGACTTCATTGTCAGTCACGCCGCAGCCGCCATAAAGCTGGCTGAAGAGTTGCGGTTGGCATACGGGTTCCCGATCCGCAAGAGTCGCGGCATCCATCTTTTGGTATCACGAGCCAACGAAGCTTTGGAACGGGATAGAAGAGTCAAAGAGTGAACAAGCCTTTTATCTTCATAGGTTCATCTAGCGAAAATTTGCGACCAGCCAAGGCAATAGCTGCCGGTCTGAGCTACGACGCGGAGACAATAGTCTGGACAGAGAGCGCGTTTGGGCACTCCGAATATCCACTGGAGGCGCTAGAAAGGCATCTAGACAGAGCAGACTTTGCAGTCTTCGTGTTTATTCCCGATGATGTTACCGTGATGCGTGGTGAAACCAGGAAAACCGTCCGAGATAACGTTCTATTTGAGCTAGGGCTATTTATCGGCCGATTAACACGAAAGCGTACGTTTATTGTTAGACCTCGGGGGATAGAGATAAACTTTCCGTCAGACTTAATAGGGATTACGCCCGTAGACTACGAACCGTCCAGAACAGATGACAATCTAGCCGCCGCACTTGGGCCAGCAACGCACTCGATCCTTGAAGCCATCCGGGTGGGAGGCAGACGGCCTGCCCCCGAGAATGCGGGTCGTGTCGAAGCGGAAAAGGCGCCGGAGAAGGTTCCAGCGGACGCTGACGCCGACAAGCTGCTAAGGACTTTTGAGCCGGCGGACGACTGGCAGCTGTGGCAGTATGAAGATGCCTTTATGCTCGCCGTCTTCCACGAAGACGAGACCCAACAATCCGAGATCGATAGTGCATTTCGAGCCTGCAAATTGGCAGATTCGGAGGAAGCTTTAGCAGTATGGGACAGTCGGCGAGCGTATCTCAACATGAGGGTCGGAAAATCAGGAGCCTTAGAGACCATCCAGGCAAAGGTGGCAACCTTCCCGAACAACTCCCGCCTCTATGACATGCTCGGAGACGTTCTTGCATACTATGGAGATACCATAGGTGCAGTGAGTGCTCATGCGAAGGCACTTGACTGCGCCGCGAGCATTGAACAGGCCTCAGCCGCCGTCAGCAGTCTTGTTACACTCGATGGAGTAAGTGAAGAGTTAGACTATGCTGGAATTAAGTCAAAACTTCTTGCGCTCTCACGAGAAGAGCCCACAAAGAACGCCTTGTTAAGGCGTACATTGCGAAGCTTAGCCAGCGCCAATAGCCTCAAACAAATAGCGAACGCGATAGATGAGGTTCGCTTAAAAGAGACTCCCGACGACACTTCACTTCGATTCGATTTAGCCCATAGCTATGGCCACAGCGACACAGAGCTGGCTTTGATGCACTATGAGAGCATTCCTGTGCGAGAAAGAACGGGGATGGCTTGGAACAACTTGGGAGTGGCCTATTCCACATTGAAAATTACGGGTGAAGCAGTAGCCGCTTATGAAGAGGCCTCATCAAAGGGAGAAACGTTGGCGGATGCAAACCTAGCCTTTGGCTTAATTCAAGGCGGGTTCTTCGGTGAGGCTCGTAAGCGGCTTCAAGCTGCTGTAGCAATGCCCGATCACCATACTAATGTAGTAGACGCCTTAAGCTCCTTAGATTCAGCTTCCAGAGAACAGGAGGATAAGGTGACACAAGCCCGCGCCATTGCCAAAACGAGGCAAGTCTTCCTGCTGGAACTCGGTTGCGCGGCACTGCAGTCAGACGATTCCGACATTGTAGGCAAGTGGGAAACTGCTGATGGGGTTCTGAACGTTTGCAAAAGGTCTGACGGGTCCTACGAAGCAACCGAAGAATTCGAGCGTGAAGCAACTGGAAATGCCCTGACCGGGAATACCCTCGCTGGGCTGTTTTCGACATATCCGAGACAGCGAACCGAGATAATCGAACTCCGAATCCGACAATTTGGGAACGCTTTCGAGGGAACACTCACTCGACGGCCAAAAGACCAAGCCACTGTCAGCCTTATTGATTCGTTTGCGAGGGAGACCTCAATTGTGGCCTTCTTAGAAGGCACAGCGATACTCAAAGTGCAGTTGCAGAGTTTCGAAAAAACCGAGGTTGTTTGGCGAAAATTAGTGGAGCCTCCGTTACTTACTGCACCGACTGTCGATCAATAAGATGGTGACAGCTTCACAGCCTTCACAAGCGCCCTCTTCTCCTTCTAGGTGTCCCGCTCTCTTCGCCACGTCGATATCTCCGGGCTCCCACCCAGTTCAGCCCACAACCCGACTGGCCCGCGCTCTCCACCAGAGCACGGGCTTTGACAGGCTCGGCACCATCGCCGACCCGTCTAGCGCGGAACCGCTTGTATTCCCGAGACTGAGCGCTCTGTTTCGCTGGAGAAAACCACGAAGGCAAAGATCAGCACGGCGGCAGCGACAATCATCGAGCCGGTGGCGACGATCGGCTCGAGCGCCGGATTTCCCTGCAGCATCAGGTAAAGCGCCGGCAGCATCACCACCAGGCCGAGATTGTACACGCCGTAGTGGATCATCGCCGTCCTGCGGGCAGCCTTTGCCGGGTTCAGCGCATAGTAGCCGCCGAATATTGCACTGGTGACCCACCCCAGCAGGTTGATGTGCGCGTGAGCCGGAAACGCGCCGTGATCTCCTGAAATTGCCATCTGCAGGCCAGCTGCAATTCCCAGAATTAGAAAGACGATGGCTGTCTTGAAAAAGAGTTCCGAAACCTTAGGCATGTCATTCCCCCAAACCGTTTTTGCCGCCGCATCATGCTTTGGTTCCAGCGACCTGCCAAGGGGACCGTCGGGCCTGCGGAGCCATTTGTCCCCGGCCTGACAGCCCGTTGGCGGCCGGCCGCCGGGCCTGGCCGGTTGCGAGTCCAGCCGGTAAAAAATATGCGCTCAGGCTAATTTAATTGCAACATCACCCGCCAGGCTTCCACGTCGTTCTCGCTAGCGAAGTGTCCTGCAAGATGGTGGTGTCATACGCGCCGAAGGTCTGCCCGTCAGTGTTGCAGCAAGGCCTCGCCAAACTTCTCCCACAGCTGTGCGCAATCTGTTGCTCTGAGGCTGGGGGTTCCGAGTGGCCCATACCTGATGACGGCGGCGTGAACATCATAGCCAACGATAGGTGCATTGGCGACAAAGTGGATAGCCTCGCCCAATCGGCGAGAGCCAATTGGCGCATCGGTTTTGTTGGTGATGTCGAAGACACCACAAATATCCACTTCCTGATTTCTGGCTGCCAACGCAGCTTCCATTACCTGTTCGTGCATCATCGAAATCTCTCCTAACGGTCTAAGTCTAAGAACTTGTGCCGGTCCGGCAGCTGACAACCGGCAAATCGAAGTGCCTTTTGCAGCATCTCGATTGGCTCTTGCTGCGAGCCACTCCGCCCGCTCCCGCGGCAAGCCGATAAGGCAACTGCCAGCGAAATCCGCAGGCACGTCCACGGTCGCATCAAACACGGCCCACGTGCCAGTCGGCTCCTGAACGGGCAAAAACCTCATAACAGCGCCTGCTAATATACTATGCCGACTGTGAGGACGGGACTTTTTTCCTGCATCAACTAAACGAATGAGAGCTGGTGTCGAAGTGCCGGGCGACGCTCGTCGAAAACAAATCGTCGGCGACATCGCCAGGATCGAAGGTGCGCCTGAGCAGCGATCCGGCAGCATTCGGGGCTCGCCGACAGGGACAAGCACAAGACGCAGCGCCGGCACGCCTCGTCAGATGTCACTTTCTGCCCTGCGGATAGATGGTCTCGCTGCGCTTCAGCATCTCCACGAACGCCGCGATCTTCTTCTTGCGTCCCGCTTCGGTTTTCATGTTGTGGATGCGGAAGGCGAGTGCGAAGCGGTTTTGCCCGCTGAGCTTTGCCAGCATCTCTTTCGCCCTGGGCTCGGCGTCTATTGCCGCCTGGAGATCGTCGGGGATCTTCATCTCCTTGCCGCTCTTGTAAGCGCGCGCCCAGCGGCCATCGGCCTTGGCTGCCTCGACCTGTTTCAGCCCGTGCTCGGTCATCCGGCCCTCCTCGATCAGCCGGGCGACATTGTCGACATTGATCTGGCTCCAGGTGCTCTTCCTGCCGCGCGGGGTGTAGCGCTGCAGGTAGCTTTTGCCGTCCAACGCCTTGCGCACCGCATCGATCCAGCCCCAGCACAACGCCACGTCGATGGCTTGCTTCGGCGTAATCGACGGCTGCCCCGAATCGAGCTTATGTATCTTGATCCAGACTTCGTCCTCGCTGACGTGATGCTCGCCAAGCCAGGCATGGAAGCTTTCGGCATCCCTGAACTCGCGCACCTTGGCGGGGTCGATCTTGACGGGCGCCATCAGCCGGTCCGCCGGTGACGCAGGCGCGTGACGATGCCAAGCCGCTTGCCTGCCGCGCGCATGCTCATCTCAGCTCCGACAACCGGGATCATGGTTCGCTCCCCTCAACGATGCGAATACGAAACCTAGACGATCTTTCTGCTTTCATCATCAAGAGCGTCTCCCTCCAGGTACCGCTCCAATGCCTCCATTGGCCACTGACACTGATCTTACTCGTACGGAACCGCTCGGCATCCGCAGATTTATTTGCAACTTCTAATTTAGCTGGATGCATGCTGAGAGCCTTCATTTAGGCCGCCATCCATTGCACTTGACGGTCTCTCGAGCTGTATCTAGCCCGAACTGCTGCCGTCTCGATCGATTTTCTAACGCAACCAAGCCTTTACCTTTCAGCCAGTTTGGAGTTGCCCCTGCGTTGCGTTCGTGGTCAGGTACAACCATGGCGTTCAATGCGGCATTCGGCAACGGTCGCCTCACCGACCGTCAAGGCAACACACCGTCAAGCCAACACAGGAGATAGCAATGGGCATTTTCGACAGTATCAAAGGTGCGATTTTCGGAAACGCGGTTGCGGCCGAAGCGCCGACGGCGCAACCGTCTCCCGCGCCTGCTTCGAACACGGCCACCCAGCCGACGGCGCCTACCCGACCCGGCCCGGCTGCAACCCCGGCTCCGGCCGCGCCGGCCGCGCCGTCCTCTGCCCCGGACATCGCTGCCATTCTCGACAAGGCGGTGGCCGCGAAGGGGCAAAAGCTCAACTGGAAGAATTCGATCGTCGACCTGATGAAGGCTCTGAATATCGACAGCAGCCTCGGCGCCCGCAAGGAGCTTGCCCACGAGCTGAACTACACCGGCGACATGAACGACACCGTAACGATGAATCTGTGGCTGCATGATGCACTGATGAAAAAGCTGGCCGAGAATGGCGGCAAGCTTCCGAGCGACCTGGCCGCCTAGAGTCATAAGACAAGCAATTCCGGGAAAACGTGTGAACGGTTTTCCGTCCGGAATTGCGTCAAACAAAAAAGACAGACCGGTTCGGCGTTTCCGTGAAACGACGAACCGTTCCAGTCCTGCCCGAACCGTGGTTCTTGCTGCGCTGGCTTCGGCCGCAACCGAGCAGACCACACTGCCAAGTATCAGACTGCCAAGTAAATAAAATTGAGACCGATCCCGGCCGCCGGGATCGGTCTTTGTCGAAGTCGCATGGCACAAAAGCACTGGCGCCTCGCGCCCGGATTGCCTCACGCAAAACCGACGATTTCGGTCGCCGACCACGTGCTGGTAGGACCACCATTTCGCTGGCGAAACCCGACGTTCGGCGTATCATTCTCCCGGGAGAGGGTTCATGGTGGGAGGAAGCCAATGAACGTGGTGCAGAGGGTGACTGTCGCCGACTTGACGGCCCAAGAGCTTGTTTCATCTGCGCTTTCACGGTTCGGTGCCGGCGACACCATATCGACGAGGGCGATGCTGGACATCGTTCGCAGGACGGCCCCGGCCTGCGGCAACAGTGACGACGATCTGGTCGAGCTTATCGTCATGACGGCCGTTGGTAGGACCATGGGCGTCGTGTTCGACCATCGCTCCCATTAGCAAACCGGAACGAATATCAGGCTGCGCCCAGGAGCAGTGGCGGGCGGTTGGCAGCGCCGCCAAAGAGGCCAGCCTGTTTGTGCGTGAAGGTCGGCCTGGCACCAAGCCCTTGCTTTGAGCAAAACCGCTGCTCATGCCGGGTCATGCCCGAACGCGGTAATTGGGCGACACGCTCGAAGGAACTCGCTGAAATCTTGCCCGTTATGCCCTCGTCGAGATGAGGAGAGCTGTCATGGCCGACGACAAAACCAAGACCGACAGTCGCGACCGCTCACGAGTGGCGGGCGGCGAAGACTACGAGGTACGTCACTTCGCCGAGGAAGCGGGCATTACCCCGGATCAGGCACGCACGCTGATCAAGCGCCACGGCACCGATCGCAAGGTGCTGAACGAAATCGCCGAGAGCATAAGAGCGTCGTAATGGCTGACAAGAAAACCGCAATGGCCGACCGCAAGACGCGCGATGCGGACGAAAAGGAGGCTCTGCGTCTGGCTGAAACCACCGACGTTTCGCCGAAGCAGGCGAAGGATCTGATGCGCAAGCACGGCAAGGACAGCCCGAAGGTCGAGAAGGAAGCCAAGAACTTCAAGGCCGAGGGCTGAACGCGCCGAGCCGGTTGGACGCGCGGCACAGGATTGTGGCCGCAATCCTGCAGCTTATCGGTTTTCTAACAAATTCGGCCTATCCCTACCGCTATCGCGGCTCAGGGATGCCACATGCGCGGGATATCTGGTGAGGCGAGGCCGTCGATAGACGACATACGGCATGTGAGGCTGGTGTTTTGCCTGTTGGCGGCCGTCGTGATGGCGGCGGCGCTCCTCGCCTTTGCCACCTCCCTCCTGCAGGATCCCGATAGCTGGTGGCACATCAAGGTCGGCATGGATATGCTGGCAAGCCGCACATTCCCCACCGTCGACATCTATTCCTACACTTTTGCCGGCCAGCCATGGATCGCCAAGGAATGGCTTAGCCAGGTTCTCCTTGCAATTGCCTTTGAAGCCGGCGGCTGGAACGGCGTGGTACTGCTGGCGACTGCAGTAATCGCGCTGACGGTCTTCTTGACGTCGTGGTATCTCAGCGCGTGGTTGAAGCCGACGCTGGCGATAGGACTGACGCTGGTGCTCGCGCTGTTGATCGGGCCGATCTATGTCGCCCGGCCGCACATCTTTACCTTGCCCATTATCGTCGTCTGGAGCGCCGGTCTTTTCGAAGCCGCACGCAACGAGAAAGCGCCGCCTTTATGGCTGCTGGCGCTGCTTTGCCTGTGGGCCAATCTCCACGCCACCTTCACCTTCGGTTTCGTCATCGCCGCCTTCGCCGGCCTCGACCTCGTCATGCGCACGCGCTTGTCGAACCCCCGGCTGCTGGCCAAGTGGATCGCTTTCGGGCTGCTTTGCCCGCTGATCAGCCTGCTCAATCCCTATGGCGTCAAGGCCATACTCGCCACATTCACCGTGGCCTATGGCAATGAGGCGGTGCCTTACATTGCGGAGTGGCAGCCGTTCGACGCCTCGCGGCATACCCTCCAGGAGGTGGCCCTGCTGGTGGCGTTTTTCGGGCTGCTCGTGTCGAGATTGCGCATTGGCTGGGCCAAGGCGCTGTTCCTTGTCTTCACGTTGCACGTCTATCTCACCCACATACGGTTCATGTACCTGTTCTTTCTTCTTGTCCCGGTCGTCCTTGCCGTCGAGGTCGCGCAACAATATCCAGCGCTTTCAGCCGCAAAATGGGCGGCTGAAAAGCGCGACGGACTTGAACATTTTTTCGCACGGCAATTTTCCAGGATTTGCGCTGGAATTGCCGTTTTGGTGGTTTTGGCGGCTGCGGCGTTCATGGCGTATCCGGTGGTGCCGAGCCAGAAGACCTCGGCGAGGGACGCGCTGGCATTCGCCCAAACCCATAAACTGTCGGGCAATCTGCTGAACTCCTACAATTTCGGCGGCACGCTGATTTTCCATGGCATCAGGACGTTTATCGACGGCCGCGCGGATCAGCTCTTCCTGAATGGCTTTACGGAAACGGATGAGCAGACTGGGCACAGCCGGGGCAAGCCGATCCTGAAAGCCCAACTCGAGAAATATACGGTAGGCTGGGCATTGTTGACCGCCGACGACAGCCGCATTCCGTTCTTCGAGGAACTGGGCTGGAAGCGGGCCTATGCGGACGACTACGCGGTGATCTACACCCGCGCGGACTGATCCCCGGCAGCTTCGCGCGCCGGTGCGCACCTCCCTCCTGAAGCTGTGGCCAGCGCCGAGGCGGCGAAATCCTTATGGGATTTTGATTTCTTTGCTCCGCGTCCCGTCTCGAACCTTTATGGCACTTTGATCCATATTCGCCGAAGCGATGTATCCGGCCGCCGATGTGATGCGGCGACAGGCTCGGATAGTTTTGTCCAAGTTGAAAAGAACAAACACCATTATAAGGAAAATGCACGATGGACATCGTTGTTGTCGGGATTGGAATCGCGTTCTTTGCTCTATGCTTTGGCTACATCAAAGCCTGCGACAAGCCGTAAGTTTAGGGATCGTAACATGCTTTTCGACTATATCCTCGGCGGCGCCGTGACCTTGTTTCTTCTCGCTTACCTGACATACGCCCTCGTTCGCCCGGAACGCTTCTGATCTCCGCTGGCAAGGAGCCAACCCCATGACAATCAACGGATGGCTGCAGATCCTCGTCTATTGCGGGATCGTAGTTTTGCTGGCCAAGCCGCTCGGCGGCTACATGCATCGCGTTTTCAGCGGCGAGCGCACATTCCTATCGTCAATTCTGGCCCCGCTCGAGCGCGGGCTCTACCGCATATCAGGGACCAGCGAGCGCGAGGAGCAGCACTGGACCTCCTATGCGGCGGCCCTGCTGTTCTTTAACCTGGCCGGCTTCCTGGTGCTCTATTTGCTGCAACGGCTGCAAGGCGGCCTGCCCTACAATCCGGCCGGCATGACCGCCGTCGAACCTGGGCTGGCCTTCAACACCGCCGCCAGCTTCATGACCAACACCAACTGGCAGAACTACGGCGGCGAAAGCACGATGTCCTATCTCGTGCAGATGGCCGGCTTGACCGTGCAGAATTTTCTGTCGGCGGCGACCGGCATCGCCATTGCGGTCGCACTGATCCGCGGCTTTGCCAGGGCCTCAGGCAAATCCATCGGCAATTTCTGGGTCGATATGACCCGCTGCACGCTCTATCTGCTTTTGCCGTTCTGCATCGCCCTGACGCTCGTCTATGTCTATCTCGGCATGCCACAGACGCTCGCTGCCTACGTCAACGCGACCACGCTCGAAGGCGCGCAACAGACCATCGCGGTCGGGCCGGTCGCATCGCAGATCGCCATCAAGATGCTCGGCACCAATGGCGGCGGTTTCTTCAACGCCAATGCAGCGCATCCCTTCGAAAATCCCGATGCAATCTCCAACCTGATCCAGATGGTGACGATCTTTGCCCTCGGCGCGGCGCTGACCAATGTCTTCGGCCGCATGGTCGGCAACCAGCGCCAGGGCTGGGCAATTCTGTCGGCTATGGGCGTGCTGTTCATCGCCGGCGTTGCCGTCTGCTACTGGGCCGAGGCCGCCGGCAATCCTCTGGTCCATGCCCTCGGCATCGACGGCGGCAACATGGAGGGCAAGGAGAGCCGCTTCGGCATCGCCCTGTCGGCACTGTTTGCCGTCATCACCACGGCCGCGTCCTGCGGCGCGGTCAATGCCATGCATGACAGCTTCACCGCACTCGGCGGCATGATCCCCATCATCAACATGCAGCTCGGCGAGGTCATTGTCGGCGGCGTCGGCGCCGGCTTCTACGGTATCCTGATGTTCATCGTCATTGCCGTTTTCGTCGCCGGGTTGATGGTCGGACGCACGCCCGAATATCTCGGCAAGAAGATCGAGGCCAAGGAGGTCAAGATGGCTATACTGGCCGTGCTCTGCCTGCCGCTGGCAATGCTGATCTTCACCGCTATCGCGGTGGTGCTGCCGACCGGCGTTGCTTCCATCGCCAACGCCGGTCCACACGGCTTCTCCGAGGTTCTCTATGCCTACACCTCGGCCGCGGCGAACAATGGCTCCGCCTTTGGCGGTCTCAGCGGCAACACGCCCTGGTACAACATAACGCTCGGCATCGGCATGCTGATGGGCCGCTTCCTGGTCATCATTCCGGCGTTGGCGATTGCTGGCTCGCTGGTTGCGAAGAAGACCGTCCCTGCCTCCGCCGGCACCTTCCCGACGGACGGTCCGCTGTTCGTCGGACTGCTGGCCGGTGTCATCCTGATCGTCGGTGGCCTGACCTTCTTCCCTGCCCTGGCGGTCGGACCGATCGTCGAGCACCTGGCGATGATTCACGGTCAGACATTCTGAAACGGCGATGCCCTGGTTCAAGATCATACCTCGAAAGGTCCGGCATCGCCCCGAGCCGGAGGGGGAGAAAACGCCCCCTCCTTTCCCGACGCTGTCCACATTCCTCGCTATTGCGGCAGCCTTGATCATGATCTGGCTGCTGGCTTACGGGCCGCCGCACCTTCGTTCGGCACACGATCGACCGGTCAACAACATCGACACTGGAGCCACCAAATGAGCCCGTCGAAATCCGTGAGCATCATGGATACCCGCATTCTGTGGCCCGCTATCGGCGGTTCCTTCAGAAAACTGAACCCGCGCACCTTGATGCGGAACCCGGTGATGTTCGTCGTCGCCGTCGTCTCGGCGCTCACCACCGTGCTGTTCGTCAAGGATCTCGTTACCGGCGGCGGCGATCTTGGCTTCACGCTGCAGATCATCATCTGGCTGTGGTTCACCGTGCTCTTCGCCAATTTCGCCGAAGCGGTGGCCGAAGGCCGCGGCAAGGCGCAGGCAGACTCGCTGCGCCGGGCGCGCACCGAGACGCAGGCCAAGCTGTTGAACGGTGGCGACCGCAGCAAGTTCAAACTGGTGCCCGGCACCAGCCTGAAGGTCGGCGACATCGTGCTGGTCGAAGCCGGCGACATCATCCCCTCGGACGGCGAGGTGGTCGAAGGCGTGGCTTCAGTCAATGAGGCGGCCATCACCGGCGAATCCGCACCGGTCATTCGCGAATCCGGAGGCGATCGTTCGGCGGTGACCGGCGGCACGCAGGTCTTGTCCGACTGGATCCGCGTGCGCATCACTGCGGCTGCCGGCCATACGTTCCTCGACCGCATGATCTCGTTGGTCGAGGGCGCCGAGCGCCAGAAGACACCCAACGAGATCGCGCTTAACATCCTGCTCGTCGGCATGACGCTGATCTTCGTGCTGGCGACGGCGACGATCCCGAGCTTCGCCTCGTATTCGGGCGGCTATATCTCGGTGACCGTGCTGGTCGCCCTGTTCGTTACCCTGATCCCGACCACAATTGGCGCCCTGCTGTCGGCCATCGGCATTGCCGGCATGGACCGCCTGGTGCGCTTCAACGTACTCGCCATGTCGGGCCGCGCCGTCGAGGCGGCCGGCGATGTCGACACGCTGCTGCTCGACAAGACCGGAACCATCACGCTGGGCAACCGTCAGGCGACGGCATTTCGTCCGGTCAAGGGCGTCACCGAACAGGAACTGGCCGACGCGGCCCAGCTTGCCTCGCTTGCCGACGAAACGCCGGAAGGCCGCTCGATCGTCGTCCTGGCGAAGGAAAAATACGCCATCCGCGCCCGCGACATGGCAAGCCTGCACGCGACGTTCGTGCCCTTCACCGCGCAAACCCGCATGAGCGGCGTCGATCTGGAAGGCTCCTCGGTCCGCAAGGGCGCAGTCGATGCGGTGCTTGCCCACGTCAACCTCTCGACCGTTGCCACAGGCAGTACGCGCCCCGGCAGCGACACCGTCCGCGACCTCCAGGGGATCGCCGCCGAGATCGCCAAATCGGGTGGCACCCCACTGGCGGTCGAGCGCGACGGGCGCCTGCTCGGCGTCGTCCATCTGAAGGACATCGTCAAGGGCGGCATCGCAGAACGCTTTGCCGAATTGCGCCGCATGGGCATCCGCACGGTGATGATCACCGGTGATAATCCGATGACCGCGGCGGCGATCGCGGCGGAAGCCGGCGTCGACGACTTCCTTGCCCAGGCGACGCCCGAGGACAAGTTGAAGCTGATCCGCGACGAGCAGGCCAAAGGCAAGCTGGTCGCGATGTGCGGCGATGGCACCAACGATGCGCCGGCCCTTGCGCAGGCCGATGTCGGCGTTGCCATGAACACCGGCACGGTCGCGGCGCGCGAGGCCGGCAACATGGTCGATCTTGACAGCGATCCGACCAAGCTGATCGAGATCGTCGAAATCGGCAAGGCGCTGCTGATGACGCGTGGTTCGCTGACCACCTTCTCCATCGCCAACGACGTGGCCAAGTATTTTGCCATCATCCCGGCAATATTCGCCGTCTTCTACATCGCCCCGGGCCAGACCGCCGGGCCGCTGCAAGCGCTCAACGTCATGCATCTGGCGACGCCGCAGAGCGCTATCCTCTCGGCCATCATCTTCAACGCGCTGATCATCATCGCGCTGATCCCGCTGTCGCTAAGGGGCGTCAAATACCGCGCGGTCGGCGCCGGTGCGCTGCTCAGCCGCAATCTCATTGTCTATGGTCTCGGCGGCGTCGTCGTCCCCTTCGTCGGCATCAAGGTGATCGACATGGCTATCACTGCTCTCGGTCTCGCATAAGGAACCACGTCGATGCTCAATCAAATCAGGCCCGCGATCGTCATGATCGTCTTCTTCACCGTTCTGACGGGTTTGGTCTATCCGATCGGCATGACCGGCATTGCCCAGGCGCTGTTTTCGCGCCAGGCCAATGGCAGCCTGATCGAG
The DNA here is from genome assembly GCF_040318075.1 of Mesorhizobium sp. M1328. Classification (NCBI taxonomy): domain Bacteria; kingdom Pseudomonadati; phylum Pseudomonadota; class Alphaproteobacteria; order Hyphomicrobiales; family Phyllobacteriaceae; genus Mesorhizobium; species Mesorhizobium sp. M1328. The sequence goes on along the minus strand of NZ_JAMYLO010000002.1, from coordinate 184,542 downwards.
AAGGACGGCAAGCTCGTCGGTTCCGAGCTGATCGGCCAGGCTTTCGCCAGCGACCGCTATTTCCATGGCCGCCCGTCGGCTGCCGGCGACGGCTACAATGCCGCCGCCTCGGGCGGCTCGAATCTCGGCCCAACCAACCCGAAGCTCATCGACCGTATCAAGAGCGACGCCGAAAAGTTGAGAGCAGAAAACCCGAACCAGCCGGTGCCGATGGATCTGGTCACCACGTCCGGCAGCGGGCTCGATCCGCATATCAGCCCCGATGCGGCCTATTTTCAGGTTGCCAGGGTGGCCAAGGCCAGGGGCGTCAATGAATCCCGGATCAAATCGGTTGTCGACAGCCAAGTCGAGGATCGCGAGTTGGGTTTCATCGGCGAGCCGGTGGTCAATGTGCTGGCCCTCAACCTTGCGCTGGACGATGCGATGAAACAATGAAAGGCGGCGCCGGGATCGACACCGAAGCCGGCGCCGTTCATGATTGACCCTTATGCCAGACGACAGCCGCACCGCCGAAACCAGGCCGTCTCCCGACGCGCTGCTCGCGCATGCCGAGCGGGAGGAGCGCGGTCGCCTGAGGATATTTCTCGGCGCCGCCCCCGGTGTCGGCAAGACCTACGAGATGTTGATGTCGGGCCGCGCCAGGCTGGCCGACGGGGTCGACGTGGTGATCGGCATCGTCGAGACGCACGGCCGCAAGGAAACCCAGACGCTGGTCGAAGGCTACGAGGTCATTCCTCGCCTTGAGATCGATTATAAGGGGCGGATCCTCGAGGAGATGGATCTCGACGCCATCCTCGCCCGGCACCCGGCGCTGGTTCTGGTCGACGAACTCGCCCACACCAACGTCGCCGGCAGCCGTCACCCCAAGCGCTATCTCGACGTCCAGGAAATCTTGACGCACGGCATCGATGTCTACACGACACTGAACATCCAGCACGTCGAAAGCCTGAACGACGTCGTGGCGCAGATCACGCGCGTCAGGGTGCGCGAGACGGTTCCAGACTCGATCATCGACCAGGCCGACGACATCGAGATCATCGACCTCACCCCCGACGACCTGATCAAGCGGCTGGAGGAAGGCAAGGTCTACTTCTCCAACACCGCCCAGCGCGCCATCGAGAACTACTTCTCGCCGGGCAATCTGACGGCTCTCAGGGAGTTGGCGCTCCGCCGCACCGCCCAGCGTGTCGACGAGCAGTTGCTCAACCATATGCAGGCCCACGCGATCCCGGGACCGTGGGCGGCCGGAGAAAGGGTTCTCGTCTGCGTCGACGCACGTCCGGGCGGAGCGGCTCGCATCCGCTATGCACGCAGGCTGGCCGACCGGCTCCGCGCCCCCTGGACGGCGCTTCATGTGGACACCCCTCGCTCAGCCGCCATGCCCGAGGAGGACAAGGATCGGCTGGCGACGCAGCTGCGCCTTGCCGAGCAGCTCGGTGCCGAGGTGACGACCATTCCGGGTCAGAATGTCGCGCAAGACATCGTTCGCCACGCGACGGCGAACAACTTCACCCATATCGTGATCGGCAGGCCGACCCGATCGCGCTGGCGCGAATTGATCGAAGGCTCGCTCACCTATGATCTCATCCGCGACGCCGGCAACATCAGCGTCCATGTAATTTCGGGAACCGACCAGGGCACCGACGCACCCTCGAAAAATGTCAGCGCGGCAACCGAGCAGAAGCAGTTTCAGGTTAGGCCCTACCTGCTAGCCACAGCCTATGTCATGGGCTCCCTCGCCTTCAGCACTGTTCTCGACCAGTTTCTCGACGTTCGCAATCTGGCCATTGTCTTTCTGCTGGCGGTGCTCACATCGGCTGTAACGGGCGGGCTCTGGCCAGCGTTGTACGCCTGTGTCGTCAGCGCCCTTGCATTCAACTACTTTTTCCTAGAGCCGCGCTACACATTGACGATCAGGGATCCGGAGAGCATCGTTGCGCTTGCCGTGTTCCTTGTTGTCGCCGTTATCGCCAGCAATCTGACGGCGCGGGTGCAGCGTCAGGCGATTGCCGCCAGCTCACGGGCGCGCGCCACGGAAGACATCTATCAGTTTTCAAAGAAGCTCGCCGGCGCCGGTACCCTGGACGACGTGCTATGGGCCACTGCCTTCCAGATCGCCTTGATGCTGAAGCTGCGCGTGGTGCTGCTTTTGCCCGAGGACGGCACAATCGCGGTCAAAGCCGGCTACCCACCCGACGACACGCTGGCCGAGGCCGACATCGCAGCAGCCCGCTGGGCGTGGGAACATAACCGCGCCGCCGGGCGCGGCGCCGACACCCTGCCCGGAGCAAAACGCCTCTATCTGCCCCTGCGGACCGGACGCACGGCGGTGGGCGTTGTCGGCCTCGACAACGACAAGCAAGGTCCGCTGCTAACACCCGAGCAACAGCGTCTGCTCGATGCGCTCGCCGACCAGGCGGCGGTCGCCATCGAGCGTATCCAGCTCGTCGCCGATGTTGACCGGGCCAAGCTTGCGGCCGAGGCAGACCGTCTGCGCTCGGCCTTGCTCACCTCCATTTCCCACGATTTGAAGACGCCGCTTGCCGCCATCATGGGCGCGGCCGGAACACTCAGGGAATTCGAGGCCGCACTTCCCGAGGAGGACCGGGCGGAACTGCTGTCGACCGTGCTTGATGAATCGGAAAGGCTGAACCGCTTCATCGCCAACCTGCTCGACATGACCAAGATAGAATCCGGCACGATGGAGCCGAATTATGCGTTCCACTATGTCGGCGACATTGTCGGCTCAGCCCTGCATCGGGCCCGCAAAATCGTCGGCGAGCACAAGACCGAGATCGATATTCCATCGGATCTGCCGATGTTGCGGCTCGACCCCGTTCTGTTTGAACAGGCGCTGTTCAACCTCCTCGACAATGCTGCAAAATACGCGCCGCTAGGCTCGACGATCCGCCTGCAGGCCTGGACGGACAACGGCTTCGTCATCCTGCAGATCATGGATGAGGGACCAGGCATTCCGCCAGCCGATCTGGAGCGCGTTTTCGATACATTCTACCGTGTGCGCAAGGGTGACCAGGTGCGTGCCGGCACCGGGCTCGGATTGTCGATTTGCCGTGGCTTCATCGAAGCGATGGGCGGGACTCTCTCGGCGGCAAACAGAACCGACCGCTCTGGTGCGGTTTTCACCATCAGGATGCAGGTGGTGCCGGCAGAGCTGCCCAACCTCGGCGAACCCGATGCAGGCCATCAGAATATGGACGATCTGGCATGACGAGCCTGGACGTCAGGATATTGGTGGTCGACGACGAACCGCCGATCCGAAAACTGCTTCGCGTCGGGCTCGGCAGCCAGGGCTATGCGATCAGCGAGGCGCCGAACGCCAACGTGGCGATCGAACTCATGGAGGCGGAAAAACCGGACCTGATCCTGCTCGATCTCGGCCTGCCCGGCATGAGCGGTCATGATTTGCTGCGCAAATGGCGCGACGACGGCCTCGATATTCCCGTGGTCATCCTATCCAGCCGCACCGACGAGGCCGGCATCGTCTCGGCCCTCGAACTCGGCGCCGACGATTATATCACCAAGCCGTTCGGTATGAACGAGCTTGTCGCACGCATCCGCGTAGCGCTTCGCCACAAGTTCCAGAAGCAGGGTGAGAGACCGGTGTTCGAAACCGGCGACCTCTCCGTCGATCTGGTGAAGCGCATCGTCAAGGTCGAGGACAGGGAGATAAAGCTCTCGCCGAAGGAATACGACATTCTTCGCACCTTGGTGCAGCACGCCGGCAAGGTTCTCACCCACCAGTTCCTGCTGAAGCAGGTCTGGGGCGATTCCACCGACGTTCAATATCTCAGAGTCTACGTCCGGCAGATCAGGCAAAAGATCGAAAAAACGCCCGACCAGCCCCGCTATATCACCACCGAGACCGGCGTCGGATACCGGCTGCGCGAAGTCGATTGACGCGACGGGCGTCCGAAGCCGAAATGCCTCTTCCAATCCGCTTCAAATCAGCGGCGGCCATGGCGTCGTTCGACAAAAGCCCTATATTAAGGGAAGAACGGTTTTGTGCGGGAATGAACGGATGCCACGGCTTCTCCTACTGCAGTTTTTTGGGTCGGCAATGCTGACTGCGGCGATGCTGTGGGGCGTAAATCCTGCTGCATCGGCACAGGTCGTCAGCCCCGCCGATCGCAACGTGTTGATCCAGCAAGACCAGTTGCAGATGTTGGAGAACAGGCTGCGGCGGCAGCAATACCAGCAGCAGCAACAGCAGTACCGTGCCCAGGATCGCCAAATCCCAATACCGCAACGGCAGGAGGTGCCGCAGATGAGGCCAACTTGCCAGTTGCTGCCGTCGGGGAGCGGCTTTGTCAGCACCTGCCGCTGACGACCGGCCCCTTTCATTTATTTAGCCGACTTATATACTGGGGAAACCGCTCCGCTTGCGCCCCATTGAGGGCGGCCGACTTTGCAACGCTGCCCTTGCCGTCTGGGCACCGCTTCGACTGGATTATCGAATGGCAGCCAGCAAGAAGAAGGTCGTACGCAAGGCAAGGAAGGGCGACGGGGTTCGCCAGGTCGCGGCGATTCCCTTTCGGCTGAACGAGCATGGCGATGTCGAGGTGATGCTGGTCACATCGCGAACGACGAGGCGCTTCATCGTACCGAAGGGCTGGCCGATGAAGGGCAAGAGCGGCCGCAAGGCAGCCACCATCGAAGCACAGGAAGAAGCCGGTGTTCTCGGCAAGACACTGAAACAGCCGGCCGGTACCTATCACTACTGGAAGCGGCTGGCGAACCGGTTCGTTCGCGTCGACGTCGTCGTCTATTTGCTGGAAGTAACCGAGGAACTTGCCAATTGGCAAGAAGCCGAGAGACGGCAGCGGGCATGGCTGACGCCGACCGACGCGGCGTTGCTGATCGACGAGCCGGATCTTTCGACGCTAGTGAGGAACATCAGGATTGCCGAACTGGAGCACAATCCCAAAAAGCAGAATCCGGCGTTCGGAAAAGATCACACTCGATAAAAGATGGGGGCCTGCCCCGACTGTGTGTGTCGGGATGGAATTGGTTCCAGCGCCCGCCGCCGTCTCTTGAACCGATGCCTCACTGACTGCCATCGTCTTCCTCGGGCAGAGGCCGCGCCGGCGTGCCGGTATAGGCCCACAGCCATTCGCGCGGCAGTGGCCCTTTGTTGCGGTCGCTTTCCTGCGACTGTTCCCACGCATGTGCGAGGATGCCGACCGAGCGCGACAGCACGAAAAGGCCGCGCGTCAGCGGCGGCGGGAAGCCGAGCTCGCCGTAGATGATGGCCGTCGCACCGTCTATATTGAGCGGGATTTTTTTGCCCTTGCGCCGCGCAACTTCCGCCTCGACCATCTCGGCGATGTCGGCGAAGCGCCCGCTGACGACGCCGCGCGCGGCAAAGTCGCGGGTCAGTTCGATGAGGCGCGGCGCCCGCGGGTCGACCGGGTGGAAGCGGTGGCCCAGCCCCGGCACATAGCCGTCTTCCCCAGCAAGGACACGATCAACCCGCGCCGACACCGCGTCCGCGAGCGGCACGCCGGCGTCCAGTTCGGCGGCGATGTCTCCGTAGAAGGAGAGCGCCTGTTCGCCGGCGCCTCCATGCACGTCGCCAAGCACGTTGACGGCCGACGCCATGGCGCTGTTGATGCCGACACCGCACGTGATCGCCATGCGGGCGATGGCGATGGACGGCGCCTGCGGCCCGTGGTCGACGGCGGCACCCAGAGCGATGCCAAGCAGCGCCGCCTGCTCCTCGCTTGGCAGTTCGCCGCGCAGCATCAGCCAGATCATTGCCGGAAAGCTGACGCGGCCGATCAGATTCTGGATTTCATAGCCGCGCAGCCGGATGACGCCGGGCCGCATCTCGATGATGCCGGTCTGCCACCATTCCTCGCCGCGCGCGCGGCCAGTCTTGTTTTCCGTGTCGCTCATGTCTTCTTTCCGTGCCGCTCATGCCTTCGCTCTTTTCTTGGCGCGTGGCGGCAGGTTGGCAAAAACCTCGTCCATATGCTCGCCCAGCCCCGGCGGCGGCCTGCTCGGCAAAGGTGCCTCGCCATCGACCATGAAGCCGCCGCGCACCACGGTCAGCGGCCTGTCCATGCCGGACACAGCCGGGAAGCGCGCCGTCATGCCGCGCTCGATCACCTGTCGCTCTTGCAGGACCTGCGGGATTGTCAGTACCCGGCCTGCCGGCACGCCGGCGCGATTGAACGTCTCCTCCCAGGCGGCGGCCGAGCCGCTCGCCAAGGCATCCTCGATCAGCGCTTTCAATGCAATGCGGTTCTGCTTGCGCGTTTCGCGCTCGGCAAAGCGGACATCCGACGCCAGCTCCGGTCGACCGATCAACCGGCACAGTGTGACGAACTGCTCTTGCTTGTTGGCGGCGATGTTGAGCAAGCCGTCGCCGGTGCGAAACGCGCCAGACGGTGCGGCCGTCATGTTTTCATTGCCCATCGGCTGCGGCTCGACGTCCGCCGTCAGATAGTTCGACACCGGCCAGCCGAGCGCAGAAAGCGTGCATTCGAGCATCGAGACGTCGAGGAACGCGCCCTCGCCTGTCGTCTTCTGCTTGACCAATGCGGCGGTAATGGCGAATGCCCCGACCAGCCCGCCAAGCGTATCGGCGACGGGATAGCCGACACGCAGCGGCGCCGTTTCCGGTGTACCGGTGATGCTCATAATGCCGGAAAGACCCTGGATGATCTGGTCGTAGGCTGGATTGTCGCGCATCGGCCCGGTCTGGCCGAAGCCCGATATCGCACAATAGACAAGGCTTGGCCGGACCTCTTTCAGCCTGGCATGGCCAAGCCCCAGCCGGTCCATTACGCCGGGGCGGAAATTCTCGACCAGCGCGTCGGCCGAAGCGACCAGATCGAGAAAGCGTTCGCGGTCGGCCTCCTGCTTGAGATCGAGCGCCACCGAGCGTTTGCCGGCATTCTGCGCCAGGAACGAAGCGCCCATGCCCGCCCGGTTGAGCTCCGGAGAGGCGCCGAGCTGGCGCGCCAGATCACCGCCTTGCGGCGTCTCGACCTTGATGACGTCGGCCCCGAGCAACGCCAGCTGGTAGGCGCAATAGGGGCCGGCCAGCACATTGGTCAGGTCAAGGATGCGGATGCCGGAAAGCAGGTCTGTCATGACGTCACGAACAGCTCAGGCATCGCCCGGCACGTGCTCCGGTCCGCGCATGCGCCTGTGCTCGATGTAGGCCCAGATATGCGGTCCGACCAACCCGATGAAGGCCAGCGTCAGCAGCGTCAGCGACAGCGGATGCTTGTAGAACACCGTCCAATCGCCGTTCGAGATGGTCATCGCGCGGCGGAACTGCGTTTCGGCAAGCGGCCCGAGAATCATGCCGATGATGACCGGCGCGGTCGGGAAATCGAAACGCCGCATCAGGAAGCCGGCTGCACCGAGCAGATAGAGGATGACGAGGTCGATCGGCGATTGCGAGATGCCGTAGGTGCCGACCGTGGCGAACACCAGGATGCCGGCATAGAGGTGCGGCGCCGGGATCTTCAGCAATCGCACCCAAAGCCCGATCAGCGGCAGGTTGAGGACGACGAGGATGACGTTGGCGATGAACAGGCTGGCGATCAGCCCCCACACCAGGTCGGCCTGCGTCGTCAGCAGCAGCGGCCCCGGATTGATACCGTAGCTCTGGAATGCCGACAGCATGATCGCGGCCGTCGCCGAGGTCGGCAGGCCGAGCGTCAGCATCGGCACCAGCACGCCGGCCGCGGATGCATTATTGGCCGCTTCCGGCCCGGCAACGCCCTCGATGGCGCCGACCGTGCCGAACTCCTCCTTGTGTCTGGAGAGTTTCTTCTCGATGGCATAGGAGAGGAAGGTCGGGATTTCGGCGCCGCCGGCCGGCATGGCGCCGATCGGGAAGCCGATCAGGGAGCCGCGCAGCCATGGCCTCCAGGAGCGCGACCATTCAGCCGCGGTCATATAGAGCGACCCTTTCAACGGCACGATGTCGTCCTTGCCGGCATAGCGGCGCGAGGCCATGTAAAGCGTCTCGCCAACGGCGAACAGGCCAACCGCGACGACGATGACGTCGACGCCGTCCAACAATTCGCTCATGCCGAAGGTGAAGCGCGGCTGCCCCGTCTGCAGATCGACGCCTATCATGCCGACGACGAAGCCGACGAACAGGCTGGTCAGGCCGCGCACCGACGACGAGCCGAGCACCGCCGAAACCGTGATGAAGGCCAGCACCATCAGCGAGAAATATTCGGCCGGACCGAAAGCCAGCGCGAATTTGACGACGATCGGCGCCAGGAAGGCAACGCCGATAGTGCCCAGCGTGCCAGCGACGAAGGAGCCGATCGCCGAGGTTGCCAAGGCCGCACCGCCGCGGCCGGAGCGGGCCATCCGGTTGCCTTCCAGCGCGGTGACGATAGTGGCGCTTTCGCCAGGCGTGTTGAGCAGGATCGATGTCGTCGAGCCGCCATACATGGCGCCGTAATAGATGCCGGCAAACAGGATGAACGACGCCTCCGGCGCCACCTGATAGGTTATCGGCAACAGCAGCGCGATGGTCAGTGCCGGCCCGAGGCCGGGCAGCACGCCGATCGCAGTCCCCAGCGTGGTGCCGACCAGGCACCATATGAGATTGATCGGCGAGAAGGCGACCGAAAATCCGTGCGCGAGATGGCCGAGCGTTTCCATGGCGTCAGCCCCTCAGCATGGCAACGACCGAATCGACGATCGCGTTCAGCTGGTTTTCGATGAAGCCGGCGCCGATATTGACGCCGAGTGCCCTGGCAAAGCCGAAATAGGCGGCCAGCGCCAGGATCAGACCGAGCAGCACGTCACGCAGCGGACGCCGGCTGCCGAAACCGTGGCAGATGAGAACGAACATGATGACAGATGCGGCGGTAAAGCCGAGCGGCTGGATCAGCACGAGGTTGGCGATCAGTCCGAGGGCGACGATGCCCATCGCCTTCCAGTCGGTCGGCGTCTCCTTTTCGTCCTCCGGCTGCCATCCGCCCCGCAAGGCGGCAATGATGAGCAGCAGCGACAGGATCACCATCCCGGTCATGGTGATGTAGGGAAAGACGGTCGGACCGACCTTGGAATAGAGCGGCGACACCGGGATTGCCAGCGTCTGCCAGGCAACCGCACCCGCACAGGCGAGGAGCCCAACGCCGATCAGCAGTTCGGGCACTGCAAGGCGCGGCGGCGCCTGCTGGTCGCTGGTGCTCATGATCGTCCTCCCAATGTCGGTCCCTTGGGGCCGGTTCTCCTTGGACCGGTCTCACTCGGCCGATCTCGGCGTAGTTTCACCTCCGGCGCCGCGTATGTCCATGCGGCTGGCGAAAGTCGGCAAGGGCCGGCGCAGGCCGCCCCTTGCCGAGAGCATCACGCCAGGCCGAGGTCCTTGAGGATCGTCCCGATGCGGGCCGTGTCTTCGGCGACGAATTTCGCATAGTCGTCACCGGTGAGCAGGATCTGCGTCCAGTTGCGGTTCTTGCATTCGGTCGCCCAGGCGTCGCTCTTGGCCATGGTCTCGATCAGCTTGATCATTGCTGCCTTGTCGGCGTCCGAGACGCCGGGCGGTGCGAAGACGCCGCGCCAGTTGAACAGCTCGACATCGATGCCGGCTTCCTTCATCGTCGGCGCATCGATCCCCTCCTGGCGTTTGTCCGCGGAGATGGCCAGTAGCCGCAGCGCACCCGCCTTGACCTGTTCGGCGAACTCGCCATAGCCGGAGATGCCGGCCGCGACCTGGTTGCCGAGCAGCGCCGACAGCGCCTCGCCGCCGCCGGCAAACGGCACATAGGAGAGATTGGTGGCCGGAACACCGACGGTCTTGGCGATGAGGCCGAACAAGATGTGGTCCGAGCCGCCGGCCGAACCGCCAGCGACCGGAACCTGCGTCGGGTCAGCCTTGAGAGCAGCGACAAAGTCCGCGGCCGTCTTGAACGGCGAGGCGGCCGGCACGACAAGCGCCTCGAACTCGCCGGTGAGGCGGGCGATCGGCGTGACTTCGGTAAGGTTGTTAGCCGCCTTGTTGGCGATAATGGCGCCGACCATGACCATGCCGGCCACCATCAGCGCATTGCCCTTGCCGTTCCACTGGTTGACGAATTGCGGCAGGCCGACTGTACCGCCGGCGCCGCCGACATTGGTGATCTGCGAGCCGGAAATCAGCTTTTCGCTGCGCAGCACCTGGTCCATGGCACGCGCCGTCTGGTCCCAGCCGCCGCCCGGCGCCGCCGGCACGAAAATCTGCAGCTGGGGCGCGTCCTGCGCGAAGGCGGGGACAAAATGCGATACCGCGAGTCCGGCAGCACCTGCTGCCGCGGTGCTCATCAAGAATCGGCGTCTGTTCAGCATGGGATTCCTCCAAATCGCGACACCTCCTCCGGTGCCTGCCAGAAACGTGGCCTGACTTCAGACCCGCTCGATAAAATTCATGCAGAGTTTGCGTCCTCCTGTCAAAGACAGAACACGCTGCATGCGGCACAATTGGCCTGTGCGATTTTCAGGCTGGCGAACTCGACGCCCGACGACAACGTGGCAGGCAGAGGCCTGACAGCATCCGTCAGGGTTGCCGCTCGAGCAGAATGGTCGGCTTGTCTTGATAGACGGTTCGCAGCACTTCGCCATAACCGCATTTTGCCGCGACGTTCAGCGAGCCGGTGTTTTCCGGATCGATGATGCAGACGGTTTTCGCGGCGCCGAACGTCTCGTCGCCCCAGGCAAGCACCCGTGCGACGACTTCGCTGGCCAACCCCTGGCCATGCACGCCCGAAACCAGAGCCCATCCGGCCTCAGGAATGCCCTCGATGGACGGCGTCATGTCGCGCTTCAGGTCGTGAAAGCCGGCCTCGCCGATGAAGCGGCCGGTCGCCCTTTCCTCGATCGCCCAGAAGCCGTAGCCCAGAAGCGACCACAGGCCGGCATGGCGCAGGACGCGCATCCAGCTTTCCTCCCGCGTGCGCGGCTTGCCGCCGATAAAGCGGGTGATGACAGGATCGGCCCACATAGCGACATAGGCGTCGAAATCGTCCAGCCGATGCGGCCGCAGGACCGTGCGCGAGGTCTCAATCACTGGAGCGACAATTGTCTGCGGACTGGCCATGGTCATGTCTCGGTTGTGTTGCCGGTGCCCAATGCAGGTCTTGCAAAAGTTGGGACAGCGACATGCACGAGACGGGAAATCCAAATCCGTTGCGCAAAACAAGAGCCAAGGCTGTGTAGATCATCTTCCAGCTGATGTGAATCCTGCCAAGCGGTGTTAGTTTTTCACCAGTATCTGGTTCAGGCGCGTTCGGTTTCGGCGCTGCCGTCCGACACAGGGAAAACAGCATGGACACCACCGACCTTGTGCTTGCCATCTTCCATCATCTGCTGGTGTTTTCGCTAGCAGGCATCATCGGCGCCGAATTCGTCCTAATCCGCAGCGACTTGTCCGCCGCGACGCTGAAGCGGCTTGTCGGCATCGACCGCCACTACGGCATCATTGCGATGCTGATCATCATCGTCGGCATCGGCCGCGTCATCTATGGTCTCAAGGGCTGGGAATTCTACGTCTACAATTGGATGTTCTGGGCAAAGATGGCCGCTTTCGCCATTGTCGGCCTGTTGTCGACTGTCCCGACCATCCGTTTCCTGTCCTGGAATAGGCAGGTAGTCGCCAATCCGGCCTTCCAGGTGCCTGGGGCGGAGCTAGCGTCCGTTCGCACCTATGTCCGCACCGAGGCCTTGATCTTCCTATTGATCCCGATGTTCGCGGCGGCGATGGCGCGCGGCTACGGCTACTAGAATAGGTTGGAGGAAGGGCATCGCATGGCCCAACCTTCCCACTCATTTGCGCGGACAAACGTGCAGTTTGCCGTTTGAGCCCGATTGTCATTTGTCGGGTTGCGCTAGTTATTGCTCCATCTACAGTCGGTTCTAGAGGAATCCGCGCAGCGGTTGGTAATCATATTCTGGGAGGAAACACGATGCGAAAATTCATCGCCGCGCTGGCTGTCGCTGCGGCCGCCATGCTTTATCCGTCGGCCGCTGGCGCGCAGACCTACCCCGAACGCACCATCACCATTGTCGTGCCGTTTTCGGCCGGCGGTCCGACCGACACCGTCACGCGTCTTGTCGCGGAAGCCATGTCGAAGGACCTCGGCCAGCAGGTTATCGTCGAGAATGTCGGCGGCGCCGGCGGCACACTGGGCGCCGGCCGCGTCGCGAATGCCGAGCCTGACGGCTACACGCTGCTCCTCCATCACATCGGCATGGCGACCAGTGCGACGCTATATAGGAATCTCGCCTACGACACGCTGAACGCGTTCGAATATGTCGGCCTCGTCACCGAGGTGCCGATGACCATTGTCGCCCGCAAGGACCTCGAGCCGACCGATCTGAAGGGACTGGTCGACTACGCCAAGGCCAACAAGGACACCGTCACCGTCGCCAATGCCGGGATCGGCGCGGCCTCGCATCTGTGCGGCATGCTGTTCATGAGCGCCATCGGCACGCCGCTGGTCACCGTGCCCTACAAGGGCACCGGCCCGGCCATGACCGATCTTCTCGGCGGCCAGGTCGATATCATGTGCGACCAGACGACCAATACCACCAAGCAGATCCAGGGCGGCACGATCAAGGCCTATGCCGTAACCTCGCCACAACGCCTAGACGTGCTGCCGGACGTGCCGACGACGATAGAAGCCGGCCTTCCCCAGGTGCAGGTCGGCATCTGGCACGGCATCTATGCACCCAAGGGCACCCCGGCCGAGATCACCGGACGCCTGTCGAAATCTCTGCAGGTGGCGCTGACGGACGAGAACGTCGTCGCCCGATTTGCCGAACTGGGCACCAAGCCGTCGCCCGGGGCCGATGCCACGCCGGGCGCGCTCAAGGCCAAGCTGGAAAGTGAGATCATGCGCTGGAAGCCGATCATCGAAGCGGCCGGCCAGTACGCCGACTAAAGATTTTAACGGGGCGCCGCCAGCGCCCCGTTTTTTACATCGGCATCGGCACGCCCGTGAGGCATGCCGGGAGGACGCCATGAAACCTTTCGCAATCGACAGAACCAACGGCATATGCGCCGCGCTGTTGATCTTTATTGGCGCCTTTTTCGCGCTGCAGTCGCTGGGCCTCGAAATCGGCACCGCCTTTCGCATGGGGCCGGGCTATTTCCCGCTGGTGCTGGCGATCGTGCTGATCCTGCTTGGCGCCGCCATCCTCGTCCAAGCAGTGCGTTTCGAGAGCGAGCCGATCGGTTACATTGCGTGGCGCGGCATGCTTTTCATCCTGCCTGCTCCGATCTTCTTCGGCCTGACGGTGCGCGGCCTCGGTTTCATCCCGTCGATCTTCCTGACGGCGCTGATCGCATCGTTCGGTAGCGGCCGTATGAAGCCGCTGACCGCACTCGTCCTGTCAGCCGGCCTGACGCTGTTCGCATTCGTCGTCTTCAGCTACGCACTCGGCCTGCCGTTCCGGCGTTTCGGCCCATGGCTGCCACTATCGTTGTGAGGAGATGAAATGGAACTCCTCAACAACCTCGCACTCGGCTTTTCGACAGCCACATCTTTGGCAAACCTCGGTTTCTGCCTGATCGGCGTCCTTCTCGGCACGCTGATTGGCGTCCTGCCCGGCATCGGCGCCACCGCTACCATCGCCATGCTGTTGCCGATCACCTTCCAGATCGGCGACCCGGTTTCCTCTCTCATCATGCTCGCCGGCATCTATTACGGCGCGCAGTATGGCGGCTCGACGACCGCCATTCTCATCAACATGCCCGGCGAATCCTCGTCGGCAGTCACCGCAATCGACGGCTACCAGATGGCCAGGAACGGCCGCGCCGGAGCAGCTCTGGCGACCGCGGCGATAGGCTCGTTCTTTGCCGGCACGGTGTCGACCTTCCTCGTCGCCATCTTTGCCCCACCGCTGACGGCGATAGCACTGAGATTCGGCGCGGCCGAATATTTTTCGCTGATGATCGTCGGCCTGGTCTCGTCCGTCGCGCTCGCCCACGGCTCGATCGTCAAGGCGCTGGCCATGGTCGTGCTCGGCCTGCTGCTGGGACTTGTCGGCACGGATATTTACACCGGTACGCCCCGCTTCACGCTCGGCATCCGCGAATATGCCGACGGGCTGAATTTCGTCGCAGTGGCGGTCGGCGTCTTCGGCGTCGCCGAGATACTGCGCAACCTCGAAAACGAGCATGAGCGTTCCGTGCTGATTCGAAAGATCTCCGGCCTTATGCCGACCCGCGACGATTTTCGGCGCATGGCGGCTCCAATCGTGCGCGGAACGATCATCGGTTCGGCGCTCGGCATCCTGCCGGGAGGCGGCGCGATCCTTGCCGCCTTTGCCTCATACACCGTCGAAAAACGTGTCTCGAACAATCCGGGCGAATTCGGCAAGGGCGCCATCGAAGGGGTCGCCGGGCCGGAATCGGCCAACAATGCCGGCGCGCAGACCTCCTTCATCCCGATGCTGACGCTCGGCATTCCGGCCAACCCGGTAATGGCGCTGATGATCGGCGCGATGATCATCCAGGGCATCGTGCCCGGCCCCAATGTCGCCATCGAACAGCCTGCGCTGTTTTGGGGTATCATCACCTCGATGTGGATCGGCAATCTGATGTTGATTGTCTTGAACCTGCCGCTGATCGGGCTTTGGGTGAAACTTCTTACGATCCCCTACTATGTGCTCTTCCCGATCATCATGGCGTTCTGCTCGATCGGCGTTTACAGCGTCAACACCAACGTCTACGACCTCTATGCCGTCGCCTTCTTCGGCTTGCTTGGCTACCTCCTGACCAAGCTGCGCTGCGAACCTGCGCCGCTGCTGCTCGGCTTCGTGCTCGGCCCGCTGCTCGAGGAAAACCTGCGCCGCGCCATGATTCTCTCGCGCGGCGATCCGAGCACCTTCGTGACGCGGCCGATCAGCGCCAGCCTGCTCCTCATCGCGCTTGCGGTGCTCGTCATCGTGTTTCTCCCCGCGGTCAGGAAGAAGCGCGAGGAGGTGTTCGTCGAAGAGAGTTCCTGAACGTGGACGGCGCCACATAGGAGGAACTTCAGAGTCACTTGGCGGGCACTGATTCAGCAGCCGCTTCTACTGACCCGAGCGGCGCGATCTCGACCAGCGGTGCAGGCACGCTGGTCGTCTTTTCCTTGGCCTTGCAGATATCGGCGATGACGCAGGCTGGGCAATCCGGCTTGCGCGCCTTGCAGACATAGCGGCCGTGCAGGATCAGCCAATGATGGGCATGCTGCATATATTCGTCCGGAATGATCTTCAGGAACCCGTGCTCCACCTGTTCCGGCGTCTTGCCCGGCGCCAGCCCGAGCCTGTTTCCGATGCGGAAGATGTGCGTGTCGACCGCCATCGTATGCTGCCCGAAGGCTACGTTCAGCACGACATTGGCGGTCTTGCGGCCGACACCCGGCAGCTCGACCAGTTGATCGCGATCCTCAGGCACCTCGCCGCCATGGTCACGGATCAGCGCCTCGGACAGCGCGATGACGTTCTTGGCCTTGTTGCGCCACAGCCCGATGGTGCGGATATGGTCGCCGAGCCTGGTCTCGCCCAGCGCCAGCATTTTCTGCGGCGTGTCGGCGATTTTGAACAGCGCCCGCGTCGCCTTGTTGACGCCGGCATCCGTC
Organism: Mesorhizobium sp. M1328; assembly: GCF_040318075.1. Lineage (NCBI taxonomy): Bacteria > Pseudomonadati > Pseudomonadota > Alphaproteobacteria > Hyphomicrobiales > Phyllobacteriaceae > Mesorhizobium > Mesorhizobium sp. M1328. Next base: position 168,937 of record NZ_JAMYLO010000002.1, on the reverse strand, counting down.
GCTTGCGCCGAAAGCACCACCGCCACCAACAGCGTGAAGGCGTTGATATGTTCGAGCTCGCCTTTCGGCTCCGGCCGCTGAACGGAAAAGCGCCGGAAAATCTCATGCACCTCGGCGAGGCTGTAAAGCGCCCGGGATCTTGCCGGCCGCGGACGCGGCTTGACGTTCGAGCCGTCGCGGCGGCCGGGCAACAGGTCTTTTTTTAGCGCCGAAGAGTTTTTGGGCTTGGGGCTTGTCATTGCCTTCCTATAATATTCTGCAATGAGCGACACAAACGCCTCATTTCAGGCCGACGAGCCATTCTTCCAGGCGCTGCTGACACCGCACCGGTCGCTGGGTAAAACCGGCTTTGCCATCCTGATGGGCGCCCTGCTGTTCGGGTGGCTGGTGACCGGAGCGTTTTTTCTGTCGCGCGGCGCCTGGCCGGTGTTCGGCTTCTTCGGCCTCGACGTTATTGCCGTCTATATCGCCTTCCGCGCCAATTATCGTGCCGCCCGGGCTCGCGAGGAGGTGTCGGTGTCGCGCACCAGCCTCGACATCCGCAAGACTGCCCCGTCAGGCAAATCGGAAGCACATCGCTTCAATCCATTCTGGGCACGCTTTTCGATCGCCCGCCACGCCGAGATCGGCATCACCAGAATGGCGGTCGAGGCGCAAGGAAAAACCGTCTCGATCGGCGGCTTTCTCAACCCCGACGACCGCGAGAGTTTTGCCGCCGCATTTTCGCGCGCTCTGGCGACCGCCAAGGCGCGCTGACGATCAGAACCGAAATCTCAATAGCCTGCCGACCCTCCGAAGAGCCGGAATGTGGCTCCAGAGGCGAAAGACCAGTCCGGCGAACCAGCTCACACGGGCGGCATGTTCGGGTTTGTAAGCCATGGTTTCCTCGACCAACCGCAGGCCGGGCACTGACCGTTCCAAGTCGCGCGGATCGTTGATGGCCCAGTGGAGTTCGGCGCCAGTGGCGCGGCACGACGGGTTGAGGCGCACGAGCTTTAGACCCAGGTCGCTGTAGGCATCGCAGACAAGTTCGCCGCTGGCCAGATGCGACACAAGCCGCGAAACCAGCCTTGGGCCCTCGTCAGCGGCAAGGTAGGGTGTCAGGCCCTCCGCCACGACCATCGCCGGGCGATCGCCGGGCACTTCGTCCAGCCAGCCAGGCTCGGTGACGGATGATCCGATCAGGTGATAATGCTCGCGCATCGGATAGAGCTTGCGCCTGAGCTCGATGACTTCGGCATAATCGACGTCGAACCAGTCCACGCCGGGCGGCGGATCGATGCGGAATATTCGCGTGTCCAGCCCGCAGCCGAGATGCAGGACAATGGCGTTCGGGTTGTTCGCCAGAAAAACCGAAACCCAGTCGTCCAGCGTCTTGGCCCGGATCGCCAGACCGACGCCGAGATTGTTGTCGACCTTGAGCCGCGAGAAGTCGTAGTCGATGCGGCGAACCGCCTCGTCCGCGAAGCGGTCTTTCAGCAGCGAGTTGGGAAGCCGGCTTTCCAGCGCCTTGCCATAAACGGTGATCAGCAGCGTTTCTTTTTCCTTGGTCAGCTGCACCTTCTCGCCGGCCATGATTGTCCTCCCATTCAAAGCCAGCTCTATCTGGGTACATGCCGCGGGAAAGCAAGTTTCGGGTGGTGATCGGCGCCGCGAAAGACGATATTCGCACTCAAGGAGATACTGCCATGAACGCCCAAATGCCTCTCAAAACGACAGCAATCCTTCAGAAAGACATCACGCCTGAAGGCGGCGACTACGAAATCGTCCGTCGTGCCATCGAAAAGATCAGCCTCGACTATCGCGACCAGCCTTCGTTGGAAGTGCTGGCCGAGGAGGTCGGCGATACGCCGACCGGGCTGCAGAAGCTGTTCACCCGCTGGGCCGGCCTGTCGCCCAAGGCTTTTCTGCAGGCCGTCACCCTCGATCATGCGCGCAAACTGCTCGATGCCGGCATGCCGCTGCTTGAAACCTCGTTCGAACTCGGCATGTCCGGCCCAGGCCGGCTGCACGATCTGTTCGTCACCCACGAAGCGATGTCGCCGGGCGACTACAAGACCCGCGGCGCCGGGCTCACCATCCGCTACGGCTATCATATCTCGCCTTTCGGCATCGCGCTGATCATGGTGACGGACCGCGGCCTTGCCGGCCTCGCCTTCAACGACCCCGGCGGCGAGCGTGCGGCCTTTGCCGACATGTCCAGCCGCTGGCCGAATGCGACCTATGTCGAGGACATGGCGGCGACCGCGCCCTATGCCGCGCGCATCTTCGATCCGTCGCTGTGGCGCGCCGACCAGCCGCTGCGCGTCGTCATGATCGGCACTGACTTCCAGGTCCGTGTCTGGGAGGCCTTGCTGCGTATTCCGATGGGCCAGGCCTGCACCTATTCCTCGATCGCCGCGCGCATCGGCGCACCGAGCGCCAGCCGGGCTGTCGGTGCCGCGGTCGGTGCCAATCCGATGTCCTTCGTCGTGCCGTGCCACCGGGCTCTCGGCAAGTCCGGCGCGCTCACCGGCTACCATTGGGGCCTGACGCGCAAACGCGCCATCCTCGGCTGGGAGGCGGGACAGGTCTCTTCTTGAATAGCCAACGAATGGAACGACAGGAGCGATGCAAGGACCGCTAGGGTGACAAGCAGCGATCTTACGGAGTAGCTTCCCGCGCAATTAGAGTGATATGCGCTAGCGGGAGGCACTTCTTGATCGTCGTCATCGGCTCCATCAATCTCGACCTCATCGCCAGTGTCGACCGCTTGCCCGGTCCCGGCGAGACCGTGCGCGGCTCCGGTTTCGCCACTGCCCCCGGCGGCAAAGGCGCCAACCAGGCGCTGGCCGCCGCCCGCGCCGGCGCCAAGGTGCGCATGGTCGGCGCAGTCGGCAAGGACAGCTTCGCCAGCGACGCTCTGGCGCTGCTGCGCGACGGCAAGATCGACCTGTCCGGCGTCGGCGAGACCTTTGCCTCGACCGGTACTGCGCTGATCATGGTCGGCGCCGACGGCGAGAACGTGATCGCCGTTGTGGCGGGCGCCAATGATTCGGTCGTGCCGGGTGACCTTTCCAAAGCTTTCCTGAAAAACGGCGACGTCGTGCTGCTGCAACTGGAGATCCCGCTGCAGACCGTCGAGGCAGCACTCGACGCGGCAAGGACGGCCGGCGCGATCACCGTGCTCAACACCGCACCTTTCCATAGTGACGCGGCCGGCTTCCTCGGCAAGGCCGACTATCTCGTCGCCAACGAAACCGAGTTCGACCTCTATGGCGAGGCGCTGTCATTGAGCGGCCGCGACCGCCCGGCACGGATGCGCGACTATGCCGCGAGAACCGGCCGCACCATCGTCGTCACGCTTGGCCCGGACGGCGTTCTGGCGGCAATGCCGGACGATCTTCTGATGGTTCCGGCGCTGCAGATCACCCCGCTCGACACGGTCGGCGCCGGGGACACGTTCTGCGGCTATTTTGCTGCCGGGCTGGCAGCCGGCCTGCCGCTCGACCAGGCGCTTGCCCGCGCTGCCGCAGCCGGTTCGCTGGCCTGCCTGAAAGCCGGTGCACAGCCGGCCATCCCGCTGGCCAGGGACGTCGATGCCGCCTTGCAGAAATCTGCAGGCTAAAGCGGGATGACAGCCGTGCGCCCGACCACGAAGCATGCGGTGCCGCCCCCCGGCGACATCTGCCGCCTGTCTGCCGTGGAGCTTGCCGAGAAGATCAGGCGCCGGCAACTTTCGGTGTGCGAAGTGATCGCGGTATTCCTCGACAGGATCGAGGCGGTGAACCCGCTGGTCAACGCTATCGTTTCATTGCGTGAGCGTGCCGACATCCTGCACGAGGCCGACAGCGCTGACACCCATCTGGCGCGAGGAGGAGATACCGGATCGCTGTTCGGCCTGCCGATCGCGATTAAGGACCTTGCGCTGACAAAAGGCCTGAGAACCACCTTCGGCTCGCCGATCTTCGCCGATTTCGTGCCTGAGGAAGACGACTTCTTCGTCGAGCGCGTCCGCAAAGCCGGCGCCATCATCATCGGCAAGACCAACGTTCCCGAATTCGGACTTGGCTCCAACACCTACAACACCGTGTTCGGACAGACGCTCAACGCGTTCGACCCGGCGCTGACCGCCGGCGGCTCGAGCGGCGGCGCGGCCGTCGCGCTGGCGCTCGACATGGTTCCCGTTGCCGATGGCAGCGATTTTGGCGGTTCGCTGCGTAATCCCGCTGCCTACAACAATGTCTATGGCTTCCGCCCATCGCAGGGATTGGTGCCGGCTGGCCCTGACCTTGATGTGTTTCAGGCGCAGATGGGCGTCGAAGGGCCGATGGGACGCAACGTGCGCGACATGGCGTTGCTGCTCGACGTTCAGGCCGGCTATCATCCTCGCGCGCCGCTGTCGCATGATAGGCCAGGCTCGTTCCTCGAAGGGCTGGAAGCACCGGCGGCCGGCGGGCGCATCGCCTGGCTCGGCGATCTTGACGGCCACCTGCCGGTTGAAGCAGGCATTCTACAGCTTTGCGAGGCCGCACTCGGTCGATTCGCGGATGTATCCTTCGAGGCCGAGCCGCTGATGCCGGAATTCGACTTCGAAGCGCTGTGGCAGGCCTTTGTAACGCTTCGCCAGGCGAGCAGCGGTTGTGCGCTCAAGGCGCATTACGACGATCCCTTGAAACGCAGTCTGCTGAAGCCGGAGGCCGTGTGGGAGGTGGAACATGCACTGCGCCTCACCGCGCCACAGATCCACGCCGCAACGGTGAGGCGCTCGTCCTGGCATCGAATGCTGCTATCGCTCTTCGAGCGTTTCGACCTGATTGCGCTGCCAGCCGCACAGGTCTTTCCCTTCGATGTCGTCACCCACTGGCCAAGGGAAGTGGCGGGGCGTGCCATGGACAGCTATCATCGCTGGATGCAGGTCTCAGCGCTCGCCACGCTGGGCGGCTGCCCGGCGGTCAACGTGCCGGTGGGCTTCGACGCCAGGGGCAGGCCAATGGGCATGCAATTGATCGGGCGGCCGCGCGGTGACCTCTCGGTGCTGATGGCGGCTGCCGCCTATGAGGCAACACTGCCGTGGCAGGCCGGCGCCTGCTGACATCAGCTCCGCATTGTCGGCGCCTCGCCGACTTGCACGCAACTCATCGCCATGCATTGATCGCAACAGCGCGCCGCACGAGCGGCATTCTGCGGAGGGAAAAAATGTCGCTGGAACTCTACGCCACCTATGTCGTCGCCTGCATCGTCATCATCCTGGTGCCGGGGCCGACGGTGACGCTGATCATCGCCAACAGCATCCGCCACGGCTCGCGCGCCGGGCTCGCCAATGTCGCCGGCACCCAGGCCGGACTGGCCATCATGATCGCCATCGTCGGCATCGGGCTGACATCGCTGATCGCCGGCATGGGCCACTGGTTCGAATGGGTCCGGCTGATTGGCGCTGCCTACCTGATCTGGATGGGCGTGCAGATGTTTCGCTCGAAAGGCAAGCTGAACGCCGACGGATCGGCAAAAAGACCGCGCGGCGGCTTCTTTTTGCAGGGGCTGCTGGTGGCGATCAGCAATCCGAAGACGCTGGTGTTCTTCGGCGCCTTCTTTCCGCAGTTCATCGCGCCTGAAGGCAATTACGCATTACAGATCGGCGTCATGGGTCTCACCGCCATGATCTTCGCCGCCGTCTCGGATTCGACCTACGCGCTGGCCGCCGGCCGCGCCGGACGCCTGCTGTCGGCCGGCCGCGTCAGGCTGCTGTCGCGAATCAGCGGCAGCTTCCTGGTCGGCGGCGGCCTTTGGCTGGCGTTTTCCAAGGCGAAGTAACGGCCGCGAGTCCGGCGACGCCAACAGCAACATCCTGGAATAGGAAGGCCGATTGAAAGTCGGCCTTCAGGCCACCACATGAATCAACAGTGGGGATTCATGTCTATGCCGTGGACTTATGCGGATTTGAAAAGGAACGCGTTTGGCGTGATTCTGTTCATCGCTTTGTTCGCGGCGATGGTTCCGTCGGTTCTGAACAAATGGGCGAATGACGCAAGTCCGATCCGGTCGGTCGACCCGGTCGATGCAACGATCAAAAGTGGACAGGGTAAAGGGCAGAATATCCAATATCTGCTGGTCCTTGAGAACGGTTCGACGGTCCTGGTTTACGACGACCTCCCGCATCTGATCGACTCGCGCGTCGGCATCGAGCGGGTAACGCGCGACAATGGCTTCGTCTTTTACCGGTTTGCAAATTGAACCATGACAAGAGCGCGGCTGGCCTTCACCTTGCTGATACTGCGGGAAAACCTCCGGGGCATCATCACCACCAGCCTTGTGGTGGGCGTCTGCATTTTGGCAATCGGCGCACTGATTGCAAGGCGGAGCAGCCCCATCATCGATGTGGAGCGCGTGCCAGGCACTGTGGTTAACGTCCTCAACGCTTCCCCAAATCCCGAAGGTGCGGTCGGTGACGGATTCCGCTATCTCTACGGAATCCGCCTCGAAGAAAATAATCTCTTGGTGTTCGTATATGGCGACCCGAGCGCGCCGCGCGCCATCGGCTCGCAAGTTTTGATTGAGCGACAGCGTCGCGTGAACGAAACCGAAACGTATCGTCTGCTTCGGGAATGAAAGACGGCCCTAAAGCCGCCCCAGCCTTTCCAGCAACAGCTCGAAAAACGCATCATGGTCGATGTCACGCATCACCATCGCGTTCTTCGGCCGCTTGGTCACTCCCCACCAGTCGATAACCGTCATGCCCATGGTGAGCTCCGAGGCGGTTTCCACGCTGACATTGCAGTTGCGGCCCTTGAACAGCTTCGGCTTCAACAGATAGGCGATGACGCAAGGATCGTGCAGCGGGCCGCCATCGGTGCCGTATTTTTCCTCGTCGAAACGTTCGAAGAATTCCAGCATGTCCGCGGTGGCCGTGCCGACCCTGGTGCCGAGCTTGCGGAAGGCCTTCGTGCGCTTGGCGGTGGTCAGCGCCTTGTGGGTGACGTCGAGCGGCATCATCACGATCGGAATGCCCGATTTGAACACGACATCGGCGGCATGCGGGTCGACATAGATGTTGAATTCGGCGGTCGGCGTGACATTGCCGCCCTCGAAGAAGCCGCCGCCCATCAGCACGATCTCCTTGATGCGCGGCGCGATTTTCGGCTCGCGGATCAGCGCCAGCGCAACGTTGGTGAGCGGCCCGAGCGCGCAAAGCGTGATCGTGCCGCTCTCCTCCCTCATCAGCGTCTCGACGATGAAATCGACCGCATACTCGTCCTGCAGCTTCATCTTTGGTTCGGGCAGTTGTGGTCCGTTGAGGCCGGTCTTGCCATGCACTTCCTCGGCGGTGACCAGTTCGCGCGCCAGCGGCCGGATGGCGCCTGCATAGACCTTGACGTCCGGCCGGCCGGCCAGCTCGCAGATCTTGCGGGCGTTTTTTTCGGTAAGTTTCAACGGCACGTTGCCGGCCACCGCGGTGATGCCGACGATCTCCAGCTCGGCGCTGCCCAGCGCCAGCAATATGGCGACGGCATCGTCCTGGCCGGGGTCAGTGTCGATGATGATCCTGCGGGATTGGGGCATTTCAATTCCTTGTTTTGGCAAGTCTTTTTGGGCGGGACGTGTGACGGCTTGAAGTCTGCCGGGCGGCGGACCATATCAAGACCATCGGGAAAAATGCCATCCGGGTTTTTCCACTTTATGTCGCTCTTGAGAGGACACTGTAACATGAGCCGAATGACGCCTTTTTCCAGCCCGCTTCTCCTCGGTTTCGATTCCATGGAAAAGACGCTGGAGCGGTTGGCAAAGTCCGGTGACAGCTATCCTCCCTACAACATCGAGCGCCTCAGCGGTGCCGACGGCAAAACCGAAAGGCTGCGTATCACGCTCGCTGTCGCCGGTTTCGCGGAAAGCGATCTCGATGTCACAACGGAGGAGAACCAGTTGGTCGTGCGCGGCCGTCAGAACGACGACACCGAGCGCGAATTCCTCCACCGCGGCATCGCCGCGCGCCAGTTCCAGCGCTGCTTCGTGCTGGCCGACGGCATGCGGGTGATTGCGGCGGAATTGAAGAACGGCCTTCTGTCGATCGATCTCGATCGGCCGGAATCCGAACGGCTGGTACGAAAAATAAACATATCGGTGAAAGACTGATTTTTGCCGATAGCTCTCATGCGGGATGGCCTTGAGCGGCGTCTCGCGGCAAGGAGGCTTGAAATGACCAGAACTAACGAAAATATCATTATGACCAGCGGCGAATTCGCCCATCTCGGCGAAGGTTCGGTCGCCTATCTCAGGAAAGTGTCGAGCGACGATCTGCGCGGCCGTTTCCCGGGTCTCGGCGAAATCGCCCCCGGGCTGGAACTGTGGGCCCTGTTTGCCGCCAATGGCCAGCCGATCCTGCTTTCGGACGCTCGCGACCGGGCACTGGCTGGCGCGCTGGAAAACGATCTGACCCCGGTCGCTATCCACTAACGTCGCTATCCACTGACAAATACGGCGCAGCGATCTGGTTGGCAACGGACAGGGCCGCTCACGGCGGCCCTTCAATGGATTTAATCAAAACCTCAGGCGGCGTGCGAGGCCTGCGTGTCCGACAGCAGCGCATGGATGGCCACGGCGTCGCGCGTGCCCCTGATCTTGGCAACCGTGTCGGCATCGCGCAGCACCCGCGCGATGCGCGACAGCGCCTTGAGGTGGTCGGCGCCGGCACCTTCGGGAGCCAAAAGCAGAAACACCAGGTCGACCGGCTGATCATCGAGGGCCTCGAAGTCCACCGGTGTCTCCAGCCGGGCAAAAACGCCGGCGATCCGCTTCACCCCGGCCAGCTTGCCGTGCGGAATGGCGATGCCGTTGCCGACGCCGGTCGAGCCGAGCCGCTCGCGTTGCAGGATGGTGTCGAACACCTCTCGCTCCGGAATGCCGGAAATCGCCGCCGCCCTTTCGGACAGCAGTTGCAGCAGCTGCTTTTTGGAGTTCGCCTTCAACGTCGGCATGATTGCCGGAACGCTGACGAGATCGCTCAGATCCATGCTTGAAATCCCTTGTTCGCCTGCCGTCGCCAGTCCCCACGCTCGCGTGCGGCTGGTTTTTACCCCTGCGCGACCTTGGCCGTGGACGGGTCAATCCAGCCAATATTCCCGTCCGGCCGGCGATAGACGATGTTGAGATGGTCGTTTCCGGCATTGCGGAAGACCAGGACCGGGCTGTCCTTGGTGTCGAGTTCGATCACTGCTGACGCCACCGACATGGTCCGCAGCGTCATGGTCGATTCGGCGACGATGGCCGGCGCGAAATTCTCCGGTATGTCCTCCTCGTCGTCGGCAAGCGGCGCCATCACCGTATAGGCGACGTCGGTGAGCTCGCCGTTGCTGTTGCCTGAATTGTGCGACTTCAGCCGGCGCTTGTAGCGCCTGAGGCGTGTTTCCAGACGGTCTGCCGCGGTATCGAAGGCAAGCGTTGGATCCTGGGCATCGCCGGTCGCCTGCAGCGAAGCACCGGAATCCAGCCGGATCATGCAATCGGCCGTGTAGCGCGACCCCGATTTGACGACTACGATTTGCCCTGAAAAGCCCCGATCGAAATATTTCCCGATCACTTCGCCGACACGGTCGTTGATGCGCGTACGGAACGCATCGCCGATATCCATGTGTTTTCCCGATATGCGCAGTGTCATCTGAAAACTGACCTTCCTTGCTCAGGCTTCAAACTGTCCCGAGTTTATACTCGTGGTCCGTGCGCACAAGCTTTTGCGGCGTCACTTGCGCCGATTTTAGATCCGAACTTTCCGGTTGATCACAAGCCGCCTTCTTGGCCGTCCCGTGGCCTACGTCGTGACGGACCATCTCTCGTGCGGGCATCAGCGAACTCAAATCCACTCGCCAGCCCGTCTCATGCGGGCGGGCTTCTAGCCACTTCGTTGCCGCTTGTCAATGAAGGGCGAAAGCCGTGGAAATTCCGCCGGAGCTCAACGGCCGGCGCTGGCCAAAGCGCGTTTTTCGCGCCGCCGCTGCACCGAAGAGGGTATGTTCATGCCTTCCCGGTATTTGGCCACCGTGCGCCTGGCGATGTCGACGCCGCTTTCCCGCAGCATGTCCACGATGGCATCGTCGGAAAGCACATCGACGGCTTTCTCCTCGTCGATCAACTGCTTTATGCGGTCGCGCACCGCTTCCGACGAATGCGCATCGCCGCCACCAGACGAAGCGATCGAGGCGGTGAAGAAATAGCGCAGCTCGAACACACCGCGCGGCGTCAGCATGTATTTGTTTGCCGTGACCCGGCTGACCGTTGATTCGTGCATGCCGATGGCGTCCGCCACCGTGCGCAGGTTGAGCGGCTTCAGGTGCCGCACGCCGTGGACGAGAAAAGCGTCCTGCTGGCGCACGATCTCGGAGGCCACCTTGAGAATGGTCTTCGCCCGCTGGTCGAGGCTGCGCGTGAGCCAGTTGGCGTTCTGCAGGCATTCGGCGAGGAAATCCTTTTCGGCTTGGTTTTTCGCATGCGGCGTGACCTGGGCGAAATAGATGTGATCGACCAGTACACGCGGCAGCGTCTCGGCATTGAGTTCGACCGTCCAGCTGCCGTCATTGGCTGCGCGCACCTCAACGTCGGCCACGATCGCATCGCTGGCACCGCGCGAAAACGCCATTCCCGGCCGCGGGTCGAGCGCCCGGATCTCAGCCAGCATGTCGAGCAGATCCTCCTCGTCGACACCGCAAATCCGCTTCAGCGTCTGGAAATCGCGACGTGCCAGAAGTTCGAGATTGGCGATCAGCGCCTTCATCGCCGGATCGAGCCGGTCGCGCACGGCAAGCTGCAGCAACAGGCATTCGGCGAGGTCGCGGGCGAAGATGCCGGCCGGCTCGAATGTCTGGCAGACCGCCAGGACCTTTGCCACCGCCGTGGCGTCCGCGCCGAGGCGGGCCGCGATCTCGGCCATGTCGGCACGCATGTAGCCGGCCTCGTCGAGGCCGTCGGCAAGCTCGCTAGCGATCAGGCGCGTCGCCGGATCGGCAAAGGCGAGCGCCACCTGCTCGCCGACATGGTCGCGCAGCGTGATGGCAGCCGCCGCCATATCCGCGACGTCGAAGCCGTCGGAGGAAGAGGTGGAACCGTTGCCGGACGCCGATTTCCATTGCGCCGTCAGGTCGGGCCCGAGCCGCTCGCTCGTACCAGGATCGTCGGGAAACAGGTTTTCCAGCGACGTATCGAGCTTTTCCGAGATCGCCTCGGCGCTCCACGCCGTCTCCGCTTCGAACCAGTCGCCGTCGGCAGCCGGTTCCGGTGCAGCGTCGCCCTTCTGCGCCTGGTCGCTGGCGGCGTCCTCCTGCGGTTCGGCGCGTTCCAGCAGGGGATTGCGTTCGATCTCGTCGTCGATGAAGCGTTCCAGCTCGAGATGGGTGAACTGCAGCAGGCGGATCGACTGCATCAGCTGCGGCGTCATCACCAGCGACTGCGACTGTCGTAGCTGTAGTTTTGCCGCCAACGCCATGGTTCGGTTTCAAACGCTCCGTCTACGCACCCGCACTGCTGGAAGGAATTTTCCAGGCCAGCATAGAAACTGGCCCGGCTTTTGCTTGTCAAGGCGAGGAGCGGTAAAACTCGCCTGCCGGCGCGTTTTCAGGCAGAAAATTGAAGAAAAAGCTGCTGGACTACGCCGGAAATCCCGCTCGAACCGGAATTTCGCACTTAGAGCGTAAATCCCTCGCCGAGATAAAGCCGCCGCACATCGGCATTTGCCACCACTTCGTCGGCACGCCCATGGGTCAGCACCTGGCCGGCATGGATGATGTAGGCGCGGTCGATCAGGCCAAGCGTCTCGCGGACATTATGGTCGGTGATCAGCACGCCGATGCCACGTGCCGTCAAGTGGCGCACGAGCTGCTGGATGTCGGCGACGGCGATCGGATCGATGCCGGCGAAAGGTTCGTCGAGCAGCATGTAGGCAGGGCGGGTTGCCAACGCACGAGCAATTTCGAGGCGTCGCCGCTCACCGCCGGAGAGCGACAGCGACGGAGCCTTGCGCAGATGGCTAATATGGAATTCCTCGAGCAATTCGTCGAGCAGGCGCTCACGCTCCTTGCGGCTCTTTTCGACCACTTCGAGCACGGCCCGGATGTTTTGCTCGACATTCAGGCCGCGAAAAATCGAGGCTTCCTGCGGCAGATAGCCGATGCCGAGACGAGCGCGGCGATACATCGGCATCGACGTGACGTCGAAACCGTCAATTTCGATCGTGCCTTCATCGACCGGCACCAGGCCGGTCACCATGTAGAAACAGGTCGTCTTGCCGGCGCCGTTGGGGCCGAGCAGCCCAACCGCCTCGCCGGCGCGCACGCCCAGCGTCACGCCGCTGACGACTTTGCGGCCCTTGTAGCTTTTGGTCAGCCCTTTGGCGATCAAGGTTCCCTTGAACTTTGCCGCTTCGACGGTGATCCTGGCCGGTGCCGCAAGTTTGCTGGCGGCGCGCCCTGGAAGACGCGCCAGCAGCGACGATATGCCGGTCATCAGGGTTTCGCTGCTCCAGACTTCGCAGGCGGCGTGATCGACATCATGACGCGGCCGCCGCAAGCGTCGACCTGGGCAAGGCCGCTCTTCATCTGCACGGTAAGCTTGCAGCCGACAAGCACGTTGTCGCCTTGCGAGAGCACGACCTTGCTGCCCGAAAGCACCAGCACTTCGGTCTTCATGTCGAAGGTGCCGCGGTCGCCAGTGGCAACCTGATTGTCCGATTTGATGTAGACCTTATCGTCGACCTCGAGATGGTCGATGTTGGCGGATCCGGTCATTGCCGCGGCACCCGCGGGCTGGGCGCCTTTAGCGGCGCCTGCATCCCTGACGTAATAGACCGTCATTTTGCCGGCCTTGAGCACGGTTGGACCCTGGACGACGTTGACGTTGCCGGTGAAGACGGCGACGCTTTCCGCCTGGCGCACCTCGAGCTTGTCGCTTTCGATCTGGATAGGCTTGTCGCCCGACAGCCTGAGGCCGGACATTTGGCTGGTGGCACTGGATTGGGCCAGCGACGGCGCCGTCCCGAAGGTCAGCCCCAAGGGCAACCCAAGCGTCAACGCCGAAATCGCGGCGAGGCGCCGTGCCGAACTACTGAACCGCATTGGTCTCTCCGCTCTTTGCCTCTGCCGCCTTCAAACTGGCGGGATCGATGTCGACGCGCACCTTGTTCTCGAAAACCAGGACCTTGCCATTGTCCTGGACCGACATCGAATCCGCCCTGATCCGCGACCCGCCGCGGCTGACATCGACGGGCTCGCTTGTCTTCATAGTGCCTTCGCCCATGTCGAGATAGACTGATTTGAATTTTGCCACCACACCATCCGTGGTCGACACGGTCACGTCGCTGGTCAGGCTGAGCGTGTTGCCGTCGCGATCGTAGGTGCCGTGCGTGGCATCGATGGCGGCCGTGTTGTCGGCCGCAATCGGCAGCTTGGCCTTGATGCCTTCCAGATCGATGATGCCCTGTTTGCTGACATCCTGTATGGCGCGCAGGGCTGTCATCGAATAGGGCAGGTTCTGTTTGGTGAAGCCGTTGAGCTTGGGGTTGGCCATCACCAGCTTGCCATCGGCAAAAGCGCCGCCGTCGGCCTGCACCTCGATTGCAACGGGAGCCATGAGATAGGAATAGACCGGAAACGCGACCGCGATCACGGCAGCGACCAGCGGCACGGCCAGCTTGAGGATCCGGACCCGGCGCGAATGACGCTGCGCAATGTCAAACGCGTCGACCCGCGCCCGGCCTGCGGCCTTGGGAGCCAACTCCGTCTCGGTGTTGGTCGGTTCGATTGGTCCCGCTAACATGACTGCTTCTTCTAAACCCCTGCCCGCCAGGCCGCCCTATAGGTGGGGTGCCGGCGCCCTCAAGCAAGCACAAGCCGAGGAAAACCGCAAAAATGTGACAGCCGCCCCTGTACTATGAAAATGGCCCCAGCGCAGCCTGTACCTCATACCAGATATGGGGGCACAGTGTTAGAGCCTGTGGAACGTGACAGGTTGAGGCTTGCCGCGAATGCCTAACGGCCTTTGGCGCAAGGCCGTCAGGAAACGGTAGCCGGGCGCCAATGGTTGCTTTAAAAGCATCTGCTCCCACCGACTACGAGGCTGACCATGGCATTGAGAGCCGACGACCTGATCGACCGCCGCCGCTTGCGCCGCAAGCTGACATTCTGGCGTGTTGCGGCGATCATCGTCGCCGCAGCCGGGCTGATCGCCTTTTCGGCGTGGATCTATGGTGACGACTTCACCGGCGCGGCTGTCGACCACATCGCCAAGGTCAAGATCGAAGGTACCATCACCGAAGACGAAGAACTGATCAAGCGGCTGGAGGCCATCCGTCAGTCGCCGCGCGTCAAGGCTGTGATCCTGTCGATCGATTCACCCGGCGGCACCACCGTCGGTGGCGAGTCGATCTATGAGGCAGTGCGCAAGCTCGCCGCCGACAAGCCGGTGGTGGCCGAGGTGGGCACGCTCGCGGCTTCGGCGGGCTACATGATCGCCACTGCGGCCGACCATATTGTCGCACGCAAATCCTCGATCGTCGGGTCGATCGGCGTGCTGATCCAGTACCCGGACGTCAGCGGCCTCATGGACAAGCTCGGCGTCAAGCTGGAGGAGGTGAAATCTTCGCCCTTGAAGGCCTCGCCTTCTCCCTTCAAGCCGACCAATGACGATGAGCGCGCCATGGTCCGCAAGCTCATCCTCGACAGCTACGACTGGTTCGTCGGCATCGTCGCCGAGCGCCGCAACATGACCAAGCCGGAGGCGCTGGCGCTCGCAGACGGGTCGATCTTCACCGGCCGGCAGGCGGTCACCAACAAATTGATCGACGCGGTCGGCGGCGAGGCCGAAGCGATCGACTGGCTTGCAGGCAAGGGTGTCGATGCCAAGCTCAAGGTGGTGGAATGGAAGGACACGGAAAAACGTGGTGGTTTTCTGTTCTCCAAGGCGATGGCGCAGACCGTCGGCGCTGCGCTTGGCCTGCCCGGCCATGGCGGCGACGTCCTTCACGAAATTGGAGTGGACCGCTTGTTTCTTGACGGTCTCGTTTCCGTCTGGCACCCTTGAGGAACCGCTTGGGACGAGTGAAAAAGCAAATAAAATCATTCTGATAATTTCGGCGGCACTGCTTTCACGGGGAGCCTTTTCATGATCAAATCCGAACTTGTGCAGATCATCGCCACGCGCAATCCGCATCTTTTCCTGCGCGACGTCGAAAACATTGTCAGCGCCATCTTCGATGAAATCACCGACGCGCTTGCCGAGGGCAACCGGGTCGAGTTGCGCGGCTTCGGCGCGTTTTCGGTGAAAAACCGCCCTGCCCGCACAGGCCGCAACCCGCGCACCGGCGAATCCGTAGAGGTCGAGGAGAAATGGGTACCGTTCTTCAAGACCGGCAAGGAATTGCGTGAAAGGCTGAACGGAGGCAAATAGGCGCGGCACCCGCCACCGCTCCTGCCTTTTCTTCCGAACGGAAAAACATGTTCAATCGCTTTCTCCTCATCGTGGTTTTCGTGCCGCTGGCCGTCATCCTGATTGCGTTGGCCGTCGCCAACCGCGAACCGGTGGCCTTCACACTCGATCCGTTCAATCCCGGCAATCCGGCGCTGACGCTGACCGTGCCGCTCTTCATTTTCCTGTTCCTGGCGCTGGCCATCGGTATGATCGTCGGCAGCCTGGCGACCTGGATCAAGCAGGGCCGCTACCGCAAGCTGGCGCGCCAGCGCGGCGCCGAGGCCGAGAACCTGCGTCAGGCGGTCAGCCGTGCGCCCACCGCGTCGCAGGGCCCGGCCTTGCCGAAGCCGATGAACTGAGCCGCGGCTCCCTGAAGCGCAGCTGGCCTATTTCTCTACGGAGCCTTTCATGCTGACGATTTCCGCCGCCGAGGTCGACCGCGCGCTGACCTTTTCCGGGCTGGTCGAGACGTTGCGCGCCGCTTTTCGCGACGGCGCCGTGCAGCCGGTCAGGCACCATCACACGGTCGAGCGGCCCGATGGCGCCGCCTCGACGCTGCTTTTGATGCCGGCCTGGACCGACTTCAACGCAGCCGGCACCTCGGCCGATGGCCATATCGGCGTCAAGATCGTCACGGTGTCGCCCGACAACAATGCCATCGGCAAGCCCGCGGTGATGGGGCTTTACCTGTTGCTCGACGGCGCCACCGGCGAGCCGCAGGCGTTGATCGATGGCCAGAGGCTGACGCAGTGGCGCACGGCCTGCGCCTCGGCGCTGGCCGCCTCCTATCTGGCCCGCAAGGACGCATCGCGGCTGCTGGTGGTCGGCGCCGGCGCGCTGTCGCCATTCCTTGCAAAGGCGCATTCGACGGTGCGTCCGATCAAGAACATCCGCATCTGGAACCGCACGCCGGCCAATGCCGAAAAGGTCGCGGCAAAATTGCGTGCCGAGGGTTTTTCGGCCGAAGCAGCAGGCGATCTCGACGCCGAACTCGGAAAGGCCGATATCGTATCGTCGGCGACCATCACCACCACGCCCCTGATCACGGGGGCACTCTTGAAGCCCGGCGCCCATGTCGATCTGGTCGGCGGCTTCACACCGGCGATGCGCGAAAGCGACGACGACGCGATCGTACGCGCCCGCGTCTATGTCGACACCCGCGCCGGCGCCACCAAGGAAGCCGGCGATATCGTCCAGCCGCTGGCCTCCGGCGTTCTGAAGCCGGAAGCCATCGTCGCCGACCTCTATGAACTGGCGCGCGGCCAGAAAAAAGGCCGGCAGAACGACGACGAGATCACGCTGTTTAAGTCGGTCGGCGCAGCCCTCGAGGACCTCGCCGCCGGCATTGCCGTGTATCGGGCAAGAGTAGGGGAGTAGGGGAGTAGGGGAGTAGGGGAGTAGGGGAGTAGGAAACCGTACTGATCGTGCGGCGCCGCGCCAGCTATATTTCCTGTTATGTACTCACTTACTGCCTTACTGCCTTACTGCCCTACTCCCCTACTCCCCTACTCCCCTACTGCCCTCCTCCCTTACTCCCTTTGCCAATAGACCCGCAGCCGGTGGCTGTCGGGATCAAGCGCGACGAAGGTGCGGCCGAAATCCATGTCGGTCGGCGTCTGCAGAATTTTCAGCCCGCGGCCGGCCCACTCGGCATGGGTGGCGTCGACGGCATCCGGCGTGTCCAGTGCAAAGACGATCTCGGCGCCGCCCCCGGCGGGGGGGGCGGCCGGCTCCACGGTGTGACGCGACCAGAGGCCGAGCTTGAAGCCGTTGTCGAGCACGAACAGCACGAAGGTCGGCGAGGTCTCGACCGGCTGCCGCCCAAGCAGCGCGCTGTAGAAGGCGCCGCTTTGCTCAGGCTTGTCGACATAGAGGATGACGAAATTGGGCGGTGTCATGAATTGCTCTCCAGATGGTTTCGACTGGAGGAGCATAGCGTACGCCACTGCCAGATTCTGGCAGCAGTCTTAACTGAGCAGCAGCCTTAGCTTGGCGTGTCGAGCGTCGCCCGCCATTCTTTGAGCAGCACCTGACGGCGGCGCGGATAGCGCATCTCGGTGGCGTTGAGGCCGGATATCCGATCGGCGCGAAAGTGCCTGAAATCCTGGCGCATCTCGCACCAGGCCGCGACGACGCGCACCTTGTCGAAGAAGCCGAGTGCGAATGGCCAGACGGTGCGCTCGGAGGCAGCGCCGCCGGCGTCGCGATAGACAAAGCTCAGCTTGCGCTCCTCGCGGATGGCCTGCCGCACCACGCCGAGATCGATGCCTTCGGTGACCGGGGTGCGCGACCCGACCAGCAGCGTCGAGGCATCGAGCTCTTCGCGCAAATCGTCCGGCAGCACCGCGGCGATCTTGGCCAGCGCGTCGGTGGCGGCGTTCGCAAGCCGCCAGTCCGGCTGCTTGGCCACCCAGCGCGAACCAAGCACGATCGCCTCGATCTCCTCATCGGTGAACATCAAGGGCGGCAGCATGAAGCCTGGCCTGAGCACGTAACCCAGCCCCGCCTCGCCCTCGATCGGCGCGCCCTGCCCCTGCAGCGTGGCGATGTCGCGATAAAGCGTGCGGATCGACACACCCATTTCGCCCGCAAGGCTGCGGCCGCTGACCGGCCGGCGATGCCGGCGCAGGATTTGGATCAGGTCGAGCAGGCGTTCGGCGCGGGACATGGATCGCAACCCGGTTGGATGGATGCCCAATTTGAATGGACGATAGTGCGCCTGCGGTTTCGGCGGCAAGCGAGATGATCGCCGACCGGAACGTCTGCGGTCTGACGCCGTTGTCTGGCCATTATGGATATACGCGGTTTTCTGTTGTTCTGGTCGGTTTTGACCGCCATCGTCGCTGCGCTCAGCCTTGGGCCGTCCTTCGCCCATGTGCTGGAATCGGTGCCGCGGCTGACCAGATGGTCGCCTTCGCTCTGGCGTGAAACCACTGTCTTCAACGCTCAGTTCCAATTCTTCGCGATTGTCGGCGCACCGCTGGACGTGGCGGCGATCGTCTGTCCGGGCCTTCTCGCCTGGATGCTGCGCAGCGACCGCCCGGCATTCTGGTGGGTTTTGGCCGCCACCGTACTTTATCTGATGGCGCTTGTGGCGTGGTTTGCGCTGGTCAAACCGGCAAACGATGTCCTGGCCACTTGGGTGCCTGGACCGATCCCGGACAATTTCGAAACTATCCGGAGCCGCTGGGAAACCGGCCATATGGTCGTCACCGGCTTCAAGGCCGTTGGTTTCATAGCGCTCGCAATCGGCCTGCTGTAGATCAGGCGCGGCTGATCAGGTTGCACACGTCGGCAGCCCTTTTGTTGCGCCGGTCAATGTGCTGTGGCAGAAGCGGCCAAGCCGCCTTCCGGAGATGCGCCTTCTTGAAACCTTTTCGCGACAAACGCCGCGACAGCCGCCCGTCCGCGAAGGGCGGGGCGGAGCAGCCGCGGCGGCGCGACACCGGCCTGACCGCCGGTTCGGAGCCTAAACTGCAGGACCGGTCCGAGCCGAAAGCCGCGCCACGCCTGCTCTCGCGCCGCGATGGCGCGCTGCCTGCCGAACATCTGCCGCTGATCCTCGAGGTCGGCCCCAATCAGGACTACGCGCTGCTCGACAGCGGCGCCGGAGAAAAACTCGAGCAATACGGCCCCTACCGCATCGTTCGGCCGGAGGGCCAGGCGATCTGGCAAAAGGCTTTGCCGGCCAGGGACTGGGAGCGCGCCGATGCCATTTTCACCGGCGATACCGACGAGGAAGGTATCGGCCGCTGGCGCTTCCCCAAGACGCCGCTCGGCGAGACCTGGCCGATGAAGCACGACGGCATCGACTATCTCGGCCGCTTCACGTCGTTTCGCCATGTCGGCGTCTTTCCCGAGCAGGCCTCGCACTGGGACCACATGGCCGGACTGATCGCGGCGGCAAAACGGCCTGTGAAGGTGCTGAACCTGTTCGGTTACACCGGCCTTGCCTCGCTGGTGGCGGCGCGTGCCGGCGCAGAGGTCACGCATGTCGATGCTTCCAAGAAGGCGATCGGCTGGGCGCGCGAAAACCAGGAGATGGCGGGCCTGTCGCAAAAGCCGATCCGCTGGATCGTCGACGATGCCGTGAAATTCGCCGAACGCGAGGAGCGCCGCGGCAGCCGCTACGACATCATCCTGTTCGACCCGCCCGCCTATGGCCGCGGACCGAAAGGCGAGGTCTGGCAGCTGTTCGAGGACCTGCCGGCGCTGACCGATATCTGCCGCGCGATCCTGACGCCGAAGCCGCTCGCCGTGGTACTGACCGCCTATTCGATCCGCGCCTCTTTTTTCGCCATCCATGCCCTGATGCGCGACACCTTCGCCGGCATGGGCGGCACGGTCGAATCGGGCGAATTGATCATCCGCGAGAAATCTGCCGGTCGGGCGCTGTCGACCTCGCTGTTCTCACGCTGGGTGGCCTGAATGAGTGCGTACGAACGGCACGCAGGAGCGCCAGGGCAGGTGAAGGAAGTCACCAGCCTCGCCAATCCGCTGGTCAAGGACATCAAGGCACTCGCGCTGAAGAAATTCCGTGACCAGCAGAATGCCTTCATGGCCGAAGGCCTGAAGCTGGTCATCGACGCGCTCGATCTCGGCTGGTCGATCAGGACATTGGTCTTCGCCAAGGCCGGGCGCGGCAATGCGGCGGTCGAAAAAGTCGCGGCGCGCACGGTTGCCGCCGGCGGCACCGTGCTCGAAGTTTCGGAAAAAGTGCTGATTGCCATCACCCGCCGCGACAATCCGCAAATGGTCGTCGGCGTGTTCTCGCAGAAATTCCTGCCGCTGAAAGACATCCGCGCCCGTGACGGCGACCTCTGGGTGGCGCTCGACCGGGTGCGCGACCCCGGCAATCTCGGCACCGTCATCCGCACGGTCGACGCCGTCGGCGCCAGAGGCGTCATACTGGTCGGCGAGACCACCGATCCCTTTTCGGTCGAGACGGTGCGCGCCACCATGGGCTCGATTTTCGCCGTGCCGGTCGCCAAGGCGACGCCCGAGGCTTTTCTCGCCTGGCGAAAGAGCTTTCCCGGCCTTGTCGCCGGCACCCATCTGAAGGGTGCGGTCGACTACCGCTCGGTCGATTTTTCAAAAGGCCCGGTGCTTTTGATGATGGGCAACGAGCAGCAAGGCCTGCCTGACGAGCTTGCCGCAAGCTGCGACAAGCTGCTGCGGATACCGCAGGCCGGCCGCGCCGATTCGCTCAACCTTGCGGTGGCCACCGGCGTCATGCTGTTCGAGATCCGGCGCGGCGCGCTGAAGCTCGGCCCGGAGGACGCCAGATCGTGACATCTCAAACCGTGAAACTGCAAACCATGAAGTCCTGGAGGCCGTATGCTCTTCTGGTCGTCGCCGCGATAGCGCTCGACCAGTGGCTGAAATATCTGGTCGAAACCGGCCTTGCCTTTCAGGAACGGCTCGACCTGCTGCCGTTCCTGGCGCTGTACCGCACCTACAACACCGGCATCGCGTTCTCGCTGTTTTCGTCCTTCGGCGACACCGGCCTGGTGGTCGTCGCGGTTCTGGTGGTCGCTTTCGTGCTCTATCTTGCGGCCCGCACGCCGTCCGGCCACCTGCTTGCCCGCATCGGCTTCGCACTGATCGTCGGCGGCGCGCTCGGCAACCTGATCGACCGCGCTGCCTATGGGCATGTCATCGACTATGTCCTGTTCCATACGCCGGTCTGGTCCTTCGCCGTCTTCAACCTCGCCGACGCCTTCATTTCGGTCGGTGCCGTGCTGGTCGTCTTCGATGAGCTCATTGGTTGGCGGCGCGGTACGTCGAGCGATTGACCTCACTCGCCTGGCGCCGCACATTCTGATCTGCAAGCCCGAGGAGAAAAAATGCCCGAAACCTTCAAAGCCATCCTCGTTTCGCGCGACGCCGAGAAAAACCAGTCGGTCGCGGTGACCGAGCTTATCGAGGCAGACCTGATGGAGGGCGACGTCACCGTCACGGTCGAGGCGACGACGGTGAACTACAAGGACGGTCTTGCGATTACCGGCAAGGCGCCGGTGATCCGCCGCTGGCCGCTGGTGCCGGGCATCGATTTCGCCGGCACCGTCATCTCGTCTTCCAATCCCGACTGGCGCAAGGGTGACAAGGTCATATTGAACGGATGGGGCGTCGGCGAGACGCATTTCGGCGCCTTTGCCGGACGCGCCCGCGTCAAGGGCGACTGGCTGGTGCCGCTGCCGGACGGAATGAGCCCGCATGATGCGATGGCGGTCGGCACCGCGGGCTACACCGCCATGCTTTGCGTCATCGCGCTGGAGCGCCACAGCATCGTGCCCGATCGCGGCCCGGTGGTGGTGACCGGCGCTGCCGGTGGCGTCGGCTCGGTCGCGGTCTCGATCCTGTCCAGCCTGGGATATCACGTCATCGCCTCGACCGGCCGCGCTGCCGAAAGCCCCTATCTGATCGACCTCGGCGCCGCGGAAGTGATTTCACGCGACGAGCTTGTCCAGCCGGCAAAACCGCTCGCCAAGGAACGCTGGGCCGGCGGCGTCGATGCGGTCGGCAGTCACACGCTGGCCAACGTCCTGTCGATGACCTCCTATGGCGGCGCCGTCGCCGCTTGCGGCCTTGCCGGCGGCATGGATCTGCCGGCAAGCGTCGCCCCCTTCATCCTGCGCGGCGTCTCGCTGCTCGGCATCGATTCGGTGATGGCGCCCAAGGCGGTCCGCCTCGAGGCCTGGCGCCGCATCGGCGCCGATCTCGATCACGCAAAGCTTGCCAGCCTCTCGACGAGCATCGGCTTCGACGGCATCATCGGCGCCGCGCATGACATCGTCGAGGGCAAGATCCGCGGCCGCGTGGTGGTGGATATGTGAGCCCCCAAAGGGACAAAAAAGAGCGCGACCGCTAAAATTCGAACGATCAACCACAACCTTCGATAAGCTCTGTCTGGCAGGAGTTCCGTATGATTGCGGAACCCGGCATCAGAGAGGCGGAACCAGCCGAACGGGCCGACGGGACGGCTCCCGAGGCGCCAGGACGGCAGCTTGTCGCCGCGCCGCCGCTGGCGCCGGAACTGCCGGCCGCCAATCGCGAAGGCCTGCCCTTCCTGACGCTCGTCGCCATCGTCGTGCTGGCGGGCCTGTCGCATCTGACCGGAGCGCCGATCTTCATCACCATCGGCCTTTGGGCGACAGCCATCGCCGGGCTCGCCATGCATCTGCGCAACAGGCGCACCGAGCGCCGCGCGGTGGCCCTTCTCGATGCCACGACCGCCCGCAGCCGCGCCGAGATCGAGACGCTGGCCGACCGCATGTGGGAGATGCAGGAGAGCGAGGAGCGCTTTCGCGGTCTGATCGATGCACTCGGCGATCTCGTCGTCCATCGTGACCGCGACGGCCACATTGTCTACGCCAATAAGGTTTTCGCCGACCTTGTCGAAACCGACCAGCGCGACCTTGCCGGCAAGACCCTGGCCGAACTAGGCATCGATGTCGGCATCGTCCCCGACGCCGCCTTTTCCGACCATGAATGCCTGAGTTCCACCGATGTCGCCATTCGCACGCCGGACGGCCCACGCTGGTTCTCTTGGATCGAGCTGTCGGTGCGCGACAAGGACAGCGGCGCCGTTTCGCATCGCGCCATCGCCCGTGACATCACTGCCCGCAAACGCGCCGAATCCTCGCTGATCACCGCCCGCGAGCGAGCCGAACATGCGAGCCAGGCCAAATCGCGCTTCCTCGCCACCGTCAGCCACGAGATCCGCACGCCGATGAACGGCATCATGGGCATGGCCCGGCTTCTCGCCGACACCAGCCTTTCGGCCGAGCAGCGGACCTATGTCGGCGCCATCTCGACCTCGGCCAGCGCGCTGCTGGCGCTGATCGAGGACCTGCTCGACTATTCCAAGATCGAGGCCGGCCGCTTCGATCCCGAACCGCAGCCGATGTCGGTGCGCGAGATCGCCGACAATGTCATCGAGCTTTTGGCGGCGCGGGCTTTTGCCAAGGATATCGGCCTCGGCTGTCATGTCGAACCCGACGTGCCGCAGCTGATCACCGCCGACCCCGGCAGGGTCAGGCAGGTGCTGCTGAACCTCATCGGCAACGCCGTCAAGTTCACCGACAGCGGCGGCGTCCTGGCAAGCATCGCCCGCGTCCGCACCGAAACCACCAACCGCATCCGCTTCACTATCACCGACACCGGCCCCGGTCTGCGCGAGGAGGACATGGAGCGCATCTTCGAGGACTTCGAACAGGCTGACGGCACCTCGACCCGTGCGCATGGCGGTGCCGGGCTCGGTCTCGCCATTTCCAAGCGCCTGGTGACCGCCATGGGCGGCACCATCTCTGTGTCGAGCCGGCTTGGCCAGGGGTCCGAATTCGTCTTCGATATTCCCGCTATTTCCGCCGTCGAGGCGCCGCAGATCCGCCAGGACCCGCTGTCGGGCCGGCATGCGGTGATCGTGTCGAAGAACCTGGTCGAGGCCGAAGCCATCGCCCGCACCATTCGCGCCAATGGCGGCACGGTCGATCTGGCCACCACCGCCGCCCAGGCCACCCCTTTCGCCGAGGGCTGCGACGTGCTGCTGATCGATGCTGCCATGGAGCAAAGCGACGGCAGGCTGCTCAGGCGCCTGCGCCAGGGCGGATTTGCCGATTGCGAGGCGGTGACGCTGATCGCGCCGACCGACCGCGGCATGCTTGGCGAATTCCGTGCCAACGGTTACGCCACCTTCCTGGCGAGGCCGGTGCGCGGCGAGACATTGCTGCGCGTGCTTTTGACCAGCCATGCGCCGGTCATCGCAGAGCCACAACCGCAAAAGCGCGGCGCGCAGGCTGGGCACGCCATTGGCGGCCGCCAGCAGGGCCTGTCAGTGCTGATCGCCGAGGACAACGACATCAACGCCATGCTGGCTCGCGCCACGCTGCTGAAGGCCGGGCATCGCGTGAAAGTGGTCGGCAACGGCAAAGCCGCGGTCGAGGCGGTCATCAGCACCGGCCACAAGCACCGCTACGACGTGGTGCTGATGGACTTGCACATGCCTGTCATGGACGGTCTGGACGCCATCGCCGCCATCCGCCGCCATGAGGAGGAGACCGCGGTGCCGCCGGTGCCTATCATGGTGCTGTCGGCCGACAGCCAGGAAAAGACCCGCCACGCCGTGCTCGCTCACGGTGCCAGCGGCTTCGTCACCAAGCCGCTCGACCCCGATGCCCTGGTTCATGCGGTCGAGGGCCAAGTGGCCGCCTGAGGCACAACATAGACGGTTGATAGATTACCCAGCCGACGAAGTATTGCCCGCAGAGCCGTATCACGGTACTGTCACAATCCTGTTGCACCTACAACGTATCCCCGTGCCAAGAGGGATGGCTCGAAGGAGAATCACTCGTGCATACAGTCATGCCGGAATGTGATGCTCGGCCGAACGCCAGCGGGCCTTTGCTCGTCGGCCGGAACGCCGATGCCGTCATAAAAGGCGCATCGCTCGGCCGCATCGGCAATCTCGAAGTGCGGCTCGCCCGCAACGAGGCCGAGATCGCTGCCGCGCAGGAAGTGCGCTACCGGGTGTTCTACGACGAGCTTGGTGCCAGGAAGGACCTGTTCCAGATGCAGGACCGCCGCGATGCCGATCGCTTCGATCCCCTCTGCGACCATCTGCTGGTCTTCGACACTTCGCTTTCCGGCCCCGAGCACCGCCGCATCGTCGGCACCTACCGCCTGCTGCGGCAGGAGATTGCCGCGGCCGCCGGCGGCTTCTATTCCGAAGGCGAATTCGAGCTGACCAAGCTGATCGCGCGGCATCCAGGCCAGCGCTTCCTTGAGCTCGGCCGCTCCTGCGTTCTGCCGGAATACCGCTCGAAGCGCACCATCGAGGCGCTGTGGCAAGGCATCTGGGCCTATATCAACCATTACGGCATCGGCGTGATGACCGGCTGCGCGTCGTTCCACGGCACCGTGCCGGCCGCACATGCCGAGGCGCTGACCTATCTTGCCCACCACTGCCGGACGAATTCATCGTGGGACGTGCGTGCCGTCGCCGGGCGCTATTGTTCCATGGATCTGATGCCGATCGAGGCCGTCAATGCCAAGGCAGCGATCGCCGCGATGCCGCCGCTGGTCAAGGGCTATCTGCGCGTCGGCGCGCGCATTGGCGACGGCTGCGTCATCGACCGTGAATTCTCGACGGTCGACGTGTTCGTGGTGATGCCAGTCAAGGAGATCGGCGCCCGCTACGTCAATTATTATGGCGGGGAAGCGCAGCGGTTTGCGGCCTGAGTAGGGCAGTAGGGGAATAGGGGAGTAGGCGGAGAGAAGGCAACGGCCGGAGTAGGCAATTGCTCTACCTTACCTTACGTAGCGTTATTCCCTACTCCCGTATTGCCCTATTCCCCTACTCCCCTAACTTACGCATCCTTCTCAGCCTGCTCGTTGACCGGCCCCGGCTCGACCGGCGCTTCGCTTGCTACATGCTTGGGGCCGCCCTTGGCGACGCCGACCATGGCCGGCCGCAGCACACGCTCGCCGATCGAATAGCCGGGCTGCACGACCTGCACGACCGTGTTGGCCGGTACGTCGGGATTGGGCACCTCGAACATCGCCTGGTGGAAATTCGGATCGAATTTCTCGCCCTCGGGTTCGAGCTTCTTCACGCCGTGACGTTCCAGCGCCGACAGCATGGCGCGCTCGGTGATCTCGACGCCGTCGATCAGCGCTTTGAACCCGGCATCGCCGGACGCCTTGGCCTCCTCCGGGATGGCATCCAGCGCACGGCGCAGATTGTCTGATACCGACAGCATGTCGCGTGCAAAGTTGGCAACCGCGTAGGCGCGCGCATCGTGGACGTCTCGGGCCGTGCGGCGGCGCAAATTCTCCATGTCGGCCGCGACGCGCAACGCGCGATCCTTCAGCTCTTCGTTTTCCTTCAGAAGCCGCACAAGCGCTTCATAGTCGCTGTCGACGCCACCTTCCCTTGGCTCCGCGGCAGCCTCGGTCTTCTCGGCTTCATCGGGCACGCGTTCGTCTTTTGCCTGGTCGCTCATCGCCGTTTCCCGTCATTTTCGAATGGTGTGGATTTGCGCCCGATATCGAGGTTTAGCGGCCAAAAATCAAGGGGCAAGCGATACTGTAGCCGCTGTCGTGGCTTGATGGCCGACGGCGCAAACCTTTCGATTTTAATTCAAACTTTACCGTACCCGACGGCTTTGCTTGCCAGGCTACTACAATGCGGGAACCATTCCTCCCTTGGAAGAGTTTCGAAGCCGACACAGGATTTTGAGATGATGCCCCGCAGGAACGGCGAAAAACGCGACGGGCTCGCTGCCGATATCCGGCGCCAGCTCGGCACTGAGGCGACCAAGCGCTTTCTGCGCACCTTGCCGGCTTTCCGCACGGAGTCCGATATTCCCGACCGTCTGAAGGAATTGCTCGACCGCCTGGACGGCGTGGAAGCCAAGGTGGCCGCAGGCGGGCGCCGTCGGTAGACACCGTCGCCGGCGCCGCGCCCGGCGATTGTGGCCGGCATTCCTTGCCATCGCGCGACATTTACGCGCAGTAACTTTGCGTGATCTCCGCCTTGCGGCAGCGCCCCGCTCCGCCTATGTTTCATGATGAACATGATTTCCCCCGAAGCTGTGGCAAACAGCAAGCGCGCCTGGTTGAAAATCCTGTCGCGCTATAAAAAGCCCGACAGGCGTCGCAGCGCCGTCGAACTCGCCATCACCCTCATCCCCTTCGCCACGCTGTGGGCACTGTCCTCGGCCGCCTATGCCTATGGCCATTGGTGGGGTCTGGTCCTCATCCTGCCGGCAGCCGGCTTTCTGGTGCGGATATTCATGATCCAGCACGATTGCGGCCACGGGTCCTTCTTTGCCAACCGCTATGCCGACGATTGGATCGGCCGCGTGCTTGGCGTGCTGACACTGACGCCCTACGATTGCTGGCGCCGCGCCCACGCAACCCATCACGCCAGCGCCGGCAATCTCGACGAGCGCGGCACCGGCGACATCAAGACACTGACCGTCGCCGAATACCGGCAACTGTCGTGGCGGGGCCGACTCGCCTATCGCCTCTATCGCCATCCGCTGGTGATGTTTGGCCTTGGCCCGATATGGATCTTCATTTTCGAGCAGAGACTGCCGTTGGGCATGATGCGGGGCGGCCTCACCCCCTGGGTGTCGTCGATGTCGACCAATCTCGCTATCGCGGTCATCGCCGCGCTGCTCATCTGGTTCGTTGGCCCTGGCGCGTTCCTTGTCGTGCATTTGCCGATCGTCATCCTCGCCGGATCGGCCGGCATCTGGCTGTTTTATGTCCAGCACCAGTTCGAGGAGACGGAGTGGACAAAGGACTCCGAGTGGGAATTCCAGCACGCAGCCCTGCACGGCTCGTCCTATTACGACCTGCCGCCGGTGCTGAACTGGATTACCGGCAATATCGGCGTCCACCACGTGCACCACCTCTCGGCCAAGGTGCCATGCTACCGGCTTCCGGAAGTGCTGAGGGACTATCCGGAACTGCGTGAGATCGGCCGCGTCACGCTTCTCGACAGCCTGCGCTGCGTCAAGCTGGCGCTGTGGGACGAGAGCCGCAGCAAGCTGGTGTCATTCCGCGAAGCGCGGATGGGCGTGTAGACGCACCGCCGCACCTAAAGCGCGTCGCGCTCGACCGGCCTCATGCGACGCGCTTTAGGTTCTTGTTTATGCATGCCGTTATCGCAAAACCGCTGAACACTTTTGCGCGACATGCATTAGGGGTGCGGCGGGCTCCAAAATTCCAGCTCAAGCCGCCCGGCGTTGGTCGCGCATCAGGATCTCGCCCTGGCGGATCTCGGTGCCCAGCACTTTCAGGCATTCGCGCATGAACGCTGCAAGGCCCGGCCAGCCCTTGGCCGACACAAGATTGCCGTCGACATGGGCGCCGGTCGGCGCAACATCGATATAGATGCCGCCGGCCAGCGTGACTTCCGGCTCGCAATATTGCAGCGCCGCAACCTCGCGGCCGCGCACCACGCCGTCGACCGCGATCAGGATCTGCACGCCGTGGCAGATGGTGAAGATCGGTTTTCCCGTCTCATGGAAATGCCGCACCAGCGCCTGCACGCGCTTGTCGATACGGATATATTCCGGCCCGCGCCCGCCCGCTGCGTAGACGGCGTCGTATTCGGCAGGATTGACCTCGGAAAACGTCTTGTTGAGGATGTAGTCATGGCCGAGCTTTTCCGTATAGGTCTGGTGTCCTTCGAAGTCGTGCAGCGAGGTCTTCAGGACATCGCCGGCCTTCTTGTCCGGACAGACGACGTGGACGGTGTGGCCCACCGCATGCATGGCCTGTTCAAAGACGAAAATCTCGTATTCCTCGCTGAACTCGCCAACGAGCATCAATATCTTCTTGCCAGCCATACCCGGTTCCTCCCTTGTGGCCACATTTATTCGGATCGCGAAATAATGGGCCTATCCTAAGGCGGAGAGGCGCAAAATAAAAGGCTGAATCGGGAATGTGGTCCGACCAGATAGGGCTTCTGGCCCCCTGGAGCGGATCAGCCGGCGCGCACCCGCCGCCAGGAATATTTCGGGCCTTTGGCCTCCGGCTTCACCGCCGGCTGGTAGAACAGCGGCAGTCCGCCGGTGCGGCCTTGCTCGAGCCGCTTCAGCAGCACCGGGTGCGAGATCTCGAATTCGTCGAAGCCGAGGCGCAGCATATGCGGCAGCTGGTCGACCAGCACCTGCCCGGTGGCGCGCATGGCGCCGGTGAAGTGGTAACGGTTGCGCAACAATTCGCCCTTGGAGAACGAGCGGCCGTCATTGAACGCCGGGAAGGCCAGCGCCACCAGCGACAGCTGATCGAGCAGACCTGCGATCTTTTCGAGCTGGTCGCCAGGCTGCAGCAGCACGCCGATGCGTTCCTTCGCCGACCGCCGCACCTCCGGATCGAGGCTGAGAAACGCCTGCAGCGGCAGGATGAAGCGGCCGTTGCCGACCAGCGCCTCGGCGCTTTCGGCATGAACCCACTCGTCCTCGCGGAACCCATTCGGTGTCCACAGCCGCGTGGCGTTTTCGGCTATCAAGTCGCTCATCAAGAAATTCCCAAGTCCAAAGATTCTAAAGTGCAAAACACCTCAGGGTGTGTTGAGATTCAGGTCAGGCCGAGCCGAAAATGGTGGCTTCCGAGAACCGGAGCGGAGCGTACTTTTGGTACGTGAGCACCGGCCTATGCCGGCCGTAGCCTTAACTCCTTCGTCACTATCATGAATGCTTCGGCCGGCGAAGGCCGGAAGCGCAGGAAGCCGCCGTTTGCACGCCGGCATCACCTGAATATCAACATACCCTAAAGCGAGGCGTCGGTCAGCGACCTTTCCAGCCCCGACAAATGAATGCCGCATTCGGTCTTGGCGTGCCCGGCCCAGCGGCCGCTGCGCGCGTCGTCGCCCGGCTGCACCGGCTGCGTGCATGGGAAGCAGCCGATCGACAGATAGCCATAGGCGACCAGCGGGTTTTCACGCAGCGCATGCGCGCGCATGTAGCCGGCCTGGTCTGATGTCGTCCAGTGCGCCAGCGGATTGATGCGGATGCGCGAACCGACCGCCTCGAACACCGGGAGCGCTGCCCGAGTCGCCGCCTGGAAGCGCTTGCGTCCGGTGAACCAGGCGCGGAACGGCTCGACGCCGCGCGCCAGCGGCTCGACCTTGCGCACGTCACAGCAGGCGTCGGTGTCGGTCTCATTCAGATTGCCGGTCGGGTCGATCCTTGCCAGCGCCGCATCGTCGGGCCTGATCACCCGGATATCGGTCAGCCCGAAATCGGCGACCAGCGCGTCACGATAGCCGAGCGTTTCCTCGAAATGCTTGCCGGTGTCGAGAAAGATCACCGGCAGCGTGCGGTCGATCTCGGCGATCATGTGCAGCAGCACCGCCGAATCCGCGCCGAAGGACGAGACGGCGGCGATTTCGCCGTGAAAGAATTCCCGGGCCGATCGCTCGATGATCTCCAGCGGCTTCAGGTGGCCATAGAGCGCGTCGAGGCCCGCCGCTTCCGCGGCGATGCCGGCCTCGACGTCGACGATCCGGTCAAGCGGCCTTGGTTTCGCCAGCATAGAGCGCCTCCTTGAACGGCGCGGGACCGACTCGGCGGTAGGCGTCGATGAATCTTTCGTTTCTGTCCAGTCGAAGCCCGAGATAGGTCTCGACGATCTGCTCGATGGCATCGGTGATCTCTTCCGAACTGAAGCCGCGGCCGATGATCTCGCCGACCGAAGTGTTCTCGTCGGCCGAGCCGCCGAGCGTCACCTGGTAGAGCTCGGCGCCTTTCTTCTCGACGCCGAGGATGCCGATATGGCCGACATGGTGATGGCCGCAGGCATTGATGCAGCCGGAGATCTTCAGCTTCAATTCGCCGATCTCGCGCTGGCGCTCCAGCGAGGCGAAGCGCCGCGAGATTTCCTGCGCCACGGGAATCGAGCGCGCCGTCGCCAGCGCGCAATAATCGAGGCCGGGACAGGAGATGATGTCGCTGATCAGGTTGGAATTGGCCGTCGCCAGCCCGATATCGACAAGCGCGTCGTAGACCGCCTTGAGGTCGGCACGCGCGACATGCGGCAGGATCAGGTTCTGCTCGTGGCTGACGCGCAGCTCGTCGAAGGAATATTTTTCGGCAATGTCGGCGACCGCTTCCATCTGGCTGTCGGAGGCGTCGCCCGGCGTCTCGCCGATGCCCTTGAGCGAGATGGTCACCGCCGCGTAGTCGGGATGGCGATGGGTGACCACATTCTGGTCCAGCCATTCGGAAAAGCTCTTGGAGTCGAGCCGGGCAAGCTTGACCGCCTCGTCGCCTTCCGGCCGGTCGACAAGCGCCGGCGGCGCGAAATAGGCGTCGATGGCGCGGATGTCGGCTTCCGGCAGCCTCAGCTCGGCGTCCTTCAACTCCTGCCATTCGGCCTCGACCTGGCGGGTGATCTCCTCGACGCCGGTCTCATGGACCAGGATCTTGATGCGCGCCTTGAATTTGTTGTCGCGACGGCCGTAGAGGTTGTAAACGCGCAGGATCGCTGTGCAATAGGACAACAGATCCGCTTCGGGCAGGAAGTCGCGGATCTTCTTGGCGACCATCGGCGTGCGGCCCTGGCCGCCGCCGACATAGACGGCGAAACCGAGCTCGCCGGCAGCGTTCTTCTTCAGGTGCAGGCCGATGTCGTGCGTCTGGATGGCGGCGCGGTCGCGCTCGGCGCCGGTCACCGCGATCTTGAACTTTCGCGGCAGGAACGAGAATTCCGGATGCACCGACGACCATTGTCGCAGGATTTCGGCATAGGGGCGCGGATCGGCAACCTCGTCGGCGGCGGCGCCGGCGAAGTGGTCGGCGGTGACGTTGCGAATGCAGTTGCCGCTGGTCTGGATGGCGTGCATCTCGACGCTTGCCAGATCCGCCAGGATCGCCGGAATGTCCGACAGCGCCGGCCAGTTGAACTGGATGTTCTGGCGCGTCGTGAAATGCCCATAACCCTTGTCGTATTTGCGGGCGATGTGGCCGAGCATGCGCAGCTGCTTGCTGTTGAGCGTGCCGTAGGGCACCGCGATGCGCAGCATATAGGCATGCAGCTGCAGATAGACGCCATTCATCAGCCGAAGCGGCCGGAACTGGTCCTCGGTGATCTCGCCGGCAAGCCGCCGTGCGACCTGGTCGCTGAACTCGGCGACGCGGGCCTTGACGAAATCGTGGTCGAACTCATCGTAACGGTACATATCCAGGTCTTTCCGGGCGCGTCCGCCCGTTATTTTCTTCGTTCGAGCATGATCGGGATCATGCTTGTGTCATCTATGCCGCGCGTGCGGCCTGCGGACGGGCCTGCTTGCCCAGATCGTTGCGGGTGGTCGGGCCGGCGGCACGGATCTTTTCACGCAGCCGGACCGCCTCGACCGTGCCGTTGACCACGGTCACGTCGATCAGATTGACGTCGACCACCTCGTTGTCGGCGGAGGCCTTGGCGCCGATCGCCTCCAGCCGGTCCTCGGCCGCCTTGTCATGGGCGATGTCGGCATGGTCGATGGTCTCGGCCCAGCCGCCATTGGCGTACCAGACGGCTATGCCGTCGGCGAGGCGGTTCGCGGTCAGGACTTTCATTGGTTCACTCCTTGCGCGGCAGCACGGGCCACGCTTTCCTGCCTGTGTGCCGCCAGCGGCTCGGACCGTTCGAAATTGGCGCCGGCGACCGCGTCGCCGATGATGGTCATCACCGGGCCGCTGAGGTCGGCGCGCGCCTCCAGCGACGGCAGGTCGGCCAGCGTGCCATGAAAACGGCGGCGGTTGGCAAGGCTGGCATTCTCGACCACGGCGACGGCGGTATCCGGCGACAGGCCGGCTTCGATCAGCCGGCCGGCGACCTCGGCGGCGACCGAGCGCCCCATATAGACGGCGACCGTCGCGCCGGAAATGGCGAGCTTTGCCCAGTCGGGCAGCGAATTTCCCTTGAGGTCGTGGCCAGTGGTGAACACCATCGACGACGACACGCCGCGCAGCGTCAGCGGCAGTTCGAAATCGGCGGCGGCGGCGAAGGCCGCGGTGACGCCCGGAACCACTTCGTAGGCGACGCCGGCATCGCGAAGTGCCGCCATCTCCTCGCCGGCCCGTCCGAACACCAGCGGGTCGCCGGACTTCAGCCGCACGACGCGCTTGCCGGCGTGGCCAAGCTCGACCAGCAGCGTATTGATCTCGGCCTGGCTCTTGGAATGGCAGCCCTTGCGCTTGCCGACCGGCAGGCGCTCGGCATCGCGGCGGCCCATGGCGACGATCGCCTCCGGCACCAGCGCGTCATGGACGATCACGTCGGCTTCCATCAGCAGGCGATGGGCGCGCAGCGTCAAAAGGTCCTCGGCGCCGGGACCGGCGCCTACAAGCGCGATATGGCCCGATGCCGGTTCGTTCGAAAGCAGCAGGCCGACGGCGGCATCATGCGCCTGCGAAAGCTCGCCGGCCTCCACGGCACGGGCCGGCGCGCCGCCAAAGAAATCGCTCCAGAAGCGGCGGCGGGCAT
This sequence comes from Mesorhizobium sp. M1328, assembly GCF_040318075.1. Classification (NCBI taxonomy): domain Bacteria; kingdom Pseudomonadati; phylum Pseudomonadota; class Alphaproteobacteria; order Hyphomicrobiales; family Phyllobacteriaceae; genus Mesorhizobium; species Mesorhizobium sp. M1328. The sequence goes on along the minus strand of NZ_JAMYLO010000002.1, from coordinate 135,529 downwards.
TGCCTTTCGGCAGCAGTTTTTCGGCGGCGCCGCGAAACGATGCGGCAAGGGCTGCGAGCGGCCCGAGCGAGGGCGACAGCATGCGGTCGATGCGGCTGCGCAGCATCTGCGCCAGCACCGGGCCGGCGCCTTCGGTGCCGATGGCGATGGCGACCGGCGCGCGGTTGACCAGCGCCGGCGTGAAGAAATCGCAAAGCTCCGGCCGGTCGACGGCATTGACCGGAATGCCCAGCCGGCGCGCATCCCCGGCAACGCGGCGGTCGAGCGCCTCATTGCCGCTGGCGGCAAACACCATCACCGCACCGGCGAGATGTGCTGCATCGTAGGCGTCGGCAATGTAGGTGGCCCCCGTCTCGGCGATAAAGGCCAGCAGATCGGCGCTTGCGGCATCGCTTACGATGCGCAGCACAGCGCTCGACTGAGCGAGCAGCCGCGCCTTGGCCAGCGCCTCCTCGCCGCTGCCGACGATGGCTACGGCTTCGCCCTCGACCCGCATGAAGACGGGAAAGGCATTGAGCTTGGGCGTGGCTTGCGGCATGACGAGCGGAATCCTTGGAACCGTTTGCCAGTTCTACGCGGGGGCGCGAAAAACCAGAAGGCACCCACTCGCGCATCGCTTCGTAGCAGGCAATCTCTTTTCTGCAAGCATGAAGGCCAAGAGAAAAATATTCCACATTCAAATGCGGAGCGGATTGAAGCTGCTGTTGCGGCCCTTGATCCGCTGCCTTTGTAGCGGCTGGCAGAGCCGGCCACAAAACAGATTTTTCTAAATTCTACCAATTTAGTAGATTAAAGCCGCCGGATGCCAACCGAGTCATCAAAGGCAGCCCGGCGCTCTCGCCGGCCCTTGTCGGAATACCGGGTCCGAGTACCGGAACATTCCCGCCTCGGCACGCGTTTGCCCTTTGGGCCCAGGCCCGGTCATGCCCCTGCGGCAAAGGCTTGGCGATGGGCTCGAAAAATCAAAAAAGGAGCGCCCCATGAGCAACGTCAGACTGAAACGCGGACTGTGGATCGTGGTGGCAGATGGCGAAAAGGCGCTGTTCCTCGAGAATCGTGGAGACGTCCAATATCCCGACCTTCAGGTCGTGCACGAGATGGAGCAGGAAAATCCGGCAACCCGAGAACAAGGCACGGACCGCCCCGGCCGCTACAGCGACGGCCCTTCCGTCCACCGCAGTGCGGTCGAGGACACCGACTGGCACCGTCTCGGCAAGGAGCGTTTTGCCGAAGAGATTGCCGACAGGCTCTACAAGCTCGCGCATCGCGGCACGTTCAAGGAGATCGTGCTGATCGCGCCGCCGGCGGTGCTGGGCGACATGCGCAGGAAGCTGCACAAGGAGGTCACCGACAAGATAACGGCCGAAATTCCAAAGACGCTGACCAACCACAGCATACCCGATATCGAGAGCCTGCTGCAGGCAACCTGATCGGGGCATCGGCGGCGCGCAACTTTCGTTTCCGTCGCCTGCCTGGAGCAGGCCGCCGGCTGGCAACGCTTGCCGGCTCTCCGCCTTTTGCTGCCTTGTCATCGATTTCATGGGGAATGCGGGGTTGTCTCGCGACTGTCCCAGCCTCCATACTGCCAAGGCGGCGGCTTTTGGGCGGCGCACATCCGACATGGCAATTCCTGAAGGCGCTCCATAGACAATGCCGCATGACACGCCCCTTATCGCCACCATCGTCGCCGGTCTGGGGCTGGCTTTCATCTTCGGCGCACTTGCCAACCGCTTCCGTGTCCCGCCGCTGGTAGGCTATCTCGTCGCCGGCGTTCTGGTTGGACCGAACACGCCGGGTTTCGTGGCCGATGCCGGCCTTGCCAATGAACTGGCCGAGATCGGCGTCATCCTGCTGATGTTCGGCGTCGGCCTGCATTTCTCGCTGAAGGACCTGTTGTCGGTCCGCGCCATCGCCGTGCCCGGCGCCATTGTGCAGATCGGCTTCGCGACAGCCCTTGGCGCCGGCCTTGCCTGGATGCTCGGCTGGTCGATGGGCGCGGGGCTGGTCTTCGGCCTGGCGCTTTCCGTGGCCTCGACGGTGGTGCTGTTGCGCGCCCTGCAGGAGCGGCGGCTGATCGAGACCGAGCGCGGCCGCATCGCCGTCGGGTGGCTGATCGTCGAGGATCTCGCCATGGTGCTGGCGCTGGTGCTTTTGCCGGCATTGGCCGGCGTGCTCGGCGGCCAAGAGCAGGTGGATGTACACTCCAGCGGTCTGCTGTCGCTGCCGACGAGCTACGGCGTCTGGGGCGTCGTCGGCATCACACTGGCCAAGGTCGCGGCCTTTGTCGTGGTCATGCTGGTGGTCGGCCGCCGGCTTATCCCCTGGATCCTGCACTACGTCGCCCATACCGGATCGCGCGAACTGTTCCGGCTGGCGGTGATTGCGATTGCGCTTGGCGTCGCCTTCGGCGCGGCCAAGCTGTTCGGCGTGTCGCTGGCTCTCGGCGCTTTCTTCGCAGGCATGATCATGAGCGAATCCGAGCTCAGCCACCGCGCGGCCGAGGAATCGCTGCCGCTGCGCGACGCTTTTTCCGTGCTGTTCTTCGTCTCGGTCGGCATGTTGTTCGACCCGTTCAGCCTGATCAGCAATGGCTGGCCGATCCTGGCGACGCTGGCCATCATCGTTATCGGCAAGTCGCTGGCAGCCTTCGTCATCGTCGTCGTTTTCCGCTATCCGATCGCAACCGCGTTGATGATTTCGGCAAGCCTTGCCCAGATCGGCGAATTCTCGTTCATCCTTGCCGAACTCGGTGTCGGGCTGAAGCTGCTGCCCGAACAAGGCCGCGACCTCATCCTCGCCGGCGCCATCCTGTCGATCGTCCTCAATCCGCTGATGTTTCTTGCCGTCGACCGGATGAAACCCTGGCTGGAAGCACGCGCCGGCGGGACGGCGGCGCCCGGCGAAGCAAGGCCGATCGGCCCGGCGACCTAGCCCGGCCAGGTGGCTTCGGTCGCGGCGCCTGCGAAGGAGGATGGCCCACCGCCCAGGACGAGGCTGACCGGCCACACCATCCTGATCGGCTACGGCCGCGTCGGCAGCCTCGTCGGCACGGCGCTGAGGCAGGCCGCCCTGCCCTTCCTCGTCATCGAGGATGCCGACAAGACGTTGGCGAAGCTCAAGGCCGACGGCATCGAAACCGTGGCCGGCAACGCGGCGAATGGCGACGTGTTCGCCGCATCGAACCCCGAGGGCGCGAAGCGGCTGATCCTGGCCATTCCCAACGCCTTCGAGGCCGGGCAGGTCGTGCTGCGCGCCCGCGCCGCCAATCCGACAATCGAGATCATCGCCCGCGCCCATTCCGATGCCGAGGTCGAGCACCTCAAGGGCCTTGGTGCCGACACCGTCATCATGGGCGAACGGGAGATCGCCCGCGGGATCGTCGAAGTAGTGATCGGACATGCGACGGCACCGGCGGTACCGTTAGAGACAGCTGAGAAGTCGACCGCGTAAGCTCACCGCTCAAACGTGCTGGCCGCCATTGATGTGGATTTCCGAACCGGTCACGTAGGACGCCTGCTGCGAGCACAGGAAGAAGATGATGTCGGCAACTTCCGCCGTGGTGCCCAGCCTTCTCAGCGGAATTGTCTCGACGATTTTTTCGGTGCCCGGCGACAGGATCGCGGTGTCGATCTCGCCCGGCGCAATGGCGTTGACGCGAATGCCGTGCGGGCCGAAATCATGCGCCATCTCGCGTGTCAGCGAGCCGAGTGCCGCCTTCGACGTCGCATAAGCGGTACCGGCGAAGGGGTGCACGCGGGTGCCGGCGATCGAGGTGACGTTGACGATCGAGCCCTTGGCCGATGCCAGCTCCTTGAACAGTCCGCGCGCCAGCATGATCGGGGCGAAGAAATTCACCTGGAAGACGTCGCGCCAGACATGCATCGGCGTGTCGATCGAGTTCATGCGGCTGTTGCCGTCCTTGAGCTTCGGCGAGATGCCGGCATTGTTGACCAGCGCATGCAGCTGCCCGCCATGCGCCTCCAGCCGGTGGCGGATCTCGGAGATGGCGATGCCGACGTCCTCCTGGTCGGCGAGGTCGACCTTGATGTGGTCTTCCGGGCCGGCCGGCCACGGGCAGTCCTCGGCAAAGGCCTGGCGCGAGCAGGTGATGACGCGCCAGCCTTCGCGTGAAAAGCGCTTGACCGTGGCATGGCCGATGCCACGGCTGGCGCCGGTCAGCACGATCGTCTTTCTGGTGTCGAGTTCAGCCATGTCGCTTGTCTCCAGGCGGACATGTAGCGGAACATCGTCGCGGTTGCGAGGGGGATCGCCGCTCAGCCGCCGGTCAGGATGTCAAGAATCGAGGTCTGCCGCTTCTTGACCGGGCCGCCGACATTGCCGGGCGGCACCGGATGCTTGATCGATCCGGTGGCGCTGTCGACGCCCGGCATGGCCAGGCCGCCGGCATCGACCGTCTCGGCAGGGCGCGCGGGACGCGAAGCCGGCTGGGTAGCTGCCGCAGGCGGCGCCGATTGGCCGACGGAAGCGACCGGCGGCGCCGTGTCGGACGGTATGTCGTCTGGGACGATGGTGTCGGGCGGCGTCGACTTCCAGGTTCCGGGCAGCGGCCGCACCGGCACGCCCTCATGGGCGGCGACCATGAATTCGTGCCAGGCCTGCGCCGGCAGCGCGCCGCCGGTGACCTTCTTCATCGCGCTGCCGTCATCATTGCCGAACCAGACGCCGGTGGTGAGGTTGGCGGTATAGCCGATGAACCAGGCGTCGCGCGAGTTCTGGCTGGTGCCGGTCTTGCCGGCGGCCGGCCACGCGAACGCCGCCTTCCTGGCCGTGCCGATCTCGACCGTGCCGGTCATCATCGAGTTCATCATGCCGACGACATCGGGCTTGACGACGCGCGGCGCACCGCCGCCATTATTTTCGTAGAGCACCTTGCCGTCGCTCGTCGTGACGCGGCGGATGAAATGGATGTCCGGCTTGTAGCCGCCATTGGCGAAGGGTACATAGGCCGAGGTCAGTTCCAGCGGCGTCACTTCCGAGGTGCCCAGCGCGATCGAAGTGTTGGCCGTCAGCTCGGACTGGATGCCCATGCGGTGCGCCGCCTCGACCACCGCATTCGGTCCGACTTCCATGGTCAGCTGCGCGGCCACCGAGTTCAGCGATTTCGCCAGCGCCGTCGCCAGTGTCACCTTGCCAAAATATTTGCCGCCGTAATTGTCGGGCGTCCAGTTGCCGATCTTGATCGGCGCGTCGTTGCGCACGCTGTCCGGCGTACGGCCGGATTCCAGCGCCGCCATATAGACGAACGGCTTGAATGCCGAGCCCGGCTGGCGGCGCGCTTCCGAGGCGCGGTCGAACTGGCTGGTCGAATAATCATAACCGCCGACCATGGCGCGCACCGCGCCGGAATTGTCGATCGACACAAGCGCGCCCTGGCTGACATTGAGCTTCTTGCCGCTCTGGTCGATCAGCCTCCGGATCGATTCCTCGGCGAGCTTCTGCAGCGTCAGGTCGACAGTCGTGTCGACGACGATGTCGCGGCGCACGTCGCCGATCAGGTCGGGCAGCTCTTCCATAATCGTATCGGCGACATAGTTTTCCGAGCCGGTCCAGTAGGACGGCGCGCGCGTCGCCGGCGCGCTCATCGCCGTGGTCATCTCCTTGACGCTGATCTTGCCCTCGTCGCGCATCGCGGCAAGCACCAGCTGCGAACGCTGTTCGGCCGCCTTCGGGTCGCGCGCCGGCGACAGCCGCGACGGCGCCTTGAGCAGGCCGGCGAGAAGTGCGGCCTCCGACAGCGTGACGTCGCGCGCGCTCTTGCCGAAATAGCGGCGCGAGGCCGCTTCGACGCCATAGGCGCCGGAGCCGAAATAAACCCGGTTGAGGTACATTTCGAGGATCTGGTCCTTCGTATGCTTGTGCTCCAGCCACAGCGCCAAGAGCACTTCCTGCACCTTGCGTTCCAGCGTGCGGTCCGGCGTCAGGAACAGGTTCTTGGCCAGCTGCTGGGTCAGCGTCGAGCCGCCCTGCGAAAAATGCCCGCCCAGAACATTGGTCACCATGGCCCGGGAAAGGCCGATCGGATCGATGCCGAAATGCGAATAGAAGCGGCGGTCTTCGATGGCGATGACGGCCTCGGGGATGTAAGGCGACATTTCGTGCAGGCCGACGGCTTCGCCGCCGCTCATGCCGCGATTGCCAAGCAGCTGGCCGTCGACCGAGACGATCTTGATGTTGGGGGCGCGGTCGGGAATGGCCCAGGTGGTGGCCGCCGGCATTTTCGCGCCGTAATAGACGACGATGCCGCCAGTGGCGATGCCACCCCAGATGGCCAGCACGAAGCACCAGTAGAACAGCCGGCCAAGCACGCCGAGCCGGCTTTTGCCGCGCCCGCCGCGTGACGGCTTGGCCTTGGATGATTTGCGCTTTGCAGCGGCTTTTCGGTTGCTCGGCACGACGCGGTCCTCCTCGCTCACCGAAAAACCGGCCGAGGATCTCGCCCCCGGCGATGCCTCGAAGCTGGGCTCGATGCGGCTGTCTTTCCGGTTCGCCATGCGCTGTGCTGTCTTCCCCATGCCTATGGCGTTCGGGTTGAAGACTAGATGCGGCGATTTAAGGGCGGGTTAAGTCGGGAAAAATCGAAGTAAAGTGTATTCAATCGCTTGCCGAGCACGCGCGGCCCGCGGCAGCCTCAAGCCGAAAATGAAAAACCCGCCTCAGCGGGCGGGTCGTTGGGGCCAATGAGCACCATAGCGAGATTAGTAGCATAGCTGCCGGCACAAAGCAAGAACAAAATACGCTTCGCCTCAGAATAATCACTTCAGGTCGGCGGTTGCGACAGCCCTCAGTCGTCGGCGTCCGGATCGTCGGAAGCCGGCCGCCAGCTGATTGGCTCGATCTTCTTTTGCGTATGGCCGTCCGTATAGGCCCACCAGCCCGCATCACTTTCGTCCCAGTCGCCGCCGGCCGCCTTCAGCCGGTCGAGCGAACGGTATTGCGCGATGCTCTCGTTCATCACGCCGTCGTTGTCCTGCCAGTAGACGGTGACCTTGGAACCGTCCTTCGGTGCCGTTTCGATTGGTTTTCGCGCAGCCATTTCAATTCCTCCCGGCCGACGGCGTTAGTGCCAGAAGGCCATTAGCTGTGGGCGAAGATATCCTCTTCATCCCAGCCCATCAGGTCGAGTTTCGCACGCGTCGGCAGGAAGCGGAAGCAGGCATCGGCCTCCCTCGTCCGGTTGTCGCGCGCCAGCCGCGCGCTCAGCACGTCGCGCAGCCGGTGCAAATAGAGCACGTCGGAGGCGGCATATTCGAGCTGCTCGGGCGACAGCGTCTCGGCCGCCCAGTCGGACGATTGCTGCGCCTTCGACAGGCCGACGCCGAGAAGCTCGAAGCAGATGTCCTTCAGCCCGTGCCGGTCGGTGTAGGTGCGCGTCAGCCGCGACGCGATCTTGGTGCAGAACACCGGCTCCGGCATGACGCCAAACGCGTTGTAGAGCACGGCCAGGTCGAAGCGGCCGTAATGGAACAGCTTGGTGATGCTGCGGTTCTTGAGCAGGCTGACGAGGTTCGGCGCCTTCTTCTGACCCGGCGCGATCTGAATGACGTCGGCCGAGCCGTCGCCCGGCGAGATCTGCACGACGCAGAGCCGGTCGCGATGCGGGTTCAGCCCCAGCGTCTCGGTGTCGATGGCGACCGCCCCGACATCGTAATGCAGCAGGCCGGGCAGATCGTTTTTATGGAAACGTATGTCGCTCATCGTCTTCTCCGGTCGCGGCCCCGTGCAGCGATGCGCGACGGACCTTGCCCGTCCTTGCCGCGATCCGGCGAAAAATCAACAAAAACTTGAGTCTGGCGCAATTTCAGCGTGTCAGCGCCTCGAGAATGCGCGCCCAGGAGCGCTGGCCCTTGTGGAAGGAGTTCATCTCGTACTTCTCGTTCGGCGAGTGGATGCGGTCGTCGTCGAGGCCGAAACCGACCAGCAGCGATTCCATGCCGAGATAGGTCTGGAAATCGCCGACCACCGGGATCGAGCCGCCACTGCCGGTCACCACTGCCGGTTTCGGCCATTCGTCGGATAGCGCTTGCTTGGCCTTGGCGAGGAAGGGCGAGTCGTAGGAAAGCTGGATCGCTGGCGAGCCGCCATGCGGGTGGAATTCGACCGAGCAGTCGGCCGGAACGCGTTGCCTGACGAATGCCTGGAAGGCGGCGCGGATTTTTTCCGGATCCTGTTTGTGAACGAGGCGGAAGGACACTTTCGCCGAGGCCTGCGCGGCGATCACCGTCTTGAAGCCCTTGCCGGTATAGCCGCCGATAATGCCGTTGAACTCGGCCGTCGGCCGCGCCCACGTCAGTTCGAGCACCGAGCGGCCCTTTTCGCCGGACGGAATCGACAGGCCGATCGGGCCGAGGAAGGTCTCGGCGGTCTCGCCGAGCGACAGCCACGACTGCAATATCTGCGACGGCGTTTCCTCGACACCGTCATAGAAACCCGGAATGGTGACGTGGCCCTCCGCATCGTGGATGTCGGCCAGGATTTTTGCCAGGATGCGGATGGGATTGGCGGCCGCACCGCCATAGAGCCCGGAATGCAGGTCGCGGTCGGCGGCCGTCACCGTGATCTCCTCGCCGACCAGCCCGCGCAGCGAGACGCAGATCGACGGCGTATCGCGGTCCCACATGCCCGTGTCGCAGACCAGCGCGAAATCGGCCTTGAGCTCTTCCGCATTCGCCTCGAGAAACGGCTTTAGCGACGGTGATCCGGACTCCTCCTCGCCCTCGAACAGGATCGTGATGCGGCACGGCAATCCGCCATGCACCTGCTTCCACGCGCGGCAGGCCTCGACGAAGGTCATCAGCTGGCCCTTGTCGTCGGCCGCGCCGCGGCCGGTGATCACCTTGTGGCCGGGCTCGATCTCCTTGACCGCCGGCGCGAACGGGTCGCTTTCCCACAGCTCGATCGGATCGACCGGCTGGACGTCGTAATGGCCGTAAAACAACAGATGCGGCGCTCTCGCCGGCCCGTCGTGATGCGCGACCACCATCGGATGCCCCGGCGTGTCGCGCACGCTGGCGTCGAAGCCGATCAGCTTGAGCTCGGCAACCAGCCATTCGGCGGCCTTGCGGCAGTCGGCGGCGTAGTCCGGATCGGTGGAGATCGACTTGATGCCGAGCAGGCCGAACAGGCGTTCGAGGCTCTGGTCGAAGTTCTTGTCGAGGCGGTCGAGAACAGGGGAAACTGCGGACATCAGGCGGGCCTTTCGATTCTGGCGGCGAATCTAGAGCCCATGCGGCGAAACGGAAAGCCCGCGACCGTTGGGCCACAGCTCCCTGTCGAAAGGCAAAAAAATGCCGCCGTGGTGGAGGGGAACCACGGCGGCCTTACTCGAAACGATGCGGCAGCCCGGAGAGGGGGGATAGGCTGCCGCAAGTGTCCGGGATAGGCGGGGGACGGGCCTTGCTCCGGACTTCGGCGAAAACCGCCGATGGTGTTTATCTGTGTCTGCGAACGTGGCGATTCAAGGGCACAAAAATTACACTTTTGTAACATAGGCGTGAGCGTACAAAGCTCCGAGCAAGCCGCCATGGCCGGCCAGGCCCGCACGACATTTGTCAGGGTGTTGCCGGAACCCTTGGCGCAAGCCGCCTTTGGCATGGACCGCGGCGCTGCGCCGCGCTATCCCTCGTGCCATGAAAAAAGGCGATCATCTCTTCCTTGTCGACGGCTCCGGCTACATCTTCCGTGCCTATCACGCGCTCCCGCCGCTGTCCCGCAAGTCCGACGGGCTGCCGACCAGTGCCGTGCTCGGCTTCTGCAACATGGTCTGGAAGCTGACGCAGGACGCCCGCAATACCGATGTCGGCATCGTGCCGACGCATTTCGCCGTGATTTTCGACTATTCGTCGAAAACCTTCCGCAACGACCTCTACCCCGAATACAAGGCCAACCGCTCGGCGCCGCCGGAAGATTTGATCCCACAATTCGGCCTGATCCGCCAGGCGACCAGGGCCTTCAACCTGCCATGCCTTGAGACGGAAGGCTACGAGGCCGACGATTTGATCGCCACCTATTGCCGGCTTGCCTGCGAAGCCGGCGCCGACACCACCATCATCTCTTCCGACAAGGATCTGATGCAACTGGTCGGCCCAACGGTTGCCATGTACGACCCGATGAAGGACCGCCAGATCGGCGTTCCCGAGGTGATCGACAAATGGGGCGTGCCGCCGCAGAAAATGATCGACCTGCAGGCGCTGACCGGCGATTCGGTCGACAATGTGCCGGGCGTGCCCGGCATCGGGCCGAAGACGGCGGCGCAATTGCTCGAACAGTTCGGCGACCTCGATACGCTGCTCGCCCGCGCCGGCGAGATCAAGCAGGACAAGCGGCGCGAATCGATCATCGCCAATGCCGACAAGGCGCGCATCTCGCGTGACCTGGTGACGCTGAAGAACGACGTGCCGGTGACCGAGGGGCTCGACGAGTTCGTGTTGCACGAGCCGGACGGCCCCAGGCTGATCGGCTTTCTCAAGACCATGGAATTCTCGACGCTGACCCGCCGCGTGGCCGAAGCGACCGGAACGGACGCGGGCGACGTTGCGGCCACTCCCGTCACGATAGAGCGTGCCGATACCGCGCATGGCCCCGATATGGGTTTTGGCGTGCCCGCGGCCGCCGAGAGCGCACCGCCGTCGGACGAAGCGGCACTCGAAGCCCCGGCCGCAGCCAGGCAAGGCGACACCCCATCCCTGCTTTCGGCGCTTCGCCTGGAGGCTGCCACCGCCCGCAAGATCGACACCAGCGCTTACGCCTGCATCCGCGACGCCGCCACGCTGAAGGTCTGGATCGCCGAGGCGATGGAGAGAGGCATCGTCGCCTTCGACGTTAAGACCTCCTCGCCCGATCCGATGCGGGCCGAACTGATCGGCCTTGCCATGGCCGTCGCGCCCGGCCATGCCGCCTATGTGCCGCTTGCCCATAAGAACGGCAATGGCGACCTGCTCGGCGGCGGCGCGGTCGAAAACCAGATCCCGATCCGCGACGCTCTGGCGTTGCTCAAGCCGCTGCTCGAGGACAAATCCGTCCTCAAGATCGTGCACGACATGAAATACCGCCTTGTCGTCATGAGCCGTCACGGCATCGAGATCGGACCCTATGACGACACCATGCTGATCTCCTACGTGCTCGAGGCCGGAACCCACGGTGGCCATGGCCTGGAGGCGCTGGCCGATAAATGGCTCGGCCACGCGACCATTCCGCTGAAGGAACTGGCCGGTTCGGGAAGAAGCTTCGTCGGCCTCGATCAGGCCGACCTCGGCAAGGCGACGGCTTACGGCGCCGAGCACGCCGACGTCGCGCTCAGGCTCTGGCAGGTGCTGAAGCCACGGCTTGCCGCCAAGGGCCTGGTCTCGGTCTATGAACGGCTGGAACGGCCGCTGGTGCCGGTGCTGGCACGGATGGAACAGCGCGGCATCTCTATCGACCGGCAGATCCTGTCGCGGCTCTCCGGCGAACTGGCACAGGGTGCCGCACGGCTCGAGGACGAGATCTACCAGCTGGTCGGCGAACGCATCAACATCGGCTCGCCAAAACAGCTCGGCGACATCCTGTTCGGCAGGATGGGCCTGCCCGGCGGTTCTAAAACCAAGACCGGCCAGTGGTCGACTTCGGCGCAGCTTCTCGAAGACCTCGCCGCCGAAGGCCACGAATTGCCGCGCAAGATCGTCGACTGGCGCCAGCTGACCAAGCTGAAATCGACCTATACCGATGCGCTGCCCGGCTTCATCCATCCCGACACCAAGCGCGTCCACACCTCCTACGCGCTTGCCGCGACGACGACCGGCCGGCTGTCGTCCTCGGACCCCAATCTGCAGAACATTCCGGTGCGCACGGTGGAGGGGCGAAAGATCAGGACGGCCTTCATCGCCGACAAGGGCAACAAGCTGGTATCCGCCGACTACAGCCAGATCGAATTGCGCGTGCTGGCCCACGTCGCCGAAATCCCGCAGCTCAAGCAGGCCTTCGCCGACCGCGCCGACATCCACGCCATCACCGCGTCTGAAATGTTCAACGTGCCGGTAGAGGGCATGCCATCGGAAGTGCGCCGCCGCGCCAAGGCGATCAATTTCGGCATCATCTACGGCATTTCGGCCTTTGGCCTCGCCAACCAGCTGTCGATCGCGCGCGAGGAAGCCGGCGACTACATCAAGAAATATTTCGAGCGTTTCCCCGGCATCCGCGACTATATCGATGCGACCAAGGCCTATGCCCGCGAGCACGGCTTCGTCGAGACCATTTTCGGCCGCCGCATCCACTATCCGGAGATCAGATCGTCAAACCCGTCGGTCCGCGCGTTCAACGAGCGCGCCTCGATCAACGCACGCCTGCAGGGCACGGCAGCCGACATCATCCGCCGCGCCATGATCCGCATGGACGAGGCGCTGGAAAAGGCCAGGCTTTCCGCCCGCATGTTGCTGCAGGTGCACGATGAGCTGGTTTTCGAGACGGTCGAAGCCGAGGTCGAGGCGACGATCCCCATCGTCTGCCATGTCATGGAGAACGCTGCCATGCCGGCGGTATCGATGTCGGTGCCGCTGCACGTCGACGCCCGCGCCGCCAACAACTGGGAAGAGGCGCATTAAGGCGGGCCGATATCGACTTCCTGTTGAGGAGCCTCAATATCCTGATGTGGCCTACCTCATCAGCCTACGCGCCCGTTGAGCCATCTTTCGGCTCAAGGTTCACGAAAAGCAGCGGTGTGGTATACTGCCCCCATGATCACGAAGACACTCGAGAATTTGGTAAAGCACGCGGAAGCTTGGCCTCGCGAAGACCAGGAGGAGCTTGCCGACTATGCCCGCGTCATCGAGGCGCGCCGAACCGGAGTGTATGCCACATCGGAATCAGAGCGCAGCGCGATCATAGCGGGGCTGGCAGAGGCCGATCACGGCACTTTCGTAGATGAGGATACCGTTCGCGCGGCCGACACCCGCCGCAGATTATGAAGGTCCGATTAACGCGGCAGGCTTTTGCCGAACGCGAGGCGATTTTCAACTACCTCGAAGAGCGGGCGCCTCAGGGCGCCCTTTCAGTTGTTTCTCGGATCCAAGCTGGGATTTCGAGACTTGCCGAATTTCCAGAAAGTGGCCACGCGACCGATATTCCTGGCGTTCGCGTGCTCTTCATAGGTCGCTATCCCTACAAGGTTTTCTATCGTGCCCGTTCCGATGCAATCGAAATCCTGCACATCCGGCATACCTCAAAGAAGCCGGTTGGCTAGGCCGTAAACTAGGTGGAAAGCGGACTTGGGGATTTGTGGAAAGCACTCATGGCGTATGTCATGCTAGAACCGCAGTCATCGAGAATGGTTCATGCATGAATTGGGAACAGATAGCATCGGATTTCGCTTGGGACGGCTACTGGCGAGACATCTACGTTCTGAACACGTCTGAGGCAGATTGGCAGAGCGTCTGGAACATCCTCCTCGAATGGACCCCGCCTGCTAGTTTCAGTGTCTCCGGCAAGATCGAGTCGATGCCATTGGGCGTCGAAGCGGCCCTGGAAAGCGAAACAGGCAGCTTACTGTCTTTTAACGTCGGGCCAATTCAGCTTGCATGTCACTTCTTCAGCGCTGTCGAAATTGAGTTCGACTTCGATCCAAGGCAAGTCAGAGGAAAAACCGAGGTTGAGCACCTTGACCGCTTTATGCGATTGCTCGGTGACGCTACTGGGAAGCAGATAATTCTCACGCAGGAAAATGATCAAGAGGCTATCATCGCACGCTACTCTCCCGATCTTGAGAGGGTAGTTTGGACTGCACTTTCATAGCCGAATGTCTGCAACGGGTCGTTTGTCGACTGGCGGCTTCCGCCTCATGGAGGCTATCGCCAAGGCATAGGAACCATCGTGAGCCCACCGGCGAGGCGTGAATACTGCTCCGCCGCCTTCGAAGTGTTGCCTTCGGGCTTGCTAAGCCGCCTCGGCCAAACACTTCGCACAAGTCCCGCGGAATTCGATCACCGCCTTCTTGGCGGCGAAGCCGGTCGAGCGCACCCATTCGTCGAGCCGGTGGCCGACATCGTGGTCGGAGAACTCGGTCACCTGGCCGCAGGTGTCGCAGATGGCAAACGCCGTCATCGAATGGCTGTGGTCGTGCGGCTCGGCACAGGCGACGAAGGAATTGAGGCTTTCGAGCCTGTGCACGAAGCCGGACTTCACCAGCGTGTCGAGCGCCCGGTAGACCTGCAGCGGCGCGCGAAAACCGCGCTCGCGCAATTGGTCGAGTAACGTATAGGCGCTGAGCGGTCCGCTGGCGGCCTCGAGTTTCTCGAGCACGCAAAGCTGGTTCTTCGTCAGTACATCCCTTGCCGCCATGATCCTGTTCCAAGCCGCTCCGTGCCGATCACTGCCAGTTCGCATGCAATCCGGCTTCTTCGCTTGAGATAGCGACGAACTGCCATTTTTGCTACTGTTTCTATTCGCAGCCGGTGGTCGGCTGGCCGGCGTCGCCATATTCAAAATACTGACAAAATCCTCGGCCAGGCTGGCCGTGCTTGGAAATTCGATCGGGCTTGGGGAAGCAATCATGATCAAAGTGACGCGGCGGACGCTGCTTGCCGGCACGTCCGCGCTGGCCGTTGCCGGCCTGGTGCCGTTTCGGGCATTCGCAGCGGCGCGCACCTATCACGCGCTGCTCGTTGCTTGCACCGATTATCCGAACCTGCCGCGGAAGAACTGGCTGATCGGACCGAAGAACGACGCCGGCCTGGTGCGCGATTACCTCCTGAGGAACACGCCCGCGCCGGTGAAGTTTTCAGCCGAAAACGTCACGCTGCTCGCCAAGGATGTCGAAGGCGCCAACGGACCGCCGACACATGCGGCGATCAAGGCGGCGTTGGCCGACCTTGCCGCCAAGGTCCAGCGCGACGATTTCGTCTACCTGCATTTGTCCGGTCATGGCGCGCAACAGCCGGCGGCGAACAAGGGCGACGAGACCGACGGCCTCGACGAGATTTTCTTGCCGTCCGACATCGACAAATGGGTCAACCGCGAACAGGGCGTGCCCAATGCGCTGGTCGACAACGAGATCGGCGCCGCGCTCGACGCCATCCGCGACAACGGTGCTTTTATCTGGGCCGTGTTCGACTGCTGCCATTCCGGCACGGCGACGCGCGCCGCCGAGGTCGACGACGAGCTGGAACGCAAGGTCGAGTTCGCCGATCTGGTCGGCGGCGACGACGCTGCCAGGGCGGCTGCGGTGAAAGCCTATGACGGGATTGCGTCGGCCGCGCCGCGCGGCTTTGACGAGGACGGGCAGCGCAAGCCGGCTTTCAAGCTGACGCCGACCGGCGCCGAGCCGACCACCAAGGGTAAATTGGTCGCCTTCTACGCGGCGCAGACGGTGGAGACGACACCTGAGATGCCGCTGCCCAAGGGCACGGCCGATGCGCCGCGTTTCGGGCTGTTCACCTTCACCATCCTGTCGAAACTGGCCGAGAATCCCAACATCACCTACCGCCAGCTCGGCCAGGCCGTGCTGCAGCAATATTCGGCGGACGGCCGCACCCGGCCGACGCCGCTGTTCGAGGGAGAACTCGACGCGCGCGTCTTCGGCACCGACAAGACAGACGCGGTCATGCAATGGCCGATCGTCATCGAGAGCGACAAAGCCACGATCGGCGCCGGACTGCTGCATCGCCTCACCCCCGGCAGCAGGCTCGCAATATTGCCGTCGGCGCTGTCGCCGCTGTCCGAGGCGCTTGGCTATCTCCAGGTTCAGTCGGCGAAAAACCTGGAAAGCCGGGTCAAGCCGGTCGAGTTCGGCGGCAAGCCAGCGCTCAAGCTGGCCGACATCCCCGCCAATGCCTATGCGCGGCTCGCCGAGCTCGCCGTCGACTACAAGCTCGTGGTTGCGCGGCCGGCGGCGTCCAAAGGCCTCGAGAACGAGGCTGCGCTGGCGAACTCGGTTCTCGACGATCTGGCGGCCAGGGAGAACTCAGGGTTCCACATCGCGCTGGTCGAGCCGGGCAAGAGCGCAGATCTGCGTCTCGCCGTGCTGCGCGAGAACGCCATTGCTGGCGCCGCAGAAGATACCACCGACGCGCCTGCGCTGTGGTTCCTTCCGGCTTCGGGCGACATGACGCTAAAGGACGGCAACAAGCCGCCGATGATCGTCATTCATCCGGATGGCCGCGAAAAGTTGATCGACACCGCGGCCAGGAACCTGACGAAAATCTTCCGCGCCATCGGCCTGTCGAGGCTGGCCGCCGCTTCCGATTATCGGCCGGAAGAGGTCAGTGTCGAGTTCCGGATCAAGCGTTTTGACAGTGACACGCTGCAGCCGATCGAACCGTCGACGGTGCCGCGTGTTTCGCCCGATGATCAGGTGCACGTGCTGGCCAGGAACGGCTCGACCAACCTGGTCGACATCAACGTGCTCTATGTCGGCTCCGACTATTCCATCCAGCATTTTCTTGCCGAGCGCCTGACCGAGGGCGCCGTGCTCGAGGAAGGCTTGTTCAAATTCACCGACACCAGCTTCGGCATGGAGCGGATGATCGCCGTCTTGACCGAGGCGCCGCCGCAGAGCGAGAAGCAGGATCTGAGTTTCCTGGCGCAAGACGGGGTTGTCTCGGTAACGCGCGGACTTGGACAGCCAAGCTTCTCCGATATGCTGGCCGATATCGGCATGGCGCCGGCGACGCGATCGGCCATGCGGCTCACCGACGACAAGGGGTCGAACGGCGCCGTGATGATCTTCCCGATGGAGACGGTGCCGCGCGCCTGAAGCGGGATCAAGTGCCCGGCCGGGCCTCTTGCCTGATCGGCTGATAATGAACATTCTTCGACCGCCGCTGTCGGCGGCCGAACGGAACGGATGAGGGCGTTCGTGAACAGGATCGTATTTTCGTGGCGCGCAACAATCGTCGGCCTTGTCGCCGGGCTGTTGCTGGCCGCCAATGCTTCGGCGGACGAGGCTTGCGGCCTCTGCGCCAAGGAGGTCGTCATCAACTCCGAACTGGCGAGCTGCTTTCTCGACCAGTACGACCAGATCGCCAAGACCGGCAACGCCGCCGTCGTGGTCGATCTCAGCAGCTGCACCTCACGCGGCGTGGTCGAACCGTTGCCGTCGCCGGGCAAGGCGCAGGTTGCGCCTGACGTGCAGTTCATCGTTTCGCGCCCGCAGCTGGATTGCCTGAAGAAGAAGCTGGAGACGCCGGGCATCGTGCTCGACCCGTCCGCCACCATAGAACTGGACAGCTGCGGATGACGAAAGCGGGGGGCAACGCAACGCAGCAGGCAGTGACGGCGCCGGTACCGCAAAAGAAGCCGGTGTCCCTGCCGGAAACCGTCGAAGGCCTGCCGTGGGTGAGCAATCACGAGGTCAAGAAGGAGGCGAACCCGTTCACCGACCGCGACTGGCGCATGCTCGTCTATGCCTGGTCCGGATTGCTGGTACGCCTGGCGATCATCTTCACCTTGATCTTTTCGGTCTACCAGTTCCTGGCAAACCAGGAGCAGAAGCGTGTCGAACAGACGATGTCGCTGGTCGAGCTCTGGGAAAGCAAGGATTACCAGCAGGCGCAACGGGCCCTCAAGCAACGCCTGGCGGCGCTCAACGCCAAATACGGCAATCTGCTCAGCGCCAATCCGACGCCGACCGAGGAACAGGTGTTCAGACAGCGCATCGGCATCGAAGCGATGAGCGCTACCGGCGGCGACATGCCGCTTGCCGAGTTCAGCGATAATTTCGACCGCATCGTCTATTTCCTCAACCGCCTTTCCTTCTGCGTCGAAGGCAGGCTGTGCTCGCGTCAGGTCGCCGACTCCTATTTCCGCGACTATGCCGCTTCCTTCTGGAGCTATTTTGCCGGCTATGTCGACAAGGAGCGCAAGGCCGGCTCGCCGACTTTTGCCCTGCCGATCGAGAACTATGTGCGCCAGGCGCCACCCTCGGCCCAGTCCAGATAATTCCCCAAAATGCGAAAGCCGGCGACGGAAATGCTCCGCCGCCGGCTGGTTTTCCGCGATGATCGCGGCCGAAATTCTGCACGCCTATTTGTACAGGCTGTTGATCCACTGGACGTTGATGGCGTTCAGACGCACGGCGGTATTGGCATCCGGGCTCTCGGCCACGTTGACGCCGGTGATGACGCGCTGCTTGGAGCCATTGTCATAGGCATAGACCGAGCTGCCGCTCGATCCTGGATACGTGTCGCAGTCGTACTGGAAATACTCGGTGGCGATGTTTTCGGCCTGCACTTCGCAGGTCGCTTTCCACATCGTGCCCATCGGCTTGTCGCCGGGATAGCCGATGATGTTGGCGGTGAAATCGCCGAGATCCACGTAATTGGCATAGCCCAGCCAGCCGAGATTGGTGCCGACATCCTGTTTCAGGGTGACGATGCCGAGATCCCACGGCACGACCGAGCCGTAAAAGCCCTGATAATTGTCGATGAAGCCCTGGACGATATAGGCGCTTTCATAGGTGAAGGCGCCGAACGGTGCGTCGTCGGCGGTCTTGCCATTGAGGGCCGGCACGAACAGGATGTCATCCAGCCAGGCCTTGTCCTCGTGGCTGTAGAGGCAGTGCGCCGCGGTGAGCACCGTGCGCGGGCCGATCAGCGTCGCCGAGCAGCTGCCGTAGCTGCCGCTCTTCGATTTGCCTTCGAGATAGCCTATCGCGGTGAACGGGTAGGTTTTGGTATTCTTGATCTGCTCGCGGTCGTCCGTCCCGAACACCTGGCGGCCGGCCTCTTCGCCTCCGCTCAGTCCGGAATTATCGGACTTCTGCCCGTCGGCGGGCGCGTTCATTTCCTTGATGACAAGGTCCTTCAGCGTCTCGTTCGGGTCGATCTTGATGTCCTTGCCATCGGCGGAGCGGCCGACGATGCCGTAGGATTTGACGGCCGTTGCTTCGTCGGTGAGCGGCGCGGCGCGGTTGGCCTCATCGTCGGTCAATTTCGGCGGGGCGATCGGCTTCGCCCGGCCGGGCTTGTAATCGCCCGATGTCACGTCCCGCATGCTTTCGCCGTTGCCGGCATTGGCGGAACCTGGATCGGCAGCCAAGGCAGGAACCGCCCACATTGCGGTGGAAAGCAACGCGGACGCAATAATGCTATGTGTCAGTTTTGTCATGGTGAGACTCTCCCAAAAGTCAGCAAGGACTGGATCAAGATACAGAAATATTGTCGAGATCGTGGTGGCGCAGAAAAATGAAATTGGTTACCGGTGCCTTTACCGGGCCATTATTCAGTGCAGCCAGTTTAGGTCCCCGCCAAAAATGCCTGCAACGGTATACTGCCTAAAATAATCCAACATTGGCAACGACAAATTGCTTCCACATAGCCCGTGGGGGGCTATAGGATTTTGGGCGGGTTTGGCTCGACAGCACGATTAGCAGAAATGGTGCTCGGCTTTGTGACGGATCGTGCTTCGCCGTGGAGCATGATCTCACCGGCCGGTTCCATTTCAGTGGATCATGCGTCGGCGACTAACCTGTCGGGAACATCGTCTCAGGGGGTTCGAGGTGAAGATCATCCATAGATTCAGACCGATTGCCGCCGCCGCGCTGCTTGGCATCGCGGCGGCCGTGCCGGTCGTCAATTCCGTTCATGCCGGGAACACGGCCGCCCGGCCGGAGGCGGCGATCTCGCCGATGAAACGCGTGGCCGAGGCCAGGGCAAAGGCCAGGGCGGAGAACCCCGACGGCGCCGATCGCGTCTACGGCGGCAAAGAGGCCGAGAAGGGCGCTTACCCGTTCCAGGTGGCGTTGCTGACCACCGGCAAACTGGACAAAAGCCCGGCCTCGCAGGCGAATGCGCAGTTCTGCGGCGGCAGCCTGATCGCGCCGCAATGGGTGCTGACGGCGGCGCACTGCCTCAATGACGACGGCGAGCCGATTCCGCCTGATGTAGTCACCGTGCTCACCGGCGCCACCGATCTCAGCGAGGGCAAGCGCTACAAGGCGGTGGAGATCATCGTCAACGAGGGCTATAGCGAGCAGACGCTGGACAACGATCTCGGCTTGATCCGGCTGGCCGAGCCGGCCGATGCCCCGACCATCAAAATTGCCCGTGAGCCGACCCCCGACGCTGGCAAAACGATGGTCACCGGTTGGGGCAAGATGCAGGACGGAACATTTCCCACCGCGCTGATGGTCGCCGACCTGGACCTCCAGCCGAACGCAACCTGCAACAGCGGCATCAAGGCGATTTATGCGCATGATTTGAAGGCAGCGCTCGGCGAGCTCGCCCGCCGCATGCGTTATTCGGAAAGGGGCATCGAGGCGGCCGCCAACGCGATTGCAGCCGACATGGCCGATCCGCTGACCGGCAACATGATCTGCGCCGGCACCGCAAGCGGCGAGCGCGACGCCTGCAATGGCGACAGCGGCGGACCGCTGTTCATGACCGGCGCCGATGGTCCGGTGCAGGTCGGCGTCGTCAGCTGGGGCGAAGGGCCGGCCGACGGCAGCACCGCCTGCGGCCACAAGAACGCCTACGGCATCTACACGCGGCTGGCCAATTACACCGGCTGGATCGAGGAGAAGATGAAGACGGCAGCGCCCGTAGCCGCAGCGCCCAAAGCCCTCGGCACGGCTCAGAAGCCGGCCACGCCCTGACCGCTTCCGCCTGCTGAATGTACGGCGGGAGCAATCCCGCCGTTTCTGCCCGGAAACTTTTGGTCGGGGCTAAAGCGCGTCGCGTCCGACCGGCCTCATGCGACGCACTTTAGGTTCTTGTTTCAATGCATGTCGTTATCGCAAAACCGCTGCACACTTTTGCGCGACATGCATCAGAACCAGCGATCGCGGCGCTGGTCTGTGGCGGCCAAGGTGAGGCCCAGTAGCGCCCCTACTGCCGCTCCGAGTATGAATGCGGACGATATTGTGCCAGGATTCTCCTGGACGACCCCGGACACCGTCTGCGCCCTGTTGCGGAGGGCTTGTGCCGTCCGGGAGGCGCGCTCAGCAGCGTTGTCATACCAGCCGCCGGCGTCTTCGATCGCCTCTTCCGCGCGTTCGGCCAAGGTCCGATTGATCTTGCTGATCTCGCGCCTCAGCTGCGCGACCTGCTTCTCCAGGGCTTCCTGAGCTTCACGTTGAGTCATCTTCGGTGTTGCGGATTCGTTCGGTTCGTCGGCCATGGTAATCTCCTTTGCTCAGGTTCGGCTCAACGGCCGGCCCGCTATCTAGGTTCCTCCGCAAAACGCGTCTGTCCGGTGTTTGTTCGTTGAAAGCGCGGCTTTGCCTACGAAATCGGCTTGAACATCGGATCGTTCCGGCGCTCCCCGCGTCGGTGAAAACGCCACAAGGGAGGAACCGCCATGGATGACGATCTGCATGAAAAAATTCGGCAGCGAGCCTATGAGATCTGGGTGCGCGAGGGCCGCCCGCACGGCGCACATGAGCGTCATTGGCAGCAGGCGAAACATGAGCTGGACCTCGACGACGCGACAACCGTGCCGGCAGATGGCGCGACAGACCGCGGTCCCACTGGAACGATCGCCAGTTCCGACGTTCTGACCGTCGAGGCGCTGGCGATGCGCACCGGGATAACCGGTGATCAGGCGCAAGAGCTGATCGACAGGCTTGGCAACGACAGAGCGACGCTCGAGGAAGCCGCGCGGAACCTCAAGGCAGCCGAAAGTTAGCCGCTGGCCACCGTGTCGAAGACAGCTACCAATTTGCGCTGCCGGCTCTTTTCGATGAAAACGGACCGCAGACCGTCGTCGCCTACTTCCGTGGCGGCCCCTTACGCTCGGCCGACGCCGCCCAGAGGTTGATATCCGACTCGCGGGCAAAGGTGTCGATCTCGGCGAGCTCGGCATCGCTGAAGTCGAGCGCTTCAAGCGCGCCGACGCAATCCTCGACCTGTTCCGGCCGGCTGGCGCCGATCAGCGCCGATGTGACCCTGCCCCTGCGCAGCACCCAGGCCAGCGCCATCTGCGCCAGCGTCTGGCCGCGGCGACGGGCGATGACGTTCAGCGCCTCGATATTGGCGATCGATTTGTCGTTGATGAATGCCGGGCGCAGCGACTTGCCCTGGCTGGCGCGGCTGCCATCGGGGATGCCGCCGAGATATTTATCGGTCAGCATGCCTTGCGCCAGCGGCGAGAACACGATCGAGCCGACGCCAAGTCCCTCCAGCGTGTCGAGCAGGCCGTCGTCCTCGACCCAGCGGTTGAGCATCGAATAGCTCGGCTGATGGATCACGCAAGGCGTGCCGAGCTGCTTCAATATGTCGGCGGCTTCGCGGGTTCTCTGCGAATTATAGGAGGAAATGCCGGCATAAAGTGCCTTGCCCGAGCGCACCGCGTGATCGAGCGCGCCCATCGTTTCTTCCAACGGGGTGTCGGGGTCGAAGCGGTGCGAATAGAAGATGTCGACATAGTCGAGGCGCATCCGCTTCAGGCTCTGGTCGAGGCTGGCCAGCACATATTTGCGGCCGCCCCATTCGCCATAAGGTCCTGCCCACATTTCGTAGCCGGCCTTGGTCGAGATGATCAGCTCGTCGCGATAGCCGGCAAGGTCCGTCCGCAGGATTTCGCCGAAGGCCCGCTCCGCCGAGCCGGGCGGCGGGCCGTAATTGTTGGCGAGGTCGAAATGCGTGATACCGAGATCAAACGCCCTGCGCGTGATCGCCTGCTTGGTTCTATGCGGCGTGTCGTCGCCGAAATTGTGCCACAGCCCAAGCGAGATCGCCGGCAGCTTCAGGCCGGAGCGCCCGCAGCGATTGTAGACCATCTTTTCGTAGCGGTTTTCGGCGGGAACATAGGGCATGGAAAATCCTCATATCGAAACGAGCCCGACGGCTGCCGCCGCGATGACGGGCAAGTCGACTTCGGCCCCACCCTTAGCCTCTCCCCGCGCAAACGGGGAGAGGCTTTTGCGGTGCTTGGGAGGTGCGCCGCCTACTTCGTTTTCTTCTTCGCCAGCAGCTCCTTCGCTGCCTTGACGCCGAGTGCTGCGGGCCGCTCGCAGCTGGTCTGCATGACAACGAACTTTCCGGTCTCGCCCGAGCGCAACAGGCCGGTCATGACGTCGACGGCATGCAGCGCCAGTTCCATCGAGCAGCGATGCGGCCGGCCTTCCCTGATCGCGATCGCCATGTCGGCAAGGCCGGCGGTGCGGTAGTTGGCCATCATGCCGTGCGAATGCATCTCGTTGGGCACGCCGAACGGATGCCGCCATTTCGGCAGCTTCTTCACCGGCTTGGCGGCTTCGGTGTAGCGCACCTCGCCGCCGAAGAAGTTCGGATCCGGCACGAACACCGTGCCTGCCTCGCCATAGAGTTCCATCGGCGCGTGGCCGTGGCTCCAGACATCCCAGCTGGTGTTGAGCGTCACCACGGCGCCGTTCTCGAATTCCAGCACGCCATGGATCGTCGTCGGCGTGGAGACCGGGATCTTTTCGCCGGCACGCGGCTTCGAGCTGATGATGCGTTCCGTCATCGGGATCGAAGCAAAAGCCGCGACCTGCTTCACCGGCCCGATCAGCTGGATCAGGTTGGTGATGTAATAGGGTCCGATGTCGAGCACCGGCCCGGCGCCCGGCTGGAAGAAGAAGTCCGGATTGGGGTGCCAGTGCTCCATGCCATGGCTCATCACATGACAGGTGCCGCTGGTGATCCTGCCGAGCCTGCCGGTGTCGATCAGGTCGCGGACAAGCTGGTGCGCGCCGCCGAGGAAGGTGTCGGGGGCAGAGCCGATGCGCAGCCCCTTGTTTTCCGCCCGTTTCTTCAGGTCGAGCCCTTCCTTGACCGACAGCACGAAGGGCTTCTCCGAATAGACGTGCTTGCCGGCGTCGAGGATCTGCTTCGACACCTCGTAATGCACCGCCGGAATGGTCAGGTTGACGATGATGTCGATATCGTCGGCCTTGAGCAGCCCCTCGACGGTTTCGGCGCGCAGTTTGAACTCTTTTGCCCGCGCTTTCGCCGCTTCCATGTTGATGTCGGCGCAGGCGCGCATCTCGATGCCGCGAAACAGCGGCGCCAGCGAGAAATACGCCTTCGAGATGTTGCCGCAGCCGATGACGCCGATGCCAAGTTTTGTTGCCATGCTGGTGTGCTCCTAATAGGTCTTGGCAGCTGCGATCGAGCGGCGGGCGAAGCGCTCGATGTCGTTGGGGTTGTCCTGTTCCATGACGTAGTATTTTGCGGCGCTTTTGGCGCGCAGCGCCTTGATCAGGCCGGGCCAGTCGATGGTGCCGTGGCCGACGTCAGACCAGCCGTCCTCGTCGAGGCCCTCGCCCGGCTTGGCCATGTCCTTGACGTGGACAGCGACGATGCGCTTGCCGTGCTTCTCGATCCAGGGCAGCGGATCGACGCCGCCGCGCACCACCCAGGCGACGTCCATCTCCCAGCCGATGTCGGGCGCCGAGGACAGGATATGGTCCTGCGGCACCGAGCCGTCGGCAAGCGCCTTGAACTCGAAATCATGGTTGTGCCAGGCAAAGCCATAGCCGGCTTTCTTGGCCGTCTCGCCGACCTTGGCCAGGCGTTCGCCGAAGCCGCGCCAGCCGGCCGCGTCGGCCGGCCTGAACTCGGCGTTCAGGAAGGGGCAGATGAGCAGCGTGATGTCGAGCGCATCGGCCGTCCTGCGCACGCCGTCGAAATCCTTCTCGAGCGCGTCGATCGAGAAGTGCCCGGTCGGCATGGCAAGGCCGTTCTTGCCGAGCTCGACACGGAACGCCTTGGGATCGTCATAGACGCCGCCGAATCCTTCGACTTGGCTGTAACCAAGCTCGCCCAGCATTTTGAGCACACCCTCCCAGGGCTGGAAATTGCGAGCGCTGTAAAGTTGGAATGACCAGTTCATCGTCTCTGTCCGTTTTCTTGTGGATGGTTAGTCTTGGGGGATGGGATCTTGGGGGGAAATGGAAGAATCTTGGGGGGCTAAATCATGCTCTAGAGGCGGCTGCCGGTGGCGGCGTCGAACAGCGAAGCGCGCATCGGATCAAAACCGATGCCAACGGCCTCCGCGTTGTTTGGCGTGCGCTCGGCTGTCACCCGTACCGTGAAATTCTGGCCACCGAGCTTCAGCCAGACCAGCGTGTCGGAACCCATGGGCTCGACGACTTCGACATTTGCCGTGGCTGCGAACGGCCATCCCGTGCCGCTGTTGAACGCCACATGCTCGGGGCGGATGCCGAACACGGCCGGCCCCGGCACCGGGTCCTTCTCGAAAGCATAGGTGGCAAGCGGGATCCGCACATCCTCGGCGACAAAATGCCAGTCGCCTGACGCCTGCTCCAGTCTGCCGTCGAGAAAGTTCATTGCCGGCGAGCCGAGGAAGCCGGCGACAAACCGGTTGACCGGCCGGTTATAGATGGTCTGCGGTGCATCGAGCTGCTGGATGACGCCGCCCTTCATCACCGCGATGCGGTCGGCCAGCGTCATCGCCTCGATCTGGTCGTGAGTGACGTAGATCATGGTGTTCTCAAGCTTGCGATGCAGCAGCTTGATCTCGACGCGCAATTCTGCGCGCAGCTTGGCGTCGAGGTTGGAGAGCGGCTCGTCGAACAGAAAGACATCGACGTCACGGACAAGTGCGCGCCCGATCGCCACGCGCTGGCGCTGGCCGCCGGACAGGGCCGCCGGCTTGCGATGCAAAAGCGGTTCGATCTGCAGGATCTCGGCGGCCCGGGCGATGCGCTTGGCGATCTCGTCCTTGGCGAGGCCGGCAACGCGCAGCCCGAACGACAGGTTCTTCTCCACCGTCATCTGCGGATAGAGCGCGTAGGACTGGAACACCATGCCGATGCCGCGATCCTTGGGCTCTTCCCAGGTGACGTTCTTGCCCTTGATGAAGATGCGGCCTTCGGAAACGTCGAGCAGCCCGGCAATGCAGTTGAGCAAGGTCGACTTGCCGCAGCCGGACGGGCCGAGCAGCACGATGAACTCGCCTTCGGCGACATCGAGATTGAGCGTCTGCAGCACCGATATCGCGCCGAAATTCAGCGACAGGTTCTGGATCGAGACACTGGTGCCGTTTGCCCCCTTGCTGCCGTTTACCTCAATGCTGCCGTTTGCGTTCATCGCCATCATCCTTTCACGGCGCCGGCGGCGATGCCGCGCACAAACAATTTTCCGGACAGGAAATAGACGATCAGCGGCACGAGGCCGGTCAGGATGGTGGCTGCCATGTTGACGTTGTATTCCTTCACGCCTTGCACCGAGTTGACGATGTTGTTGAGCTGCACCGTCATCGGATAGGTGTCGGGGCGGGTGTAGACGACGCCGAACAGGAAGTCGTTCCAGATGCCGGTCACCTGCAGGATGATGGCGACGACGAAGATCGGCAGCGACATCGGCAGCATGATGCGGAAATAAATGCCCCAGAAGCCGGCGCCATCGACACGCGCTGCCCGGAACAGCTCCTCCGGCATGGAAGTAAAGTAGTTGCGGAACAAGAGTGTGAGGATCGGCATGCCGAAGATTGAATGGACGATCACCAGGCCGCTGAGGCTGCCGTAAAGGCCGACCTCGCGCAGGATGATGACGATCGGATAGATCATCACCTGATAAGGGATGAAGGCGCCGACGATCAGGATGATGAAGAAAGTGTCGGCGCCTTTGAAGCGCCAGTTGGCAAGCGCATAGCCGTTCACCGAGGCGAGCGCGATCGACAGGATCACCGACGGGATGGTGATGCGCACCGAATTCCAGAAACCACGCGACAGCCCGTCGCAGTTGAGCCCGGTGCAGGCGCTCGACCAGGCCTTGACCCACGGCTCGAAGGTGATCTCCATCGGCGGCGAGAAGATGTTGCCGAGACGTATCTCGGGCATGCCTTTGAGCGATGTCACCACCATCACGTAGAGCGGCAAAAGATAGTAAAGCGCCACCACGATCAGCGTGCCGTAGAGGAAGATGTTGCGGCGCGAGAATGTGTGGCGCGGCTTCGGCCCGCTCGGCCCGTAGGCTTCGAGCCCGCCGGGGCCGGCAATGGCAGGCAATGAAACGGTATGGTCAGACACGCTTCTTGCCTCCGAACTCGAGATAGGCCCACGGCACGATGACGATGATCACCGACAGCAGCATCATCGTCGAGGCGGCGAACCCCTGACCGAGGTTCTGGGCGAAGAACATATAATCATAGACATATTTGGCCGGGACTTCGGAGGCGATGCCGGGCCCGCCGCTGGTCTGGGCGACGACAAGGTCGTAGACGCGAACGATGTTGGAGGCGACGATGACCAGCGTGGTGATGAAGACCGGCCGCATCATCGGTATGATGATGAACAGATAGGTCTTCCAGGTCGGTATCCCGTCGACCCGCGCAGCCTTCCAGATATCCTCGTCGATGCCGCGCAGGCCGGCAAGCATCAGGCACATGATGAGCCCGGTGCCCTGCCAGAGAGCGGCGATCAATATACCGTAGATGACGATGCTGGAATCATAGAGCGGATTGAAGCTGAAGCTCGTCCAGCCGAGGCTGCGCACCACTCCCTGGACACCGAATTCCGGGTTGAGCAGCCACTGCCAGACGAGACCGGTGACGATGAAGGACAGGGCGAAGGGATAGAGGAAAATGGTCCGGAACGTGTCCTCGAACCGTATCTTCTGGTCGAGCAGGGCAGCAAGCAGGAAGCCGATGACCAGCGAGAACACCAGCGACAGCACGCCGTAGATCAGCAGGTTCTCGATCGAGATCAGCCAGCGCGGGGTTGCCCACAGCCGGTAGTACTGGTCGAGCCCGACGAAGTGCAGCCGCGGCAGCAGCTTGGAATTTGTGAAGGAATACAGCACCGTCCAGACAGTGCCGCCGACAAAAATCACCAGCGCGGTGAAGATCATTGGGATCGAGGCAATTTTCGCATTGAGGTTGCGAAAGAGTTGGCTAGGGCGTTCGCTCTTGCTCATCTGCACAGCCGCGCTGGATCGGGTAAGGGCCGGAGGGTCAAGAGGTCTTGACCCGAGCTCCCGACCCTGCGTTTGCGGGGGCGGGAGTGAGACACGGTTGGTCGATCGCTCAATCGGCCGAACCCACGATAGCGGCGAAGCGCTTCTGCGCATCTTCCACGGTCATGTCCTGCTTGGCGAAGAACTCGGAGAACAGATCCTCCTTCTGCTTCTGCGTATCCTGCGAAAGCAGCTGGTCGGTCCAGGGCATGACATTGCCCTTGGCGAGAATTTCGAGGCCCTTCTTCATGCAGTCGTTCGCCGCCTTGAGGTCGACGTCGCCGCGCACCGGCAGCGAACCTTTCTTGAGATTGAAGGCGACCTGCGTCTTGGGATCGAGCAGCGTGTGGGCCAGCACTTCCTGTGCCTTCGATTTTTCGGGATCCTTCAGCAGCGGGAAGTAGAAAGCGTCGCCGCCGGTGGCGATGACCTCGTTGAGACCGAGGCCCGGAAGGCAAGTATAGTCCTTGCCGGCGGTCTGGCCGGCAACCTGGAACTCGCCCTGCGCCCAGTCACCCATGATCTGGCCGCCCGCCTTGCCGGTGATGACCAGATTGGTGGCCTGGTTCCAGTCCTGCACATTGGTGTTCTTCGCCATCTTGCGAGCGTCGTCCGCGGCCTTGAAGACCTTGGCGACCTCGGGCCCGGCGGCGAATTCCGCGTCCTTGTCCTTGTAGACCTTGAGGAAGGCGTCGGTGCCGCCGACCGCCGCAAGCAGCACGTCGAAAGCGCCCGAGGCTTGCCAGGGCTGGCCGCCGACCGCGAGCGGCTGGATGCCTGCTTTTTCAAGAGCGGGCGCCGCAGCGACATATTCGTTCCAGTTCTTCGGCACCGGCACGCCGGCTTTTTCGAAGGCGGCGTTCGACAGCCACAGCCACTGCCAGGAGTGGATATTGACCGGCACGCAATAGATCTTGCCATCGAGGGTACAGCCGTCGAGCAGGCTCTTCGGCTGCACGATTTCCGTCCACTTTTCCTTGGTGGCGAGATCGGTGAGGTCGCGCATCAGCCCGGCCTGCACCAATTCTTCCGCCTGCCGGCCGTGATTGAACTGGGTCGCGCCCATCGGATCGCCGCCGGTGATGCGGCTGATCATGATCGGCCGCGCCGTGCCGCCGGAACCGGCGATAGCGCCGTCCACCCAATGATTGCCGGTTGCGTCGAAAGCCTTGGCGAGTTCGGCGACCGCTGCCGCCTCGCCGCCGGAGGTCCACCAATGGGTGACTTCCAGATCCGTCGCGGCCGCCGGGCCGGCGAATTGCAGCGCGACCGTCGCAGCCAGCGCAGCAGTCATGAGTTGGTATCGCATTTCGTTCCTCCCAGAATCTGAAACGTTACAGATTTTCGATACGGCAATTGCTTGAGGCGCGCAACCCCTCAGGCGAAGGTGGCATCAAGTTTTTTCGAAGCACGAATAAAATCGCGCGGCTCGCCGGCCTACCGCATCGCAACAAGAGGGGTTGCACTGCAAAATGGAATGCTGCGATGCCAAAAAATCGGAAAAAGCCCGTTCCAATCACGGTTTTGCACCGATTGCAGCACCGCTCGTTCTGCATCTGTCGCCAGTGATATGGCGATGGTCGTGACAATCTGTAACGTTTCAGTATATAGCGGTTTCATTCGGTGAAGGCCCGCGGCGAACCCGCGGCCGGCCGATTGCCGGCCTGTCCGGCAACTGGTATGCGCCTGACGGGGCGGGATGAATGAACAGGCATCAAAAAGAGAAGGCCGACGAAGCGTCGGGCCAGGGCCGGCCGACACTGAAGACGCTCGCCTTCATGACCGGGCTGGGCGTCACCACTGTGTCGCGTGCGCTGAAGGACGCGCCCGAGATCGGCGCCGAGACCAGGCGGCGTGTCCAGCTTGTCGCCAAGCAGATCGGTTATCGGCCCAACCGTGCCGGCGTACGCCTGCGCACCGGCAAGACCAATGTCATCAGCCTGGTGCTCAACACCGAGCACGAGATCATGAGCTTTGTCTCGGATATCATCTACGGCGTTTCCGAAGTCATTGCCGACACGCCCTATCATTTGATCGTGACGCCCTATTCGCGCTCGCAGGATCCGCTCGACCCGATCCGCTACCTCGTGGAAACCGGGTCAGCCGACGGCGTCATCATTTCGCGCACACAGCCAAACGATCCGAGGGCCCGTTATATGCTGGAGCGCGGCATCCCCTTTGCCACGCACGGTCGCACCGATATGGGGCTGATCCATCCTTATCATGATTTCGACAATTACGCTTTCGCAGCCGAGGCAGTGCGCCATCTGGCCGGCCTCGGCCGCCGCCGGCTGGCTCTGCTGGCGCCGCCTGTCGAGCTGACCTATCACGGCCACACGCTCGCCGGCTTTGCCGATGCGCTGAGCGAGGTCGGCGCCAGCGAGATCCCGTTCAACACCGTTTCGATCGATCATTCGATCGAGCAGATCAGAATGCGGACCGCGCAGCTGATGCGCCGCGATGTCAGGCCGGACGGTTTCATCAGCAGCGCCGCCGCCGCGACGCTCGCCATCGTCGCCGGCATCGAAGACGCCGGCCTCAAGCTTGGCCGCGATGTCGATGTGGTATCCAAACAATCGTCGGAGCTTCTGCACCTGTTTCGCAGCGAATTGCTGGTCGTCAACGAGAACTTCCGGCTGGCCGGCGCCGAGCTCGCCCGCTCGGTGCTGGGCTGGATCGGCGGCGCCGCACCCGGCACCCTGCAAAGCCTGAGCGAGCCGGGCGAAGTGCAGGCCTATCGCCGCCCCGACTAAAGCGGGGTATGTTCAAATTGAACTGGCATCCGGCTCCATCTAACTGTCTTAGCCACATTTCTGCGACGCCAAATGGTTCCACTTGGCTGCAAAATGCGCGCTGCTGACTGGCAGCTTGGGGCCGAAAGCTGTCCGTCCGATATGGGGACGAGATCACCATAAAGCGGCCGTAGGAGCACGCGGCAGTCACGTTTCGGGATTAAGGGGCTCATCACTCTTGATACCACGATGCAACAGCAGCTAGGACCGGCCATATTTGTTACGAATGGTGTCGATGTCGGATTGATCGCCCCGGTCTCGTCGTTCCAGAAAATGAAGGAGCAACGATATGTCTGAAAAGGAAATCTTGTCTGTCATCCGGGGCCAGGAAGACGCAACTGCCAAGGGGGACGCCCGCGCCAACGTCGATGCCATGGACCCGGATGTCGTGGTTTTCGATCTGCCGCCGCCGCTTGCCTTTCGAGGCGAACAGGCGCGCGACATCGAAGGGATAGATGCTTGGTTTGCAACTTGGCGCAACGGCGTCACCGTTCACATGGCTGACCCGCAGCTCATGATCGACGGCGATCTTGCAGTGGCCTTCGGGCTGTCGCGCATGACTGGCATTAAGACCGATGGCACAAAGGTCGACTCCTGGAGCCGGCGAACCATCGTGCTAAGGCGCATCGGCGGTTCTTGGAAAATCATCCACGAACATGCCAGCTTCCCTATGGCAATGGACGGAAGTGGGCGCGCTGTGACGGATCTCTTGCCGTAGTTCCGGAACGCCTAACGTCCTCAACAGGGATGTCGGCTTTCACGCGGCAAGGGTTCGTAGGTGAACGGTCGATTTGGCGGCCCGTTGCTGACAGTCAGCCTTGGCGCCGAGAGCGGACCTGCAGGTTAAGACTGCAAGTCTTCAATACGGACCGTGGTCGGTCGCATGCGAGATGAAGCTGTCGAGGGGCGATCGAGGATCGCCCTCACTGACCCTCCTGGGCAACTTGGGAGATACTAGCCGTCGGAGTAGGATCAAAGTTAGTCAGCTCACAGAACGTGGAAGAAGCAAAAGAACCCGGTTGCGGCGGAAGAAATTCCCCCTGGTGCTTCCATGCGAAGCAGATTTTGATCGTGTCGAAAGATTTTTGTTCTCGGCGTTCATCGATGCGGCCATCGACAAATACAAGAGAAATTATATGCGCGGTTGCATTTAGAGATTGAGGCTCTGCTTTCGCAGCCGTTGACACTGTCAAGAAAAGAGCCAGAGCGATGATGAGCTTGGTGCGATTCATGTCGTCCTCCGTTTCATCCGGTGCCGCCAGGATCGCTTGGAGGCGACGGCCGAATGGGCTATGCTAGGAGGCGCGCCAAGAGGGTGAAATGTCCCGAACGGCCCCTGAAATTGACCTGAAATCTGCTGAAACGGTCACGTTCCGCGGTTTTGTTTTTCTTGCGAACAGCAACGAACTCCGAACCGTGGAAGGCAAAGCGGTCAATCTTCGCAGCCAGTCCGTCGAAGTGCTCTCCGTGCTCGCGGCGCGACCAGGCGAAATCGTGTCCAAGGATGCGATGATGCAGGCGGTTTGGCCCGATACCTTCGTGACCGAAGACAGCCTCACTCAATGCATTGCCGATATTCGCCGCGCATTGGCGGACGACGCGCACGTGATCGTGGAAACCGTGCCTCGGAGAGGCTACCGACTGAATGCCGATCCGTCGGACGCGGCGGACCCAAACGCCGCAGCCGGCATGGAACGTGCCAAGACACGATTCTCGCAGCGCGGCTTCATTCTTGCTGCACTCGCTCTCGTTGCGGCGGCGATCGGCGCATACTACGGCGCGGAAGTATGGCGAGCCGCTCCCGTTCGTTCGAGCGACATGCCCAGGATTGCGGTCCTTCCCTTCGACGACATGAGTGCCGGTGCGGATAAGGGATATCTCAGCGATGCCGTTGCCGAGGGGATCATCACCGAGCTGGCGCGGAGCAAGACTTATGCCGTCATCGCGCGGAACTCGAGCTTCAGGTACCGCGATAAGCCCATCGACACCAGGCAGATCGGAGATGAACTCGGCGTCGACTACCTGCTCGAAGGCAGCCAGCAGAAGGCCGGAGACCGGCTGAAAGTGACCGCCCAGTTGCTGAATGCGCATGACGGATCGCATGTCTGGGCCAACACCTACAACCGGGAGATCGGCGATCTTTTCGTCGTCCAGGAGGAGATCATCCGCACGCTTGCGGCTCGGGTCGGGCAAAGGATCGAGCGACCCTTGCCACAGAGCGACGCCGCCCGGGTTAGCGCGCTCAGTTATCTCATGATGGGGTCTGCCGCGAACAAAAAGGATTTTTCTGCCGCGGGGAACGAACTGCTGCGGCAGCTCAGCCTCAAGGCGATTGAAGCGGATCCGAACTCCCAATTCGGCTATATCGGGCTGGCCTGGTCCTATCGCTTTGACTCGGTATTCTGGCACAAGCAGGAAAACAACCCCGACGAGGCGTTGAAGCGGGCCGCAGAGTACGCCGACAAGGCCATCCTGCTCGCTCCGGACGATGCCAACGCGCATCAAATCCGCGCCCAAATCCATAGTGAAGCCGGCGAGATCGAGCAGGCCATTGCGCAGTTCGATCAGGCGATCGCCCTGAACCCCAGCGCCTCGAATATCCTCGAGGGCAGTGCGGCCCCGCTGCTCTTTGCCGGCCGCACCGACGAAGCGATCGATCGGATCGAGCAGGCCAAAGGCATCGATCCCTTCTACCCCGACTGGTACAACTGGGACATGGGCTGGGCGCTCTATGAAAAGAACGATTGCGGGGCTGCGCTAACGGCGATGCGGAAAATGTCCCCAATCCCGATCGGCGCACACCGAATGCTTGCGGGGATCTACGCTTGTCTGGGAAACCAGCGGGAGGCAAAGGAAGCGCTTGCGGTTTTCCTCAAAGACTCGCCCGGCGACTCCATCAGCAAACAACGCAAGCAGTGGGAGAAGAACTGGACCGCCCCCGGACCCCTCGAGCGCTGGATCGGACACATGCGGTTCGCGGGCTTGCCGGAGTGACGGCTGACCGTATGCGGCCCGGCAGAAGCCAATTGGCCGCAAAAAACCGTTGAAGCCTTTGTGTTGTGGGCGCTGGTTGCCCTCAAAGCAGGATCATCCTTCGCAAGAATATTGGAGGTGCGCTCGCACCCCAACTTCTGGAACGGGGCCGACGGCTGCCGTTCATCGGCGATGCCTCGAACTTCCGCAGATGGCGCAACCGCGACCTCCAAAATGGTCGCCAACAATGTCTGCTCTCAGGCAGTGGCAACAGTCACCTCAATGGCCGACATGAGGCGCAGTCCCGATGTCCAGATGGCGAACCGCCGGACCGGCCCGAGAACTCCCAACGGCGCGCTTGAGATCACCCGAGCGCGGCTCTACTAGTCCGAAAACCTCACGCTCACGCCGCGCTGCCGAAAATAGGCCTGCATCAACTTGCGCCCCGAGCGGTTGTTCTGCGCCAACTTGGTCGGATCGAACACCGCCTGTTTTATCCCTTCTCGTGTCAGCGCTGCTTTAAGCGTCGCGATATGTGCGTCGATGTCGGCATTGTCCGCCCGGAGGGAGGCATAGATACTTTCGGTCGCCTGGGCCACGGTCGGTTCGCTCACAGGTGTCGTCCTTTGGTTGGTTGAGCGGCGGCTTACCACAGATTCGCGGCTCCGCCGATGCCGATGAGACCGTCAATCGTCTCTACCGGCATAG
The DNA here is from genome assembly GCF_040318075.1 of Mesorhizobium sp. M1328. Lineage (NCBI taxonomy): Bacteria > Pseudomonadati > Pseudomonadota > Alphaproteobacteria > Hyphomicrobiales > Phyllobacteriaceae > Mesorhizobium > Mesorhizobium sp. M1328. Next base: position 101,193 of record NZ_JAMYLO010000002.1, on the reverse strand, counting down.
CAGGTTCCTGGCGCGACCCGACACCCAGTTGGTCGCTGGAGATATCTGCTTTCTGGCAACCGCAAAATTGGGCTCTGCGTCCAAGTTCAGGCGCTACCCCGCCGCCCCATTCCCCCAGGGCCCATGGAAAGCGCCCTGCCCATCGATGCGCTCGAAGCCGTGCGCGCCGAAGAAATCGCGCTGCGCCTGGATCAGGTTCGAAGTGCCGCGGCCCTGCCGGTAACTGTCGAAATAGGCAAGCGCAGATGACAGGGCCGGCACCGGCGAGCCGGCTTCGGCCGCCCTTGCCACGACACGGCGAAGCGACGGATGTGCCTCCTGCATCAACGAGACGAAAGCCGGCGCCATCAGCAGGTTGGTGGCTGCGCCGCCGGCGCCGAAGGCCTCCGCCATCGTATCGAGCAATTGCGAGCGGATGATGCAGCCGGCCCGCCAGATCTTGGCGATGACCGGCATCGGCAGGTTCCACTTGAATTCCTGCGATGCGCCGCTCATCACCGCGAAGCCTTGCGCGTAGGCGGCGATCTTGCCGGCAAACAGCGCCAGTTCGAGATCGCCGAGCAGGGCGTCCCTATCTCCGGAAATCTTGCTCACGCCGCCGCCATAAACCTTTTCGGCGGCAAGCCGCTCGTCCTTGATCGACGATAGCACGCGTGCCGCCACAGCCGCTTCGATCGCGGTGGCCGGGATGCCGAGCTGCTGCGCCTCGATCACCGACCATTTGCCGGTGCCTTTCTGGCCGGCGCGGTCGAGGATGATGTCGACCACCGGTTTGCCGGTCTTGGGATCGTCGGCAGCCAGCACCTTGGCGGTGATCTCGATCAGGTACGAATTGAGCCGGCCCGTGTTCCACTGCGAAAACACCTCGGCGATTTCTTTCGGCCCCGTGCCTAGCCCGTCGCGCAAGATGCCGTAGATCTCGGCGATCATCTGCATGTCGGCATATTCGATGCCGTTGTGGATGGTCTTCACGAAATGGCCGGCGCCGTCGGTGCCAAGCCACGCCGCGCAAGGCTCGCCCTTGAACTTGGCCGAGATCGCGGTCAGCACCTTTTCGACGCGCTTCCAGGACTCTTCGGTGCCGCCGACCATGATCGAGGGACCGTGGCGGGCGCCCTCCTCGCCGCCGGACACGCCCATGCCGATGAAGGTCAGGCCCGAATCGGTAAGCTCCGAGAAGCGCCGCATCGTGTCGCGGAAATTGGCATTGCCGGCGTCGATGACGATGTCGTTGGCCGACAGCACGCCGCGCAATGCCGCGATCTGCTCGTCGACCGGCTTGCCGGCCAGCACCATGATGATGATCGGCCGCGGCGGCCGGATCGCGGCGGCCAGTTCCTCGAGGCTATAGCAAGGCACCACCCTATCCCTGAGCGCGCCGGCATTTTCGACAAAGGCATCGGTGCGCGCCGCGGTGCGATTGAAGACGGCGATGCGGTGCCCCTTCTCGGCGATATTGAGCGCCAGGTTGGAGCCCATCGTGCCAAGGCCGATCAGGCCGATTTCGGCTTTTTCCATTGTTTCTTCCCTGCTTTCGGATCTTGTTGCTTTGAGCCGCGATTGATGACGATGATTGACGGGCCTTCAATGCCGCGTCAACCGCCTCGCCGAATTGTGTTGCGTGGACCGGCGCTCTCGTCACGGCCTGATGTCGATCGGCGCCTCTATCTTCACCATCTCGAAATCCGAGACCAGGATATCGAGCCGCGCCGTCCACCGGCCGGCGACCGGAATGACGAGATCGTCGACGCGCCAGGTGCCGTCCCCAAGCCTCGTCGCCGGGCGCTTGATGGGTTCGATGCCGGAATCGGGCTTTGATAGCACCAGCGTCACCTGCTTTGCGTCGAGCGGGCCGAAATCGCCGGTCATGATGAAGATCGAAGCGGCAACAGGCCCGGCATGGCCGGGCACAATGCTGAGGTCGGCCATCGCCTGCAGCGTGTGGATATGCACCGATGCCGGCTGTGCCGCGGCGATCGCCAGCGCGCGCGGCGGCGGCGTGAAGCGCCATCCGGCGGCAACGCCGAAGATCGCCAGCACGATCAGCACCTCGATGGCGATCGAGCGGGCCAGCCGCCGCTGGACTTCCGTTTCGCCCGCCTCAGCCGGGGCCGTAAGCTTGAGGCGATTGACGGCGGCGAGCGTGAACAGGAAGACGAGCAGCACCAGCTTGAGCAGCAGCAGCCGGCCGTAAGCGGTATGGACAAGCGCCGACGGCGTTTGCACCTGGATCACGGCGAGCACGATGCCGGCTGCCGCAAGCACGGCCACGACGAACAGGATCGCTCGCGAAAACCGGCGCAGCAACGGCCCGGCTTTGTGCGGCTGCCGTTTCAAGGCAAGACCGAGCGGCGCCAGCGCCCCGGCCCAGATCGCGATACCAGTGGCATGCAGAAACACCATCGGCCGGGTCAGCCATTGCGGCTCGGCGGCACTGGCATGGCCGCTGGCGGCAAGTGCTGCGCCGACGCCAACCAGTCCGGCCAAGGCCAGCGGCTTTGCGTCGGCGTGCGGCACCACCAGCGATAACAGGCCAAGGCCGAGCGCCATCAGCGCGATCAGCACCGTCCAGCCGAAGCTGGTGCCGAGCCCGGTCTGCCAGATGATCGGCTGCGCCAGCCGGGCAAGCGGCGCACCGAGTGCATCCAGCCCCTGGAAACCGAGCGACAGGGGTGCGGCGGCCAGCCCGCACAGGATCGCAGCGACGATCAGGCGCTGGCCGGGTCGCCCGCCTTGCGCCAGCCAGGCCAGCGCAAAGGCACCGCCGACGCCGAAAAACAGGCCGATATACAGAAAGACCTTGCCGATCCAGATCGCGGTTCGAAGCGTCCGGTCGACGGCTTCGGAGGCGGCCGGCGCGGCACTCGGTGCACCGACCGAGAACAGCACCGAGCCGCCGACCGGATGCCCGTCGGCGGAAATCACCCGCCAGCTCAGCACATGCGTGCCGGATTTCAGCGCCTGCGGATTGTCGATCTCGACGGTCTGGCCGCTGAGCCGGAAGGAGGTCAGCGGGATCGACGTGCCGTCGGGCCGCACCAGCGTCAGCACCAGCGGCGAAACCGGTTCGCTGAAGGTCAGCGACATCTGCGACGGGCTCTGCGCCAGCACCGCACCATCAGCCGGCTCGGCCTTGATCAGCGCCGCATGGGCGAAGGCCGGACCAGGCATGGCAATTACGGCGAGCAGCACGATGGCGGCAAGCAGGCCAGCCACAAGCCGGCCAGAATAGTTGCCGGCCATGCAAGCTTGCCGCAGGAAGGATGCCGCGCTCATCTCACCGCCAAGAGCAGCGGCGCGCTCATCCGCCAAAGCGCGCCGCCGGAGCTCACTTCTTCGGCAGCAGCTTGAGGCCGGGCGCCGGAAATTCCAGCGCGTCCTCAGCCTGCCCGGCCGCCGGGATCTCGATCCAGCGATCGGCAACGCCGTCACATTCCTGCACCACCGGGAAATGCAGCGTCTGGCCTGCCGGCAGGTCGGACGCCAGCGTCGCGCGAAAGACGAATTCGTCGTAGAACTCGTCCGGCAGGCTGCCGGCGCTCCAGTCGATCTCCTTAACGCCGCTGGTCACTGCCTGGCCGTAGAGCTGGTAGGACTTCTCGTATTTGCCGTTCTTGACCTGCAGCGTCCAGCCTGGCTTCGGCATCGGTTTGACCGAAAGCACCCCTTCCGGGATCTGCACGCGCAAGGCGGTCGTTGCCTTGCCCTCGCAGCCATGCGGCACCCGAAGAACCGCCTTGTAGGTCGAGCCCACCGCCGCCTCCGGCGTTTCGAGCGTGATGTGGGCAAAGGCCGCGCTGGTCCCGAGGACAAGAAGCACGCAGCCGGGCAAAAGCGATTTCTTCATGATGCTACCTCTCGAAGCGGCCAAGTCAGTCGTCGTCCTGGGGCGCCGCGCTGCCGATGCCTTGCACGGCGAATTCAATCTGCACGGGCCCGGCTTTTTCGAAGGTCAGCGTGGCGGAGAACATTTCGCCCTCCTTGGGCTGCCGCTTCAAATCCCTGAACATCAAATGATAGCCGTTGGGCGCCAATGCGACCTTGCCGCCGGCCGGGATTTCGAGGCCGCCGGTGACCGGCCGCATGGTCATGACGCCATTGCTGACGCCCATCTCGTGCAGTTCGGCCTTGGCCGAGATGTCGGAGGTGATCGACAGCAGGCGATCCGGCGCACTGCCGGTGTTGGTGATGGTGAAGTAGCCGCCGGCTACCTTGGCACCGGCTGGTGTGGCGCGCGACCAGGGGTGCCCGATCTCGAGATCGCCAAGCTTGAACTCATGTGCCAACACCGTCTGGGCGCTGGCGAACAGGAGGGCAATAACGCAAAGGGCGACGCCGAGACGCTGCTCGAAACCACCCAGTGCGAAGCGCCTGCGGCTGGATGCGGCAGCGCGAAAAGAGTGAGACATGATTGCTCCGTGGACTTTAATGGGGGATCGCGCCGATGGCCGGTCGCGAACGATGTCGATAAACGCGCCGGCAAAGCGTTGCGCGGCGCCAACCAGAACGGATCAGGCCGTCGCCGGTGGTGCGCGCGGATTGGACGGAGTGCGGGCGCGGGCGAAATCGCGATGCCGGAAGGCCGGCAGGACAAAGGCGATGGTTTCGACGGAAAGGCTGCGAGCCAGGCTCCCGGCGGCACCGGGCGGCGCGTAGATCGCCGAGACGAGGTTGCAACCAAGCATGCAGCAAGCCGGCATGTGCTGCTGATGCGGATCGCCGGCGGGGAGTTGCGCCGCGCCGTCATGGGTGCAGATCGTGTTGCCGAAAGCATCGAATTGCGAGGCGTTCGGCTCGACGCCGGAAGCAAACGCGCCGAACATCGACTGGAGCACGAAAAGCCACGCCGCGGCGAATGCGACCGGCATGCTCCATCGTCTCCGGCGTATGGTCAAGAACCAGCCTCTTCACGCAGCAACGTCAGCTCTCTAGCACGGAGCCGGCGGCCGGAAAATCGCCAAAACGTTGCTGCGGCAACGCAACACAATCACGCGCGCAGCGGCTGCCTGCCCTCCGGGATCGACGTTAGCAGCGTGTGGCGGGCCGATTTCAGGTGCTTGCGGCAGGCGGCGTCGACCTTGGCGAGATCGCGCGACTTGAGCGCAGCGATATAGGCGAGATGCTCCTGGACCGCGACTTCGTTGCGCTCACGCTCCTGCGCCTTGTTCCACTGGTAGTGGTAGTGGAAGATCATGGCGATGACATCGTAGAAATCGACGATGAAGCGGTTGTGCGACGCCCGGTGGATCAGCCGGTGAAAGCGCTCGTCAAGCTCGGAGAATTCGTTGAAACGCACGGCAATCTCCCGTGCCAGCCGGTGATGCTCGTCTTCCAGGCGGTCGAGGTCGGCCCACACCGGGCTATCCTCGGGCAGAGCGGCAAAGGCTGCGGCCGAGCGCAGTTCGAACATCTCGCGGATTTCGGTCAGCTCCAGCGCGAAGGCGCGGGTAAAGCCTTTCAGCACCCAGTGGCTGTTGCGGCGCTTCTCGATCAGCCCAAAGCGCGAGAAGCGGATCAGGAATTCGCGCACGCTGGTGGTGCCGACGCCGATCTCGCGCGCCAGTTCGAGCTCGTTGATCTGCATGCCGGCTTCGGCACCGCTGGCAAGCAGCCGCCGCATGAAGGAGCGCTCGATGATCTCGGCCAGCGTGTCGGTTTCTTCCTCAGGGAAGAAATCGTCCGGCCGCGGTTCGCGCAGAACCGTCTTGCTGCGCTTGTTCCAGTCGATCAGCCCGGTTTCTTCCATGCGCGCAAGGATGGTGCGGACCGTCGTGCGGCTGACGCCGAGCAGCGTGCCCAGCTCCGGCTCCGAAGGCAGGCTCCTGGTTTCGTCGAGCAGCCTCAGACCGCGATTATAGGCATCCTTGTAAACGTTGTTGCTCTTCGACATCCCCTGCCCCGTGGCGCGCCGCCGTTTGCGTCCGACGTGAAGCGTTTCTCGTGCATGAAACCGGTACCGCTTCGGAAAACATCATGCGCAACGCTAGTTTTGGCTGTAGAGCCTACTTCACGCATCCAAAAGACGCGTCGCGCTCTGGCGAAAAAACAATTGACGCAAAAATGTTTTTTCACGATAAAAGACATTATATGTTAAGAGCCGCGTGTCAATCCGCTCGCGCACCCAGGAACACACCCAGGAAGCTCCCGTGAACGCCGCAAACAGCATTCTTCTGTCTCCCGCCGACAATGTCGCGGTCGCCAATGGCCGCATCGAGATCGGCACCGTGCTGCCGGGCGGCGCCGTCGCCGCCGCAGTGATCGAGCCGGGCCACAAAGTGGCGATCAAGCCGATTGCGGCCGGCGAGGCCGTGGTCAAATACGCCCAGGCGATCGGCCGCGCCACGCAGGACATCGCGCCCGGCGAGCATGTCCATTCGCACAATCTGGTTTTCGAAAGCGGCCGTTTGCCCGTGGTGCCGCCGAGCGAAGCGGTGCATGCGACCGAGGCCGACCGCGCCCGCACCTTCATGGGCTACCGCCGCGCCGACGGCCGCGCCGGCACGCGCAACTTCGTCGGCATTCTCGCCAGCGTCAATTGCTCGGCCACCGTCTGCCACGCCATCGCTGACGCGGCGAACCGCACGCTTCTGCCGCAATATCCCGGCATCGACGGCTTCGTCCCGATCGTCCACGGCCAGGGCTGCGGCATGAGCGCCACCGGCGACGGCATGATGGTGCTGCACCGCACGCTGGCCGGCTACGCCCGTCATCCGAATTTTGGCGGTGTGCTGATGGTCGGGCTCGGCTGCGAGGTCAACCAGCTCACCCTCTATGGCCAGAAGGGCGTTGCCGCGGGAAAACGCCATTTCAACATCCAGGAAGCCGGCGGCTCGCGCAAATCGGTCGAGAAGGCGTTGGTCGTGCTGGCCGAGATTGCCGAAGAGGTCGGCAAGCTTCAGCGTGAGCCGATCCCGGTCAGCGAGATCGTCGTCGGCCTGCAATGCGGCGGCTCCGACGGTATGTCCGGCATCACCGCCAATCCGGCGCTGGGTGCCGCGGTCGACATCCTGGCCGGCGTCGGCGGCATCGGCATCCTTTCCGAGACGACGGAGATCTACGGCGCCGAGCACCTGCTTGCCTATCGCGCCGCAACACCCGAGATCGCCGCCAAGCTCGACGGCTACGTGAAATGGTGGGAAGACCACGTCGCCAAGCATGGCGCATCCATCGACAACAATCCCTCACCGGGCAACAAGCGCGGCGGCCTGACCACCATCCTGGAGAAGTCGCTCGGCGCGGTCGCCAAGGGCGGCCAGACGCCGCTCAACGGCGTCTTCGGCTATGCCGAAAAGGTCACCGGGCACGGGCTGGTGTTCATGGACACGCCCGGCTACGACCCGGTCTCGGCCACCGGCCAGGTGGCGGGCGGCGCCAATGTCATCGTCTTCACCACCGGCCGCGGCTCCTGCTTCGGCTGCCGGCCGACGCCGTCGATCAAGGTCGCCAGCAACTCGACCATGTACCACACCATGGAAGAGGACATGGACGTGAATTGCGGAGTCATCGCCTCGGGCGAAAAGACCATCGCCGGCATGGGCCGCGAGATCTTCGAGCTGATCGTCGAGACGGCTTCGGGCCGCAAGACCAAGAGCGAGGAGTTCGGCTACGGCGACAACGAGTTCGTGCCGTGGCACCTCGGAGCGACGCTCTAAGCCAGTCGCAGACACCTGACGTGATCGCCAGGTGTCACAGTTCGTACACCCCAAAAAAGAATGAACATTCCATATTGACTGAGTGATGGAATTAATATTCCATGCAGCATATTGGAGGAGATTGGCAGCGGAGTTCCGACAGAGCAAGCTTTCCCGCCGAGCCATTCGAAGCGGCCATCAAACATCGCTTGCGCCGACCGAGATGATGCACTATCAAAATGCGGTAAATGTTTTTTATTGATAAAGTTCCGTTTGGGCCGCGCCATCCGAATGGAGCTTCCGTAACATTCACCGGGCGACTTAGGGAGGACTCCTAATGAAATTCGTGACCAGCATTCTCAATCGCCGCGCCTTCGTGGCACTCACGGCCGCCTCGATGCTTGCCGGCGTGATGCATTCGGCACCGGCATCCGCGGCTGACGCGACCATTCCGATCATCGTCAAGGATACTACGTCCTTCTACTGGCAGATCGTTCTGGCCGGCGCCCGTAAGGCCGGCAAGGATCTCGGCGTCAACGTGCCGGAACTCGGCGCCCAGGCCGAGACCGACGTCAACGGCCAGATTTCGATCCTCGAAAATGCCGTCGCCGGCAACCCGGCCGCCGTCGTCATCGCGCCGACCGAAGCCAAGGCGCTCGGCAAGCCGATCGACGAGGCCGCCACCAAGGTCAAGATCATCGGTATCGACTCCGGCGCCGACTCCAAGGCCTTCACCTCGTTCCTGACCACCGACAACATCCAGGGCGGCCGCGTCGCCGCTGACGGCCTTGCCGCAGCCATCGGCGAAGCCAATGGCGGCAAGATTGAGGGCGACGTCGCCCTGATCACCGCGCTTCCGGGCGCCGGCTCGCTCGAACAGCGCGCCCAGGGCTTCAAGGAACAGCTCGCCGCCAAATATCCGGGCCTCAAGCTGGTCGCCGACAAATACGCCGACGGCCAGGCCACCACCGGCCTCAACATCGCCACCGACCTGATCACCGCCAACCCCAACCTCAAGGGCATTTTCGCCTCCAACCTGATCATGGCGCAGGGCGTCGGTCAGGCGATCGCCGAGAACAGCCTCGCAGGCAAGGTCGGGCTGGTCGGCTTCGACAGCGACGAGAAGCTGATCAAATTCCTCAACGACGGCGTCATTTCGGCTCTCGTCGTCCAGGATCCGTACCGGATGGGCTATGACGGCATCAAGACGGCGCTCGCCGCCTCGAAAGGCGAGAAGGTCGAGGCCAATGTCGACACCGGCGCCAATTTGGTCACCAAGGCCAACATGAAGGATCCGAAGATCGACGCGCTGCTCAATCCGAAGCTCGACTGAGGATCGCCGCAAGTGAACTGTTTCCGGGGCCTTTTCGCCCCGGAAACATCCCACTCGTGCCAATCGCGAGGCCAATCTTTGGGGGCCAATCTGGGAGGATTGTCATGATGTCGACGGCGCAGGAACTCCATCCGGCCCCAACGCTGGAACCGGGCAGGACCATTCTCGAACTGCAAGGGCTGGAAAAGCGCTATCCCGGCACCCACGCGCTGAAGCCTGTCGACCTCGCCTTCAAGGCCGGCGAGATCCACGCCATCGTCGGCGAGAACGGCGCCGGCAAATCCACCCTGATCAAGCTTCTGACCGGCGTCATGCCGCGCACCTCCGGCGACGTCATCTGGGAGGGCAAGCCTGCCGCATTGGCAACGCCGCATGAGGCGATGGCGCTCGGCATCAATGCCGTGCATCAGGAAGTCGTCCTGTGCCGCCATCTCACCGTCGCCGCCAACATGTTCCTCGGCGAGGAGGATGCACGTTTCGGCATCCTGCAGCAGCGGGCGATGGTCAGGCAGGCGCAGAAGATCATCGACGATCTCGGCTTCGACCTGCCGGCGCATGTCATGCTGGGTGACCTGACCATCGGCCAGCAGCAACTGATCGCCGCCGCCCGCGCCACCGTGCGCGGCACCAAATTCCTGATCTTCGACGAACCGACCGCCTACCTCACCCGCAAGGAGGCCGACCAGCTGTTCACGCTGATCCGCCGGCTGAAGGGCGAAGGCGTCACCATCATCTACATCAGCCATCGCATGGAAGAAGTGTTCGAGCTCGCCGACCGCGTCTCGGTGCTGCGCGACGGCACGCTGGTCGGCACCAGGAATATCGCCGAGACCAATGACGCCGAGCTGGTCAAGATGATGATCAACCGCTCGATCGAGCAGGTCTACCACAAGGAGCATTTCACCCCCGGCGCGATGCTTGTAGAAACCAGGAACCTGTCCGGCAAGGGTTTCGAAAATGTCTCGATGTCCGTCCGCGCCGGCGAGATCGTCGGCCTCTACGGCCTGATCGGCGCCGGCCGCAGCGAGTTCGTCACCACGCTCTATGGCCGGCACCGCAAATCGGCCGGCCAGATCCTGTGGGAGGGCAAGGAGGTCAAGGTCAATTCCGAACATGACGCGATCAGGCTCGGCATGGCGCTGGCCCCGGAAAGCCGCCGCGACCAGGGCCTCTGCCTCAACCTGCCGGTCGGGCTCAACCTCAATCTGCCGATTTACAAGCGCATCTCGAATAATCTGCTGATCTCCCGCGCGCAGGAAAAGGCGCAAGCCGATCGCCAGATCGCCGACCTGCGCATCAAGACGCCGACGCGCGGCGCGCTGGCCTCCAGCCTGTCCGGCGGCAACCAGCAGAAGATCGTCATCGGCAAATGGCTCGCCCATGGCGCCAAGCTGTTCATCTTCGACGAGCCGACTGTCGGCGTCGATGTCGGCACCAAGGCCGAGATCTACCGCCTGTTTGGCGCGCTGCTGTCCAAGGGAGCCGGCATCATCCTGATCTCGTCCTACCTGCCGGAGGTCTATGAGCTCGCCGACACGCTGCACGTGTTCCGGCGCGGCAAGCTGGTGGCCACGCATGGGTTTCGTACCGCTGACCACGAGGAGATCCTCACCCAGGCGCTGGCCGAGAAACAAGAAAAACCGGGAGGACGGATATGAGCACCGAGGCGATCGCTGTCGAAAGGCCGAAACGCAATTACAACGCCCTGTTCGGGCTGACACTGCTGGCGCTGCTGGTTCTTTTGTGGGTCATCCTGTCGGTGGCGACGCCGAGCTTCGCCTCCGCCAACAACATCTCCAACCTGTTGCGGCAAGGGTCGATGATCGCCATCCTGGCGGTCGGCCAGACCTTCGTCATCATCACCGGCGGCATCGACCTTTCCGTCGGCGCCGTGGTCGGCTTCGCCACCGTCATCGTCGCGATGCTGATCAACGCCGGCACACCGGTTTTCCTCGCCATCCTGATCACCTTGCTGGTCGGCGTCGCCATCGGCATGTTCCATGGCTTCGGCATCGTCAAGATGGGCCTGCCGCCCTTCATCATCACCCTGGCAACGCTGACCTCGCTGCGCGGCATCGGCCTGTTGATGACCAACGGCAACTCGATCTCGATCAACAACGACGCCTTCCAGACGTTCTCGCGCAGTTCCTTCGTCGGCGTCCCCAATCTGTTCTGGATGGTGATCCTGGTCGGCATCCCGGCCTACATCTTCCTGCACCACAGCCGCTGGGGCCGCTATCTGTTCTCGGTCGGCTCCAACGCCGAGGCGTCGCGTCTGTCGGGCGTCAACGTCCAGCGCACCATCTACATGGCCTACACGCTGTCCGGGCTGTGCGCGGCCTTCGTCGGCGTGCTGCTTGCCTCGCGCATCGGCATCGGCAATCCGACGCAGGCCGAGGGCTGGGAATTGCAGGCGATCGCCTCCTCGGTGATCGGCGGCACCTCGTTGTTCGGCGCTGTCGGCTCCGTGCACGGGCCGCTGCTCGGCGCCTTCATCCTTGCCACCATCAACAACGGCGCCAATCTGCTTAACGTCAACGCCTTCTGGCAGCGCATCATCACCGGCGTGCTGATCATCGTCATAGTCTATTTCGACGGGCTGCGCCGCCGCGGCAAATAGATCGCCTCCCAACAGCCGGCCTCGCGACAGCAGAGCCGGCGGTGCCATGAACCGACTGGATTGAAGCATGAAAGCCGTCGTCTGCCGCTCGCCCGGCGAACTTGTCCTCGAAGATCGCCCGGCGCCTGGCGCGCCGCCCGCCGGCTGGGCGCTGGTCGCCGTCAGCCATGTCGGCATCTGCGGCACCGACTATCACATCTTCGAAGGCAAGCACCCGTTCCTCGCCTATCCCCGCATCATGGGCCACGAGGTTTCCGGCACCGTGATCGAGGTTGGCGAGGACGTCGATCTCGCCGTCGGCGAAGCGGTGATCGTCAATCCCTATCTCGCCTGCGGCAAATGCATCGCCTGCCGGCAAGGCAAGCCCAATTGCTGCGTCAGGATCGAGGTGCTCGGCGTCCACCGCGACGGCGCCATGTGCGAGCAGCTCCTGGTGCCGGCGCAAAATCTTTATCCGGCAAACGGCCTGTCGCTGGCCGATGCCGCCGCCGTCGAATTCCTGGCGATCGGCGCCCATGCCGTGCGGCGCTCGCTGGTTGATCCAGGTGCGCGCACGCTGGTCATCGGCGCCGGCCCGATCGGGCTCGGCACGGCGCTGTTCGCCCGCATCGCCGGGCTCGACGTGACGCTGCTCGACATGAGTGCGGAGAGGCTGGGTTTCGCCGAAAGCGAACTCGGCTTCGCGACCCTCGACGGCTCGCGAGGCACCGCTGCCGACCTGGTGCGGGAAGCAACCGGCGGCGACGGCTTCGATGTGGTCTTCGACGCCACCGGCAGCACCCGGTCGGTGCAGTCGGCCTTCGCCCATGTCGCGCATGGCGGGGCGCTGGTCCTGGTCAGCGTCGTCAAGGACGACATCGCCTTTTCCGATCCCGAATTCCACAAGCGCGAGATGATGCTGATCGGCAGCCGCAACGCCCTGCGTGCCGATTTCGACCATGTCGCCGCCTCGATCCGCAACGGCGCGGTGCCGCTGGCAAAGCTGGTCACCCACCGCACCACGCTTGGCGAGACGCCGCGTGACCTCGCCCGCTGGGCGCATGAGAAGTCCGGCCTGATCAAGGCTGTCATTCAGGTCGGATGATGCCAGGGCTGGCGCATCTCAGAGCGCCGACAGTTTGAGCTCGATCCGCTCGGCCGGGAAGCGCGACTCCGAAAACTGTATCGGCTGACCGTCGGGCGTGACGTTGACGGCGACCGTCACCAGCACGATGGCGCCGGGCTGCAGCTCGAGGTCGGCAAGGTCGGCGGCATCCGCATGGCGCGCCGACAGCACTGTCGATTGCCGGAGATAGTCGTCGATGCCGAAACGTGCCAGCGATGCCGTGATCGAACCGGTTTCCGCCATGGCGGCATCGATGCCGGCAAAGCGCCTGGCATCGAACCAGCCGGCAGCGCGGGACACCGGCATTCCATCGGCTTCGCCGCGCGTTTCCAGGCGTATCACATCGGCCCCCTTCGCAAGGCCTAAGCCCTCTGCGACACGACGGTTGGCCGGCTCGACCGATGACGCGAGCAAGGTGATATGCCGCTCGGACGCCTGTCCTTGCAATCCCTCCGAAAAGCGGGTGCGCGCGCCGATCGGATAGGACAGCCGCCTGCGCGAAAGCACGAAGGTGCCGCGCCCCTGCTCCGCCCTGAGCACACCCTCCTGCACCAGCGCTGCGATGGCGCTGCGCACCGTATGGCGGTTGACGCCATAGCGTTCGGCCAACGCGATCTCGGGCGGCAGCGCGGCATTCTCGGGAAAATCGCCGACGGCGATCGAATGCAGGATCTGGTCGGCGATCTGCCGCCACAGCGCGACACCGCTGCGCCGCTCGATGCTGCTGGGCTGCCCGATCATTTCCGCCCCCGATCTTTTTGCCCCAGACATTTTCCTCGTGTCATGCACTCGTCATGGACACGCATTAGAAAATAGATATAATTTGTATAATTGTCTATATCAATAGACAAATGAACGCAGACGAGGAGCACCGGCCATGCGAGGACGGGAAGTGCGAGAGCAGGCCGAGCGCAAGGCCTTGATGGCGACGCTGGCCCAATCGGCCGGCGACGATATCGTCCGCCTCTGGGACGAAGCCGGCCTGCCTTCTGAGGCGGAACTTCTGCGTGGCCCCGAAACCGGCTTGGTTACCGTGCGTGGCAGCATTGGCGGCGGCGGCGCGCCCTTCAATGTTGGCGAGGCGACGGTCACCCGCGCCACGGTGCGGCTTGCGTCCGGCCATGTCGGCCACTGCTATGCGCTCGGCCGCGACAAGCAGAAGGCAAGGCTGGCGGCAATCGCCGACGCGCTCTGGCAGGATCCTGCCTACCGCAACGAGGTCGAGACCAGGATCGTCGCGCCCTTGCAAGCGGCACTGGCCAAGGCGCGTGACCAGCGCCGCGCCGAGACGGCGGCGACCAAGGTCGATTTCTTCACCATGGTGCGCGGAGAAGACTGATGGACGCTGCTGTGCAATCGATCGAAGGCGGCTTTGCCGACCCGGTGTTCAACGCCCAGACCGTATTCCGTGTCGTCATGGACGCGATGGTGCGCCCGGGCAGCGTGCAGCCGCTGCCGGCCCTCGCCCAGCCGCCGGCGCCGCTATCGGTCACCGCCGGCGCCATTGCGCTGGCGCTGTGCGACAACGACACGCCGCTCTGGCTCGACCTGGTTTTGCAGGGGTCGGCGGCGATGAAATCCTGGCTTGGCTTCCATACCGGCGCGCCGCGGGCCAACACCCCGGCCGACGCGCATTTCGCGCTGATCGCCACGCCGGCCGAGATGATGGCGCTCGACGGCTTTTCGCAAGGCACCCAGGATTATCCCGATCGCTCCACGACGCTGATCCTCGAGGTCGGCGATCTCGTCTCCGGCGCTCCGCTGCTGCTCGAAGGCCCCGGCATCGAGACGACGGCGACGATCGCGCCGGCGCAAATGCCGCGTCATTTCGTCGAGCAATGGAAGCAGAACAACCAGCGCTTTCCGCGTGGCGTCGACGTCATCCTCGCCACCACCGACGCAATTGCCTGCCTGCCGCGTACGACGCGCATCAAGATCATGGAGGCGTAGCATGTACGTCGCGGTAAAGGGTGGCGAAGCGGCCATTCGCAATGCTCACAAACTGCTCGCCGACCGCCGGCGCGGCGATCGTTCGGTGCCCGCACTTCGGCTCGACCAGATCGTCGAGCAGCTGGCGCTCGGCGTCGACCGAGTGATAAGCGAAGGTTCGCTTTATGATCGCGAACTGGCGGCACTCGCCATCGTCCAGGCGCGCGGCGACATGATCGAGGCGATCTTCCTGGTTCGCGCCTATCGCACCACGCTGCCGCGTTTCGGCTACACCAGGGCGATCGACACCGGCACGATGCTGGTCGAGCGGCGCGTGTCGGCGACCTACAAGGACCTGCCCGGCGGCCAGCTGCTCGGCCCGACCTTCGACTACACCCACCGGCTGCTCGATCCCGAGCTTGCCGCCGGCGGCGATGTCGCCGAACCGGAACAGCGTGCAGGCGAAGCGGAGGCGATGCCGCGCGTCTCGGCCATCCTCGCCCGCGAAGGCCTGATCGAGCCCGACGGCGACATGCCTGGGGATCATGTCCCCGGCGACATCACCCGCGAGCCGCTCGAATTCCCGATGGCGCGTGACATCCGCCTGCAGGCGTTGTCGCGCGGCGACGAGGGGTTTCTGCTGGCGCTCGGCTATTCCACCCAGCGCGGCTACGCGCGCAACCATCCCTTCGTCGGCGAGGTTCGCATCGGCGAGGTCGAACTGGAACTGGACGTGCCGGAACTGCCCTTTGCCGTGCCGCTCGGCAGCATCCGCGTCACCGAATGCCAGATGGTCAACCAGTTCAAGGGCTCGGCCAAGGCGCCGCCGCAATTCACCCGCGGCTACGGCCTCGTCTTCGGCCAGAGCGAGCGCAAGGCGATGGCCATGGCGCTATGTGACCGCGCTCTACGCGCCTCGGAACTCGGCGAGGACGTCGTCTCCGCCGCGCAGGACGAGGAGTTCGTCATCTCGCATTCCGACAATGTCCAGGCGACCGGCTTCGTCGAGCATCTGAAGCTGCCGCACTATGTCGACTTCCAGGCCGAGCTCGACCTCGTGCGCCGCATGCGCGCCGAGCATGATGCCCGCGAAAACGCCGGCAAGGGCGAAGAGAAGAGGGAGGCAGCGGAATGAGTGCACAACCAGCGGATATAGCCACCTACAACTTCGCCTATCTCGACGAGCAGACCAAGCGGATGATCCGCCGCGCCATCCTCAAGGGCATCGCCATTCCTGGCTATCAGGTGCCGTTCGCCTCGCGCGAAATGCCGATGCCCTATGGCTGGGGCACCGGCGGCGTCCAGGTCACCGCTTCGATCATCGGCCCGGATGATGTGCTCAAGGTCATCGACCAGGGCGCCGACGACACCACCAATGCGGTTTCGATCCGCGCCTTCTTCAAGAAGGTCGCCAATGTCGCCGTCACCACCGAGACGGCCAAGGCGACCGTCATCCAGACCCGCCACCGTATCCCCGAACACCCTTTGGCGGCCGGTCAGGTGCTGGTCTACCAGGTGCCGATCCCCGAACCGCTGCGCTTCCTCGAGCCACGCGAGACGGAGACGCGCAAAATGCATGCGCTGGAGGAGTATGGTCTGATGCATGTAAAACTCTACGAGGATATCGCCAGGCACGGCCGCATCGCCACGACCTATGCCTATCCGGTCAAGGTCGAGGGCCGCTATGTGATGGATCCCTCGCCGACACCGAAGTTCGACAATCCGAAGATGCACCGTTCGCCGGCTTTGCAATTGTTCGGCGCCGGCCGCGAAAAGCGCATCTATGCACTGCCGCCCTTCACCGATGTGGTCAGTCTCGACTTCGAGGATCATCCGTTCGAGGTACAGACCTTCGACCAGCCCTGCGCACTGTGCGGGGCCGAGAACGTTTATCTCGACGAGGTCATCCTCGACGACCATGGCGGCCACATGTTCGTCTGCTCCGATACCGATCATTGCGAGAAGCGGCGCGAACAAGGCCATCGCGGCCACCTTGCGCCTGAAACCCCTCTTGCCCTGGAAAAAACGGAGCCGGCGCAATGACCGACGAACCGCTGCTGCGCGTCTCGGCGCTGTCCAAATTCTACGGCTCGCGCGTCGGCTGTGAAAACGTCACCTTCGATTTGTGGCCGGGCGAGGTGCTGGCGGTGGTCGGCGAATCCGGTTCCGGCAAGACGACGCTGCTCAACTGCCTGTCGACGCGGCTGCTGCCCTCTTCAGGCGCCGCCAGCTATCGGATGCGCGACGGCCAGTTCCGCGAACTCTATCGCATGAGCGAGGCCGAACGCCGCTTCCTGATGCGCACCGATTGGGGCTTTGTCCATCAGAACCCCGCCGACGGGCTGCGCATGACGGTGTCGGCCGGCGCCAATGTCGGCGAGCGGCTGATGGCGGTCGGCGACCGTCACTATGGCAGAATCCGTGCGACGGCGGTCGACTGGTTGTCGCGTGTCGAGATCGACGAAGACCGCATCGACGACGAGCCGCGCGCCTTTTCCGGCGGCATGCGCCAGCGCCTGCAGATCGCCCGCAACCTCGTTACCGGCCCACGGCTGGTGTTCATGGACGAGCCGACCGGCGGCCTCGACGTCTCGGTGCAGGCGCGCCTGCTCGATCTGTTGCGCGGGCTGGTCACCGACCTTGGCCTGGCAGCCATCGTCGTCACCCACGACCTCGCGGTGGCGCGGCTGTTGTCGCAGCGCATGATGGTGATGAAGGACGGCCGCGTCGTCGAAAGCGGCCTCACCGACCGCGTCCTCGACGATCCGCGCGCGCCCTACACGCAATTGCTTGTTTCCTCGATTCTACAGGTCTGAAGATGATTGCTCCGCCGTACCCCCCTCTGGCCTGCCGGCCATCTCCCCCTCAAGGGGGGAGATTGGCTGTCGCTCTCGGTTTCGCCACTCTTCAACGTTGCAGAACAGGCGCAACGAAAAGGCTGCCGATCTCCCCCCTTGAGGGGGAGATGCCTGGCAAGGCAGAGGGGGGTGCTGGCCCGCAAACGAACGACGATTGGAGAACCTTCTGATGCCGACCCCGCTCGTTGTCTCCGATGTCGCCAAGAGCTTCACCATGCATCTGCGCGACGGCATCAAACTGCCGGTGGTCGCCGGTGTCTCGTTCGCGATCAGGGCCGGCGAATGCTCCGTGCTCGGCGGCCCGTCCGGCGCCGGCAAGAGCTCGATCCTGAAAATGCTCTACGGCAATTATGCCGTCGACGCAGGCCAGATCATCGTCCAGCACGAGGACGGGCTGATTGACCTGGCTTCGGCCAGCCCGCGCACCGTGCTAGCTGTGCGCCGGCTCACGATCGGTTATGTCAGCCAGTTCCTGCGCACTGTACCGCGCGTCTCGGCGCTCGATGTCGTGGCCGAACCGCTGGTCGAGCGCGGCGAAGAGCGCGAAGTAGCGCGCGGTAAGGCGCGCGCCTTGCTGGCGCAGTTGAACCTGCCGGAGAAGCTCTGGGCGCTGCCGCCGGCGACGTTCTCCGGGGGCGAACAGCAGCGCGTCAACATCGCGCGCGGCTTCATCACCGAGCACCCGATCCTGCTGCTCGACGAGCCGACCGCCTCGCTCGATGCCAGGAACCGCGACGTGGTGATTTCCCTGATCGCCGCGAAGAAGGCGGCGGGCGTCGCTTTGCTCGGCATCTTCCACGATCACGACGTGCGCGAGGCTGTGGCCGATCGCATCATCGACGTGACCGCCTTCGCCGCGGGGAAAATCGCGGCATGACGAGGAAATTGTCGGAGGCGCCGCTGGTCCACGAGACGGCGGAGATCGAGAGCTCGACGCTTGGCCGCTGGACCGAGATCGCCGAACGCAGCCGGGTCTCCGAGAGCATTCTCGGCGACTATTCCTACATGATGCAGGACTGCGCCGTCTGGTGCGCGACGATTGGCAAATTCGCCAACATCGCCGCTAGCGTGCGCATCAATGCCACCAATCATCCGACCTGGCGGCCGACGCTACACCATTTCACCTATCGCGCCTCCGACTATTGGGACGACGCCGAGCACGAGAGCGAATTCTTCGCTCAGCGCCGCGCCAAACGCGTCACCATCGGCCACGACACCTGGCTCGGTCACGGCTCGACCATCCTGCCCGGCGTCACCGTCGGCGATGGCGCGGCGGTCGGTGCCGGGGCGGTCGTCTCGAAGGATGTGGCCCCCTACACCATTGTCGGCGGCGTACCGGCCAAGCCGATCCGCGAACGCTTCGACCGCCGCACTGCGGAACGCTACCAGGCGCTCGCCTGGTGGGACTGGGATCACGCCCGGCTGCGCGCCACGCTCGACGATTTTCGGGAACTGTCGGCCAATCAGTTTTTGGAGAAGCATGGGGGTTGACGCCCCGAATAAGTCAGCCGCTCAGGCAAATGTCCAAAATAATAGAAAGAAATCCTAACGTGATTAGAATAGCAACACCAGTCTGATTTAACCTGATAAGTTCTATAAATTTTTTGTCATAACCAATATCTACAAGTGATTTTTGTTTTTCTTCAATCTTATTTGCGAAATTTATCGTAACTAACGCGATTAAAAAAATGAGAATCATTAGAATAATGGCCGCGTCGCGCCCATTTCCATAATTGTACAAGTATCCCGATATTGGATGGTTCAAGCTACCAACCCGATATACGGACATCAAAACCAGGGCCACTGTGAAACTTATCGCAGCGACTACCCCTGCAGCATACAGCCGCAACCACTGGCGCCAACGTAGCAATTAGGAAGCCTCTCTTTGATACGGATTTGAATCTTTATTTCAATCTTGATGATGTGCAACCCCGGCAGAATCGCTTGGCGAATCCTGCCTTTGATATTCTACTTCTTGGCACGGTTTTCATGTCCCTGACACATCGTCGGGGCAGGACGCGGCCTTTCCTCTGGAGATCGCAATGCCTGTTTCAGTCAAACCTTCGCTCGCCGGATTCTTTGCCGGCACCAACCCGACCCCTCCGCTGCATCTCGGCAGGCGCTACGACACCTCTGGTAATTTTCTCAACGAGCCCGGCAACACGGTCGTCTGCCATCTCGTCAATGGCTCGGCTTCAGAAGCGGGGGTCATCGAGGTGCGTGAGCGGATGCGCGCGATGCCCGATGCCGACCGGCTGGCCTTCACGCCGGTCTCCAGCCTGCACATGACGCTCTTCCAGGGCATCATCGAACATCGCCGCCGCCTTCCCTACTGGCCGCAGGACGTGCCCCTCGACACCAGCATCGACGCCATGACCCGCCTCTATCTGGAACGCCTGAACGGCTTCAAAGGCTGCGGTGCTTTCAACGTCAGGGTCGTTGAAATCGTACCGACTGGCCTGACCGTCGCCGGCGCTTCCACCGAGGACCGGCGCGTTATGCGTTCCTGGCGCGATGCCCTGTCGGTGCCGTTCGGATACCGGCATCCCGACCACGACAACTATGTGTTCCACATCACCTTCGCCTACCCGATTCGGCGCCTGGACGACGACCGGGCATCCGCATGGCAGGATCTGTTCGATGACTGCCTGTCGCTCCTTGCGCATCAGGCACCGGTGATCGAGCTGCGACCACCGGCTTTCTGCAGCTTCAGCGACATGAAGCATTTCGAGGAGCTTGTTGTGCTGGGTTGATCGCGCTGCGAGGCTGTGGGCGGTAACAAAACTGACATCAATCCGACACCGCAGGTTCATGCGGCTGCGCTAGCGAGAGTTAACAGACCTTCAATTGCGACTGGACTGGAGCCTGCACCATGTCAGCTACGCTCGAAATCCGCGGCGTCACCCGACGGTTCGGCAAGAACACCGCCGTCAGCAATGTTCACATCTCCATTCCGCAAGGCCAGATGGTCGGCATCATCGGCCGCTCCGGCGCCGGCAAATCGACGCTTCTGCGCATGATCAACCGCCTCATCGATCCGAGCCAGGGATCCATCCTGTTCGACGGCGTCGAGGTCTCCGGGTTGCGCGGCTCGCCGCTCCGGCGCTGGCAGCGCGACTGCGCCATGATCTTCCAGCAATTCAACCTGGTGCCGCGCCTCGACGTGCTGACCAATGTGCTGCTCGGCCGGCTCAACCACCGTTCGACCCTGTCCAACCTGTTCGGCATGTTTTCCCGCGGCGAATGCGCCGAGGCGGTTGCAGCTCTCGAGCGCCTCGACATCGCCCGCACCGCGCTGCAGCCTGCTGGCACCCTTTCCGGCGGCCAGCAGCAGCGCGTTGCGATTGCGCGTGCCATGATGCAACAGCCGAAGGTGTTGCTCGCCGACGAGCCGATCGCCTCGCTCGACCCGCTCAACGCCAAGGTGGTGATGGATTCGCTGCAGGACATCAATTTGCGCGAAGGCATCACCGTCATCACAAATCTCCATACGCTTGATACGGCCCGCAACTATTGCAACCGCATCGTCGGCATGGCCGCCGGCAAGGTGGTCTTCGACGGCCCGCCCGAAGACCTCAACCGCGAGGCCGTGCGCATGGTCTACGGCGCCGACAGCAATGGCGCCGAAATCTCCGAGGCCATCACCTCGACCAGTGTCGCCGTCAAACAGAAGATCGCTGCATCCGCCGGACCGCTCGAGCCAGCGTTTCCTGGTTGCTGAGAACGGCCTGATCGCTCGCCCGCGTCAAAGGCACCCGTCAAAAATTCGAACGCTACCGGCGCGAGGCCGGGACCAACAGGAGAGAGATAATGTTCAGGAAGATGGTTTTCGGTGCGGTTTCATTGCTCGCCATCGCAGCAAGTGCTGCTCACGCCCAGGATATCAAGGAATTCCGCGTCGGCATTCTCGGCGGCGAGAACGAAGCGGACCGGCTGCGCAACTTTCAGTGCCTCGCCGATCATCTGAAGACCGAATTCGGTTTCGAAAAGGTCTCGCTGTTCCCGGCTGCCGACTATGATGGCGTCATCCAGGGCCTGCTCGGCGGCACGCTCGATTTCGCCGAGCTTGGCGCGTCAGGCTATGCCAGCGTCTATCTCAAGGATCCGAACGCCGTCACCCCGATCCTCACCACCCAGCAGACCGACGGCGCGACCGGTTATTATTCGATTGGCCTGGCGCTGAAGTCGTCCGGCATCACCGACATCAAGTCGGCAAAGGGCAAGAAGCTCGGCTATGCCGACCCGGATTCGACCTCCGGCTATCTGATCCCGCTGACCCAGATCCCGAAGGACACCGGCGCTTCGAACGAAACCTTCTTCGCCTCGACGCAGTTCAATGGCGGTCACGAGAACAACGTTCTCGCCGTCCGCGACGGCAAGGTCGACGTGGCGGTTGACGATTCTTCCGGCATCGGCGACTTCAAGAACGGTTACACGTCCGGCACCTTCCACAAGGAAGTCGCCAAGGGCGCCGTCGACCCCAACGACTTCGTCGAAGTCTGGCGTTCTGGCCTGATCCCGAACGGCCCGCTGGTCGTGCGCACCGCGCTCGGCGGCGATATGACCGCCAAGCTCGCCAACTTCTTCACCAGCCTGCCGGCCAAGGACAAGCCCTGCTTCGAGGCCATCGAAGGCGGCGATTTCACCGGCTACGTTCCGGTGAAGCCGGACTTCTACAGCGTCATCGTCGAAGCCCGCAAAGCCGCGATCGGCGGCTGACGACAATTGCGGAAAGGGCGGCGTCCATTAGAGCGACGTGCGTCCACTTGGACGCACAAAGTACGCTCTAACACTTAGATGCCGCATCGTGCTTTCCGAAAGTCGAACTTCGACTTTCGGGCCGATGCGGTCGCCGCCCTTTTTGCGTGTCCGCTCGTGACCCCGTATGACCTTCGCCGCTACAATTCGTTCAGACGCGGTCCGGCAGGCAGCAGACGCCTGGCGACGCCAGACGTCCTTGCGCCGGTTCTACACGGCGCTCGGCATCGGCTTACTGCTTGTCGCCATGTGCACAGCCATGTGGTTCGCCGACGAGGCCAATGCGGGGCATTTCTTCGATCGGCTACCGCACATACTGGATTTCCTTAGTTGGCTTGTTCCCAAGGACTGGAACGACGTCTGGCGGGCGCTGTTCGACATCGCATCGCCGCACGACAAGGGCAGCCAGGAGTTCAATTTCCCGCTTGGTCGCGTCTATCTCTGGGGCGGCTTTTATCTACCCGAATATTTCGAGCTGATGCTCACCACGCTTAACGTGGCGCTGGTTTCCACTTTCATCGGCTTTGTCTTTGCGGTGCCCTTTTCCTTCATCGCCGCGCGCAACTTGACGCCCAGTCCGGTGCTCAGGCTCGTCGTCAAGCGCTTCATGGAACTGCTTCGCGCCTTCCCGGAGATCGTCATTGCCGGCCTGTTCGCAGCCATCCTCTCGACCGGCCCGGTCGCGGCCATCATCGCCATCGGCCTGCATTCGATCGGCGCCCTCGGCAAGCTCTTCTACGAGATCAATGAAAACATCGACATGCGCGCCGAAGAAGGCCTGCGCGCGGTCGGCGCCAACTGGTTCGAGCGCGTGCGCTTTGCCGGCCTGCCGCAAGTGCTGCCCAATTTCATGTCGTACACGCTGCTCAGGATCGAGATCAATGTGCGTATCTCGACCATTATCGGCGCGGTCGGTGGTGGCGGCATCGGCGAGGAACTGAAGCTCTCCATCTCGCGCGGTTTCGGCGCCAAGACGCTGGCATTGGTGCTGCTGCTGTTCACGACGATCTTCCTCGTCGACCAGTTTTCCGCCTGGCTACGCCGCAAGCTCGTCGGTGAGCAGGCATTCATGATGGGCGCCTGACCATGATCCCAAAAAGTGGATTCCGGTTTTTGGAAAAGATCATGGCAAATCAACAAGAAGACTGCCCATGGCCGCAATGACCGCCGATGAGATGCAGTCGATCGAGGAGCGCTTTCCCCAAGTGTTCCGGCGGCCCCTGTACAAACGCTTCGGCCCGCTGGTCCTGTTCACCGGCATCCTGCTCTACCTCCTCTACGCCTTGTGGTTCTTCAGCCTGCCGCAAGTGCTGAGGGAATCGCACTGGGAGCGCCTGCCGCTCTTCCTGACGCAATGGATCAGCTACGATCTGCAGCCGGAATTCCGTCTCGACCAGCCTCAGATCACACCCAGATACCCGCGTTTTTCGGCGCTTGGCGAAGACCCGCATCCCGATTGGGTCATCACCAATGCCAACGGCTCCTACACCATCCTGATCGACGGCCGAGCCAAATCCGTCACCTTCGACAAGGCCGAGGCGACGCTTGTCGCCTTTGGCCGGACGGTGCCGGTGTCGTTGGCCAGCGGCAAACCGGTAATATCCGGCCCGGTGCCGGAGTGGATCACCGTGCATGACGACGAAATCGTCGCCAGGATGGGCTTTGCCGGCGAGGTCCGTATGACCGTCGATCGCGTCAAGGTCCGCAAGCGCTTCCTTGGCTGGGCGAATTTCGTCTTCGACACACGCTCGCCCTTCTTCGGCAAGTCACCCGGCGACGTGGTCTCGTTGCTGATGTCCGGACCCCAGCTCAAGCCGGGCACATCCAATCTGGCACTGGCCGGCGACAACATCTGGAACAACGCCCAGTGGCAGCATGGCGATGTCTGGACGAAGCTGTTCCAGACCATCGTCATGGCGTTTCTCGGCACCTTGCTCGGCGGCATCGTTGCCTTCCCGCTTGCCTTCTTCGCCGCACGCAACATCACCCCGAGCGGCCTGCTTAGCCAGGTGCTCAAGCGGTTCTTCGATTTCATGCGTTCGGTCGACATGCTGATCTGGGCGCTGTTCTTCACCCGCGCCTTCGGCCCGGGTCCGCTTGCCGGCAGCGCCGCGATTTTCTTCACCGAGATCGGCACGCTCGGCAAAGTCTATTCGGAAGGCCTCGAGAACATCGACGACAAGCCACGCGAGGGCATCCAGTCGACCGGCGCCAACGGCTTGCTGGTGCAGCGCTATGGCGTGCTGCCGGAAGTGATCCCGGTCTTCATCAGCCAGACACTCTATCAGTGGGAATCCAACACCAGGGGCGCGACGATCATCGGCGCCGTCGGTGCCGGTGGCATCGGCCTGAAGCTCTGGGAGGCGATGCGCACCAATTCCAACTGGGCCAATGTCTTCTACATGGTGCTCTTGGTCCTGCTCGTCGTTTTCATCTTCGACAACATTTCCAATTTCCTGCGCCGCCGCTTGAGCAGGACGATCCACGACTACAACCGGATCCAGGCCGGCCAGGATTAACGGGGGCGTTGCGCAGGCGTGCGGTTAGGGCGCCTTCCTCCATCCATTCCTGATATGCTTGTAGCCGTCGCGGTAGACGGCTTCCGGGCTTTCGGAAAAGTCGCGCCACACCTTGGTGGCCGCGGCCAAATCCTTCAGCGAGCGGCCGAACGCCTCGATTGTCAGCCAATCGTCATAGCCGCTGTTGCGAATGGCTGAGAAAGTCTCCTTCCAGGGGATGTGGCCGCGGCCCGGCACGCCGCGATCATTCTCCGAAATATGGATATGGACGACGTTCTTGCGGTTGCGCGAATAGGCGCCGATCGGGTCGGCCTCTTCGATGTTGGCATGGAAGGTGTCGTACATCGCCTTGATGTGCGGCCGGTCGATCGCGTCGATATGCTCCGACAAATCGTCCATCGTGTTGAGCAGATAGCATTCGAAGCGGTTGAGCGCCTCCAGCCCGATGGTGACACCCTTGTTGCCGGCATGGTCACCG
Organism: Mesorhizobium sp. M1328; assembly: GCF_040318075.1. Classification (NCBI taxonomy): domain Bacteria; kingdom Pseudomonadati; phylum Pseudomonadota; class Alphaproteobacteria; order Hyphomicrobiales; family Phyllobacteriaceae; genus Mesorhizobium; species Mesorhizobium sp. M1328. Next base: position 75,962 of record NZ_JAMYLO010000002.1, on the reverse strand, counting down.
ATGGCGCGCTGCGAAGCGATCGAACGTTTTTTCTCGGCCGCCGTCGGCCCGCTGCCGGAGAAGGCCCCGAGTGTCGAATGCAGCGGGCCGCTCAACGTGTTCGCGCCAAGCGCCTGAGCGCAGTCGATCGCCGACTTCATGTAGTCGATGCCGGCCTTGCGCGTCGAGGCATCCGGCGAGATCAGGTTCATCGCCGGATCGCCCATCGCCGAGACGGCGGTGCGTTGCAGCCCGATACGGTCGAGCAGCTCGCCGAGTTTCCTGTAGTCGTCCGGCGTGCCGGAGAAGACCGGTATTTCGACGCCGTCGAAGCCGGTCGCCTTGATGTCCCTGAGTAGCGGCTCGTGTTTTTTCGAGACACTGGTCGTCCACAACAACATGCACATGCCGATTTTCATCGACGCCCCCTCCCTTTGACGGCCGGGCTTGCTCCTCTGGCGACTTCGCCACAAGCCCCCTCATCCGGCCGCTTCGCGGCCACCTTCTCCCCGCTGGGGAGAAGAAGCAGACGCCAACGCTGGCGATCTCCTCTCCCCTCGGGGAGAGGTCGGATTGCCCCGAATTGCCCTTGCAATTCGGCTGGCAATCCGGGTGAGGGGGGCTTCCCGTTAACCGGACGCAGCGATTAAAGTTTCGTCCACGCCCCATTCTTCTTCGACGACTTCACGCAGGCCTCAATGAAGGCCATGCCCTCGACGCCGTCCTCCACGGTCGGGAAGACGACATCCTTGGCCGGCTTGCCGCCCTTCTGGCGCGCCGCACGAATAGCCCGCGCGGCTTCCTGGTAGATATTGGCAAAGCCTTCGAGATAGCCTTCCGGATGCCCTGGCGGAACGCGGCTGACGCGCCCGGCGACGGGGAGCGCGCCGGCGCCGTTTCGGGTGATCAACTGCTTCGGCTGGCCGAACGGCGTGTACCAGAGATAGTTCGGGTCGGCCTGCACCCATTCGAGCCCGCCCTTCGAGCCGTAGATGCGCAATTTCAGCCCGTTCTCGTGGCCGGGCGCCACTTGGCTTGCCCAGATCATGCCCTTGGCGGGGTGCGACCCGCCGACCGGCCTAAAGCGCAGCAGCACATTGATGTTGTCGTCGAGCAGCCTCCCCGGCACGAAGGCATCGAGATCGGCCGACAACGAATCGAGCTCCAGCCCGGATACGAAACGGGCAAGGTTGTAGGCGTGCGTGCCAATGTCGCCCAGCGCGCCGCCGGCACCGGCCTGCTTGGGGTCTGAGCGCCACGCAGCCTGCTTCTGGCCGGTGGCGGCCAGATCTTCGGTCAGCCAGTCCTGCGGATATTCCGACTGCACGATGCGGATATCGCCGAGCTGTCCCTTGGCCACCATCTCGCGTGCCTGCCGCACCATCGGATAGGCGGTGTAGTTATGCGTCAGCACGAACACCTTGCCGGTCTTTTCGACCAGCGCCGCCAGCTTCTTTGCCTCGGCCAGCGTCGTCGCCAGCGGCTTGTCGCAGATGACGTGGATGCCGGCCTCGAGAAAAGCCTTGGCAGCCGGCACGTGCACATTGTTCGGCGTGACGATGGCCACCGCCTCGATGCCGTCCGGCCGCTTGGCCTCCGCCTTGGCCATCTCGGCATAAGAGCCGTAGCTGCGTGCGGGATCGAGCCCAAGCTCGGCGGCCGAGGCCTTAGCGCGCTCCGGATCCGACGACAAGGCGCCGGCGACCAGCACGAACTCGTTATCCATGCGCGCTGCGATGCGGTGCACCGCGCCGATAAAGGCGCCTTGTCCGCCGCCGACCATGCCGTAGCGGATCGGACCGCCCCCCGTTTCCGCCTTCGATGCACCAACCATGATTTTCTCCCTCGTTATCTGAGATACCCCTCCCCCTTGAGGGGAGGGTCGACGCGTAGCGTCGGGGTGGGGTCGCCGGGCATGAAGCTCGGCATGGACCGACCCCATCCGGCCCTCCGGGCCACCCTCCCCTCGAGGGGGAGGGATATCTGTGCTAGATCCCCATCATCCCGCGCAGCACCTTTTTATCGGTCGTGCCGCCGGCGAAATCGTCGAACGCTTTTTCCGTAACCCTGATGATGTGGTGCTGGATGAAGGGAGCGCCTTCGGCCGCACCATCCTCCGGGTGCTTGAGGCAGCATTCCCATTCCAGCACCGCCCATGAATCGTAATTGTATTGGGTGAGCTTGGAGAAGATGCCGCCGAAATCCACCTGCCCGTCGCCGAGCGAGCGGAAACGCCCGGCGCGGTTGGTCCAGCTCTGGTAGCCGGAATAGACGCCTTGCCGCCCGGTCGGATTGAATTCGGCGTCCTTGACGTGGAACGCCTTGATCCGCTCGTGGTAGATGTCGATGAATTCGAGATAATCGAGCTGCTGCAGCAGGAAGTGCGACGGGTCGTAGTTGATGTTGCAGCGCTTGTGGCCGCCGACCGCATCGAGGAACATTTCGAACGTCGCGCCGTCGAACACGTCCTCGCCCGGATGGATTTCGTAGCCGATATCGACGCCGTTCTCGTCATAGACGTCGAGGATCGGCTTCCAGCGTTTGCCGAGTTCGGCAAACGCTTCCTCGATCAATCCCGCCGGCCGCTGCGGCCAGGGGTAGAGGTATGGGAAGGCCAGGGCGCCGCAAAACGACACCGACGCCTTGAGCCCGAGATTCTTCGACGCCTTGGCGGCGAACTTCATCTGTTCGACCGCCCATTGCTGCCTGGCCTTTGGATTGTTGTGCACCGCAGCCGGCGCGAAGCCGTCGAACTGTGCATCGTAGGCCGGATGCACCGCCACCAGCTGCCCCTGCAGATGCGTCGACAATTCGGTGATCTCGACGCCGGCATCGGCGCAGACGCCCTTCACCTCGTCGCAATAGGCCTTGGAGGAGGCTGCCTTCTCGAGATCGAACAGTCGGGCGTCCCATGTCGGGATCTGCACGCCCTTGTAGCCCAGACCAGCCGCCCATTCGGTGATCGAGGCCAGCGAATTGAACGGAGCGGCGTCGCCCGCAAACTGCGCCAGGAACAGACCAGGCCCCTTCATCGTCGTCGGCATCGGCATCTCCCTATGTTTCACGACCAAGCATAGCGCCGATTGAAAACAGGGCCAGCTTCTTTGGTCTCTTTGCACAGCGCGCTCGGCGCCGCTATTCTGGTATTACCAAATGCCGAAATCTGGTCAAGCCGTTTGACGCGCTGCCGCAGCCCTGCAACCATGCCGAGTTAAGCCACATGTTTAAGTATAATCAATAGCATAGTCATGAGCCAACGCTTGATGGCAGCACTTCTTGCCGTCCAGATGAAATTACTGTAGACCTCCCATTAAGCCCAATTGGTCGAACCAGTTTGCTAAAAATGCTGGGACGCCTTGGGGAGGAATCATGCGGCAGGCTTCGGCAGAGTGCGCCGCAGGCGACTGGTACAGGCGATTCTGGGAAGGATAGACCATGCATCTTTCGACACACAATTGGATGCGGGCGGAGCCGCTGGAAACGACGCTCAAGCGCATCAAGAAATTCGGCTATGAGTCGATCGAGATTTCCGGCGAACCCGAACAATACAAGCCCAAGGAGACGCGCGCGCTGTTGAAGGAGCACGGCATTCGCTGCTGGGGAGCGGTGACGCTGATGCTGGGCGAGCGCAATCTCGCCGCCAAGAACCAGGGCCAGCGCGAGCGCTCCGTGCAATACGTCAAGGACGTGCTGACCATGGTCAGCGAACTTGATGGCGAGATCATCACGCTGGTTCCCGCCACCGTCGGCAAGGTGGTGCCGGACGGCACCGAGGAAGAGGAATGGAAATGGGTGGTCGACGCCACCCGGGAATGCTTCACCCACGCCAAGAAGGTCGGCGTCAAGATCGCGGTCGAGCCGCTCAACCGCTTTGAAACCTATCTGTTCAACCGCGGCGCCCAGGCACTGGCGCTGGCCGATGCGGTCAGCCCCGAATGCGGCGTCTGCCTCGACGCCTACCACATCCACATGGAAGAATTTAACGTCTATGACGCCATCCGGCAGGTCGGCAAGCGCCTATACGACTTCCATGTCGCCGACAACAACCGCTTCGCCGCCGGCCTCGGGCAGATCGACTGGCCGAAGATCGTCGGCACGCTGAAGGAGATCGGCTATGACGGCGCGCTGACCAATGAATTCGTCGCCCCCGTCGACCGCACGCCGGCTGCCCCCTATCCCGACATGGTCGAACGCAACCCCGTCGACATCTCGCCGGAGCAGTTGAAATTCATTCAGGACCACGGCTCCAGCGTGCTTACGGAAAAATTCTACACCGACCAGATGCGCATCAATGCGGAAACGCTGCTGCCGCTGATCAAGTAGCTGAGCCGTTTGGAAAAAGCCCTTCCGCCTCACCGCGGCCGGGCCGAGGATGAACATGCGCATCAAGACGGTCCAAGCCTGGTGGGTTCGCATACCGATCGAAGCCGCGAAGCAACACCGCAGCGACTTCGGTCAGGTGGCGACATTCGACGCCGCCATCCTGCGCATCGAAACCGACGACGGTCTGGTCGGCTGGGGCGAAGGCAAGAATGCCGCCGGCAGCGCCGGCAGCTACGGCGCTCTCGTCCATTTGCTAAACTACGAGGTCGGCCCGCAGCTGGTTGGCCGCGACCCGGCCGACATCGGCGTCATATGGGAGATGCTCTATAATGGCACGCGCCACGACAGCGCCGCTCGCGCCGGCCATGCCATGCCGCAATTGGCACGACGGGGCATGAGCATCGCCGCCATCAGCGCCGTCGACATCGCATTGTGGGACATTCTTGGCAAGTCGCTCGGCGTTCCGGTCTGGCGGCTGCTCGGCGGCCGCAAGCTGGACCGCATGCCGGCCTATGCTTCCGGCGGCTGGGCCACTGCGGAAGCCATCGGCGACCAGCTGCAGTCCTACATCGCCAACGGCGGCTTCAAGGCGCTGAAGATGCGCGTCGGCGCCATGGACGGCGCCCCACATATCTCGGCCGCTCGCGTTCGCGCCGCAAGACAGGCGCTCGGTCCCGATATCGACCTGATGGTCGACGCGCACGGCACTTACACGGTGGCCGAAGCCAAGCGCTTCATCCATCTCGCCGGCGACCTCGATCTCGCCTGGTTCGAGGAGCCGGTGATCGCCGACGACAAGCCCGGCATGGCCGAGGTGCGCGCCTGCGGCTCGATCCCGATCGCCACCGGCGAAAGCGAGGCGACGCGCTATGCCTTCCGCGACCTCGCCGTACTCAAATCCGCCGATATCTTCCAGCCGGATCCGGCCTTTTGCGGTGGAATCAGCGAGGCGATGAAGATCGGCACCATCGCCAGCGCCTTTAATCTGCGCTTTGCGCCGCACCTTTGGGCGGGTGCGCCCTGCTTCTTTGCCGGGCTGCATGTCTGCGCTGCTTCGCCGGCGAGCTTCACCGTCGAATATTCGCTCGGCGCCAATCCGATGATCCACGATCTGATCGAAGAGACTGTCGAAGCAAAGGACGGTATGGTAGCGATCCCTGATAGACCCGGGCTGGGATTCACCATTTCGGAGCGGTTCCTGGAGGCGCACGCGCAACACGGCTGACATGAAAGAAAAGAACCTTCTCGCGGAACTCGCCGCCTATCTGTTCTCCCATTCGGACAAGGAGACGGGCCGCACGCCGTCGGAGCGCGAACTGGCAGAGCATTTCAGCGTCAGCCGCGGCCAGATCCGCGAGGCGCTGGCCATTCTCGAGGCCATGCGCATCGTCGAGCGACGGGCGAAATCCGGCATCTACATCGATACGAAGCAGGCGAGCGTCGAGGCGATGGCGCTGTTCGCCCGCGCCGGCCTGCCGCTCGATCCCATCCAGATCTACGAGACGGTCGAGTTGCGCAAGATCCACGAGATCAAGGCCGCCGAACTTGCCTGTTCACGCGCCACCGAGGAGAATTTCGAGCGGCTGCGCGAGATCCTGAAGGCCTCCGAGGATCGCATCGCCGCCGGTGAAGGCCTTGCCCGGGAAGACCGCGAGTTCCACCTCGAGATCGTGCGGGCGACCAAGAACAGCGTCTTCCACAATATCTGCAGCGTCTACTACATGATGGGTGAGCTGCGCCTGCCGATCTATTTCAACGATCCCGAACGCAGCGTGCGCTCCCATGCCGAGCATATCCAGATCTACGAGGCGCTGCTGCGCCGCGACGGCAATCTCGCCCAGGCGCTGATGAGCGCCCACCTGCAAGGCGCGGAAAGCTACTGGAAGGGGCTGATCGAGGGGCGTGGGGCGGAACCCGAAAGCCCAGCGCTCGAAAAGGCCTGAAATGCCCAAGATCCTGTCGACACACAGACTGCACCCCCGTGCCTCTTCCATGCTGACAGGGGCCGGCGAACTCGTCGTTGCTTCCGCCCTCGACGCGCACACGCTGGCCGCCGAGGCAAGGGACGCCGATGTCATCATCGTTCGCGCTCCCTTGCCTGCGGCGCTTTTCGAAGGCGCGTTGAAGCTCAGGGCCGCGATCCGCCACGGCGCCGGGCTGGACATGGTACCGATGGAAGCGGCCAATGCGGCCGGCGTGTTGGTGGCGAACGTGCCGGGGGTGAACGCGCGATCCGTCGCCGAATATGTAATGTTCGCGGCGCTGGCACTGCTTAGGCGCTTTCGTGTGTTGGACCGCGACTTGCGCGCGAAGGGTTGGCTGGCCGGCCGCGAACACACCGTCGTGGCCAGTGAGCTAGCGGGCAAGACGATCGGCATTGTCGGCCTCGGCGCGATCGGCCAGGCGGTTGGCCATATCGCGGCCCATGGGTTCGATCTGAATGTGGTGGCGACGACGCGCAGCATGCGGCCGGCGCCGGACAAGGTCGGCTTCCTGTCGATCGATGCGCTGATCGAGCAGAGCGACATCATCGTTCTGTGCTGCCCGCTGACGCCCGAAACACGGGGGCTCATCAGCCGCGAGCGCATTGACCGGATGAAGCCGGATGCGCTGCTGATCAATGTTTCGCGCGGGCCGGTGATCGATGACGACGCGCTGATCGAGGCCTTGCAGAAGGGCCGCATCGGCGGCGCTGCGCTCGATGTTTTTGCAACACAACCGCTGCCGCCCAACCATCCTTATTTCGGCTTCGACAATGTCATCGTCACCCCGCACATGGCCGGGATCACCGAACAGTCGATGATGCGCATGGGCGTCGGCGCGGCTGGCGAAGCCTTGCTGGTGCTGGCCAACAGATTGCCGGTCAATCTGCGCAACCCCGAAGTGGTCGAGCACTACCGGCGGCGGTTCCCTGCCGATTTCTGAGAGCGCCCTAATTTTCCCGAATTCGCCGGCGACGGTACCGGCATGGCACACGTCACAAAATTCCTGCTGACCGCCGGCTTCTGCGTGGCGACGGCGCAAGCCTTCGCCAACGGACAGGGCAGCTACGTGTTCTGCGACAACGGCTTGCGCTGCGTGGCGGCACCCTGTCCATCGAACAGCGCACTCGACCTCGCTACTGGTAAGCTTATCAAAGGTGTTTCGATCGACATCGATCGCCTACCGCAGCGAGACAAGGCGCTGGATCTTTCGGACAAACTCTATGCCGGCAAGGTCGTTGTTGTCGGATCGATCGAGAACCGCACCCGGACCTTTAACGGCAAGCGGTACACCCTGCCTTGGCTGATTGCCACCAGCATCGAACGCGCCGCCAAGGACAGCGAACGCGGCCACTGCTCGTCGCGCTGACACGCGCTATCGGATCAATTTGCAAGCAGCGCCTCCACGCCCGCTGCGATGCGCAGCAGGTGGTGGTCATGGCCATTGCGCGCCACCAGCATCAGCCCGGCCGGGCGCGTCATTCCCGGCATCGGCAGCGAGATGGCTGACAGATCGAACTGGTTGGCGACCTGCGTGTTGCGCAGCAGAAGGCCTTCCGTCCTGTTCCACAGAGCCTCGTCGTCGGTCATCGAGACGATCGTCGGCGCCGTCACCGGCGTGGTCGGCAGGGCCAGCGCGTCGACCGCTGCCAGTCGGTCGTCCATTGCGGCGGCCAGCGCCGTGCGGCAGCGCATTGCCCTGATATAGACCGTGGCCGGAATGGCGGCGGCGCGCGACAATGGTCCGCTTACCCGCGGGTCGACCGGCGTCGCCACTCCGGTCGCCAGCCGGTCGGCATGGATCTCCGCCCCTTCCATCGCCGCGATCGACGCGCGCTTGGTTGCCGCGCGCAGATCGGCAAGCAGGTCGTCGATCGACAGTTCCGCAAGCCGTGCGCCGCTAAGCTCCATCTTGCGCAGACACCGGTCGAACGTCGTCGCGACCTCTTCCTGCGTATCATCGAACAGCACGCCGCGCGCAATACCGATGCGCAGGCCGTCCAGCGGCAGCGGCAACAATGCCGCCAGGTTTTCGCCCGACATCACTGCATCGGCCGCCGCACATTCGGCGACGGTGCGGGCCAGCGGACCGATCGAGTCCAGCGTGGCCGACAGCGGAAACGCACCCGCGAGCGGCACGCGCCGCGCCGTCGGCTTGAAACCGACGACGCCATTCAACGATGCCGGAATGCGTACCGAACCGCCGGTATCGGAACCGATGGAGATTTCGCTGGTACCTTCGCCGACCGAAACCGCGGCGCCTGAGGACGAGCCGCCCGGGATACGGCTGGCATCGCTTGCATTGCCGGGCGTACCGTAATGTGGGTTGACGCCGATCGCAGTGAAGGCGAACTCGGTCATGTTGGTCTTGCCGAGGATGACTGCACCGGCCTGGCGCAGCCGTCGCACGACAATGGCATCCCGCAGCGCCGGCGCTGCGGTGGCGAGCAGCAGAGAGCCCGCCGTGGTCGGCTCGCCGGCGACATCGAACAGATCCTTGATCGAGACGGTCGCCCCATCGAGCAGCCCGAGTGTGACGCCGGCTTTTCGCCGCGCATCGGCGGCGTCCGCCGCCGCCCGTGCGGCTTCCGGGTAGAGCTTTACGAAAACGCTCTCATCGCCCACGCGAGCGGCAAGACGCGAAAGAATTGCTTCGAGGCGATCACGGGCTGATTGCATTTTTCGGTGTCGGACTCCGCCCACTTGCAACGTCTTAAGGTAGCAGCCACTAGCTGGCCGCAGGAGACATAGCCCGGCACGGTCGGATTTGCACCTGTCGAACCGAAGGAGGAAGGCCCGATGCTCTACCAAGGCAGCTGCCACTGCGGCAAGGTCGCGTTCGAGGTCGAAGGCGAGTTGACCGGAGCCGTTCGGTGCAATTGCTCGATCTGCTCGCGCAAGAGTGCACTGCTATGGGCAGTGCCGCATGAGAGCATGCGGGTACTTGCCTGGGGCGATGATCTCGGCCGCTACAGCTTCGGCAACCATGTCATCGCCCACCGCTTCTGCCGCATCTGCGGCATTCACCCCTTCGCCGAGGATGTCGGCGAAGGGAGCGGGCGAAGTGCCTATATCAATATTCATTGCATCGAGGCGTTGGACGTCGCCGCCGTGCCGGTCTTCGACTTCGACGGCCGTTCAGTTTAGGCCTTGGGATCGTCGATCGGCTTCGGGCCAAGGAAGAACGCCGCCAGGGCGGCAAGCAACGTCGCCGCCGCGCAATAGGCGAAGGCGCTGGCAACGCCGGCATTGTCGACCAGCAGGCCGCCGAAGACGGCGCCCAACGCGATGGCGACCTGAAATGTCATAACCATCAGCCCGCCGGCGCTTTCCGCCTGATCGGGGGCGGCCCGCACCAGCCAGGTCTGCAGCCCGACCGGCACCGCGCCGAAGGCAAAGCCCCAGCTGGCCACTGCTATTGCAGCCACCACGGGTGAGGCTCCGACCACCAGCAGCAACACCGCCGAAAACGCGATCAGCAGAGGCGCCAGGCTGACGGCTGCCTTGAGGCTGCGTTCGGCGATAAAGCCGCCGGCGAAATTGCCGAAAAAGCCACCAATGCCGTAGGCGAGCAGCACAAGCGAGATCGTCTCGATGTCCAGCGTGGGCACCTTCTCGAGAAACGGGCGGACATAAGTGAAGCCGGCAAAGTGTCCCGAGGCGACCAGCAACACCACCAGCAGTGCCACCCTGATCATCGGCCGCTTCATCACCTCCAGCAGCGTGCGAAAACCTGCCGTACCTGCCGGCGGCAGCTTCGGAATGGTAGCCACCTGCACCAGCAGCGCCAGCGCGCCGACCACGGCAGCGATCATGAACGCTGTCCGCCATCCCCAGATGTCGCCGACATAGGCGCCGACCGGAGCCGCACAGACCGTCGCCACCGAGACGCCGGTGAGGATGATCGACATGGCACGCGGCATCAGCCGCATCGGAACGAGCCGCATCGCCATGGCTGCCGACATCGACCAGAAGCCGCCAAGACTGATCCCGAGCATGATGCGGGCGATCAGAAGAACGGGAAGCGACGATGCAAACGCGGCCACCAGGTTTGACAGCACAAGCAGCACCGTCAGCGCCCACATGACCAGCCTGCGGTCCAGCCGCTTGGTGACAATGGCCATGGTCGGCGCCGCGATCGCGCCAATGACGGCGGTGGCCGTTACCGCCTGCCCGGCGGCGCCTTCGGTGATGCCGAGATCCTGCGCAAGCGGCGTCAGCAGGCTGGCGGGCAGGAATTCCGCGGTCACCAGGCCGAAGACTCCGAGCGCCAGGGAGACCACCGCCCCCCATGCCGGTTCGGACCGTTCGCCGGTTTCCGATGGGTCGAGAACGGCGTCCATGACGCCTGTCGCGGGTTCGGTCATGAGGGATCTCCGGTCTGTTGCAGCGCAGCATCTAGCTGCAATGCAACATAGGGAGTGACTAGCTGGAGTTTCCATGCTAGAAACACCATTATGTTTGACAGTTCGTCCAAAATTCCCCTCACCGGCGATCCGCTGACGGACATATTGCGCGGATTGCGTCTCGAAGGTGTCGATTACGGCCGTTGCGAGATGAAGGAACCTTGGGGCATCCATTTTCCGGCTCAGGCGGCGGCACGGTTTCATTTCATCGGCCGCAAAGGCTGCTGGTTGCTGCAACCGTCCGGCGAATGGGTGGAACTCAAGGCGGGCGACGCTGCCTTGTTGCCACGCGGTTCAGCCCACACGCTGGCGAGTGAGCCGGGTATCGAGGCGGCGCCGATCCACGGCTATGAGGTCGAGGAAATCTGCAAGGATGTCTATTGCATGTCGAATGACGGCGTGCCCGGCTGCCGTCCGGGCACCTTGCTGTTTTTCGGCAGCATGTATTTCAATCTCGATGGCTTGCACCCCTTGCTCGGCATGATGCCGGACGTGATGCGCGCACATGAGTTGGAGGTCTATGAGCCAGGTATCCCGCATTTGCTGGAGGCGATGGCCCGCGAGGTGACGATGGAACGCGTCGGCTCCGGCGGCATCCTGGCGCGGCTGGCCGATGTGCTTGCCGCAACCGTCATCCGCTCATGGGTCGAGCGCGGCTGCGGCGACTCTTCCGGATGGATCGCGGCGGTCAGGGACCGCGAGATCGGCCGGGTGCTGGCCGCAATCCATCTCGAACCGAACCGCGACTGGACGGTGGAGGCTCTGGCGAAGATGATGGGTGCCTCGCGATCAGGTTTCGCCGAGCGCTTCGCGACCATTGTCGGCGAAACACCGGCAAAGTACGTCACGCAGGTGCGGATGCACCAGGCGAGGCAATGGCTGGTCCGTGACCGGCTCAAGATTTCCGTCGTCGCGGCGCGCCTCGGCTACGAATCCGACGCCTCCTTCAGCCGCGCCTTCAAGCGGGTCATCGGATCGCCGCCCAGCCATTTTCGGGCCGAGGAACAGGCGGAGATCCGCCAGGCCGGCTAAACATTGGCCGGGTTATTGCTCGGTGATGCAGGCCGAGCCGGCGCTACTCTTGCAATATTTGCCGGAAGCCCCGCACCTGCCATCCGAGACTTCGACGACGGTACCGCTCAACAACAGTTTGCAGTCACTGGTGGACAGATTGACCGCGCCGCTGAGGTCCTTGATCTTCTTGGCGTCGACCTGCGCGCCGGCGACAACTTTCTTGGCTGCCTGCGCCTCGCCCAGATGCGCGGCCGACAATCCCATACCGGCGACAAGCAGGATCGTCGCAAAACTGCGTAACAGATTTCCCATAGCCAACCCTCCGTATTTGGGTCTCCAAATTGGGCGTGCAAATCCCTTTTTGGGACCGAAGGATCAGCCTACTCGACAAATCGGAGCATCCGCATCCCCCGTACGGGGGATGCGGATGGCCCAGGGCATTTAGCTGGCGTGACGCAGGCTTATTCCGCTGCCCTTGTCGAACAGCACCACCTTGTCCGGGTTCCAGGCAAAGCGCACCGGCTGCTCTATCTGGACGTCGGTCCTGGCCGGCACGGTGGCGCGCAGCATGGCGTCGCCGACCCGCAGCGTCAGGATCTTCTCGACGCCATGGTTCTCGACGTCATGGACCCGCGCCTCGACCGGCGCGCCGGTCTCGAGATAGACGTCCTCGGGACGAATACCGAAGACGAGCGGGCGACCGTCGGTCGCCGCGCCCGTCTTGGCACCCCCCGGAGTCTTGGCACCCCCCGCAAACGGCAATTCGAAATTGAGCGGCGCCATCACCGCACGTCCGTTGACAAGCTTGCCGTCGATGAGATTCATCGGCGGCGAGCCGACGAAGCTCGCCACGTAGGTGTCGCGCGGATTGTTGTAGATCTCGTACGGCGTGCCGGTCTGGACGATGCGGCCATGGTTGAGCACGCCGACCTTGTCCCCCATCGACATCGCCTCGATCTGATCGTGCGTCACGAACAGGAAGGTGGCGCCAAGCTGCATCTGCAGGTTCTTCAATTCGGTGCGTAGCGCCTCGCGCAACTTGGCGTCGAGCGCCGACAACGGCTCGTCCATCAGGAATACCCGCGGCTTGCGCACGATGGCGCGACCGATCGAGACGCGCTGCATCTCGCCGCCTGAAAGCCTGTCGGTCTTGCGGTCGAGCAGATGCTCGATCCGCAGCGTCCTGGCGGCGCGGTCGACACGATCCTTGATCTCGGCATCGGGCAGCCGGCGGATCTTCGGCTTCAGCGGAAATTCGAGGTTTTCGCGCACCGTATAGCGCGGATAAAGCGAATATTGCTGCAACACCAGCGCCACGTCGCGCTCGGCCGCACCCCAGTCTGCGACATCGACGCCGTCGATGAAGACCTGACCTTCGCTCGGTTTTTCCAGGCCGGCAATCATGCGCAGCGTCGTCGTCTTGCCGGCGCCGGTCTCGCCAAGCAGGACGAAGAACTCGCCATCGGCGATGTCGAGATCAAGCCCGGTCAAGGCGGTGTGGTTGCCGAACTTCTTCGAGATGTTCTTGAGCTGGATGTGGGCCATCAGAGTCTCACTCCCAGCGATTTGCCGCTCGCCGTGTCGAAGAAATGCGCCTGGCTGGGATCGATTCTGACGAAGACCCTTTCGCCGGGGCCGCCGATAAAGCCGCTCTTGGTGCGCGCACGCAGCATCTTGGAGCCGACCTTGAGGTCGACGATGTCGAAGGACCCGAGCGGCTCGACGATCTGCGTCTCCACCGGCAAGAATCCCTCGGCGGCTTCGCGGCGGACGAGGACGCCTTCCGGCCGGATGCCGAGCGCGAGTTGGCTGCCGGCATGGCCGTTGAGCTTCGACAGCAAGGCGCGCGGGAATTCGAAACCGGCGGCCGCATCGCCGACCGTGACCGAGGCCGATGAGGCTTTCTCGGTCACCGAAGCGTCGGCGACGTTCATCACCGGGCTGCCGACAAACTGCGCGACGAAAAGATTCGCTGGATGCGAATAGACCTCGTCCGGCGAGCCGACCTGCTGCAGCACACCTTCATGCATGATGACGATGCGGTCGGCGAGGCTCATCGCCTCGATCTGGTCGTGGGTAACGTAGATGCTGGTCGAGCCCTGCTTGATGTGCAGCCGCTTGATCTCGGCCCGCATCTCCTCGCGCAGCTTGGCATCGAGCGCCCCGATCGGCTCGTCCATCAGCATCGCCTTCGGCCGCCGCACCAAGGCTCGGCCGATCGCCACGCGCTGCATGTCGCCGCCCGACAGCGCCGACGGCTTCTTGGCGAGGAGATCGCTGATCTGCAGCGTCTTGGCGACCGAGCGCACCTCGCTGTCGATCTCGGCCTTGCTCTTGCGCGTCGCTCTCAGCGGAAAGGCGATGTTCTCATAGACGCTCATATGCGGATAGAGCGAGAACGACTGGAAGACCATGGCGATGTCACGGTCGGCGGCCTTGAGGTGCTGGACCGGCTTGCCGTCGATGAGGATGTCGCCGCCGTCGATCGTCTCCAGCCCGGCAATCGCCCTGAGCGTCGTCGTCTTGCCGCAGCCCGACTGGCCGAGCAGCACGATGAACTCGTTATCGTCGATCTTCAGGTTGAGGTCCTTGATGACCTGGACGGCGCCGAAATATTTCTGGACGCCGCGAAGCTCGATCTGGGTCAATGCTGTGCCCCCGGATTTGCCCCTTGCCCGGTGCTGGCCTTCTCCTCCGGCGCGATCTTGGAGGTGATGTTGAAGCCGATCAGGCCGATCAGGATGATGGTCACGCCATAGCTGTGCAGCAGCATGTTCCACGGCTGGCAGAGCGCGATGATACCGAGCACCATCAGCACTTGAGAGCCTGGTTCGAGATATTTCTGGTTGATGGCACGAAAGCTCATTTGCGGATCGCTCCAAACGACATGCCGCGCAGCAGATGGTTGCGGAGCAGGAAGGTGAAGATCGCCACCGGCAGCAGGAACAGGAAGGTTCCGGCGGCAATCACCGTCCAGTCCGGCAGGCCGGAACCGACCTGGCTGGGGATGAAGGGCGGTGCTGTCTGGGCACGGCGGCTGGTCATGATCAGTGCGAAGGCATATTCGTTCCACGCCGTGATAAAGCAGAACACGGCGGTGGCGGCGATGCCGGTGGCGGCCTCGGGCAGCACGATCTTGAAGAAGGCCTCCATGCGCGTATAGCCGTCGACGAGGGCCGCCTCCTCATACTCCTTGGGGATCTCGTCCATGAAGCCTTTCATCAGCCACACCGAGAAGGACAGGTTGAAGGCAGTGTAAAGGATGATCAGGCCGATATGGGAATCGTTGAGGCCGACCGCCCGGTACATCAGGAACATCGGAATGGCGACGACCACCGGCGGCAGCATGCGTGTCGACAGGATGAAGAACAGTAGGTCCGCCTCGCCTTTTACCTTGAAGCGCGAGAACCCATAGGCGGTGAAGGTGCCCATGCCGACGGCCAGGACGGTCGAGGTTATGGCAACGATCAGCGAGTTCATGAAACGGCTCGGATAGCCCGACCACTGCACCTGGCCCTTGCCGTCGCGCACGATCTTTTCGCCGCCATTGAAGACGACGCGCTCCCACCACGGCGCGGCCGCGTACTCCTCCGGCGACGGCGGACTGCGCAGCTGCGAACGCTTGGTGAACAACTTGACGAAGGGCGATATCTCCGGCTGGAAAACCACCGTCGGCGGAATGGTGGTGGCGAGGTTGCGCGGCTTGAACGCCGTCGAGGCGATCCAGTAGATCGGCGCCAGGAAGATGATCGTCACCAGCAGAACAGCGACGATAGCGACCCGGTTGAAGCTGATTTCGGAAGAAGTGCGGACTGCGGCCATCTCAGCGCTCCTTCACCTTGTTGAGGTATTTGACATAGATGTTGGTGATCGCCAGCACCATGATCAGCACGATGTAGGCGAGCGCGCAGGAACGCCCGGTCTGCCATTCCTGGAACGCCATCTTGTAGAGCCGGATCGAGATCAGCTCGGCCGTCGGCTGGCTGGTCAGGATGTAGGCGAGGTCGAAGGTCTTGAACGCCTCCATGGTGCGGAAGATGACCGCGATCATCAGGATCGGCGCAACCAGCGGCAGCGTTATGCGGAAGAAGGTGTAGAACGGCCCGGCCCTGTCGATCGCGGCTGCCTCGTAGAGATGCTTGGGCACGGCCGACAGGCCGGCCAGCGACAACAGCATGACGAAGGGCGACCACATCCAGATGTCGGTCAGCGCGACCGCATAGAGCGCCATTTTCGGATCCGACAGCCATTCGAAGGTGCCGAGGCCCAGCGCATAATTGATGATGCCGAAGGACGGATCGTAGAGCAGCTTCCAGAACAGGCCGACGACGGCCATCGACAGCATCATCGGCAACAACAGGAGCGTCGTCAGCAGGCCCTTGAGCGGAATGTCGCGGTTGAGCAGCATGGCCACGCCGAAGCCGACGAGCAGCTGGCCGGCGACCGAGATGATGACGTATTTTGCGGTGATGGCGAAGTTGGACCAGACATAGGGATCGCTGAGCAGGTCGCGATAGTTTTGCAGCCCGACGAAATTCGCCGCCGCGCTGGTCGAGGCGCGGAAATCGGTGAACGAATAGCCCAGCGAATAGATCAGCGGGAAGATGTTGAAGACGATCAGAAACAGGATCGTCGGGATGATGAAGAGATTGCGGATCGAAATGTCGCTTAGACCGCGAGCGGCGGCCCGCGAAGACCTGTCCAGCGTGGTGATCATCGTGGTCGCCAAGACCCTGCTCCCGGTTCAAAAATCAGAAAAAGAAACGGAGGAGGCACGAACGCCCCCTCCGTGAAACTTCAAACTTATTGGCCGCGGCCGTATTTCTTGAAGGTCGCGTTCCAGTCGGCTGCCAGTGCGTCCAGCGTCTCCTTGGCGGTGCCTTCGCCGCCGATCATGTAGGGATAGATGCGCTGGTTGAGCTGCTGCAGCAGTTCCGCATATTCCGGAACCGCCCAGAAGTCCTTGACCTTGAACATGGTCTCGTAGAACGCCTTGTTGTAGGGCGTGGCGTTCTGGAATTCGGGCGACTTGAGCACGGCGGCACTGCAGGTGTAGCCGCCAAGCGCTGCCCATTTCTTCTGGGTCTCGTCCTTGATGAACCATTCCAGGAACTTCGTCGCCTCTTCCTGCTTCTGCGAGTATGAAACGATGGAGATGCCCTGACCGCCGAGTGCGGCGAACTGGTCGCCGTTCGGGCCGGGAGGATTGGCGAAGAAACCGGTGTTCTTGGCATTCGGGTTCGACGCCTCGTTGATCAGCGAGGGGAAGAACGCGAAGTAGTTCATGCTCATCGCGGCCAGGTTTTCAGTGATCGCCTGGTTGTCCTCGACGAAGAACGACTTGGCCCAGCCCGGAGGCGTGAACTTGTAGAGTTCCTTGTAGGCGTCGAGCGCCGCGATCGCCTTGTCGGAGTTGATGAAGCCGTCGACCTTGTAGGTCTTATAATCACCCAGCTCGCCGCCAAAGGAAAACAGCGCGTTTTCGAAGCCCATCGCCATCGCGTCATACGAATTGTCGGTGTAGATGGCGATGCCGTATTTTTTCTGGTCCGGCCGGTAGAAGAACTCGGCGATGTCGCGCAGCGCCTTGAAATCCTTCGGCACGTCGAGATCGTAGCCATACTTGGCCTTGAAGGCTTCCTTTTCCTTCGGATCCTCGAACCAGTCCTTGCGGTAGGACCAGCCGACGGCGTCGCCTTCAAGTGGAATGGCCCAGTACTTGCTGCTGCCGCCCGGATATTCGGCGTAGTACTTCACCGTCGCCGGTGCCATAACGTCGCCGACCTTGTGCTTATTGAAGAAGTCGGTCAGGTCGACATAGTGGCCACCGGTCGAGCCGGCACCGAGCCATTGCGAGTCGCCGACGACCATATCATAGGCGTCGCCATGGGCGTTGAACTCGGTGAAGGCCTTGGTCTGGAAGTCGGGCCACGGTGTGGTTTCCACCGTGATCTTGACGCCGGTTTCCTTCTCGTACTCGTTGCCGAGTTCCTGCAGGTAATTGGCCGGATCCCATTCCGCCCAGAAGATTGTAAGTTCCTTTTCCTGCGCGTAGACGGACGTTCCGCAGGCGAGCACTAGGCCGATACCAGCAAGCAAGCTGGTCATTGTCTTGCGCATAATGATTTCCTCCCTTGTGCGCATTCTACCGCGTCATGCGAGCCGGCGGCGAGGCCGGCCCTGGTAGTCCTCCCGTGACGGCACCGTTCCGGTTTTTGAGCCTCCTCGTTCGACCGAAACGGATCTTAGCCTTCACCCTTTGATCCGCTTTATTTGCCCTGATCTGGTATTACCAATTTCAGACGAACGTCAAGCCCTTTCTTGGACGGTGGCGGACACGCAGACAAGTTGGTTTCTGCGATATCTGCCTGTTTTCTCTGAATTTTCCTACTCCTTGATACATGAATGCCTTGCTTGGGCCGCTGCATCGCTAGTAGTATGAATAGTCAGGTTGAAAATCTGGTCGAACCAGATTGGCGTTATCTAGCGGCCGACGTCGGCGCGATCCCATCTCCTTCAATCATCGATTCGGTCATAGCCGCGCGCACCAGAGCGCCGGCCGCCCATTGCGCAACCGACATCATACTGCGGCTATCCAATCCCCATATATCCTTCAATACGATCAGCATCTCAACACCGAAGATCAATGACAGCGCCTGCGCGAGCCGCTTGAATTCGCGCGGCGGCAACCGGCCTTTGAGTGGCGCGATCGCATCTTTCAAAAGATCGACGCGATGGCCGCGCGTGAAGGCAGGTTCGCCGTCAAGCGTGCCTGCCTGTCGCTGCGCCCACTGGTCGAGCGACAGTTTCAGCGCCGCCTTGAACGTCGCTTCGAAGACCTCGATGCGCGGCATGGCGGTCTCGAACAGCTCGGCGACCCGGCGCTCGGGATCGGCAGAGCTCGATTTCCAGGTAAGGATCGGCCCAAGCCCCTCATCGACCACCGCCTGCACCAGCGCCGCCTGGCTCGGAAAATACCGATAGGCGGTGGCGCGGGAGACTTCCGCTGCCTCCGCCACCTCGCTGACGGAGGGCGTGGCGCCCGCCTGCATCAGCTTTGTCGCCGTCTCCAGCATGAGACGCCTGGTGCGCGCGCGGGCCCCGCGCTCTACCCGCGGGTTCGGCCCTTGGCCGGCGTCGTCGTTCACTGTCGCTTGTTGACGTGAGACATCCATGTCAATACGATACGCGCGTCTCAAAAAATTGCAATGGCCCTTCGCCCGTCGAACGGCCGGGCAAAGGGGCGGCAGCGCCGAGCACGCCCAAGACCGGGGAAACGCGATGAAGCGCATCTATGTGGTGGGCACCGCCGACACCAAGGGTGAGGAACTCGCATTTCTGTCCGATGCGGTCGCGGCTACCGGCGCTTCGATTGTCCGCGTCGACATCGGAACACGCGGCGCGACCGTGCCGGTCGATGTTTCGGCAGGCGAGGTCGCCAGCCACCATCCCGAGGGTCGCGGTGCCGTGCTCGGCATCGACGATCGCGGCACCGCGGTGGCGGCGATGACCACCGCCTTTGCCCGGTTTGTTCAATCGCGCGGCGATATTGCCGGGATTATCGGCATCGGCGGCGGCGGCGGCACCTCGATCATCACTGCAGGCATGCGCACGCTGCCGCTCGGTCTGCCCAAGATCATGGTTTCGACCTTGGCCTCCGGCGACACCGCGCCTTACGTCGACGTCTCCGACATCGTCATGATGCCGTCGGTGACCGACATGGCCGGCCTCAACCGGCTTTCGCGTGTCGTGCTGCACAATGCCGCCCAGGCGATATCAGGCATGGCGGCAAAGCCGGCGCCGCCGGCCGACGGCAGACCCTCGATCGGCCTGACCATGTTCGGCGTCACCACGCCATGCGTGACCGCGATCGCCGATGAGCTTCGTTCCACCTATGACTGCATGGTCTTTCATGCCACCGGAACCGGCGGCCGCACCATGGAAAAATTGGCCGACAGCGGCCTGTTGTCCGGCGTCATCGACATCACAACGACCGAAGTCTGCGACTTGCTGTTTGGCGGCGTGCTGCCGGCGACCGAAGATCGATTTGGTGCCATCGCCCGCACCGGGCTGCCTTATGTCGGCTCGGTCGGCGCGCTCGACATGGTCAATTTCTGGGCGCCGCCGACAATTCCGGAACGCTATCGCGGCCGGCTGTTCTATGAGCACAATCCAAACGTCACACTGATGCGCACCACTGCCGACGAAAGCAGAACGATCGGCGAATGGATCGGTACAAGGCTGAGCCTCTGCCAGGGTCCGGTCCGTTTCCTCATTCCGGAGAAAGGCGTGTCGGCGCTCGACATCGAAGGCGGCGCCTTCTTCGACCCTGAAGCCGATGCAGCTTTGTTCGAGGCGATCGAGCGTACCATCAAACCCGCCAAAACGCGGAGCGTGCTGCGCCTGCCGCTGCACATCAACGACCCCGAATTCGCCTGGGCTGCCACAACGGCCTTCCTCGACATCGCCAGACAGTGAGACACCAAGACATGACCGCCATACCGCGCAAGAAAATCCTGGAGAAATTCCGTAAGATGATCGCGGACGGCGTTCCGATCGTCGGCGGCGGTGCCGGCACCGGCCTGTCGGCCAAGGCAGAGGAAGCCGGCGGCATCGACCTGATCATCATCTACAATTCCGGCCGCTACCGCATGGCCGGGCGCGGCTCGGCCGCCGGCCTGCTCGCCTATGGCAACGCCAACGAGATCGTCAAGGAAATGGCCTACGAAGTGCTGCCGGTAGTGAAGAAGACGCCGGTGCTGGCCGGCGTCAACGGCACCGATCCCTTCGTCATCATGCCGCTGCTTTTGGCCGAGTTGAAGACGATGGGCTTTTCCGGCGTGCAGAACTTTCCGACCATCGGACTGTTCGACGGCCAGATGCGGCAGAGTTTTGAAGAAACCGGCATGGGCTTCGGGCTCGAGGTCGACATGATTGCCGAAGCGCACAAACTCGACCTGTTGACCACGCCCTATGTCTTCAACCCCGATGAGGCGCGCGCCATGACAAAAGCCGGCGCCGACATCGTCGTCGCCCATATGGGGGTGACCACCGGCGGCTCGATCGGCGCGACATCGGCTAAATCGCTGGACGACTGTGTCAGCGAGATCGACGCCATCGCCAAAGCGGCACGCTCAGTGCGCGAGGATATAATCCTGCTTTGCCATGGCGGGCCGATCTCGATGCCGGACGACGCCAGATATATTCTGGAGCGCTGCAAGGGCCTGCACGGGTTCTATGGCGCCAGTTCGATGGAGCGGCTGCCGGCGGAAGCCTCGATCGCCAGGCAGACGGCGGATTTCAAGGCCGTCACGTTCGGCGCTGCGTAGAGACCAGCAAAAAGAAGGGTGGGACGATGACCGACAACAGCAAGGTATTCGTATACCCAAAAGATGTCAGCGCCTTCGGCTTCGACTGGGGCAGGCTGTCGCTGACGGTCGCTCCCGAAGTGAACGGCGCAAAGCGATTTTCCGGTGGTGTCGTCGACCTGCCGTCAGGCAAGGGCCATACGCGTCATAACCATCCGGGTGCCGAGGAGATCATCTTTGTCATCTCAGGCAATGGCGAGCAGATGGTTGAAGACGAGAAGGGCAACCCGGTCGTCGAGAAGGTCGGCCCCGGCTGCACCATCTATGTGCCGGAAAGCCGCTTCCATTCGACGCTCAATACCGGCGACGGGCCGATGCAGCTTTTCGTCGTTTACTCGCCGGCCGGGCCGGAACTGGCCTTGCGGGAGTTGCCGGATTTCGGGTTGATCCCGCCGGGCGGGAAGTGAGATAAAAGCGCCTAACCCCCGCCCCTGTTCCAGCTCCTGCCCCGATCGCCGAACATGACGTAACCGGCATCGATCACCGCCACCGTATCCTCCAGCTTGATGAAGCCGCGCGTCGGGTGGAGCATGGTCGTCTCAACCGAAAGCACCATGTTTTTCTCCAGCGGCTTTGCGGCATAGGTGCCTTCATAGGTCACCGGATGGTTGGTCATCAGGAACGGCGCTTCATGCGTGATCAGCCCCATGCCATGCGCGAAGAAATCAGTGTAGGCCGCAACCTTGGATTTCTTCAGCACGCCTTCGGCATGAGAAATCATGTCACCGCCCAGCGTGCCCGCCTTGACCTTGGAGAAGGCCGCCTGCTGCACTGTCTCGATCTCGGCTAGTAGATCCTCGAGTTCGGCGTCAGGCTCACCCAGCACGCCCATGCGGCAGAGGTCGCCGATATAGCCGTGGTAGTTGCCGCCGGAGTCGATCGACATCACCTCGCCCTTCTTCCACGCCTGCGGCGAGGCGGCACGGTTGTGACTGGAGCCTAGCGTCAGCAGGCAATATTCGAAATGCGCGCCGCGATTGGTTTCCTCGCGCCTAAGCTGTTCGATGATCTCGCTCTTCGTCGTGCCTTCGCGTGCCCAGCCAATGGTCGCCAGCATAGAATCGGTGATCAGCTCGGAGGCGATGCGCAGCTTCTCCAGCTCCGCCTCGGTTTTGATTGCCCGCATGCGCTCCAGCATATCAGTCGCGTCGATCAGCTTGGCATCCGGCAGCGCCTTGCGGATCAGCATATAGGCGTCGGACGGCAAGAAGGCGGGCTCGATGCCGATGCGGGCATTGTCTTTGCCGATCTTTCGCAAATGCTCGACCGCCAGATTGGCGGCATCGAGCGTACCCCAGCAGGCGGCATGCAGTGTCGGCGTCCAGAACGGATGGTTCTGGTGCTCGCCGCCCTCCATGCGGTTGCCGATATAGGCGGCATGCTCCGGCCCGCCTTTCTCATAGCCGACGACAGGCAGATAACGGCTGTGGCCGATTGCATCCATGGCGGCGAAGAAGATGAACTTGTAGCCGCCAAGCAGATATTGCGTGTTGTGCTTGGAGGTGGCGAGCAGCACGTCGATGCCGGCTTCCTCCATCAGCCCGTCCACCCTGGCCTGGTCGAACGGCACGCTGCCGACGGCATTCTTGCCTGGGGCAATGTTCATGTCTCTCTCCCTGAAATCCCTTAGCCGGCCGCTCGCCGGCACCGGCTTTTCCGGCTCTGATCCTCGGCTATGCTTAAATCTGCATCATTTTGCCCGATCTGGTCCAGCCAGAACGGGCGAACCAGCCCCAAAAGCTGCTCCACCTGCTGCACTTTACTCCAGTCTGGTCTTGCCAGAACCGCGCATCGAACCGTTTCTGTATAACTGGTCCAGCGGACGGAAATTTCAAAGCCACGTGGGGATGCGCCAATTCCGTCTCTGGCGAAACCCCGGACAAGGCCCATAATCAGCTTTGCAGGATGCTTACGAGCGTCCGAGGGGTACGGCGGACCCGGCCGGGTCCGCGGAGAGGACGGAGTTCGATCATGCCAGAGTTCACCATTTCCAGACGTACGATGCTGGCCGGTTCGGCATTGCTGCTGGCCTCTACCGCCATGCCGACGATCGGCTCGGCGCAGACGCCGAGAAAGGGCGGACGACTGGTTGTCGCCGCTGATTCCGAGCCGCGCAATCTCAATCCGGCGATTGTCGCCTCGAACGGCGTCTTCTTCATTTCGAGCAAGATCGTGGAAACCTTGGCCGAGGCCTCCTTCGGCGGCAAGGACGGGCTCGAGCCACGGCTGGCGCTCAGCTGGGAAGGTGCCGCCGACGGCCTGTCGGTGACGTTCAAACTGCGCGAGGGCGTCAAATGGCATGACGGCAAGCCCTTCACCTCAGCCGATGTCGCCTTCTCGGCGCTGCAGGTCTGGAAGCCGCTGCAGAATCTCGGCCGCACCGTGTTCAAGGATCTGGAGGCAGTCGACACGCCGGACGAAGTCACCGCCGTGTTCAAATTCGCCAAGCCGACCCCGTTCCAGCTGATCCGCAACGCCTTGCCGGCGCTGAGCAGCGTGGTGCCCAAGCACATCTACGAGACCGGAAAGATCGAGGACAACCCGGCCAACAACGCCCCGGTCGGCACCGGACCGTTCAAATTTGCCGAATACAAGCCCGGCGAATATTACCGGCTGGAGAAGAACACCGACTATTGGGGCAAGGACGAGCCCTATCTCGACGAGATCATCTATCAGGTGCTGCCGGACCGCACGTCGGCGGCCAGCGCCCTGGAAGCCGAAGAGATCCAGCTCGCCGCCTTCTCCGCCGTGCCCCTGGCCGATCTCGACCGCATCTCCAAAGTGCCCGGTCTCAAGGTGATCACCAAGGGTTATGAAGGGCTGACCTATCAGCTCGTCGTCGAGATCAATCATCGCCGCAAGGAGCTGGCCGACCTGAAAGTACGCCAGGCGATCGCTCACGCCATCGACAAGGATTTCGTCGTCAAGACGGTATTCCTTGGCTATGCCGCGACCGCCACTGGCCCGGTGCCGAAAAACGACCCGCAGTTCTACACCGCCGACGTGCCGACCTACGCCTTCGACGTCGCCAAGGCCAACGCCTTGCTTGACGAGGCCGGCTACAGCCGAGGCGATGACGGCAAGCGCTTTTCGCTGAAACTGCTGCCGGCGCCCTATTTCAACGAGACCAAGCAGTTCGGCGACTATCTGCGCCAGGCGCTCGCCGCCATCGGCATCGACGCCCAGCTGGTCAACAACGACTCGGCCGCGCATATCAAGGCTGTTTACACCGACCACGCCTTCGACCTTGCGGTCGGGCCGCCGGTGTTCCGCGGCGATCCGGCGATCTCGACCACCATCCTGGTGCAGAGCGGCATTCCCGACGGCGTGCCCTTCTCCAACCAGGGTGGCTACAAGAACGTCGATCTCGACGCCCTGATCGCCAAGGCATCGGAGACGCTCGACACCGCCGCCCGCACCGAACTCTACAAGGAGTTCCAAAGAAAAGTCGCCGCCGACCTGCCACTGATCAACGTCGCCGAATGGAGCTTCATCAGCGTCGCACGTGACACGGTCAAGAACATCGCCAACAACCCGCGCTGGGCGGTATCGAACTGGGCGGACACCTGGCTGGAGGGGTAAGCTGCGGGTAGATTGAGATTGACCTTCGCCAATAGGTGAAGTTGGTAATGTCCGTGCTCGACGATACCCCCCTCTGTCCTGCCGGACATCTCCCCCTCAAGGGGGGAGATTGGTTTGCTTTGACGCTGGCCCTTCCGTCAACGATGTTTGCGATTGGCGCCACGGCGAGTGACTACCGATCTCCCCCCTTGAGGGGGAGATGCCAAGTTGTGGCAAAGAGGGCAGGACAGAGGGAGGTGCTCAGGCGCGGCATTTCTCTTGATCGGCGCATCGCCAAGCACCCGGCGCCGCCATGAGCCGCGCTCTCATCCTCCTTCGCCGCCGTCTCGTCGGCAGCATCTTCGTGCTGCTGATTGTCGTCATCGGCACCTTCCTGTTGCTCGAAGCCGCTCCCGGCGACGCGGTCGATGCCTATATCGTGTCGACCGGCGGCGACGCCGGCATGATCGAACTGCTGCGCCATCGCTGGGGCCTCGACCAGTCCGAGCTGACGCGACTGGCCAACTACCTCTGGGCGCTGCTGCATCTCGATCTCGGCCAATCGGTCACCTTTTCGCGGCCGATCCGCGATATCATGCTCGAGCGCCTGCCCAACACGCTGCTGTTGATGGGCAGCGCCACCGCGCTCTCCTTCGGTCTCGGCTCGGTGCTCGGCATCTATGCCGGCGCCAGGCCCGGCAGCTTTCGCGACCGCTTCCTGTCCGTAGGTTCGCTGGCGCTCTATGCCGTGCCGGGTTTCTGGCTGGGGCTTGTGTTGATCGTCGTCTTTGCCGTCGACCTGCGCTGGTTGCCGATCGGCGGCATCGAGAGTATCGCCTCGGCCAGGACCGGCCTCGATCGCGCCGCCGATATCGCCCGCCACCTCGTCCTGCCGGTTTCGGCGCTCGGCTTCATTTATCTCGCGCTCTATCTGCGCATGATGCGCGCCGGTATGGCCGAGGTGTGGCGACAGGATTTTGTGCTGGCCGCCCGCGCCAGGGGACTTTCCCGTCGCCGCATCGTGCTCGCTCACATCGCCCGTAACGCGCTGTTGCCGCTGGTCACCATGCTCGGCCTGCAGTCCGCGCAAATGCTGGGCGGCAGCGTCGTCATCGAAAGCGTCTTTTCCGTGCCAGGCCTTGGCCGGCTGGCGCAGGAAGCGGTGGCCGCGCGCGACACGCCGTTGCTGCTCGGCATCATTCTCGTCAGCGCCGTTCTGGTCGTCATCATCAACCTTCTCGTCGACATCGCCTACGCCTTCCTCGATCCGCGCGTCGGGGCCAGTGAGGCCGGCGCGTGAGCCCGCTTCGCCGCTTTCTCCGGACCCCGGAAGCAGTCGCCGGGGCGGTCATTCTGGTGGCGCTGTTCGCCGTGGCGCTCGCCGCGCCCTTGCTCTTTCCCGGCGATCCGCAGGCGATTGCCGGGCCGGCATTGCTGCCGCCATTCCAGGACTGGTCGCTGCCACTGGGCACCGACCGCCTCGGCCGTGACGTACTTGCCGAGCTTTTCCACGGCGCCCGCACCTCGCTGGCGGTCGGGCTGGCAACAGCCGCCGCCGCCCTTGCCGTGGGCGCCGTGATCGGCACGGTGGCCGGCTTTGCCGGCGGCCTTGTCGACGAGGTGCTGATGCGCATCACCGACGCTTTCCAGACCGTCCCAGCCTTCCTGCTGGCTTTGGCTTTCGTCAGCATCGTCGGGCCGTCGCTCGGCGTCGTCGTCGCGGCGATCGCACTGGGCGCCTGGACCGGACCGGCACGCGTGGCGCGGGCCGAAGTGCTGTCGATCCGCGAGCGCGATTTTGTTGCCGGCGCCCGCGTCATCGGCATGCATCCGCTGGAGATCGCCTTTCGCGAGGTGCTGCCCAACGCATTGCCGCCGGTATTGGCTTTGTCGTCGGTGATCGTCGCCGCGGCGATTCTCACCGAAGCGGCATTGTCCTTTCTCGGCCTCGGCGACCCCAACCGCGTTACCTGGGGCGGCATGATCGCCGAAGGCCGCGCCGTGCTGCGCACCGCGCCCTTCCTGTCGATCATTCCGGGCGTAGCGCTCGTGCTAACCGTGCTCGGCGTCTATCTCGCCGGCGAAGGCGTCGTCGAGACCACGGCGATGAGGAGGAGCCTGTCGTGACGGCGCTTGCTTCGATCCGCAATCTGACGGTGACCTATCGCCGCGACGGCGCCGAGGTGGCGACGCTGAAGAATGTCGGCTTCGACATCACGGCCGGCGAGCGCTTTGCCATCATCGGTGAAAGCGGTTCGGGCAAGAGCACGCTGGCGCTGGCCATTGCCGGGCTGCTGCCGGCCACCGCCAGGATCGAAGGCCGCATCGATTGGCTCTTGCGTCAACCTGCAAGTCTTCGCGACCATGCTCCAATCGGCGGCCGTGACGTCGGCTTCATCTTCCAGGATCCATCCGCCAGCCTCGACCCGGTGATGCCAATCGGCATGCAGATCGCTGAGGTCGCCTACACGCATCTCGGCCTCGGCTGGTCGCAATCCTACGCCAGGGCGAAAACCCTGCTCGAACGCGTCCGTCTGCCCGATCCCGATGCCGCCCTGAGGGCCTACCCACATAAGCTCTCCGGCGGCCAGAAGCAGCGCGTGGCGATCGCCGCCGCGATTGCGGCCGGGCCGAAACTGCTGATCGCCGACGAGGCGACCAGCGCGCTGGACATCGTGCAGGCCGAGATCGTCGGGTTGATCCGGCGACTAGTGTCCGAGGACGGCATGACGCTGCTGTTCGTCAGCCACGACATCGCGCTGGCCGCCGAGCTTGCAGAGCGCATCGCGGTGTTCCGGCACGGCGAGCTGCTCGAGCTCGGTTCGACCGCCCAAATCGTCAGTGCGCCGCGTCACGCATACACAAGGGCGCTGCTCGACGCCAATCTCGGCCTAGACGCCGAGCCGCTGCTGCAGCGAACATGACCAGTCCTCTGCTGGCCGTTTCCGGCCTGACCAAACGATACGGTCGCGGCGGCAAGACCATCGCCGCGGTCGACGACGTTTCCTTCCACATCGAACCCGGCGAGACGCTGGCGCTGGCCGGACCTTCCGGCAGCGGCAAGTCGACGATAGCTCGGCTCATACTGCGGCTCATCGAAGCCGACGCTGGCCAGGTCGAATTTGAAGGCAGCGACCTCCTGTCGCTGAACGGCGCTGCCTTGCGCGACCGGCGCGCTCGTCTGCAGATGGTGTTTCAGGATCCGCTCGCCGCCTTGAACCCGCGCGCCACGGTGGCGCGTGTGCTCGACGACCCCTTGCGCATTCATCATATCGCCTCTCGTGCCGAGCGCCCGCGCCGTATTGCAGCTCTGCTGGAACGCGTCGGCCTCAGCACCGGTCTCGCCGGCCGCGCCATTCACGAAATCTCCGGCGGTCAGCGCCAGCGCGTTGCAATCGCCCGCGCCATCGCCACGAAACCGTCGCTGGTCGTGCTCGACGAGGCCGTGTCGGCGCTCGACGTTTCGGTGCGCGCGCAGATCCTGCGGCTGCTGCTCGACCTTCAACGCGAGGAGCGCATCGCCTATCTGTTCATTTCGCACGATCTCGGTGTCGTCCGTGCCATCGCCCACCGCATCGCCATTCTGGACGCCGGGCGGATTGCCGAGAGCGGCGATGCCCGCACCGTCATCGACGCGCCGCAATCCGCGGTCGGCAAGGCGCTGGTGGCGGCAGCGCCGAGACTGTCAAGGATCGAACAGGACGCATCATGACCCACGCCGAAGCCCGAGCCGAAAAACTGTCGCGCGAACTCGATTCCGCCTTCCGCAACCGCGCCGATCTCTATCGTCTGTTGCTCGACGAGCTAACCGCGGAAGTTGGCGCGGAAAGGGCTGAGGCGATCATGATCCGCACCATCGATCGGCGCGGCAAGGAGGTTGCGGCGGCGGCCTTCGCCGATTTCGGTCCGAACGACGCGCCGGCAATCGGCGAGGCGTTCCTCGCCGTCAGCCCGGATGGCGGCCGCATCTATCCGACCGACGTCGAACGCGGTCCGGACCGCATCGCCTTCAAGGTCAGGCGCTGTCCGCTGAAGGACGCTTGGGTCGAAGCCGGCGTCGGCAACGAGAAGCTCGCCACGCTCTGCCGCATCGCCGGCGCCTTCGACCGTGGCCTGTTCGAGGCCACCGGAGTGCGCTTCGACAACGTCACCTGGACGCCGGGGCACGGTTCCGGTTGCTGCCACATCGCCTTGACCAACCGGGATGCCGGCTAGAGCCGCATCCATGCAGCACATTCAGGTGTCGGCGAGATTGTGGAATTCCGTCCCCGCGCGCGCTGCTCCGGTGTTTGGCAGCACGCCCCAAAACAAAAACCCCGGCGCCGTAGGGCTACCGGGGTTCGATATCAAAACGAAAACGGCCCGCACAAGGCGGGCCGTTTTCGTATTTGGTTGCGGGGACAGGATTTGAACCCGTGACCTTCAGGTTATGAGTCGGACAGCCAATTACTTAAGTAATTGAAATTTAAATCAAAAGATCGGTAGTCATAATATTTGTGCGAAGATTTGTGCGAGTTTGTGCGCCTGATTCGTGGCCAACGCACGTTTTCTTATACCATGTAACCACTTGATTCCTAAAGAAGTTTACAAGTCCCCTCCTCCCGCCGTTCGGAAGTCTCCCGAATTCTTCACCGCCTGCTTCGTCTGGAGCCACCGCTCGCTCTCAAAAGGAAGGGATGAGCGGTGGCGAGAAGAAGCAAGGAGGGCCTGCCTTTGGTAAGCCCGTTAAGCCGGGCTGAAAGCACGGTAGCGATCGGCGCCATGATCCTCATCGGGAACTGCGCGGCTGAAGAGATACCGACAAGAAATGCTGAGCTTCTCTCTCGCGTACTTCTTACACTCATTTCAGCAGCGGCGATGTCGGTACGTGTACTATGAACCAGCCGCCGAGTGGCCTGGCTAAGGGCGTGCGACGTATGCTCATTTCCAAGAAGGAGCGTCTTTCCAAACCGAAAGAGTTCGAAACTCCTGGCGCCTGAGAGCTGGATGCTGTCGGATCCCTCCGCAAGGCCTCGGAGCGTTTCGGCTTCCGGTGCTGCCGTCCAAAGTATATGATCTAGCTAGCCGGCCGCACCAAGCGAAAGACGCTTGAACACAACCATCGTAGCCGTGATGCCAGGGGGGCTTGCGGTTGGCCGCTACTTGGAATGACCAGAGCCAGTACGGCGAGGTGGAATTCCCCTGATGGAGGGGCAAATGGGAATCCAAACAGCAACATACGCAATCGCTTTTTCGATAGCAGCTTCGGCTTGGGCAACTCCGGCAGCTCCCGAAAAACCCCCTGAGGTGCTCATAGAAGCGACAATAGAGCGTGGCGGCGATTTCTTAGCCTTCGGTTTTGACTCTCTCTGGATGATGAGTGGCCGTAAGCTTGTTCGGATCAATCCAGACGACAACTCTGTTGCCGACATTCCCATTGAGGGGGCTGTCGGCAGTTACCGCGGGATTTCCGTCGGCGAGGGCGCCGTCTGGGTGCCGGATGTCGGCAGCAAGACAATCTACAAGGTAGACCCGCACGCAAACAAAATCGTCCTGCAAATACCGTCCCTCCTATTCGACAGCGAAGGTAGCATCGGAGTCGGTGAAGGTGCCGTATGGGCCGTCACCGGTAGCAATGGCCAGATCCTGGCTCGCTATGATGCTCAGACTGGGAACGAGGTCGCGAAGGTACCGCTGCCATCTGCCAGCTCCGGCGTAGTCGCAGACTTCGGGTCCGTCTGGGTTACAGGAACTGCGAAGAGTGAATTGTACCGTGTCGATCCGAAAACGAATCAGATCGTTACGACAACTGCTCTCAACCCAGAGCCGCGGTTCCTGACGTCCGGCGAAGGATCGATCTGGGTCCTCAATCAGGGCGACGGAACCGTCCAGCGGATCGATGGCAAAACCGGTGAGCTTCTCGCCACCATCGAGGCTGACGCCGCCGGAAAGGGCGGAGATATAGCAGCCGGAGGCGGCTTTGTCTGGGTATCAACGATACTCGTCCCGGTCATTCGCATTGACCCGAATACGAACTCGTTCAGTGGCAAGTTCAAGCGCCCATTCGGAGTGTACCTAGGCGACGGTATCCGTTATGGAGATGGTTCGCTATGGATCTCCGGCAACTCGATCTTCCGCATCAAGCCGCCGGAATAGTTCGTTGCCGCGTGGCTCTTGAGCTTTTGGCGCGAACTCGATTCTGTCCGTTATTGGCGGATAACCGATGGGGTTTCAACACTATCGACCCCTTCCGGACCTTCCGCTTTAGAAATCAAACTCCTTCAGGAGGAGCGAAAAAGCAGTTCACGTCTTCCTCCGTGGTGATCCGGTGGTGGTCGCCGGGGTAGAGAGTTACCACGAAGCCGTTCGGTCGAGTCTTCACTGCAGCGTAAGGAATTCTTTGGCGGTCTCCATCCTCAGGATCGCCCTTGCAGCACGCAAAAGGATAGGTCCATCGGTTGGCGGCCTCGTGTGCGTCTGCAAAATCAGGATGGATCGACGAGAAGAGAGCTGTATCCATGCAGCACATTCGGGTGCCGGCGAGGACGTGAAACTCCGTCCCGCCCGCGGTGCTCTCCGGTGTTTGGCAGCACGCCCCAAAACAAAAACCCGGCGCCGTAGGGCTACCGGGGTTCGATGCATTTTGTGCAGGGGTGGTATCAAAACGAAAACGGCCCGCACAAGGCGGGCCGTTTTCGTTTTTGGTTGCGGGGACAGGATTTGAACCTGTGACCTTCAGGTTATGAGCCTGACGAGCTACCGGGCTGCTCCACCCCGCGTCAACCCTAAAGGTAAGCCTTGGCTCACCGAATTCAAGCTTCCGCCAAATGAAAGGGCCGCTTGCGCGGCCCGGAGTCCCGTTGGCGGGCCTGTTCGTAAGGAGAAGATTAAACAACGTGCGCTTGGCAGACCTGGCAGCGACCTACTCTCCCGCGTCTTGAGACGAAGTACCATCAGCGCTGGAGCGTTTCACGGCCGAGTTCGGAATGGGATCGGGTGCAGCCGCTCCGCCATAACCACCAGGTCGGCAAAACGCACGTTGCTCGAGAAGCTGCTTTCTGTGCCATCCATCGTGTTCACGATGGGCATTAGGAATGAGAACGATCAAGCCGATCGAACTATTAGTACCGGTAAGCTTCAAGCGTTGCCGCTCTTCCACACCCGGCCTATCAACGTGGTCGTCTTCCACGGTTCTCAGGGAATACTCGTTTTAAGGTGGGTTTCCCGCTTAGATGCCTTCAGCGGTTATCCCGTCCGGATATAGCTACCCTGCTATGCGGCTGGCGCCACAACAGGTCCACCAGAGATCCGTCCATCCCGGTCCTCTCGTACTAGGGACAGATCCTTTCAATATTCCTACACCCACGGCAGATAGGGACCGAACTGTCTCACGACGTTCTGAACCCAACTCACGTACCGCTTTAAATGGCGAACAGCCATACCCTTGGGACCTGCTCCAGCCCCAGGATGCGATGAGTCGACATCGAGGTGCCAAACAACCCCGTCGATATGGACTCTTGGGGGTCATCAGCCTGTTATCCCCGGCGTACCTTTTATCCGTTGAGCGATGGCCCTTCCACGCGGGACCACCGGATCACTATGACCGACTTTCGTCTCTGCTCGACTTGTCAGTCTCGCAGTCAGGCAGGCTTATGCCATTGCACTCAGCGAACGATTTCCGACCGTTCTGAGCCCACCATCGCGCGCCTCCGTTACTCTTTAGGAGGCGACCGCCCCAGTCAAACTACCCACCATACATTGTCCCGGACCCGGATAACGGGCCGCGGTTAGACATCCATAGTGATAAGGGTGGTATTTCAAGGGTGGCTCCACCTGAGCTGGCGCCCAGGTTTCAAAGCCTACCACCTATCCTACACATGCCACTACGAATGCCAATGTAAAGCTATAGTAAAGGTGCACGGGGTCTTTCCGTCTAACCGCAGGAACCCCGCATCTTCACGGGGAATTCAATTTCACTGAGTCTATGCTGGAGACAGCGGGGAAGTCGTTACGCCATTCGTGCAGGTCGGAACTTACCCGACAAGGAATTTCGCTACCTTAGGACCGTTATAGTTACGGCCGCCGTTTACTGGGGCTTCGATTCAGAGCTTGCACCCCTCCTCTTAACCTTCCAGCACCGGGCAGGCGTCAGACCCTATACGTCGTCTTGCGACTTCGCAGAGCCCTGTGTTTTTGATAAACAGTCGCTACCCCCTGGTCTGTGCCACCCTCCCATGCTTGCGCATGAAAGGGTCACGCTTCTTCCGAAGTTACGCGTGCAATTTGCCGAGTTCCTTCAGCATAGTTCTCTCAAGCGCCTTGGTATACTCTACCAGTCCACCAGTGTCGGTTTCGGGTACGGTCTATAAGGAGGAGCTATTTCCTGGAACCACGCAGCAGCCCTTTCAATCCGATAAGATTGGACTACCTCAATGATCCGTCACTTCCTCCAGGCCCACGAATATTAACGTGGTTCCCATCGTCTACGCATTTCTGCCTCGACTTAGGGGCCGGCTAACCCTGCTCAGATTAGCTTTAAGCAGGAACCCTTGGACTTTCGGCGGGGGAGTCTCTCACTCCCCTTACGTTACTCATGTCAGCATTCGCACTTCTGATACCTCCACCACCCCTCACGGGTATGGCTTCATCAGCTTACAGAACGCTCCGCTACCGCTTGCATTGCTGCAAACCCTAAGCTTCGGTGTATGGCTTTAGCCCCGTTACATTTTCGGCGCAAAGACCCTTATTTAGACCAGTGAGCTGTTACGCTTTCTTTAAATGATGGCTGCTTCTAAGCCAACATCCTGGTTGTTTTGGGATCCTCACATCCTTTCCCACTTAGCCATAACT